>NZ_FOTS01000003.1 GCF_900114615.1 Pelosinus propionicus DSM 13327 | reverse complement strand
CTAGCAAGCGCTTTCATAAGAAACTTGTTGATGCAGGCATGACACAAAGCATGTCCAGGGTCTCAAGATGCATAGATAACGGTCCTATGGAGGCATTCTGGGGAATGATGAAATCAGAGATGTATTATCTTAAAAAGTTCAATTCCTACGACGATTTGGAAAAGGCGATCAACGAATACATAGAGTACTACAATAATCATCGATATCAAAAGAGGCTCAACTGTATGACTCCACTAGAGTATAGACAGTATCTTTTGAATACAGCCGCATAAAAAAATGATGCCAACCACAACTCAATGATTGGCATCATAAAACTTTTTGTTTTTATACTGTCTACTTGACAGGGGGCACTTCACTTAGAGTGAGGCGGCTATTTCTCTTGTTTTATAATCCACAAAGAGGAATTTGCCATTTATTGGAGAATGTTAGTAATAAATGTAGTAAATTGTATTTAAAGTAAATTAATAACAATTTGCTTCAAATACGAGAAAGGGGAAGATGATATTGCAGAAAAAACTTATTTTAGTGGTAATATTACTTATCTCAATCACGGTAGGAGGTTGTACTACGATGCCACCGAAAACGGTAACGACAACCAGCAAATACCCGGAGAAGCCGATTACCTTAATTGTTCCTTTTAGTGCAGGGGGAGGAATGGATTTATTAGCACGGGCGATGGAAAAGACGGCAACTACAAATTTAGGACAGCCTTTAATTATTCTTAATAAACCTGGCGGTGGGGGAACTATCGGGTGGAATGAATTGGCTGGCGTTGCTCCTGATGGGTATACTATTGGAATTAGCGGAGTGGATCTCATATTACAATCGCTGTATGGATCGACTAAATATAATTACCCAACAGCCTTAGAGCCAATTGTACAAATTACCTCTTCACCATATGTGATGGTAATTCAAGCTGATCAGCCATGGAAAAACGTCGATGATTTGATTGGGTATGCGCGACAACATCCAGGAGAAATAAAGATTGGTAACAGTGGTGTAGGTTCGGTTGCTCATGTACTCGGTGAAATGCTAGCTCATACTGCAGGTGTTACACTTGAATCGGTTCCTTTCCGTGGTGGATCAGAGGCATTGACGGCATTGCTTGGTGGACATATCCAGGCTACTTTCACTAGTCCGGCAACGATTAAAGATCATATAAAAAATGGCACACTAAGAGTGATTGCAGTACCAAGTGAACAACGGTTGACTGAACCCATATTTGCAAATATGCCAACATTTAAAGAGCAAGGATTAGATATTGTATTTAGTAATTGGATGGGAGTGGCAGTTCCCAAGGAAATGCCTATTGAGGTGAAGAATAAGCTCGCGGATGGATTAAAAGCCATTATTCTTGATCCTGAGTTTAAAAATAAGCTAGAGAATATTGGACTACAAGTCGACTATTTACCTCCCAAAGAGGCTCAACAGAAATGGGTGGAGGATAGTCAGAAGTTATCTAAAATAGTGCAGGAAACTGGTATTTTAGATAAATTTAAAGAGCAACGAAATAAATCAAATTAAAAGGAAATGCACCGTCTTACCATTTATAAGTAGGGCGGTGCTGCTTTTGGAAGTATTTATAACTTGCTTGTACCAATTAGCATCTTGAAAGGTGTGTTATTGGCATATACCTGTAAGATCATGAGAAAATCATATTTTTAAATTAAGTAAGGATGATTCTATTATTTTAAATTACTAATTAGTCATAATGCTGTCATATTTCTATACTATAATTAAAATAACAAATCAAGGAGTGATATTTATGAAAAGCATAGTTAAAAAAATAGTTGTTTTCTCAATGGTAGGTATGATGCAAATAGGTTTAGGTGCTTCAATCATAGAAGCTTCACCGTTATATAACGAACCAGTCCCTATGCAACAACAAAATAATTGGAAAGTTGGTAATGGAGAACGCTTTGAACATGAGAGACAAGAACGTGAACGAGCGGAGAACCAACGTCATGAACGAGAAATGAAACGACGTCCTCACGAAACCAAAAAACAGTGGCATGAGCGACAAAAGCGTGAAAATGAACGTCATGAAAGAGAATTACGTGAAATACGAAGCCATAGATAAGAAATAATTACTACTAAGAGCCATTTGCCTTTAATTAGGCTGATGGTCTTTTAAATTGAGCTTCTGAAATCATGTGTGCAAGTTAGTTCTGTCATTAGTAGTTAATTGCCTTTAAAACTTCTATTTTATAAATACAATATTTGATTTTTTCAAGATATCGTTAAATTCAGGTAGGCTTTTTAGTTTTTTAGCATCATCAATGGAGATAACTGGATTAGCTTTAAAGTCTCTGACCTCAATTGCCTTTATCAAAATGTAGTTCTCTCCGACTCGACTTTTACCATCTGACACTTCTTTAATAGAATCATAATAATCAACTACACCATTTTTACTAATCCAACTTAAATCATCGGGAATTATATTATTTACTACTTGTCCATTTTTATCATAAATTGTAGGACTCATCCCGGTTTCTAAGCCCATTCCGTGTGCATCAATAACAATACCTGTAATTCGTTTCCCCTGTTCTGATGTAACTGTAGGCTCCGCAAAGCTAACACCAACTATACTTAGTACGAATAGAAATGTAATCACAATGGTCTTTTTCATAAAAGAAGTCCTCCTATTATTTTATAGTATACTGATATATCGTGATTCTTTATTAGATTTCTCTTTTAAATTAACTGCTTTTACAAAAAAATAATCAACAAGATTATAAGCCTAAATTACCTATACACTGGGTAGAATGAGGCTAATATATACATAGTAAAAATAAGTGTAATAGAAAATTATATAGGATATATCTCTTCACGTATCTTTCTATAATGCTATATAATAGGAAGGTATTATTTTTTGGAGGTCCCAAATGCGTCAAACTAGTGCTACAGAACTCGCCAAGATGGGGAAATGCGAACGTCAAGTCTATCTTGACCACCATCATGGCGAAGATACATCACTTACAGCAACATTCATCAAACGAGGCAACCATGAGCATGAACAATTCAATCGTCAGCTTTCTGGCAAAGATAAGCGCTGCTTTATCGCAACAGCAATCTTTGGTATCGATGCCATAGAAACGAATATCCTGCGTGAATTTAGAGATGTGCATCTAATACCTTATAGTCCTGGGCGAATGATTACTTCATTATATTACAGTATATCGCCATATATAGTTAACGTAATTGAAAGGTACCCTGTATTAAAGATTCCAATCCGTGCAGCATTACGCTGGTTTATAAGATCCTGGAGGTAGACATGTCATTCCTTATAGTAGTTGTTATTCTTTATTGGTGGCTGCGCTCAAGACGAAAACCTAAGTTATCACCATATATGTTAGAGCAATTCTTGAAAATAACTGATCCAATACCTTTGTGCGGTAAGCCGGATGTAGTATGGAAAACTCGCGACGGTACTTTGATAGTTGGAGATTACAAAAGTCGTGAGAATCAGCAAGTATATGAATCGGAAGTCATTCAACTGTCTGTATATAAGCTATTGGTTGAAAGAACACAAAATAAACCTGTTGCTGACTATGGTTTTATTCATTTCAAAAATCGAAATATGAAAAAGGTATATTTAATGAAGGAAAAAGAAATTATTGCTTTGTATCATCGGTATTGGAATGTGATAGGAGGTGAGGTAGTCGCATTTGCTGCTGATAATAAAAACTATTGTAGATATTGTTCTCATAAGCACAAATGTAGTTAAATAAAACCCCTGATAAGTTTGGACTTACCAAGGGATTTGCTTTATAATAACCTTAATCTAAAATTTTGCAATACAATAAAGCCCTTTTTTTAAGTGATTGGTTAGGTTCTTTATCCTTCCAATTAAATATAGTACGTTGATGCACTCCAAGTTCCGCAGCCATTTCAGCCTTAGTATGCCCATGATAACAACGAGCCTTTTCAACCTTCTCAAAAAAGGTTTCTTCTGGCATATTTTCAAAGCGACCTAAAAACCATATTGGTTGCTCAAGCTCAGTGGCTAACTTGCATAGAGTTTTCATCGCTGCTGTGCCGGTAGTACTTCTTTCTAGCTGGCTTAGATGAACTGCATCAATCCCAACCTTCGCAGCAAGAGTTTTGATTAGCCAACCTTTTTGCATTCGAGCCCATCTAACACGTTCACCTGAGGTGTTAAAAGCCAGTGCTTCAGTAGTATGATTAACTGACCATTCGAATGTTGTTCTATCAAGGTTGTTATTCGCACGCTTGTCCGTGCAGCTCATAAAGTAGCTCAAGATAGCTTTGCAAGAATAATTATTTCAGATTAATCAATTTTGTTGGGTGTACCTTATAAACAATTATTATTTCTTCATTGGCTTATTAAAATTATTTAACAAGGATTTAACGAATTTTGCGAGAATATATACCTATATTCATTTTGCATGTCCATTGGAGGTTTCAAAATATTGAATGTAGAGCAAATGACAGTAGTCGAAATTGCTAAACTCTTGGAAGAAAATAATCTTCTGTCAATAGCTATAATAAATAGTTTAAAACAAGATTCGCGAGTTTCAGTATCTCGATTATTTACTAAATGGAAAAAAAGGCAGGAGCAAAACTTACTAGAGAAGCAGCGTGTTCAAGGTCTTTATAAGCAAGAACGAATGCTTGCAGCTAAGGGATATAATTTAATTGCAGGTGTTGATGAAGCAGGTCGTGGTTCTTTAGCAGGACCATTAATAGTTGGTGCGGTTATCTTGCCTATAGGCTGTCACCTACCATCTATTAATGACTCAAAAAAGCTATCAGTTAAGCAACGGGAGTATTTGTATCATGCGATAAAAGAAGTTGCTATTAGTGTGCAGCATATCGTCATAGATATTGATGTAATTGATCATCTGAATATTTATAATGCAACTATATCTGGTATGTATGATGCAATTAATAAACTTCATCAAAGACCTCATGCTGTACTGATTGATGCTGTTCCCTTGCCTGATTTAGAAATGCACTCTCTGTCATTAATTGGTGGAGATGCTGTTAGTGCTTCTATTGGCGCAGCTTCTATTATTGCAAAAGTAGAACGGGATAATTTAATGCAGGAATATGATAAACAGTTTCCACAATATGGATTTGCTAAACATAAAGGCTATGGTACGGTGGAACATCTAAAAGCATTGCAGCAATTTGGTCCATGTCGTATACATAGAAGAAGTTTTGAACCTATTAAGTCATGGGGAAGAATAGAAAGATGAATAAAGATAAATCAGACAAACCGCAGCAAGCGATTGCATTAAGCTATCAGTCCAACACAAATGCGCCACGAGTTGTAGCCAAAGGTACTGGCTACATGGCTGATAAAATACTTTCTACAGCGAGCCAACATTCAGTTCCCGTATATCAAAATAAGACATTAGCTAGTATGTTAATGGCAGTTGAGTTAGATCGAGAAATTCCTCCTGAATTATATCAGGCTGTAGCTGAGGTATTGGCATACATTTACCATATTGATAAAAAAATGCATAAATTTTAGATAAGAATAGATAAATTTATCTAATTTACTGTAAAACAACATCCAGAAAGCAGGATGTTGTTTTTTTTCGGGGAATATTGTAGCGAGGTGTATTAATGTGAATACGAGTAAAGTGGGGGATATTGGAGAACAAGCTGCAGCAAATTACTTGTATGATGCGGGATATGAGATAGTAGAACGAAAATATCGTAGTAAAATTGGGGAAATTGATATTATTGCAAGGATAAAGAATGTTTTAGTTTTCATTGAAGTAAAAACTCGAAGGAATACTACTTATGGTTTTCCAGCAGAAGCTGTAACCTATCGGAAACAGCAAAAAATAATCAATACTGCATCTTGTTATCTTCAATATATACATAATACAAATATACATTGTCGCTTTGATGTAATTGAGGTATATTTAACTGGAAATAATAAAATAACGTGTAACCATATTGCAAATGCATTTATGAGATGATTAAGTTTTTTATTAAATGGAAGTAGGTGAAAGTTTTTATGCGAATTATTGTTGGCATTACTGGCGCTAGTGGTGCCATTTATGGATTTCGATTGATTGAAGTGCTAAAAGAAGCTGGGTGTGAAATTCATGCTGTAGTATCAGAGCATGGTTGGCAAGTTCTAGATTATGAGTGTGGAATCAGCCCACAAGAAATAAAGGAAAGAGTAGATTTCTTATATGACATAAAGAATATTGGAGCATCCATTGCTAGTGGATCATTTAAAACAGATGCGATGGTGGTAGTTCCTTGTTCAATGAGAACCTTAAGTAGCATTTCTAATGGAATTGCTGATAATTTACTCAGCCGCGCAGCTGACGTTATGTTAAAAGAAGGGCGGAAATTGATTATTGTTCCTAGGGAAACACCTCTTAATGCGATACATTTGGCAAATATGCTAAAACTATCTCAGTTAGGAGTTAGAATTCTTCCTGCTAGCCCTGGATTTTATCATCGTCCTACTACATTAAACCAAATGATTGATATGATGGTTGGTAAAATATCTGATTCCATTGGGATTGATCATGAGCTATTTCCCAGATGGCAAGGTGAATAATCTTCGGAGGTAACGTTGTGTTCTCACAAACATTTGGATCGACTACAATCGGGTTAAATGGTATTGTAATAACCGTAGAAGTAGATATATCTAACGGTCTGCCAGCATTAGATATTGTAGGGTTACCTGATACTGCCGTAAGAGAATCGAAAGAACGAGTACGGGCAGCCATAAAAAATTCTGGATTTGAGTTTCCATCGCGGCGTATCACGATTAATCTTGCACCTGCCGATCTCAAAAAAGATAGCTCTGGATTAGATTTGCCTATTGCAATTGCAATCTTGGCGGCTAGTGGACAAATTACCTTACATCATTATGAACAGTATGTATTTGTCAGTGAATTATCTTTAGAAGGAAAGTTGCGTGGTATTTCAGGAGTATTGCCGATGGCAATTCATTGCCTTGAGCAAAGAATTGACAAAATGATTGTTGCTCCCGATAATACACAAGAAGCTTTACTGGTAAAAGGGTTAACAGTATATGCACCAACAACTTTGGAACAATTGGTATCACATCTCAATAAGGTTACTCAGCTGCTTCCTGTAGCGAAAGAACCTTTTTCTCCTCCAGTGAGTAATGATAGTGAGGATTTTGCTGATGTCCAAGGACAATTTGCTGCGAAGCGGGCTTTGGAAGTAGCTGCATCGGGAGGTCACAATCTGCTCATGACTGGTCCACCAGGATCAGGCAAGACGATGTTAGCCAGGCGAATTACATCCATTTTGCCAGTCATGTCACCTTGTGAAGCATTAGAAGTTACGAAAATATATAGTATTGCAGAACTATTACCTACTCATACGGGATTAATAAGTACAAGACCTTTTAGAAGCCCGCATCATACCATTTCTGCTGCAAGTATGGTAGGAGGTGGGCGAATCCCTAAGCCAGGTGAAGTAACATTAAGTCATAATGGTGTATTGTTTTTGGATGAGTTGGCAGAATTCCCTAGAACCGTATTAGAGGTGTTACGACAACCTTTAGAAGATGGACAAGTAACAATTTCTAGAGTGAACGCTTCTTTTTCCTATCCGGCAAGATTTATGCTATTATGTGCTAAAAATCCTTGTCCGTGCGGATTTTTAGGAGATAAAAATAAAGATTGTACTTGTAGTACAAGCGATATTAAACGCTACCGTAAGAAAATATCTGGACCTTTATTAGATCGAATGGATATACATGTGCACGTGCCACGTTTAGAATATAGTGAAATGACTACTAGCATACCAACAGAATCTTCTGCTGACATCCGTAAGCGAGTGACTGCTGCAAGAGCTATACAATATTCTCGCTTACAGAAATACAATATATTTTGTAATGCCCAAATGGGGCATAGACATGTAAAAACAACTTGTCATATGACTCAAAGTGCACAAGTAATATTAAAACAAGCGTTTGAAACAATGAACCTTAGTGCTCGAGGCTATGATCGTATATTAAAAGTAGCACGCACCATTGCTGATTTGGCTAACTCAGAGCAAATTAATGACATGCATGTCGCTGAAGCGATTCATTTTAGAAATAATATTCAAGAATCTTTGTAGTTATTTAATATAGAGAATGTTCATTTAAATCTGGAGGTAAAAATTTTTGTATAACCTTTTATGTCCTCGTATGATATTGAATTCTTTACATGATCTTGAGTGTCATAAACTAAAAGAACTAGGAATTGAGGGAATTATCTTTGATTTAGATAATACGATTATTCCTTGGGATCAACAACAGATGTCACCTGAGATCATTGAAAGGGTAAATACTTTACTAAAGGAAGGGTTTAAAATTTGTTTGTTATCCAACAATATGGAGAAGAGAGTAAAAGAGATAGCAGATATTTTTAACATTCCTTTTGTCTCTAGGGCTTATAAACCAGCAAAAACAGGATTTCGACATGCAATAGCAGCTATGGAATTATCTGAGGAGAAGGTAGCGGTAATTGGTGACCAATTATTTACGGACATACTTGGTGGTAATCGTATTGGTTTAGTCACGATTTGGGTTCGTCCATTAAGTTCGCAAGAATTTATTGGTACTAAAATTACCCGGCGCTTGGAACGGCTAGCTGTCCGAGTTTTAGAGTCTAAAGGACTTATAAATAAAAGTGCGATTATCAAAAATGATAATTATTGAAATGGAGTTAGTGCAATGATTACGAGTAAAACTAAAAAAATAGGTATATTAGGTTGGCCCTTAGGACATTCCTTATCGCCCATAATGCATAATGCAGCTTTTGAAGCCCTACATCTTGATTTTGTATATGTTCCATTGCCTGTTCATCCGGAGAATTTAGCTCAGGCTGTTGCAGGTTTAAAAGTAATGGATTTTGCGGGTGTAAATGTGACTATACCTCATAAGGTGAAGATAATGTCCTATCTTGATGAAATTGACTTTAGTGCCCAATTAGTTGGGGCTGTAAATACAGTTGTAATAAAAGATGGTAAATCGATTGGTTATAACACCGATGCTCAAGGGTTTGTCCGGTCAGTACTTTCAAATAGTGTTAAAATTACTGAACAAACAGCGGTTATGTTAGGAGCTGGTGGGGCTGCAAGGGCTGTTGCGTGTGGTCTTTTTCAACATGGGATAAAAAAGGTTATAATTGGTGCTAGAAATCTTGAAAAAGCGCAGCAATTTGTAAGAAATTTTTCAACAAATGTAGACATACAAGCTTATGATTGGGAGGATTACGATTTTCAAAATTTATTGCAAGAATGTGATATTTTGATAAATAGCACTCCAATTGGTATGTCAGTTCATGATACAGAAGTTCTGCCTATACCTTGGGAGAGTTTAAATCCAGATGCTGTCATTTGCGATTTAATTTATAATCCCTCCAAGACTCAACTATTACTTTCAGCTAAAAAACACGGTCATATAGCTTTAAATGGTTTAGGAATGCTAATTGAGCAGGGGGCCTTGGCTTTTGAACTTTGGACAGGTGAGCAAGCTCCTCGACAAATTATGACTGACGCATTAAAAGAATATCTGTAAGTATTGCATGTTAGTAACATAAACTTACAAAACAACAATCTTCCCAATTAGTAAAAATACACTTAATGAGGACATTGAGGCTTAGGTCCTGGGATCTGAGCCTCTTATTGTGCTATATATTAGACATGTCAATACTCTCAAGATATTATTGCATTACTTTATAATCAATAGATTAGGAGTGAGCAGATTTTGGAAAAATTAACGCAATTTAAAAAAAATGCAGCAAATCATCGATTAAAGGTGATATTTGTAATAGGGGTGACATCCATAATTACAATAATTTTATTTAGGCCTTCAAATATTCAGGTTTCTCCTATTGTTGTTGAGAATAACATTACACCTAATGTTAGAAATACAGATAAAGTAGTTATGCCGGTTGGAAATCAAAATAATGAACAGTTGAAGCGTGATCCTTTTATGCCTCCTGCTATTAGAAAGGATAATTTTGAAGCGCAGAAAGAAAACAGCGTTACTACAATATTTAACCAGGAAACTGTAACAGACGCAAATCAAGCTCTTTTCCTTAAAGTAAAAGAGAGGATAAAGCTTACTGGAATTATCAATACTGATAATTGCCATATTGCAGTTATACAATCTGATAGAAAGAGCAAAGCTTATAAATTAAATGAATTTATTGGTATCTATCAACTTATCGCGATACAAGATGATTGTATTATTCTGAAAAATAGAAATAGTCAATTATCTATTTCGTTAGAGCCTGCGAGAGAGAAAGGAGGTACTAAATAATGAAATATAATAACTGTATTGTCGCAATGATATTGATTCTGTCAATACCGATTTGTAGGATTGCTATGGCAGATCCACAAAATATTGATCTTAATTTCATAGATGAAGATATACGAATAATATTACATACACTTGCTACCATTGATAATGTAGATATCATTATTGACGATTCGATAAAAGGTACTATTACTATGAGACTTAAGAATACAAATTTTGAAAGTGCTTTAAATTTAATTACGTCTGCTAAGGGATTATCCTATCGGAAAATAGGTGATTCATTTATTATAGAACCTGCAGATATGAAAGTAACAGAAATATATAAGTTGCGTTATATTCGTGCTATTGATATCAAGAAAACATTGGAACCCATTATGAGCAGTCTAAAATTAAAAGCAGAAAGTGATGAAATATCAAATAGCATAATAGTTAGTGGTTCCGTTTCAGATTGCGCTCGCATTAAAACATTATTAACCGATATTGATATTCCAAAGCAGCAAGTGACTATTGAGGCTAAAGTAGTGGCAATTAATAAAGAGAAAACAAAAGAGTTAGGGATAGATTGGTCATGGGATGTTACACCTCAATATGCAGGATATAGTCCAGAGCAAGTCAAGATTGCAAATGGTGTAACGACTATTGAACCAGGTAAAGTTACGCGTGATACAGGAAAAGGAATTATTCAATTTGGTCGTAATCCTGAGGGATATCCTTACGAATTTTACTATCAAGCAAAAATTAATGCCCTCATTAGTAATGGCAATGCTAAAATATTAGCTAGCCCTAAAGTGACTACCATTAATGGAAATGAAGCTCGGATTTTAATTGGCGATCATATTCCAGTCCTTACTGAGAGAATGGAAGATGGGAAAACGACTACTACAGTAGAATATATAGATACCGGCATAAAACTTACCTATACTCCTACGATTACTGCTGATGGAACTATTACTGCAAAAGTACAGACAGAGGTTAGTACTCCTAGCTTAGTAACGGATATTAAGAACTATCGCATTACTACCCGTGAGGTAGAAAGCACGGTCTGCATGAAGGATGGTGAGACGATGGTGATTGGTGGTCTCCTTGGCAGTGAAGAATCTAAAATAAATAATAAGATACCCTTCTTAAGCGAACTACCATTAATTGGTATGATGTTTAAAAGTGTACATAATTCAAAAATAGAAACGGAAGTAATCATTTTTTTGACAGCAAAACTAGTCCAATGATTAGAAAAACAGAAAAAAGATTGCAATTTGATGTTCTATAATATATTTAGCAGGAATTTATTGTAAAATGTAGAAGGATAAGCAATAAAATAGATGTGAAAATATTCGCAATGATATTGCGAAAGTAGTGTAATCGGTTGGCAAGGTGTATTACAAATTTTAATAAATATATTTGAAGTTTGGTTGCTTTCTTTATAAGAGGCGGTGTAAAAGTATGGAACATCAAGTCTTAAGAACTAAATTGGGTATACCTCAGATTGATTTGTCAAGTATCTGTGTTACACCAGAGCTAGCAGCACTGATTCCAGCGACATTAGCAGAGCGGCATCAAGTGATCCCGATAAAAGTTGCTGATAATAAGATTATTATAGCAATGACTGATCCAACAAATTTTTATGCGATTGATGATATTCGAATGGCTTCAGGTTTTGATGTAGAGCCTGTTATTGCTGCAGAAAAAGATATATTACGAGCTATCAGAGAATGCTACGGTATACAAGGCTTAGTTGAAAAGGCTATTAATAAAATGCGCCCAGAAGATGTAAGGTTAACAGCAAAGCTTCAGACAGCAGATGATGCTCCAATCATTGAATTAGTTAATTCTCTTATGGATCAAGCAATTAAAAATATGGCTAGTGATATACACATTGAACCTCAAGATACGGCATTACGTGTCCGCTTTCGTATTGATGGTATGCTACGAGAAATCAGCAGTTTTCCCCGCGAGATTCACCCCGCAATTGTTGCTCGGATTAAGATTATTAGTGATATGGATATTGCAGAGAAACGCATACCGCAAGATGGGCGAATTAGAATTAAAGGAACAGAGGGTAATATTGATATTCGAGTGTCTACTTTGCCTACAATTATGGGTGAAAAAGTGGTAATGCGTTTGTTGGATCAACAGAGAGTTATTTTGGATATTAATAAACTTGGTTTTTCTACTGAAAATAGTAAAATCTATCGCAAGATATATTCTCAATCCTATGGAATGGTACTAGTCACTGGTCCTACTGGCTCCGGTAAAACAACTACTTTATACTCTACCTTGAATCAAGTGAATTCGCCAAATCAGAATATTATAACTTTAGAAGATCCTGTAGAGTATCGTCTAGGAGGAGTCAATCAAGTACAAGTTCATCCAAAAGCAGGCTTGACTTTTGCCAGTGCACTTCGGTCTGCATTGCGACAAGACCCGAATATCTTATTAGTCGGCGAGATACGCGATAGTGAAA
The DNA here is from genome assembly GCF_900114615.1 of Pelosinus propionicus DSM 13327. Lineage (GTDB taxonomy): Bacteria > Bacillota > Negativicutes > DSM-13327 > DSM-13327 > Pelosinus > Pelosinus propionicus. The sequence goes on along the minus strand of NZ_FOTS01000003.1, from coordinate 160,924 downwards.
CTGCTGATATCGCTATTAGGGCGGCATTAACTGGCCATCTTGTTTTTAGCACTCTGCACACCAATGATGCAGCAGGAACAATTACTCGTTTACTCGATATGTATGTTGCTCCTTTTTTAGTGGCATCATCAGTTTTAGGGGTGGTTGCACAACGACTCGTCAGAACACTTTGTCCTAAATGTCGAGAAAGTTACATACCTTCTGCTGGAGCCTTAGAACGTTTATTTTTAGGTGTTGAAGCTAACGTACCTATTAGGTTACATCAAGGAGCTGGGTGTGGTCATTGTAATCATACAGGTTATCAAGGTCGTATGGCAATTCATGAAGTCATGCCCATAACTTCTCAAATTAGAGAGGCTATTAACCGTAGAGCCTCTAGTGAAGAAATTTGCAATATTGCTATCGCACAAGGTATGATAACCATGCGTCAGGATGGTATTGAAAAAGCACGTACTGGTTTGACAGATGTAAGAGAGATTATGCGCGTAGCATGTAGCTAGCGGAGGATAATTGTGATGAATCAGTTATTGGATCAAGCTGTATATAGCCGAGCATCTGATTTGCACATTACTGCAGGAGTACCACCCATATTCAGAATTGATGGTCAACTTGTACCTACTAACCATATGATACTAAACGTAAATGATACAGAAAGATTGTTTAAAGAAATTTCAACTCCAGAGCAACAGCAAAAATTTTATGAGCATGGCGAAATTGACTTTGCCTATTCAGTTCCTGGTCTTAGTCGTTTTCGAGTCAATGCTTTTCACCAACGTGGTTCAGTGGCTATTGCAATTCGGGTTATAAATGAAAAAATACCTACATTAGAAGAACTGAGGCATCCACGTGTTGTAAGAGCTCTTGCCTGTCAGGCTAGAGGAGGATTAGTTCTGGTTACTGGTCCCGCAGGAAGCGGTAAATCAACAACTTTAGCGGCAATGATTAATCTAATTAACCAGGAACGATTTTGTCATATTCTTACACTAGAAGATCCTATTGAATTTTTACATAAGCATAACAAGTCAATTGTTAATCAACGGGAAATCAATACTGATACCAAATCGTTTGCGAATGCTCTTAGAGCTGCTTTAAGAGAAGATCCAGATGTTATTTTGGTAGGAGAAATGCGTGATTCAGAAACTATTGCTACGGTCATTACGGCAGCAGAAACAGGGCACTTAGTCTTTGCCACTTTGCACACTGGCAGTGCTGTTCAAACCATAAATCGTATTATTGATGCTTTTCCTTCATATCAGCAGCAACAAATCCGTATACAGCTATCGCTTATATTGCAGGGAATTATTGCTCAGCAGTTGTTGCCTCGAATTGATCAGATTGGACGAGTAGCTGCTTTAGAAATTTTGATTGCTACTCCTGCAGTGCGTAATGTGATTCGTGAAGGCAAGATTCATCAATTAACGTCCATCATTCAGACTGGTGCAAAAGTTGGAATGCTAACGATGGACAGTGCTTTACAAAATTTATATCGTCGTGGAATCATCTCATATGATGAAGCAATCATTCGCGCCATAGATGAAGAGAACTTTGCTAGTTTCGCTAATAAATAAATGGAAAGTAGGAGAGCATAAATGGCGAAAATTTTTGGATATAGAGCTAAAAATCGTAATGGAAAAATACTGACTGGCAGTATCTTTGCTGAAAGCAAATCGGCAGTTGCAGCTCATATCCGAGAAAAAGGATATTTTATTACTCAGATTAAGGAAGAAGGTGGTGAAAATTTATATAATAACTTCATAGACCACTTAAGAAGGAGTAGTTTAAAAGAGATATCTGTTCTTTGTCGTTTGTTTGCCACTATGATTGATGCAGGTTTACCGTTAATAGTTTCTCTCGATATTCTCATTGTACAAACCAATAATCTACGCATAAAAAAAGCATTACAAAACGTCAGTAAAAAAGTTAAAGAAGGAGAACCATTATCTCGTTGTTTAGGTGATTATCCTACCATATTTCCTAGTCTTATGGTTAATATGGTAGAAGTTGGAGAGGTGGGCGGGTTACTAGATAATGTATTCAATCGTTTAGCGAATCACTTTGAGAAAGAACATAGATTGAATGAGAAGATTAAATCAGCTCTGATCTATCCGGCAGTAGTCAGTGTTATGGCAAGTGTATCTGTTAGTTTTATTTTAACATTTGTTTTACCGACTTTTGTACAAATGTTTGATAACTTTAAAATGGAGCTACCATTACTTACTCGTATATTACTGGTGACTAGCAATATTCTGCATAATTATGCCTTATTTTTATTCGCTTTCATTATAGTAGGAACATTTGAGTTAAAGGTTGCATATCAACGAGAACCAGCTAGAAAAATAATTGATAAATTGATACTAAAAATTCCTGTAGTTGGTATGTTATCCCGCAAAATTGGTATTGCTCGATTCAGCCGCACCTTAAGCACTCTGCTTCATGGTGGTGTGCCGATAATAATTGCTTTAGATGTTGTAAAAAAGACTACCGGTAATTTTAGCATGATAGAAGCATTAGAAGAAGCACAAGCTGCTATCAAGGAAGGGATGGCGCTAGCATCTACTTTAGCAAAAAGCAAAGTATTTACTCCTATGGTCATCCAGATGCTTTCCATCGGTGAGGAAAGTGGTACATTGGATAAGATGCTTGAAAAGATCGCCGATTTCTATGAAAGTGATGTAGATGATGTAGTTGGCCGTTTTAGCAGTATTATTGAACCTGTTATTATTGGGACTTTGGGAATAGTCATTGGTTTAATCGTGATATCCATTATGATGCCGATATTTGATCTTATAGCGAATTCTGGGAACATCTATAACTGATTATTGATGGACTTTCGTAGAATATAATCATAAAAGAGGTAATTATATGTCTATCAAATTAAAGAAGAAAATAAGAGATCAACAGGGATTTACATTAATCGAATTAATGATCGTAATTGCTATAATTGGAGTTTTGGCAGCTATTGCGATGCCGAAATTTACTGCTTCAACTGCGGCGGCAAGAGATGGAAGGCTTAAAGCTGATTTTCGCACGGTTGATAGTGCTCTTATATTGTATCGTGCAAATAATAATATGTATCCAGCTACTAAAGCTGATCTAGCAGCTTACATTAATGTATGGCCTAAAGATGCACAAGCTAACTCTGCTGATTTGATTTATACGAAAGGGAGTGGTGATGACTATAAATTGATTGGCGTATCCTCAAATGGCATGACAAGAAAATCTCCTGGCAGTTCAGATTATACTTCTACTGATATATGGTAACTAATCATAAATAACCATTATGTGTTACCAGTCTTGTTTTTTTGGATTCAAATGTAAGGGAGAAAAATAGTGTTAATAATAGTAATCCTCTTAGGCTTTTTGATCGGTAGCTTCCTAAATGTCTGTATTTGTCGTTTGCCATATAATCAATCCATTATCATTCCGTCATCCCACTGTAGCATTTGTGGTGCACATCTTAAACTATGGGATTTAATCCCAGTGATTAGTTATCTGTTATTACGAGGTAGTTGCCGATATTGCAAAGCTACGTTTTCCTCACGTTATCTTTTAGTAGAGATAATAACGGCTATTTTGTTTAGTGTATGTTTTCAAACATATGGATTAACATGTTTGTTTATGAAAGCCATTGTTCTTACAGCTTTTTTACTTATTATTACCTTCATTGACTATGATCATCAACTGATATTAGATAAGGTTCTCCTATGGTTTTCTGGAGCTGGTATTGTTATAAATTTTTTGACGAATAATTTGGACTTTGAGGATATGCTGCTGTCTAGTCTACTTGGGGGTGGATTGCTGTTTATAATTGCACTTGTCAGTCGTGGTGGAATGGGAGATGGTGATATAAAGTTTGCTGCAACTCTTGGTATATGGCTAACCTGGAAATGTTTATTACTTGTGTTATTATTATCCTTTGTATGTGGTGGAATAGGTGGTTTGTTGTTAGTGCTTTTCAATTTTAAAAGTCATAAAGATTTCATTCCTTTTGGCCCTTGTATGGCTCTTAGTGCCTTTGTTACTATGTTATATGGCAGTGAAATAATTATTTGGTATTTAGAAATGCTATATTGAGGTGGACATATGCAGCGAGGTTTTACCTTAATTGAAATTCTAGTATGTATTGCTATCCTTAATATTTTTGCGATTGTGACAATACCAACCCTCGGGCAATCATTAGAGAAACAAGAATTAGAGAATACATCTAGTCAATTGGCAGCTGATATTCGTTGGTTGCAACAAATTTCAATCAACGCTGGGGTAGATACAACGGCGTACGCAATGTTCTTTTATAATACTACACCTTATGGTTATTATGTTACTGCAAATACTACCAGAGTAAAGAATGTTATATTTCCAGAATCAGTGACTCTTTCTGGTAATCATTCTTATATTTCATTTGGACAGAGTGGAGCGCCAAAAACTGGTGCACAAACTATTTCTATAAGGAGTAAAAAATTAAAACAATGGAAATATGTTATTCTTGCACCCATTACTGGGCGTGTTCGTATAAGCGATTTCATAAATACACATCCTGATGAATAGAAGGTAATATATGATGTCTAGGCGGAAGGGAAATCGAGGTTTCATTTTAGCTGATGTAGCGCTGGGACTTTTTATTATTTGTACCTCGTTACTTTGTATTTCTATATTGTTTACCCAAGCTTTACAGTTAGAAAAAATTGCAGGAGATTATACAGTAGCCACGAATCTAGCACAGAAACAATTAGAGCTATTAAAAAATAGGTCTCCAGTATATTGGGCAGAATTGCAGTTGCCTTGCGCCATACCGTGGGAAGATGAGAGATTTCTTCCTCCTGCAGGGTACAAGTTGACAACTTATGCAGTGGCATCCGCATGTGGTAGTCAACTTGTGCAAGTAACCGTAAATATTACTTGGCAGGAACTACAAAAAGATTATAGTATCCATCTTGTTACATTTTATTCAAAAATAAATTAAAATAGTTCTTATATTGAAGGTGAATCAGTGAAGAGAAAATACTTTTTAGCTCAACATGGATTGACTTTAATTGAACTGGTAATTGGTATAACTCTAATTTTATGTTTGCTTTCTAGTACCGTAAATTTATTTTCCGGTTCTTTAAAAGTTTGGACATTTGGTAAGCAGCAAAGCCAACTTAATCAAACAGCGCGCATTGCGATGGATTCTATTGTAAAGGATATACGATATGCTCAGCAAATTACCTTAAAAAATACTTCATCTTTAGTAGTAACAAAGGTAAACGGAGAAATCAGAACATTTCAATTAGGCGAAGGCCTTCATTCTAAAACATTATATGTTCTTATAGATAAGACAAAGGCAATTCCTCCTGGTGGTATTTCTAGCAGCCCAATAACAGAAAATCTTGTGACAGACCTGCAGTTTGTTCAGCGTGAAAATAGCAAGGCTGTACTGGTAACTTTAGAAGTCACTAATACGAGTACTGGGGAAAGAACATTGCTTTGGACAGCTTGTTACCCTTTTAATTTACAGTGATCCAGTAAGAAAAAGGGGATGTTACCTTGGTATATATCGTGAGAAGTGAGCGTGGTCTGGCAGCTATACTAGCGCTAATTGCTATGATGTTATTAGGGATAATGGGGATTGGTCTTATTGTATTAAGCAAGATAGACATAGAAATATCAGCAAATCATCGTGATGGTGTCGCTGCTCAGTATATAGCCGAAGGCGGAATACAATGGGCAATTGTTCAACTTAAGACAGATCCAAATTTTGTTATTGAAACTAAAACTAAAAAAAATGTAACAACATATGTTATTGATGAAAATAGATCTACTGTTGCCAGTTGTACTGTTACAACTACACTCAAACCAGCAATAACTGATGAGAATCTGAGAGTGGTCACATCCATCGGTAGTGTTAACAAGGCAAAGCGCCAAATTAGCGCGCAAATACGATTACCAGTGGGCAAAGGAGATCCATTTGAGGTTATTTGGGAATATTAAGGAGAGGGATTATTATGGAAATTAAAAACTATATGGAAAAATTAGTAATGGAAAAATTGGATATCGTTATAAAGGCCAATCGCACAACGTGTAATTGTGAGCGCTGTCGATATGATATCGCTGCATTGGCTCTAAATTCTCTTCCTACACGTTATGTTGTAACTTCTTCAGGTGCAACCTATTCGAAAATTGACTCATTGGATCAACAGTTCCATGTTGATATCGTTTCTGCTATTACTCAAGCAATTAATATTGTAAAGAAGACTCCTCATCACTAAGAAAATAGGTGATTTTCATGTGGAAAAGAATCCAAAAGTTATTTTTAGAAGGGAAGCAGGATGTAGTTGGAATTGATTTTGGAACAGGTGCTATTAAAATTGTAGAAATATCTTGGAGCAAGGGACGACCTGTACTTAAAAGTTTTGGTCTCGAAATGTTGCCACCTGAAATTATTGAAAATGGACAAATTTCTAATAGCAAAAGATTAACTAATATTCTCATTCAATTGCTTGCAAAGACTCGTATATCAAGTAAATATGCAGTCACAGCTGTTGGTGGTCGTGAAATACTTGCTCGTGAATTGATCCTTCCAGTAATGACAAAAGAAGAGCTAAAGGAAGCGATTAAATGGGAACAAGAAAAATATATTTCTTATCCACCCGATAGTTTTTATTTTGATTATTCAATAATGGGTAGAGGTGATATTGAATCAGAAATAAGAGTATTATTAATAGCATCACCTCATAAAACCATTAATACAATTACCAGTATTCTCAAAAATGCAGGACTTATACCAGTGGCTATCGAAGTGGAACCCTTAGCTCTATATCGTACTTTTACTGACGCAGAAAATGTTATGATTATTGACATTGGTGAACTCTTGTCTCAAATTACTGTATTTCAAAACGGTTTTCCCGTTATCATTCGCAATATTCCTTTAGGCGGTCAACGCATGACTGAAGTTATAATGCAAGCAAAGAGCATTTCGTTTTATGAAGCAGAACAATTAAAGAAAAGGCATATCGATTTATTTAGTTTGGATGATTCCAAAGAGCGTAATGGAGAAAGGCAGCATTTAGAATTATTTTTTGCGGAATTTCTTAGGGATGTACAACGAACTGCTGAATATTATCAATTGCAAAATAAAATGGTGTCTATTGATAATGTCTATCTCACTGGCGGAGGATCTCAAATAAAGAATTTGGTCTTCTATTTGAGTAAACAACTAGATTTACCTGTTGTTATGCATGACCCATTATTTAAGTTAGAAATCCCAGAGTCCTTTGATAGATCCTATCTGCAAAATATAGCTCCTCAATTAGGTGCCGCAATTGGTTTGTCCTTACGTGGAGGTAGAAGATGAATTCGATTAATCTCTTACCGCTTTCAGAACGTCAATCAAAATGGCATATTAATAAGTTGATTTTCATCTTAAGTATTTTACTGGTATTAATCTATAGCAGTATATATATGCATAATGCGTTTAAGATATTGAAAATAGAGAAAGAACTGCTAGCAACTCGCAACCAATATGAATTATTACAACCAACATTAAAGATTATAAAAAAGAGCAATGATAAGTTGCAATTAATTGACACAAAAAAAAGAATTGTTGCACTTTTGACGAATGAACGTCAGCCCTTCTATACTGTGATTCAACGCATCATAGCGATGATGCCGCAACAATTGTGGCTTACTAATCTGAATAAAACTGATAAAGGTTTATTGCAACTGAAAGGAGTAGCAACGACCTATTCTGTTGTTGCTGAATTTATAGAAAAGATGGAAAAGGATTCTTTCTTTCTTGAACCAACTTTGGTAAAAGTTGAGAGTGATACAGTAGCGTCGCTTCTTTTATTTGAAATAACAGTAAAATCTAAGGAGATGCGACAATGATTTCTTTATCATGGAGCAAGATGGTGATAAAGTATAAATTATCATTAGTGATTATGGGGATGATAGCAGCAACTTGGTTAGTTTATTCGTCCTTATTGCTGCCACAACGGGATAGTATTGATCAATTAACAATGCAATTATATACAGAACGTCAGCAAGTGAAATTTATTGAAGAATTCTTACTTATTCATCCTAATCCAGAACAATATATGCTTGAATTAGATAAGAATTTAATGCAGATTAATAGAATTCTTCCTGATGACCCTGAGAGTAGTTCTTTTGTAATGCAAGTCGAAGAACTTTCAAAAGAATGCAGTATGGAACTTAATTATCTGAAACCAACTAAAATTATGAATAAAGACGGTTATCGAGAATATGAGGTAGAGATATCACTAATTGGTGGTTTTATAGAATCTATGCAATTTATAAAAAAAATAGAAAATAACTCTCGTTTTACAAATGTGATTATGGTTACTATGTTACCTAGCAAAAATAGATTAGAAACTAAGTTATTAGTAAAAATTTATAGCTATGGTCTACCTTATTTAGCTAACAAAAATAGTGGAATTACTGATTAAATAAAAAAAATACAATTAACTTTAGATATTTACAATTATATAGTAATATATTATATAATAAGCTTTGAAAAGTAGTACATGCAGTGCTGTTATTAATAGCGAATGGAAGAAAGCGCAACATTAATAACCGTACTGCATGTTTATTTTTAGAATTTTGATGAGGTGAGTCCAGATGGCTGACATGATACCCATAATAACACCTTCGAAAGGTAATTACACTGATTTATATGCTAAGGTCGATACATATTGCCAAAGAGTTTTTCGGTAATACCCATGAAAAATATTGTGTTGATAGGCTTTATGGGAACAGGAAAAACAACCGTTGGCAGACTCTTAGCCAATCGTTTGGGGCGACCATTTTTTGATAGCGACAAAAAAATGGAATATGAAAATAATCTCAGTATTCGTGAAATCTTTGAAGTATATGGTGAATTCTATTTCCGACAACAAGAAAAAATGGTTATTGCCAAATTGTCTCATTATAAGAATGCTGTAATTGCAACAGGTGGTGGTGTAGTATTATCCCTTGAAAATATGAATAATTTAAAACGGAACGGTGTTATCATTACTCTCGCTGCCTCTGTTGAGGCTATCTTAGAGAGAACAGGTCGACGCAATACGCGTCCATTATTAGATGATTTTGCTCAACGTGAGAGAATTATAAAAAAATTACTTAAAGAAAGAGCCGAGCTATACTATAATGCAGATTATAGTATCAATACCAGTAGTAAGTCACTACAACAGGTTATTAATGAAATTCTATTTTTTTTACGACAAGGAGGTTACTTGCGTGGTAAACGTTAAAGTTAAATTAGAAAAAAGAAGTTACAATATTCATATTGACGTCTCTGCTAGCAATTTAATTGGTAATTTTATGCAGACTATGAAGGTAAATAAAAAAATACTAGTGATCTCTGATACTACCGTTGGGAATTTATATGGCAGACAGATGGTAGAATTACTGGTGAAGGATGGATATGCAGCGGAATTATGTTGTGTGTCAACTGGAGAACATTCTAAAAGCGTAGATATGGCAATGGAATTATATACAAAAGCAATTACCTTAAAGCTTGACCGTAATTGTGCCATTATTGCATTAGGGGGGGGAGTAATTGGTGATCTTTCGGGTTTTGTAGCAGCTACCTATCTCAGGGGTGTACCTTTTATACAAATACCAACTTCATTACTAGCGCAAGTAGATTCTAGTGTGGGGGGGAAGGTTGCTGTTAATCATCCTATGGGGAAAAATTTAATTGGTGCCTTTTATCAGCCTCGCATGGTACTGATCGACATTAATTTTCTAAGTACATTGCCAAATCGTGAGCTATACACTGGTTTAGCAGAGGTTATAAAATACGGTATGATTGCTGACAAGGAGTTTTTTACCTATCTTTGTGATCATTATCAGCAGATTTTAGACAAAAGGCCTGAAGTATTAACTGAGATTGTGCGTAGATCATGTGAGATTAAAGCGTGGGTAGTAGAGCAAGATGAATGCGAGAGTTCGATACGAGCTATTTTAAATTTTGGACATACCATTGGTCATGCAATTGAGGCTGATACTAATTTTAGTAGATATAATCATGGTGAAGCAGTTGCTATTGGTATGTATGGAGCGGCGCTCATTAGTAAGCACCTTAATATGTGTAGTCAAGCAACGGTTGACATTCTGAAGCATATTTTACTGCAATTTAATTTACCAGTATCTGCACCTGAATGTGGGATTGACGACTTATTTAAATTGTTGTATAGAGATAAAAAAGTGTTAGATAATAAAATTACGTGGGTTTTACTCAATGAAATTGGCGAGGTAAAATTATGTAATCAAGTACCAGAGAATATTGTAAAACTGGCATTAGCAGAAATTACTCAGTCAAATACTCCATTCTAGAAAATACATATATTCTTAATAGATCAAATGAAGCAAAGGAAATGTACAAATTTTATGGAGGATTAGAAGTAGTGAATGTAAAAAAGAAAAGAAGTATTATTATGGTAGGTTTTGTTGCACTCGCGCTATTTGGTGTGATTTTCTTTCGTATTTATGCTAACATTTCAGCTAATAAGGAGCGTGCCGCAAAAGTATCTCAGGGACGTGGCATAGCAGTAGAAATTGATGTTGCTAACAGACGCGATATTATTCCGATGATAACAGTTTCTGCTAATCTTGAACCATTATGGAATGCCGATATTTCTCCAAAAGTCGATGGTCGACTTGATAAATTATATGTTGACGAAGGAGATTCGGTAACTGCTGGTATGGTTATTGGCACTCTAGATATCAATGAATTAGAGGCTCAAGTCATGCAAGCAAAAGGTAATTTGTTATCTAGCCAAGCAAGTCTAGAACAAGCTGAGTTAGATTTATCCCGTGCTCAAGAACTTGCTAAGCAGGGGGCATTAGCAGCGCAAGCATTAGATAGTGCACGGACGAAAAGAGATTTAACATTAGGACAAGTTCGCTCTGCTCAAGGAAATTTAGTATTGCTTCAAGCTAGATTGGATAATGCAAACATTATTGCACCACGCAGTGGTATTATTATTAAAAGATACTTACAGGCTGGTTCCTATGTGAAAACTGGATCGCAAGTCGTGAGCATCGCTGATGTTTCATCCTTGTTAGGAAAAGCCACAATTGGTGAATCGCAGATTAATGAGATTTCTTTGGGTTTACCAGTAAAAATCAAAGTCAACGCTTTACAAGATCAAGAATTTTCTGGTGTCATTACACGTATTTCTCCTGCCGCCACATTGCCAGCACGGACATTTACGGCTGAAATCACTATTCTAAATAATGGGATATTAAAACCAGGCATGTTTAGTAAAATCATAATTCCAGGGTCGATACATAAAAATGCTTTGGTAGTGCCTGAGCGTGCATTAGTAATGCGTGAAGACCAAAAGACGATTTATGTCGTTACTACAGATAATAAAGTACAGCAGCGCATGTTAAAATTAGGGTATGTTGGTGAAGGCTGGGCTGAGGTTTTGGATGGTTTGGTCGATGGTGAGCGTATAGTTATTGAAGGACAAAATAAATTGAAAGATGGTTCTGCTGTGAATGCTTCTAGTGGTAAAGAAGGTGAAAAGTAAATGATTGATACTTTTATTAAAAGACCTGTATTTACTACTATGATTGTTATGTTGCTTGTAGTGTTTGGGTTAGGTGCTTATCCATATTTAGGTATTGATTTAAATCCTGATGTTGAATATCCTATTGTTAATATCACCGTTACTTATACTGGTGCGTCACCGGAAGAAATAGAAAGCCTAATCACTAAACCGATTGAAGATGCTGTTAGTTCTGTTTCAGGAATCAAGTCTTTATCTTCTGTATCTCGGGAGGGTGCTTCTCAAATTACATTGGAATTTGAATTTGGTACGAATCCCAAACTAGCTGCCAATGAGGTTAGAGAAAAGGTAGCAGGGGTGCGTAAAAGACTCCCTGATGAGATTGATGAGCCAGTGGTACAACGTTTTGATATTACAGCACAATCAATTGTATATTTTAGTTTAGCATCTGATACACGCAACCGTGGAGAAATTCGCAAACTTGCTATTGATGTTGTTAAAGATGAATTACAACGAATGGATGGAGTTGCTCAGGTTGATGTTTTTGGAGCAACAGATCGTGAGATTCATATTTATATTGACCCTAAAAAAATAGAATCCTATAACATATCATTTCAGCAAATACGTGATTCAATTAATGATCAAAACATTAATACACCTGGTGGCAAGGTAAATGAGAAGGGGACTGAACTAACAGTACGCACCATAGGGAAATATAAAAATATTGATGACATCAAAAATATTATTGTAGCTAATCAACAAGGACGTCCGATTCTCTTAAATGATGTTGTTACTATTGAAGATGGTTGGGCAGAAGAACGAGTATATGCACGTACAAATGGTACGCCAAGTGTAATCATTGCTGTTCAGAAGCAATCAGGTACTAATACTGTCGATGTCGCAGAGCGAGTAATAAAAAGCATGGAACATATAAAGGCTAATTTACTGCCGTCTGATATAAAAGTTTCAATCGTTCGTGATAGCTCGAAGTATATTCGAAGTAGTGTTGAAGATGTTATGGTATCCCTAATTTTTGGCGGATTTTTAGCAATTGTAATCACATTTTTGTTTTTACAAAATACTCGTGCGACATTAATAGGCGCCATTGCAATCCCTACATCAATTATTGCTACTTTCTTTGCGCTTAAGGTGATGGGGTTTACACTAAATAATATGTCTCTCATGGGGCTTAGTCTTGCAGTGGGTATTCTAATTGATGATGCCATTGTAGTTATTGAAAATATCTTCCGACATATGGAGGAAGGTCTCTCACCTATGGAGGCGGCTAGACTTGGTACCACTGAGATTTCTTTGGCTGTTGTAGCTACTACTTTATCCATCTTGGCTGTTTTTGTTCCTGTCGGTAATATGGGGGAAATTATTGGTCAATTTTTTAAGCAATTTGGTATTACCGTGGCTTTTGCCGTAGCTTTCTCATTATTTGTGGCATTTACCTTAACTCCAACACTAGCAGCTTATTGGCTGAAAAACAATGGAGAGAGCCAAAAACTACAAGGAAATTGGTCTTGGTTGCAAAAGATTCTTGATAAATGGGAAGAGGGATTCCTAACCTTACGCGATAATTATAGATTCATTCTCCAATGGTCATTAAAACGTCCGAAAAAATTAGTTGCATTTGCGATATTATCCTTATTTCTTAATGGTCTATTATTACCTTTTCTTGGTGTGGAGTTTCAGCCTACGTATGATTCAGGTGAATTTAATGTAATTCTTACCGCTACTTCAGGTACATCGATGGATAAGATGAAAGAATTAGTAGAACCAATAGAAAAGCAAGTATTAGCCATTCCTGAGCTTGAATCTTCCTTTGTTTTAATCGGTGCGAATAGACAACTAAATAAAGTAAGTATTGGTGTGCGATTAATTGATGGCGATAAGCGCTCGCGGTCTATGTCTCAAATTATGGATGAACTTAGAGTTAAATTTCGCAATGTAAAAAACTTGAAAGTTGCAGTACAATCTAATCAAGGTTTAGGTAGAGGTGATTCTCGGCCTGTGCAGGTTGGTCTGAGAGGACCAGAGTTGGAAGTGCTTAACCGTAGTGCTTATGACCTGGCAGAAGCAATTAAGCAAATTCCAGGTACAACGGATGTAGATATTTCCAGCGACCAATCAGAACCGGAGGTTCAAATAAAATTAGATGCTATAAAAGCTGCTGATACTGGAATTGACAGTACTATTGCAGGAGATGTAATTCAAATTGCATTTTTAGGAAAGACGACTAAAAATCAATATAATGTTGCAGATAGTGATTATGATATTCGTGTGCAATTACAGCCTGCAAATCGTTTAAGTATACAAGATGTTGCCAATTTAAGAATATCATCCAAAACAGGTACTTTTGTGCGGCTTGGCGATATTGCGGATATAAAATTTTCTTCGGGTCCTACGCAAATCGACCGTGAATCTCGTCAGCGTCAGGTTATTGTTTATGCCAATACGGTAGGTGCGTCAACTGGTGAGGTACTCAATAAAGTTAAAGAACTAATTCCTGATTTGAACTTGCCATTAGGTTATACTTATAAATTTGTTGGTCAAGCTCAAATGATGCAGGATTCTTTTAAAGAGATCGGCAAAGCATTACTACTAGCTGTCATACTAATTTACATGGTATTAGCAGCAGAATTTGAGAGCTTTGTCCATCCCTTAACAATTATGCTTTCATTACCTTTTTCATTAGTTGGGGCAATCTTAGGTCTTTTAATTTCAGGAAAAACGATTAATATGATGTCTTTAATTGGTATTATCATGTTAATGGGGCTTGTTACGAAGAATGCTATTTTATTAATTGATAACACCATGCATCTACAAAAAAAAGGTATGCCAATTACGGATGCTTTAGTTGAAGCTGGAGCTTTAAGATTAAGGCCTATTTTGATGACGACCATGGCTATGATCTTTGGCATGATGCCTGTTGCGCTTGGGCTAGGGGCTGGGGCAGAATTACGTTCATCGATGGGGGTTGTTTTAATCGGTGGGCTAGTTACGTCTACATTTTTAACTCTCATTATTGTACCATTGGTATATTTTCTAATTGATAAAATACAACAATCATCTAAAAAACGTAAATTAAATAATATTATAAACTCCTAAAAGTTAAGGTAAATTGAGAAACAAAAATCAAAGGGTATCTTATGCATAGTATGAAGTGCTCTTTGATTTTCTTACGCTCACTTCTATATTTAAAAGTGCCTCTATCAATATGATAGTAAATCATATTGATAGAGGCACTTTGCCTGCTTACAGCTTGAAACCAATAAATACCTAGTTTCAAGTTGATGTGCTTTAGTTAAAATCTATAATGACTTTTACATTTAAAATTAGATAGCACGTTGAACTTTTCCAGAACGTAAACAACGAGTACAAGTATTAACTCTTTTCGTTTCACCATTCACAACCGCTTTAACACGTTGAATGTTAGGTTTCCAAGTGCGTTTCGTTTTTAAATGAGAGTGGCTGACATTAGAGCCAGTAGTTTGACTTTTACTGCAGATTTCACAAAGATTTGCCATGTATTCCACCTCCTTTGATGAGGGACAAGATATCCTCATTACCATAACATCAATATTCTAGCATACTCTACTTACTAAATGCAAGGTATAAGTAGAATTCTTTATCATAAAAAATAATTGCAGGAGTTTTTATGATAAATATTGAAGTAAAAGCAAAGAATATGAATGGTAGAGATAGGGAGGCGTACAGAATGATTACGAAGGAGACATCAATCAATGAGTTGCTTCGATCTCATCCCTTGGTACGTGAAGTTTTTGCCAAACATGGTATGGGATGTATTGGGTGCATGGGAGCAGCCACGGAAACAATTGAAAATGGCGCTAAAATGCACAATATTAGTGTCGAGGCACTTTTAAAAGAATTAAATGAACTGTGCAATAGAAAATAGGCAAAACAATTTTGCCTATTTTCTATTGCTTTGATTGTTAATAATGCTTAGTGCGATTTATGAAGGTGATACGTTTGGAAGATTTCAGAAAAGATAATATACAGTACATTAAAGGTGTAGGTCCTAAAAAAGCAAGTTTATTGACAAAATTAGGAGTTTTTACAATTGGAGATTTGTTAGAACATTATCCTCGACGTTATGAAGACCGTAGTCAGCTTAAAATGATAAATAACTTAACCGATGGACAAGTAGAGAACTTTAAAGCTAAAATGATGAATTATGCAGAGAGTAAACCTCGCCGAGGTCTTCAGATAACTAAAATTACAGTAGGCGATTCTACAGGAACTGTTCAATTAGTGTGGTTTAATCAGCCTCACCGAAAAAAGATATACAGACTTGGAGCTGAGATTCTTGTTACAGGTAAGGTGAAAAAAATATATCAAGTGGAAATTCAAAATCCAGAGATTGAGATGATCACAGATATGGATACGCTGGAAGTTGGTTATATTACACCTGTATATGCTGCCAATGAAAGTATTACTCAAAGATTTTTACGAAGCCTAATACGTCAAATTTTAACAGAATATAATACGACAGCAGAGATACTGCCTTCTATCATAATAAATCAATTTTCATTATTAGATCGTAAGACTGCGTTTGAAAACATCCATTTTCCAATGAATATGGATGTGCTAAAAAAGGCGAGAAGAAGATTAGTTTTTGAGGAGCTATATTTACTGCAATGCGGTTTATTATATATAAAAAAGCAAAACAGAAGTAATACTGTTGGTATAAAACATGGACCAGAGGGACGCCTCCTCAAACATGCCAAAGAACGGTTACCATTTAATCTTACAGAGGACCAGCAAAAAGTTTTACTAGAAATAACATTTGACATGGAAGATGTAAAACCTATGCAACGGTTGCTTCAAGGAGATGTGGGATCAGGTAAAACTGTGATTGCAGCATTGGCCTTGGCTAAAACGGTTGAGAATGGTTATCAAGGAGCTATGATGGTTCCTACGGAAATATTGGCTGAACAGCATTATACTACGTTGTCAGAGTTATTTTTACCATTAGGTATTCGAGTTAAGCTACTCACTGGCAAACTATCAAAGCGTATTCATGAGGAAGTTATAGTAGAAATTAAGTCTGGTCTAGTGGATATAGTGATAGGTACCCATGCATTAATTCAAGATTCTGTTGAATTTCAATATTTGGGCTTAGTAATTACAGATGAACAACATCGCTTTGGTGTTCGACAGCGAGCCAAGCTACAGGAAAAAGGCAATATGCCTGATGTATTAGTTATGACAGCTACTCCAATACCACGTACAATGGCTCTGACAGTGTATGGTGATCTTGATGTCTCTACTATAAAGCAACTACCTCCTGGCCGTAAAAAAATAAAAACATATGTTCGAGGATCCGATAGGCGTCAGTTAGTATATGATTTTATAGCAAAAGAAATCAGCAGTGGACGCCAAGCATATGTGGTTTGTCCTTTAGTAGAAGAATCGGAGAAAATAAATGCTCAATCTGCTGTGGAGTTGTATGACCAATTACTGGAATCGGAGCTAGAGAATATCTCTTGTGGCTTAGTTCATGGAAAGATGAAGTCTAGGGAGAAGGATTTAGTAATGGATAGATTTTATCGTGGTGAAATAAAAGTGTTAGTTGCTACGACAGTAATTGAGGTTGGTGTAAATGTTCCCAATGCTACAATTATGATTATTGAGAATGCCGAACGCTTTGGATTAGCCCAACTACATCAACTTCGAGGACGCATTGGAAGAGGCCGGCATCAGTCCTATTGTATTTTACTTTCGGATAATAAAAAGACAGAAACCCAAGAGCGACTTTCTATTATGGCGAAGACAAACGATGGTTTTGTGCTAGCAGAAGAAGATTTGAAAATTCGTGGTCCAGGACAATTTTTTGGTATAAGGCAACATGGTCTGCCGGATTTAAAAATTGCAGATATAATGAATGATATAGATGTTTTTTTTGAGGCACGTCAGGCAGCAGAAAAAACAGTGTCTAGACCTGAATCTTTTAACATACTGCGTCCTGCATTACAAGCACGATTCGGCAAGGAATTTAGTATGATATTTTCCAGTTAAGTGCAATAAAAAGAGACGGTCATAATGACCGTCAATTATGGGAGAGGAGAAAATTTACATTATCATTATGCCACGTTTAGATTTATTTTATGCATAAAAATCATAAAATATTTGTAAAGTATCTTCTTGTATTTTGAGTGCACACTATTATTAAAGATTAATAATAGGAGTGGTAATATGAAATCTGCCTGTAGTGAACAACGGTTACGAGAAATTGCCGGTAAATGTTTAGAATTTGAACATATTATTAATGCTATGGGATATGGATATTCATTGCTAAATGTATCACCTAATGATTTTGTAAGGCGCTGTAGTGATTGTGTGAATTGGTTTGGTGGTGAATGTGTTATTTATCAGCATGAAAGTAAAAAGACTAACATTTTGTTAGAAAGTTAGTTTCATTTAATTTTTAATTATATTTATTACAGAACATAGCCGTTCTAAAATTCCTTTGGACAAGGGAGTTTTAGGATGGTTTTGTCATTTTTAACATTTACTGATCTTTCAGGTTGCCTTTTTATGGGATATTTAGTATAGTAAAGTATTGGAGAGGTTATTGTTCTGTAGTTGGAGGGGTATGATGATCAGGCTTTTTGGATGGTTGTTCATTATTGTTTTATTTGGAGCAAGTTATCTATGGCAACCGGATTTTTTTCAACATTCATACAGTATACTTAAACATGGAGATATTATTGCTTTGGCAGACTATCTGCGAAGCTTTGGTCACTGGTCGATACTCATAACGATACTTTTATTTATCATTATGACGTTCACTATTGTATTTCCTTTTATGATTTTGTCAGGCGCATCTGGTATTATGTATGGCCTATTTTGGGGAACTGTCATTTCATGGGGCGGAGAAGTTATTGGCGCGGTATGTATGTTCATTTTTGCTCGCTATTTCTTTCGTCAATTAGTAGCAGAATGGATAGCGAATAGCAGATATTTAAAGCAAGTGGATGATTATAGTGCCACCAACGGATTTAAAGCTTTGTTAATAGCACGATTATTGCCATTGGCACCTTCAGGCATTATTACTGCTGTGGCAGCTATTAGTAGAATGAGTTTTAAGGACTTTTTTTTAGCTACGATTATTGGTAAACTACCACCAGTTATTATTAAAGTCCTCATTGGTCATGACATAGTCTTTGCTGGAGAAAATGTGATACGCTTACTCTTGGTAATCCTGCTTGTTATTGTTGTGTATGTAGGATTATGGTGGTATAAACGGAAATAAGGATAGGATGAGTCGAGTATTCATTTTAAGTAAAATAATTGGCAGGGATATTGCTATATATGGCGAATAAAATACACATAATAATTAAGGGGATGATTTTATGCCAATTGTACAGATTGATCTGATTGAAGGCCGCACTACAGAGCAAAAGCGTGAAATGGTGAAAAGGGTTACGGAGGCAATAACACAAACAGCTAATTGTCCAGCTGAAGCGGTGACCATTGTAATTAGAGAAGCTGCTAAACAGCATATCGCTAAAGCTGGAACACTAATGCTCGATAAATAAGAATAAAGTTCTACAAATTCTAGAGATCTTCATTAATGATGTAATGAAGATCTTTTTTGTAGATTTTTTTATGAATCTTTGCTAGAAAAATTATAAGATTTCCATAATTTATTGCACAATTACATAAAAAAGAGTGGATTAGGTAACTTTAAGTATGTTATTATAGTTGAAATAACTTGTTCTATAGATATGAAAGGAGAAATTTATGTTTGAAAATAAGTTTATGCAAGAAGGTTTAACTTTTGATGATGTTTTGTTAGTACCTGCAAAATCAGATGTTTTACCAAAAGATGTTGATGTTAGTACCTATTTAACTAAAAATATTAAGCTGAATCTCCCTATCATTAGTGCTGGGATGGATACTGTAACAGAAGCACGGATGGCGATTGCTATCGCCCGTGAAGGTGGAATTGGTGTTATTCATAAGAATATGGCTATTGAACAACAAGCAGGTGAAATTGATAAAGTAAAACGCTCAGAGCATGGGATTATTGTAGATCCTATTTTTTTGTCACCTGAAAATACATTGCAGGATGCCCAAAATTTAATGGAAAAATATCATATATCAGGTGTTCCTGTTACTCAAAATAATAAGCTGGTTGGTATTTTGACCAACAGAGATTTACGCTTTGAAACCGATCTGACAAGAAGATTGCATGACTGCATGACTACAGAGCATCTTATTACAGCCTCAGTGGGAACTTCTTTAGAAGGTGCAAAAGCTTTATTACATAAACATAGGATTGAAAAATTGCCATTAGTAGATGCAGATGGTAATTTGAAAGGTTTGATTACGATTAAGGATATTGAAAAAGCCCAAAAATATCCTAATTCTGCGAAAGATAAAAGAGGCAGGCTATTAGTAGGTGCTGCTATCGGCGTAGGAGCAGATATGCTGCAACGCGTTGAAGCAATTGTTGCAGCAAAAGTAGATGTGATCGTAGTAGATACTGCCCATGGACATTCTCAAGGTGTAATTGAAGCTGTTAAGAAGATCAAACAGATGTACCCTGAAGTCGATTTGATTGCAGGTAATGTAGCTACTGCAGAAGCTACTCGAGATCTAATTGAAGCTGGTGTTGATGCTGTAAAAGTAGGGATTGGTCCTGGATCGATTTGTACTACTCGTGTTGTTGCTGGTATTGGTGTACCGCAAATTACGGCTGTATATAATTGTGCAAAGGTCGCCCGGGAGCATAATATTCCGATTATTGCCGATGGTGGTGTTAAATACTCTGGGGATATTGTAAAAGCGATTGCCGCTGGTGCTAGTGTTGTTATGCTAGGTAATTTGTTTGCTGGTACAGAAGAAAGCCCTGGTGAAACAGTTATTTATCAAGGGCGTAGCTATAAGGTATACCGTGGAATGGGGTCATTAGACGCTATGGCTCAAGGTAGTAAAGATCGATACTTTCAAGAAAATATGGACAAACTAGTACCAGAAGGAATTGTAGGACGTGTACCGTATAAGGGGACATTGGCTGATACTGCATTCCAATTATTGGGAGGATTAAGAGCTGGAATGGGATATTGTGGAGTTCACAATATTGAGGAATTAATTAATAACACACGCTTTATTCGTATTACGGCTGCTGGATTGAAAGAGAGCCATCCTCATGATATTAGTATTACTAAGGAATCGCCTAATTATAGTCTGTAAATAGTCAAAAGATAAACAACACCGCTGTGCTTACCAAGCAGGCGGTGTTGCTGTATTAATAACACGAAATTCGAAACCTTGCTCTTTATAAAAATTAATAATTGAAGGCAAGGCCTTTACTGTTTCGCTATGCCCTCTGCCATCATGCATTAGAAGGATGGCATGGCTCCATAAAAAAGTATTTTTATTTGTTTGGCTTATAATATTTTGAAGGAGTGCATCGGCTTTAGCATTTGAGGCATCACCAGAGCTAATATTCCATCCTACTTCAATATAGCCTTCGTTCTTTAATCTCTTCCAATATTCTGCAGTAAAGTGTCCTGCTGTTCCGCCTGGGGCACGGGAAATTCGAGGACGTACATTAAGAATATTTTTAAGTAATTCATCGTTATGTTGTAGCTGCTCTATGTAAGCGGCAGGTGACTGATAGAGTTCACGATAAATATGATTATAAGTATGATTGCCTATAGCGTGTCCTGCTGCATAAATTTGCTTTACAAGTTCAGGATATTTGCTTACTTCAGTTCCTACTAAAAAAAATGTAGCTTTAATGTTACTTTCTTGTAGAATTGCAAGAATTAGAGGAGTATTTTGTGGATCAGGACCATCGTCAAAAGTTAAATAGATTGTCTTATTTCCGTAATAAGGTTCAACAGGGGTTAAATTTGTTGTCAATTGGCGTTCTTTTCGTTCCTGAACTGTAAGTATATCATATTCGGATTTATCATTAGTAGGAACACTGTTGCTCTTTTCAGTAAAGTAATATACATCGGGTCCCTTTTCCGAAGGCTTTGTTGTGGTGGAGATTGAGGGTGTTTCTTTGAGATTTGGCACTGCAAAGGAAAGAGGAGAAGATATAAGAAAAATAAGAGCAATTAGTAAAATAAGACAAATGATGCTTAATAAACCATAATTTTTTAGCATAGTTCTCTCCTGAGATGTTATTTTGCAAATTATTTAAATGAATTTCTTACTATTAGCTGCATATTCGACATTAAAGTATGTATTCCTGCGGGTAAAGTTTAATATGCTTTGGAATACTAAAGCTAATAAGGAGTGTGATGGAATGCGGCAATTATGTATTATTAGTATCATTGTCATCATGATAGTAAGTTTAGTTGTTAACAGTAGTTATGCTTTTTTTATGCCGCAAGTTGATAACTTGGATAACTTGCAATTAATTGCAGCAACACAAGTATTTGATGTTAACGGACAGCTTATTTCTAAATTGTTTGAAGAAAATCGTGTTGTAGTATCCATCAATAATATGTCGCCCTATATACAGCAAGCTATCATTGCAAATGAAGATAGTCGATTTTACAATCACTTTGGTGTAGATCCTATTGGTATCATTCGTGCTATGTGGGTTAATCTGCGTTCAGGTAGTTTAGCAGAAGGGGGAAGTACCTTAACACAGCAGTTGGCCAAGAATATGTTTTTGACCCAGGAACGTACCTTTGCACGAAAAGTAAAAGAATTTTTCTGGGCAATCATTATAGAACGTAAATTTTCAAAGCAAGAAATCTTACAAGCGTATTTAAATCAAGTATACTTTGGCGAAGGTGCATATGGAGTAGAAGCTTCTTCACAGGTGTATTTTGGTAAACATGCTAATGAACTAACATTAGCAGAAAGTGCATTATTAGCAGGATTGCCTCGTGGTCCCAATATTTTCTCGCCGTATATTGATATGAAAGCCGCTTTGGAGCGTAGAAGTACGGTGTTGGCAGGTATGTTGAAAGAGGGTTATATTACGCAAAAGCAATTTGAATTAGCAGAAAAAGAACCCATAACATTAGCTGGCAAAAAGAAGCGTGTAATACAAGCATCCTATTTTATTGATTATATAGCGAATGAATTAGTAGGACGTTATGGTGCAAATCGAGTATATAAAGGTGGGTTAAAAGTTTATACAACGATGGATAGTAAAGTTCAGCAAGAGGCTGAAGCTGTGTTAGGTCAGTATCAAGGTGCTGTACTCGCACTTGATCCCCGAACTGGCTATATTAAAGCTATGGTTGGCGGACGTAATTATGAAGAAAGTCAATTAAATAGAACAGTGGTTGAAGTGCGTCAACCAGGTTCTGCATTTAAGCCTTTTGTATATGCGACTGCTCTTGGTCAAGGATTAACAGCTAATTCTATTATTCTTGATCAGCCAATTAATATTGCTGGATATACACCACAAAATTATGATAAAAAATTCCGTGGACCCGTCACCTTAAAAAAAGCAATTCGCTTATCAGTCAATGTAGCTGCAGTAAAACTTGGCCAACAAGTTGGTATCGATAATGTTCTTAGTTTGGCAAAAAATATGGGTATTACGACATTGGTCCATCAAGACGATAATTTAGCTACTGCGCTGGGAGGGCTAACACAAGGCGTAAATTTGTTTGATATGGCTACGGCTTATACCGCCTTTGCAAATGGGGGAATCGTATCTCAACCTATTGCCATTTTAAAAGTGGTGGATGAAAATAATCAAATATTAGAAGAAGCACACTTAAAACAGCAATCTGTATTAAGTCGCGAAGTTGCATACATTATAACAAATATGATGCAGGGAGTAATCGAAAGTGGTACAGGTACGCCTGCTAATATTGGACGGATGGCAGCCGGAAAAACGGGTACAACGGACGGATATGAAACAGCATGGTTTATGGGCTACACGCCGGAGTTATTAGTTGGTATTTATGTAGGAAATGATAATCGTACGCCTGTAGGAATCTCTGGTACCGAAGTAGCAGGCTTATGGGGGAAAATGATGTCAAAGGTGCTAACTGGCATTAGTCCCAGTGACTTTTTGATTCCTCCAAATATAATAACCAATGTACCTGTTTGTGCTGATTCTGGTAAATTAGCTACTCAAGGATGTCCAGAAATAGAGTACAGCGCTTTTATTAAAGGTACGGAACCGACTACTGTTGACAGCCGAATGCGTTCCAAAGAGCAAGCAAACGAAAAAGCAGAGCAGCCTGGTAGAAAAGAGGAAAAGTCTCCGTGGTGGAAACTTCCATTACCACGATTGCCCAGGTTCTAATAGTGTGATACAATATATTAGATAATTTAAAAGATCAGATTTTTAAATAGTAAGGAGACTTTATGTATAGTGCGCAATAGAGTAGCTGTTTTAAATGTGATGATTGATGTTGTGACTATGAAAGAAGCGGTTGAGACTGTAAAACAATTTATTCTACAGAAGAAATCTCATTTAGTAGTTACCCCGAATCCGGAAATAATAATGATGGCTAATAAAGATGAACAATTAGCACGCATTATTAATAACGCAGATTTAGTTATACCTGATGGTGCTGGAGTCGTATGGGCCGCACGTTATCAAGGTGACACCATGCCCGAGCGTGTAGCAGGATATGATTTAGTACAGAATTTATTAATAGAAGCAATGAGTGAAAAATATAAAATTTATTTGTTTGGCGGAGCGCCAGGTATTGCGGAGAAGGCTAAAAAAATAGCTGAAGAGCGTTATCCTGGTGTGCACATTGTCGGTACACGCAATGGCTTCTTTACAAAACAAGATGAATTCCAAATTGTAAATAATATAAAAGCTAGCAAACCAGATATTTTATTAGTAGCCTTAGGGGTACCAAGGCAAGAAAAATGGCTGGAAGAATATAAAGAAGAGTTAAATATTCCCGTATCTATCGGTGTAGGTGGAACATTTGATGTAATGGCCGGCGTTGTAAAGCGAGCACCATTATGGATGCAACGTAGTAATTTAGAATGGTTATTTCGCTTATTGTCAGAACCAAAACGAGCTATCCGTATGTTAGCTTTACCACATTTTGTGGTAAAAGTAATGACTACAAGAAAATAAAAAGAAACAATTTATATTTTAAAAATTGTTTGTAGATGAGGTGGATAAATGGTTAAAGCGCCGATAGTAAAAGAAGGTTACATATTTATAGTTATACTTGCTATCATTACAATTATTGTTTATGTGACTGTTAATCCATATTGGAGTATTATTCCAGCTGTTTTAATGGGATTTATTACTTTCTTTTTTCGTAATCCTAAGAGACGTATTCCTAATGATGACAGGTTGATTTTGTCACCTGCTGATGGAAAGGTTATGAGCGTTTGTGAAGTTTATGATGATCAATTTCTCAATCAAGTCGGTCTTAAAGTGACAATATTCTTATCAGTTTTTGACGTACATCTTAATCGTAGTCCTATTGCTGGTGAGATAAAGTTTCAACAATATACTTGTGGTCGATTTCGTCCTGCATATAAGAAGACTGTAGGCTGTGAAAATGAACGTCATTCTATAGGGATAGAAAATGATAAAATGAAAGTATTGGTAACGCAAATAGCTGGTATTTTAGCGCGACGTATCGTTTCTTGGGTAACTCTTGGAAGTATCCTGCAAAAAGGTGAGCGATATGGTATGATTAAATTTGCATCCTGTACTGAAATTATTGTGCCTAAAACAGTGGAGATTGTTGTCAAAAAAGGGGACAAAGTTAAGGGTGGCGAAACCGTTATAGGGAGGTTGTTGCAATGAGAAGCGTTATTCCCAATGCGTTAACAGCATTAAACTTAGTATTAGGCATGTTTGCTATTATTTCTACCTTTCATAGTGAATTTTATCAAGCGGCGTTATTTATAGTTGCTGCGATGATTAGTGATGGATTAGATGGTAGAGTTGCTAGATATTTAAATGTAAGTAGTGAATTTGGTAAGGAATTGGATTCATTATGTGACTTGGTATCATTTGGTGCAGCTCCTGCTATTTTAGCTTATGCTTTCTTATTAAAAGATTTTGGCATTATAGGATCTGTTGTAGCTGCATTCTTTGCAACTTGCGGAGCATTGCGCTTGGCTCGTTTTAATGTTAATACCGCTACTGTAAAAGGTTATTTTATGGGATTGCCCATTCCTGCTGCTGGCTGTGTTGTCGCTACTTTTGTTATGCTCGGAATTAAGCCGGTTGGTTGGATATTTCCAATCTTAGTTACTATTTTCGGATATTTAATGGTTAGTACTATTAAATATCCTGATTTTAAAGGCAAAGGTGAAAAAATAAGGATTATTCCTGTAATCATAACAATACTTGTAGCTGGTTATATACTATTTATTACGAAAGATGCTGTTTTATTTACACCATTTTTTGCATATGCTTTATTTGGGATATTAAATACTGTATTTGGGTTATTTGATTATAACACTGCTACGTAGTAGTAGGTACTAAGAAAAAATAATTGTATCCTGATTATTGGATGCTTATTTTTTTGTAATTTCAAAAGATATTATGCATCAATTAATGTGTTTTAAATAACGATATCTTGACAATTTAGTAAAGTTAGAATTAGAATGTTATTTGTGTTTTAAGTTGAAGTCTATTTAGATATACTTCAAAAACAGGCTTTTAAAGGAGATAAATCCATGAATTATATTTTTGACTATATTATGATTCCATTACAGCTCATTATTGTATTCTTTACTTTATATTATTTTATTATTGCTTTTTTTGGTATTTGGCGCCGCAAAGAGAAGAAAATTATGACGCCCCAAAATAGTTTTGCTATTATTGTAGCGGCACATAACGAAGAACAAGTAATAGGTCAATTGGTAGAAAACCTCCATGTCTTAAAGTATCCTCGCGAGTTATATGATATTTTTGTAGTGGCAGACAATTGTAAGGATAATACAGCTGAAATTGCTCGTGATGCAGGTGCGATCGTTTTTGAACGTTTTTGTTTGGAACAGCGTGGTAAAGGTTATGCCATGGAATGGATGTTTGCAAAATTATTTAAACTAGAGCGTAATTATGATAGTGTAGTAATATTTGATGCAGATAATTTGGTGGATCAAAATTTTCTTTTAGAAATGAATAATCGTTTATGTAAAGGTGAGAAAGTGATTCAGGGTTATTTGGATTCTAAAAATCCTCATGATACATGGATCGCTGGCACATTTGCTATTTCTTTCTGGGTTGTAAATCACATTTGGCATTTAGCTAAATATAATATAGGCTTGTCAAGTGTCCTTGGCGGCACTGGCATGTGTATTTCTACAGATGTGCTACGAAAATTTGGTTGGGGAGCCACTTGTCTTACTGAAGATATGGAATTTACGATGAAGGTATTATTGAAAGGTATCCCAACCACTTGGGCTCATGATGCTATTGTATATGATGAAAAACCTTTAACCTTTGAACAGTCATGGCGTCAACGAAAGCGATGGGCACAAGGGCATTTTGATATAGCAGGCAGGTATATCCCCAGCATGCTATATGAGGGAATCAAACAACGTGATATTAGAATTTTAGATGGTGTATTGCATCTATTTCAACCATATTTTTTAATCTTATCAACAAGTTTTGTGTTAATGAGTTATATTTATACCATTGTTCCCTTTTATACTAATATTATAAATAAAATATTACCTGTAGAAGTTATGACAGCAATAGGTGTTGGACAATACTTATTCCCTGTAATGATCTTATGGATGATTGGTGCGAAAGGGAAATCATGGTGGTATTTAATATTCTATCCATTGTTTGTATATAGTTGGATACCGATTACTATTTTAGGCTTCTTCCACCGTAATGATCGGGAGTGGAGCCATACTCAGCATACTCGCAGTATTAGTTATAAAGATGTATTGTTAACTCAAAAAAATGAATTTAGCAAGGAAGATTTTTTAAGTAAGCAAGCTGTTAAATAAAAGATGAGTATATACTCATCTTTTTTCACAAAATAAGATAGATAAGAATTTATATTATAAGGATGTATAGGGGGTTAGGTATGTTTGAGTTGACAATTGCAGTGAATTTTGAAGCTGCTCATTGTATTCGGAATTATCCAGGAAAGTGTAATCGACTACACGGGCACAATTGGAAAGTAGAAGTAAATATATATGGTTGCCAATTAAATGAATTAGGGATGCTAGTTGATTTTGTTGACTTGAAAGCGGCGATAAATGGTATTATGGTAAATTTAGATCATTATTATCTTAATGAAATCGAACCTTTTTGCAGAATAAATCCTACGGCAGAAAACCTTGCAAAATATATATATGACGAATTAATTAAAACTCCGATCTTTGATGAGAATGTTAAATTGCGTTCTATTAAATTATGGGAATCACCTAATTCTGCAGCTGCATATAGTCAGGAGGCCTAATGATATCTCACGAGTTGAATATTGTCGAAGTTTTTTCTTCTATTCAAGGGGAGGGAACATTTGTTGGTTATCGTCAAATATTTGTACGTTTGGCTGGCTGCAATTTAGAGTGTGATTTTTGTGATACACCTTCATCTAGAACAAATGTAATAGAAGGTCAAATTGAAATGACTGCTGGAAAGCGTGATTTTAAAAAGGTAACTAATCCAATTTCAATCTTAGATCTAGCAGATTATATAAATAATTTATTGATAGTACCACATCATTCAGTTAGTTTCACAGGTGGTGAGCCTCTGTGCCAAGCTGAAGGAATCGCTCAACTTCTGCCGCATATCAAAGGGCGTATCTATTTAGAGACGAATGGTACATTGCCAGAAAAATTAAAATTGGTATTGCCTCATACTCATATTATTAGTATGGATATTAAGTTACCTAGTATTATTCATCAAGATGTGTGGAAACAACATAGGCACTTCCTTTCCTTAGCTAATGCGTGCAATACTTTTGTAAAGATAGTAGTTACAGGTAAAACGAATAGAATCGAATTTCAAAAAGCGGTAGAGTTAATTGCGGCAATTGATCAAAAGATTCCCTTAATCATACAGCCAGTGACTCCCATTTATGATTGTGAGGGCGCTACTCCGGATATGATGTTGTTGTGGCAAGAACGAGCGCTTATGCTTCTTTCAGATGTACGGGTCATTCCGCAAACTCATAAATTTATGGGGCAATTATAAGGGAGGAATCAGTTTGCGTATTTTATTAACTAATGATGATGGAATTGATGCGACTGGAATTCAGGTTCTTTGGCAAGAACTTTTAAAAATAGGCGAAGTTGTGGTAGTTGCACCTGATGCAGAGCGAAGTGCTGCTAGCCAAGCAATTACGGTACATAGTCCTATACGAGTAGATAAATATTGTGCTAGTGATTCCAGGCTTTGTGGTTGGCGTATTGGTGGTACTCCTGCAGACTGTGTGAAGATAGCCATTGAAACTTTAGTCAGTACAACGCCTGATTTTGTGGTGTCTGGAATTAATCATGGACCTAATCTGGGCACTGATGTATTATATTCGGGAACAGTAAGCGCTGCAATCGAAGGATCTTTGCATGGGATACCATCAGTGGCAGTTTCACTTGATTCTTGGAAATCCTCCGATTTTAGACCTGCAGCTGAATTTACAGCAAAGTTACTGCAAGATATTTTTCAACGCTCATTGCCTTCTAATACTTTACTAAATGTAAATGTACCTGCTCTTTCTACAGAGCAGATTGATGGAGTAGCGATTACCAAGCTGGGAGTAAGGCAGTATGCAAATGTTTTTGAGCCTCGCCTTGATCCCAGAGGGCGAACATATTATTGGATGGGGGGAGAAGTTGTAGAGAATGTAAACGATGCGGATAGTGATATTGTCGCGATCAATAAGTCCAAAATCTCAGTTACTCCTATTCATTTTGATCTGACTAATTATGGGATTATGGAAACACTAAAAAGTTGGAAGTTGTAATAGATCGAATACAATAATTAGCTTTTCTGCAAAATTGAAATAGTTTAAAAAAATATATAAATATTGGTATTAATTACTTGTATAATGCATATTTTACAATAAACAATCTAGTAATACCTACTTGAGGGAGGGGAATTTCTGTGTCTAAACGTATTGGTAAGACACGTTTTAATACCACACCCAAGGGACCGGGAACAGCGATTTTGATAGGGAAAGGTTTTTTTGTCAGTATAATTGTTTCGTTAGTTTTAACTTTGTTTTTATCTATTATTAGTTTAGTTACCGAAAATACATACATTGATTATTACATGCAATACGTTATGGTTGGAGTAACTATGGTTAGTATTTTTATTGGCAGTGTATATGCTACGAAACAAGCTGATTCTAAAGGCTTAATCATAGGTGTTATAATTGGGATCATCTATGTTTTACTCTCTGTAGGTATTGGAATGGAAATTAGCCAAGAGTCTATTTCGCTTTTTGTATTAGCCAATAAATTTATGGCTGGAATTGCAGTAGGAATACTAGGTGGTTTAGTGGGTGTGAATTTGTAATAACTTTTGTGAAATCTAAAATGTATTTTTTGAGGCTTTAAGCCTCTTTTTCTTTTCGTGTATACAAATATAAATTGTGCTTGGGGGCTACTGAATTGATATATAAAGCAGTTTTATTTGATCTAGATGGTACAGTTCTTGATACATCAGATCTAATTATCAGTGCATTTAGACATACTTTTCAAAAACATTGCAACAGGGAACTTACTCCTTTGGAGATTCATGCATTTTTTGGAAAAACACTAAGGAGTGCAATAGAACATTTTGCACCGGATAAAGTTGAGGAATCAATTCAGAGTTTTAGAGAGTTCAACTTAGTTCATCATGATCAAATGACTAAAATCTTTAGTGGTGTAACCGAAACAATTCAATCATTGCATGAAGCTGGTATTATGACGGTTATTGTTACTTCAAAGACAAAGAAAACAGCACTACGTGGATTAAAATTATTTAATTTAGATCATTATTTCCCTATAATTATTGGATCAGATCAGTGTCAAAATCATAAGCCTCACCCGGAACCAATTCAGAAGGCTCTATTTCAATTAGAGATGAAACCTGAAGAATGTCTGATGGTAGGTGACAGTCCGTTTGATTTAATCAGTGCTAGACGAGCTGGTGTAAAGACCGTTGCTGTTCGTTGGACTCGCGTATCATGGAAGACGATTTTACATGAAGTACCAGATTTCACTCTAGAGAATATGCATGAGTTATTAGCTATTTGCGGCATTTAATAAATTTAGTAGTTTATTATAAAGCCCACTATATAGTACAATAGAGATGGAAGTAAGCTACATTGAAATGGTTGGTGAGAATATGATACATATAGGAATTATTGGTGGGACTGGAGTATATGATCCTAATATCTTAGAAAATGTACAGCAAGATGAAGTCCTAACGCCTTATGGCACAGTGTCTTATAAAGTTGGTGATTTTGCAGGAAAGAGTATCGTTTTTATTCCCCGACATGGCAGCAAGCATTCCATTGCGCCACATTTAATCAATTATCAAGCCAATATTTGGGCTATGAAAAAAATTGGTGTTAAAATGATTTTAGCAACAGCTGCTGTAGGCTCTTTGAATTTAGATATGAAGTTAGGGGATTTTGTTTTAATCGATCAATTCATTGACTTTACCAAAAATAGGAAAAGTACTTTTTATGAAGGTGGAAAAAGAAAAGTAATTCACGTGGATTTAACAATACCTTATTGCTCTGATTTAAGAAAAAAATTACTAGTAGTTGCTCAAGAGAATGGCATTGTGGTTCATAATTATGGAACGTACGTTTGTACTGAAGGACCACGATTTGAAACACCAGCTGAAATTCGTATGTTCGCTAAGTTTGGTGGCCATTTGGTGGGGATGACTAATGTGCCGGAAGTGGTATTGGCTCGTGAAGCTGAGATGTGCTATGCAACTATTGCTATGGTAACAAACTATGCAGCAGGTATTTCATCCCAGCCTTTAACCTATGGCGAAGTGATTCACGTTATGAATGCGAATACAGAAAAACTAAAAAAAGTGCTTATGAATACTATACAATGTATTGATTTTAAAGTTGATTGTAGCTGCCAACAAGCTTTAAAAGAATATGGTGGTTTTAAATTATAAAGAGTGGTGATAAATTTGTTGCAGACAATAGAGTGGAAAAATAGTACGTTGTGGTTATTAGATCAAACCCTGTTGCCTAATCGTATTGAATTTATTGAATGCCATAACTTTCAAAGAGTAGCGCAAGCAATAAAAAGGTTAGAAGTCCGCGGAGCTCCTGCTATTGGAGCTGCGGCTGCATTTGGTCTGGTTCTTGGAGCAAGGGAGCTTTGCAATGATCCTGAATTTAGGACCAGTATCGAAAGAGTGGCTGAAGAATTGCGACAAACGAGACCTACTGCTGTGAATCTATTTTGGGCAATTGAGAGAATGATGTCTATTATTCATAAAGCGAATCCTGACAAAGATACGATTGATTTGATAAAGGATTTAGAAAAAGAGGCCATTTACATTTCCAGTGAAGATTGTGCTATTAATCATAAGATTTCTCAGTATGGTGCGCAGTTATTCAAGGATCCCGTATCAATTTTGACCCATTGCAATGCTGGAGCTTTAGCGACTGTTGGTTTTGGGACTGCTCTAGGAGTAATTCGCCAAGCCTTCGCTGAAGGGAAGATTACACGGGTATTTGCTGATGAAACTAGGCCATTACTTCAGGGGGCTCGTTTGACAGCATGGGAATTGATGCAGGAAAATATTCCAGTTACTCTAATTACAGATAATATGGCAGGCTGGGTCATGAACAAAAATATGATACAGGCTGTTATCGTTGGAGCCGATAGAATTACTTTGAATGGTGATGTGGCGAATAAAATTGGCACTTATAGCCTGGCAGTATTGGCCAAAGAACATAATATACCTTTTTACGTGGCTGCTCCTGTTTCTACTTTTGATTTTACTATGGACAGTGGACTGGATATTCCCATTGAAGAAAGACATGCTGATGAGGTAGCCCAGTTTGCTGGAGTTCTGACAGCGCCAGAAGGCGTAGATGTTTTTAATCCTGCATTTGATGTTACACCCAATTCCTTAATTTCAGCAATTATAACGGAATATGGTGTACTTGAACAACCCCAGCATGAAAAAATTATTGCATTACAACAAAAAATTAAAGGAGTGCTGTAAAATGGAATCAATTATTCGAGATATAAAATTAGCACCACAAGGTCATGATAAAATTAGTTGGGTTAAAGAATTTATGCCTGTGTTGAATGTATTAAATGAGGATTTGTCAAAAAATAAACCTTTAAATGGTAAGAATGTAGTTATAACTATGCATTTAGAAGCTAAGACCGCTTATTTAGCCTTAGTTTTAAAAAATGCAGGAGCAAATGTTGCCGTAACTGGAAGTAATCCATTATCGACTCAAGATGATGTAGCGGCCGCTTTAGTGGAAGAAGGCATTAAGGTTTTTGCCTGGTATAATACCACCACCGAAGAGTATGAGAAGTTTTTACATAAAGCTTTAGATACTAAACCGGATATCATTGTTGATGATGGAGGTGATTTAGTATCATTGCTTCATGGTGAGAGAAGTGAGTTGCTGTCAAATATTTTGGGTGGATCTGAAGAGACCACAACCGGTGTTATACGTTTAAAATCCTTAGCAGCCGAGGGACGTTTGAAGTTTCCTATGATAGCTGTAAATGACGCATATTGTAAGTATTTATTTGATAATCGCTATGGTACAGGTCAATCAACTTGGGATGGTATTATGCGTACGACTAATCTTACTGTCACAGGTAAAACCGTTGTAGTTGCTGGATACGGCTGGTGCGGCAAAGGTGTAGCAATGCGTGCCAAAGGATTAGGTGCAAATGTAATTGTTACAGAAATTGATCCTATAAAAGCAATTGAAGCCGTATACGATGGCTTTAGGGTAATGACCATGGGGGAAGCCGCAAAGTATGGTGATATTTTTGTGACTTTGACAGGTTGTAAACATGTTATTCGTGGCGAGCATATTGCTGTTATGAAATCTGGAGCCGTTTTGGCTAATGCAGGTCATTTTGATCTTGAAATTAATAAAGATGAACTTGCAGAAGTAGCAGTTTCTCGGCGGACAGTGCGTAAAAATATTGAAGTATTTGTTATGAACGATGATCGTAAGATATATTTATTAGCTGAAGGGCGTTTGGTTAATCTTGCTGCTGGTGATGGACACCCTACTGAAATTATGGATTTATCTTTTGCTATGCAGGCATTGGCAGTATTGCATATTTTAGAAAATCATAAGGACATGAAAAATGAAGTATATAATTTACCTGATGACGTTAATTCTGAAGTTGCTAGACTTAAATTACATGCTTTAGGTATTTCAATCGATGCCTTATCAAATGAACAGAAAGCTTATTTAGGACAAGCTTAAAACTAAGAGTGTTTTCGATTGACTCATATTGCTAAATAAAAATGGAAGTCTTACAAGTGGAGCAGGCTTGTGCTATACATCAAAGTATAGCACTGTTTTTATAAAATTATTATTGACAGCGCCAAAAAGGAGGAAGAGAAAATGGCAAAAATTTTATTGAAAAATGCTGAAGTATTAGGTGCAGATGGTATTATTAAGTCAGCTGATATTGCAGTAGAAAGTACCTTGATTCATCAGGTTGGTGAAATATCTGCTGATTGGTACGCTGATAAGGTGATTGATTG
Source organism: Pelosinus propionicus DSM 13327 (assembly GCF_900114615.1). Classification (GTDB taxonomy): domain Bacteria; phylum Bacillota; class Negativicutes; order DSM-13327; family DSM-13327; genus Pelosinus; species Pelosinus propionicus. Next base: position 126,775 of record NZ_FOTS01000003.1, on the reverse strand, counting down.
CACAAATAAATTGGCGATCCCTGGTTTCGTTAATACACATACACACGCAGCTATGACGCTTTTTCGTAGTTATGCTGATGATATGGAATTGATGGATTGGTTGCAGAATAAGATTTGGCCAGCTGAGGGAAATTTAGTTGCTGATGATGTGTATTGGGGTACATCATTAGCAATTGCAGAAATGATAAAATCAGGTACTACTACTTTTTCAGATATGTATTTTCATATGCCACAGGTGGCCGAAGCTGTAGCTGAAAGTGGTATAAGAGCTGTGCTAGCTAGAGGGATGGCAGGAGTAGCACCAAATGGTGAACAAGCATTGGTAGAAAGTGAAGATTTTTTCAGACAATATCATAATGCTGCTGATGGTCGTATTACTGTAATGCTTGGACCTCATGCGCCTTATACTTGTCCACCGGAATATTTAAAGCGAGTAGCAAACTTGGCACAACGCTTAGGAGCAGAAATTCACATTCACCTATCTGAAACAATTGGAGAAGTAAATGAATGTAAAAAAAATTATGGAAAATCTCCAATTGAATTAATGAAGGATCTGGGCATACTTGAATGTGGTGTACTAGCTGCACATTGTGTGCATGTATCGGAGGCAGATATACTCCTTATGAAAGAAGCAAATGTTAGAGTTGCTCATAATCCTGGAAGTAATATGAAATTGGCAAGTGGTGTTGCTCCTGTACCTGCTATGTTGAATGCAGGATTATGCGTAGGATTAGGTACTGACGGTGCTGCTAGTAATAATAATTTAGATATGCTGGAAGAACTACGATTAGCAGCCATGTTACATAAGGTTCATGCTTTGGATCCATTATTAATACCTGCCAATACTGCAGTAAGTATGGCTACAGCTAATGGTGCTCAGGCTTTGGGACTTGGCAATGTAGTGGGCAGAATTGCACCTGGATTTAAAGCTGACATTACATTATTTAATATGCATGCACCTCACTGGTATCCACGTCATGATAGAGTATCACTACTAGCGTATTCAGCTGGATCTGGGGATGTTCATACAGTAATGGTGGATGGTAAAATTCTATTAGAAAACAAATGTTTAACGACTCTTGATGAAGAGCGGCTCATGTATGAGGCTGATAGACGTGGCAGGCGCCTAGTAAAACCTTAACCCTAATTCTCTAACCGTGTAGGGGTTATTTTCGTAACCTGTATTAAGGTCAATTAACAAAGCCCAGTATAGCTTCATTCTTTCGCCTTGTAAAAAGGTCCTTTATTGGTAAATTAGTATTAACGTTAATGTGTTAAAGATTAAAATATAAGTTTTCTTTTATAAGTTAAAATAAATCTAAAGGATTTAAAGCAAAATATCACGAATACATAACAATAACAGGAATTGGAGTAGTTATTTTAAGGAGGTATGAATGATGCGTGCTTTAAATTTTTATTCATCCAATTATCATAGCCAATTAATCTGTAGGCGCAAGACTTGCACCATTCGTCGTGGAGATAAAACTCATAAATATAATGAGGGTGATATTATATGGGTAACAGTTGGGAAACGCTTTGCTCAAAAGAAAAAAATATATACCGCTGTCATTGATCGAGTTTTAGTTAAGCCCATATCTCAGCTGACAAAAGAAGATTTACAAGGGGAAAATCCTGAAATTACAAATGTTGATGATTTGATGATTTTTTTGCAAAGTATCTATGATAAAACATTTACATTAAGTGATACTGTAACTGTAGTGTATTTTTCAGAAGTTATTGAATAATATTCTACTGAATTTTTATGTGTATAATATAAACTATATTATAAATATATTTATTTTTGAGGAGTGTTTGTAGCATGTTAGAAACAAAAGTTCCAGTAGGTATTTCGGCAAGGCATATTCATGTATCCCAAGGAGATTTGGATATTTTATATGGAGAGGGGTATCAGCTTACTGTTAAGAAAGACCTATTGCAGGTAGGGCAGTTTGCGGCTAATGAAACCGTGGATTTGGTTACAGAGAAATCTTCTTTTAAAAATGTTCGAATCTTAGGACCTGTACGTAAACAAACTCAGGTGGAAATAGCTCTTACAGATGCCTTAAAGCTTAAAATAGGTATTCCAGTACGTGAGTCAGGAGATACTAAAGGATCAGCAGGCATTACTGTTGTTGGACCTAAAGGTACAGTGACGCTTGAAGAGGGGGTTATTGCCGCAGGACGCCATATCCATATGAGTATCGATGATGCTAAAAAATTTGGTGTGCAGGATAATGAAATTGTCAAAGTTCGTTGTGATGGAGAAAGAGGTTTGATTTTTGATAATGTTTTAATAAGAGTTCATGAAAACTTTCGCTTAGAAATGCATATTGACACTGATGAAGCAAATGCAGCAATGTGTAAAAATGGCTGTACTGTTGAAATCATTAAGTAACAAAAAAGACTCGATTAACTTTTTTAAGTTGATCGAGTCTTTTAGCATTGTAAACGATTCAATAGTGCAATACTATTATAATAGTGGCTGAATTTCGATTCTCTTTCAAAATTAAAGATTTTAATCGTCATAATAATAAAAGAATAATTAATGCTTTTTGTTGATACTTTTTATAATATATCTTTTACTTTATATTGGACAGATTATGATAAAATGGATTAAAGTAGTTAATAGATACTTGCTTAAAAATAATTCAGCGATTAGGTTAAGTGGAGCCAACAAATAGGAAGGATAAAAGAAAATGCAAATTTTACTTGCTGAAGATGATCTTCGTCTTGGTAAATTAATTAAATATATGTTTGAGAAGGAAGGAGCAAACGTAGATTGGGTAGTGGAAGGTGAATCTGCATTTGAGTATGCAATTTACTCTTCTTATGATATTATCATTCTAGATTGGATGATGCCGGGAGAAAGTGGGATAAGTGTATGTGATCGATTAAGAAAGCATGGATATCAAGGAATCATCTTAATGTTAACGGCTAAGGATGCCGTAGAAGATCGTGTTTCAGGCCTTGATACAGGTGCTGATGATTATCTTGTCAAACCTTTCGAATTTTCTGAATTAATGGCTAGAATTCGTGCTCTTTTACGACGCAGTAATAATAAATTGATAGAGGATATTATTATAATTGGAAAGCTTATTTTTAATAGAACGACTAAAATTATTAAATATGATTCTAGGGAAATCTGTCTTTCTGGAAGAGAGTTTCAAATGTTGGATTTACTTATTCAAAATAGAGGCCAAGTAGTTCCACGTGAAGTTATATTGGATCGCGTGTGGGGCCTTGAATCTGAGGTAACATCAAATAATTTGGATGCCTATGTCCGACTTTTACGAAAGAAGATCGATCCGCCTGACGGTAAAACCTTTATTCATACCGTTCGGGGAGTTGGTTATAGGTTGGAGGAATAGTGTTTAGTAGAATTAGAAAACATCTTACTTTTTTATATTCGGGATTTATGATCTTCTTTCTTCTGACTTTTGTAGGATTTACCTATATTGGATTAACATGGGCAGTTTATTCGGAAGAAAAGCAGGAATTACTTCTTTTTGCGGAAGAAGAAGCTCAGGAGCATTCTTTGTTTTTGCAGCACAAAGAACTACTGCAACAGATGCCTCAGGGAGAGGAGTATCGCGAAGGAAGAATGTTTTTCTATGCATTTGACAATGATGGAAAGCTTGCTAATACAGAAGGTTCCTCCTCTATAATTCGAGATCGTATTGTAGAAAAAATCACTACGTGGGATGCGGAAGATGGGCGTGTAGTATTATTACTACCAGATGTACGTAATAATGATAAGGCCATTATTCTAATGGCCTCACTTCCGATTATGCATGGTGAGGATCGATTGGGGAAGATATATGTAGGGCGAGATGTTACGGCATTTTATCAAGTATTAAAGGATGTTTTTGTCATTTTGACAATTATATCTTTACTCTTTCTTTTTCTTGCATCCGGAGGCGGTTACATAATGGCAGGCCGTGCTATTATACCCATCAAGAAATCTTATGATCGTCAGCGAGAGTTTGTTGCAGATGCATCTCATGAACTTCGGACACCATTGAGTATATTCATGGCTTCTGTAGAGACAATACAAAGAGATAAGGAGAGTAAAATATCTCCTTTTGCTGAGTTAGTATTAGTTGATATGAAAGATGAGATAAGGAACATGTCTAAGATTCTTAGTGATATGTTAACTTTAGCAAGAAGTGATGCTGAGGCAACAACAATACTAAAAGAAAAATTCGATATCATAGACATTATTGAACAAGTTATACGTTCATTGCAGCCTTTGGCTAATAAAAAAGATATTCAACTTAGTTTTAAATACCAAATGCAAAGAGTAATTTTTGCTGACAAGAACCGTATCCATCAGTTACTTTTAATTCTGTTAGATAATGCAATAAAATATACTCCACCTCGAGGAACAGTATCTGTTGAACTGGAGTTTTTAACCAAAAAACCTGATATTAAGATCATAGTAAAAGATTCTGGAATGGGAATTTCTGCAGAAGATCAAGAACTTATTTTTGAACGATTTTATCGTGTTGATAAAATGCGTTCAAGAGAAATTGGCGGAACTGGATTAGGGTTGTCTATTGCAAAATGGATTGTGTTAGCTCATGGAGGTAGTGTAAGCGTAGAAAGCCAGATAGGAAAGGGATCAACATTTATAATTGTTTTACCGCAGTAAGAGCCGGAGGTTTATTACTGGGTGTGTGTTTTGTTGCCATTAAGTGAATAGACTAAATACACCATGATGTTAGTTTTTTTACATATTATGTGACACCGTATTGCATCTGCTATTCATAGAATATAGTAAGTGTGTATATGGGGTGTGATGTTATGAATGGGAAAAGTAATGAATTCAAGTTAAATAACAGGCGACAAAAGGTAGGAGTAGCCTTGAGTGGAGGTGGCATTCGAGGTATGGCTCACATAGGAGTACTAAAAGTATTAGTTGAACATAACATTCCGATTGATATGATTAGTGGTACCAGTGCAGGTGCGATTGTAGCGAGTATGTATGCTTGTGGTTATACTCCACAACAAATGCAAAATATGATACAAAATGTTAAAATGGATGAACTGATTGATTTAAATGTTACTGTTGGTGATCTCTTCAAGCATGGCATGAAATGGTTGTTTAATGGTGCATTTCGTTTTTGGTCTGTTTTACCTACTGGTTTCATAAAAGGGGATAAGGTGGAACAATTTTTTTATCATTTATGGCAAAATAAGACTGTTAGAGATACTCAAATTCCAATTGCTATTACAGCTGTTGATTTACATTCTGCAGATACTATATTTTTTACTACCCCAGTCTTTGATCGTCGTGGTATTTTAAATGCAAGGTATTATCATAACACCTCATTAACAGAGGCTGTTCGTGCTAGTATTTCAATACCAGGAATATTCTTTCCAAAGAAATATAGAAGTATGACATTAGTAGATGGGGCAGTTAAAAATAATTTACCTACTGACATTTTGCGTCATATGGGGGCTGATTTAGTCATCGGAGTGGATTTAGGCTATGATGGTCAGTTTAACTATGATATTAAGACTGTAGGAGAAATATTAATGCAATGTATTGAAATAATGGGACGTGAAGTAACCTTGCTTAAAGCAGAGCAATATGCTGATATTATTATTCGACCTAATACTTTTGAAACAAAACTCAAAGACGCTAAACAAGCTTTGCTATGTATAGGTCAAGGAGAACAGGCGGCAAAGGATAAGTTATCCTTGATAAAAGGTTTATTGAATAATCAAACATAAATCTATAGTTACTAGTTACCGCTTTTAATTAGGCGGTCTTTTTATGCCAACAAAATATAACGATAATAAAGATAGCTGCTCCAGATAGAGCAGCCGATAGAGTAATATTTTCTAAAAATTTTTCAAAAGAGAATAGAGATAATATAGCTTTTAATGAGTTTTTTTTTCTTCCTTAGATTCTTTGGATGAGATAGTAGTAGTTTTCATATTTTTCAATGCTTGTTGTTGTTTATTCCATTCATCAGTGCGGTCAGGATGTTTTTCACCCACAATTATCACCTCCTGATTTAGTTTTCCCAAGGATTTTTATTAAATGCAAAGTAATATTATTAAAAGATATAGGAAAGGAAAAATTAAAAACCTAATGTATATTTTGGACCTAGGATTTACTTGAATCACTAGAAGTAATGGCGATAGCATATTTATTGCAGTTGCCAGCAATAAATAAGATTTGTTCTACATTAACAACAATAATTGTGCCTATGGAAATTCTGGTCCATTGATAACATCTACTGGACATGTTAATTGTAATAGGATAATTTTGGAATTCTTCTCTATACTAGCAAAAGATGGATCTTTAGAATATTATTGGTTCTCTATTTCTCCTAAAAATATACCAGTTAAAGAGTATTCTTCTAGTACTTTCTTTGCAATTAACCCACTAGTAGGATCGAAACCTTTTCTTTTGGATCATTCATCTTCTCTGGCCCTTCAATCTTTTTTCAATAATAACCTGTTGTATATTATTTGCAGATTATAGTAAATGTTGCATAGCAAGTTGTTGTTTATTATATTTTATGTTACAAAGTTATTACTGTAAAAAATGTAATTTACTCAATTGTTTTTACAGTAAATCTTCTCATTATCAACCCTATTAGTAAAGAGGCAATAATTAATAGAATTAAGACGATAGATATGTGAAGTTGGTAGTTATTAAAAAAACAGGATAATTTGTAAAATGTTACCGATAAAACCAGTTCGCAAAATAATAATAGAATAAGATAAAAACTAGGCATTCATTAAAATCTGAGGATTACCATCTCAAGCTTGTTTGATAAACTGAATCATTTAAGCTATAATATTGAAGAATAATGTAGAATTTATGGGAGTTGATATATATGTCAAAACCAGATCAATATAATGTAGAAGTAACATCAAATGACATGAAAGATTCAAATGTTAAATATTTTACGACGTATACTTATGGGTGCCAAATGAACCATCATGACTCTGAGCGATTAGCTGGTCAACTTAAAAGTATTGGTTATGAATATACTGAAAGTCTAGAGGAGGCCAGTTTTATTTTAATTAATACTTGTTGCGTACGAGAAAGCGCTGAGAAAAAAATCTATGGTAAAATTGGAGAACTAAAAAACTTAAAGGTAAGTAATCCGAATCTCATTATTGCTATTGCGGGTTGCATGGCTCAAAAGGATAAAGAAAAGATATTTAAAAAAGCCCCACATATCGATTTAATTATTGGCACTCACAATGTGCATCAGCTAGTAGAGGTTATAAAAGAGTTTGAAGAATCAAAAGATCATGTTTTAGCCGTTTGGGATCAAGCCGAACGTTTAGCGCCTGACGTACCAACAATACGTCGCGGAAAGATTTCAGCGTGGGTACCTATTATGTATGGTTGCAATAATTTTTGTACATATTGTATTGTACCTTATGTGAGAGGACGTGAACGGAGCCGCCCCTTACCTGATATTATAGAGGAAATTCATCAATTAGGACTAGACGGATTTAAAGAGATTACATTATTAGGGCAAAATGTTAATTCCTATGGCAATGATACAAATGAATATGGCGATTTTGCTGATTTACTTAAGGCTGTTGATCAAGTGGAAACCATTGAACGTGTTCGCTATATGACATCTCATCCACGTGATATAAATGATAAGGTAATTGATACGATTTTAAACAGTAAAAAAATCTGTGATCATTTTCATTTACCTGTTCAGTCAGGTAGTGATACCATTTTAAAAATGATGAATAGAGGCTATACAACTGACTATTATCGTGAATTAGTTAGAAAAATTCGCAAAGCTATTCCTCATGCGAGCCTTACTACTGATATTATTGTAGGTTTTCCTGGTGAAACTGATGAATTATTTCAAGAAACTCTTGAATTTCTTAAAGAAATTCGCTTTGATGCTTCCTATACATTTTTGTATTCCAAACGTTCTGGTACACCAGCAGCTGCAATGGCTGATCAAGTACCTTTGGCAGTCAAAAAAGAAAGGCTGCAAAAATTAATGGATGTACAGAATGATATAAGTTTAGAAATTAATCAACAATTTACAGATACTGCAGTAACTGTTATAGTGGAAGGTCCTAGTCAAAGAGATGAGAACAGGCTTATGGGGCGTACCACCACTAATAAGATAGTTCTATGGGACAAGCAAGGAACAGAGGAAGTTGGTCAGCTTGCAAATATTAAAATTACAACTGCACAAACCTGGATACTAAAGGGAGACTTAATCGATTAATATTACTTATATAGCGACATGCTTTTTTATAATCTCGACTACACCAAGAAAGAGAGGCGAACACCTATGACGATAAAGTATACCCCTATGATGGAACAATATTTAGAGATTAAAAGTCAGCATGAAAATGAAATTTTATTTTTTCGTATGGGAGATTTTTATGAGATGTTTTTTACGGATGCAGAGTTGGCATCACGTGAATTAGAAATTACACTTACAGCAAGAGATGGCGGGCAACGTGTTCCCATGTGTGGTATACCTTATCATGCAGCAGATACTTATATTGCGAAGTTGATTAGCAAAGGCTATAAAGTAGCCATATGTGAACAAGTCGAAGATCCAAAGCAAGCTAAGGGGATCGTTAAGCGTGAGGTTATCAAAATTATTACTCCTGGTACCATAATTGCTGAAAATCTTTTACCAGATAACAATAATAATTATCTGGCAGTGTTATATGAAGAAGAGGAAGAGCTAATTCTTGCTGCTGCCGATATTTCTACAGGTGAATGTCTCTGGGCAACCTTTTTAGGCTCTCAGCGATTAACAGCATTGTATGACCAATTATTTCGATTAATGCCTACGGAGTTAGTTTTAGCAAGCAAAATTGAAAGCATCGAAAAGTTAAATACTTTTATTAGTAATCGCATACCTCATTGTACTCATACAACGTTAGCAATTGATAATCTAAAGCTAGTTAGCGATTTACCAAAGCAGCATTTTATGACGGATGATTTGCCTCAAGAAGACGTGGCTCTTACTGCTATTGGTTGTTTATTATATTATTTACACCAGACTGTAAAAACCGATTTGTCACATATCAATCGACTTATAAATTATAATACATTTGAATATTTGACAATTGATTCGACCAGTATGCGTAATTTGGAGGTGACACGCAACGTAAGAGATGGGGGTAAAAAAGATACCCTGCTTTATGTGTTAGATGATACAAAAACGGCAATGGGTGGTCGTTTGCTCAAAAAGTGGTTGGAATACCCATTAATGAATACAACTCATATTATACAGCGGCAAGACTCTATTGCAGAACTTTTAGAAAAGCCTACATTGCGTCAAACCATCCATGAAACATTAGCTAATATTTATGATCTTGAACGAATTTTAACTCGTATTGAAGTAGGTACTGCAAGCGCTCGTGATTTAGTTGCCTTAAAATCCTCATTAGTGGTATTACCTACGATCAAAGAGCAGCTACAAAAAACCAATACGATATTTTTAAGTAATTTACACTTTTATCTGCATACTCATATCGATCTTGTTACCTTAGTCGATACTGCTATCGTAGATAATCCACCATTCTCTGTGCGTGAGGGTGGATTAATTAAACGAGGCTATGATCTAGAATTAGACGAATTACATACGATAGCGCGAGACAGTAAACAATTTGTGCAGGATATTGAAACGAGAGAAAGAGAAAACACCGGTATTAAGTCTCTCAAAGTCGGATATAATAAAGTTTTTGGCTATTATATTGAGGTTACTCATTCTCATACAGCTTCAGTTCCACTTAGCTATGTTCGAAAACAAACCCTAGCCAATGCGGAACGCTACATTACGCCTGAGTTAAAAGAATTTGAGTCTAAGATTCTTGGTGCTCAAGAAAAAATTGTTACGATTGAATATCATCTGTTTTCTAAAATACGGGATCATATTAAAGTATATATGAAAGAAATTCAAGAAACAGCCAGACAATTAGCGCAGCTGGATGTTATTATTAGTTTAAGTGAAGTTGCTTTTCGTCATAATTATATTAGACCTACAATAACCCAAACAAGAGAAATTACTATTAAAGATGGTCGTCACCCGATTGTGGAGCGACTATTAAAACGGGAGTTATTTGTTCCTAATGATAGTGATTTGAACCACCATAGTAATGAAATCATGATTATTACTGGACCTAATATGGCAGGTAAATCCACTTATATGCGCCAAGTCGCACTACTTGTGCTTATGGCACAAATCGGTAGCTTTATTCCCGCCCGAGAAGCGATCATTAGCCCTGTTGACCGAATTTTTACCAGGGTAGGAGCCAGTGATGATTTATCAACTGGGCAAAGTACATTTATGGTAGAAATGAATGAAGTTGCACAAATACTAAAGCATGCTACATCGCAAAGCTTAATTATTTTAGATGAAATTGGACGAGGAACGAGTACCTTTGATGGGATGAGTATTGCTCGCGCTGTAATTGAATACATCAAAGAACGTGTTAAAGCTAAAACATTATTTGCGACTCATTATCATGAGCTTACAGAACTAGCTGATAATCATAAAACCGTTAAAAATTATTCCGTGGCAGTAAAAGAGAGAGGGAGTGATGTAGTTTTTTTACGCCGCATAATCCCTGGTGGCGCAGATAAAAGCTATGGTATACATGTAGCCCAGTTAGCAGGCTTACCACAAAAGGTAATTAAACGAGCGCAAGAGCTGTTAGTAGAATTGGAACAAAATCATGTACAATCACAAAATCTTTCTCTTTCTGTAGCGGAATCTGCTGCTGCCACCACTCCCATGTCTCTATTCACGTCATCGACGGTAGATGAATTATTAGCAATAGACATTACAACAATTACTCCCATTGAAGCGATCAATATTCTCTATCAATTACAAAATCAGGCAAAACAGGAGTCTGGTAAATTATGAGCTTTATTCATGTCTTAGATGAAAATACAGCGAATAAAATTGCTGCAGGAGAAGTGGTAGAACGCCCATCTTCTATTGTAAAAGAACTGGTTGAGAATTCTATTGATGCACAAAGCAAAAATATCGAAATTGAAATTGCTGAAGGCGGTATTGGCTTTATTCGAATAACAGATGATGGTATTGGTATGAGTTCTGAGGATGCACAACTTGCTATTTTACGTCATGCTACGAGTAAAATTAGTGCAGCAGAAGATTTAGCAACAATTACGTCTTTGGGCTTTCGTGGGGAGGCTCTTCCTAGTATTGCAGCAGTGTCTAGGTTTTCCTTAACCACCCGTCTTCATGATAATCAATCATTAGCAACGTATGTAGAAGTGGTAGGAGGAATTACTACTGACATCCGAGAAGCAGGTGGAAGTGTAGGTACAAGTATTGTCGTTAAAGACTTATTCTTTAATACTCCTGCTCGCAAGAAGTTCTTAAAAACGCCCTCTACTGAAAGCTCTCATATTCATGATATTTTAACGAAAATTGCGTTAGCCAATCCTAACATTGCCTTTAAGTTGATTAATAATAATCGATTGGTTCTTTCTACTCCTGGTAATAATCAGTTACAGGACACATTAACTAATATATATGGACAAAAAATTGCTCCTGATTTGCTGCCGGTTCATTATGAAAATACAATTGATAACATAAAAATATCTGGTTATTTATCCAAACCGACCTTGCTAAAAAGTAGTCGTCAGTGGCAAACTGTTATTGTCAATGCGAGAGTGATCAATAGTCGTTCAATAGCGAAAGCTCTGGATAATGCGTATCATTCTTTATTACCTAAGAGCGGATATCCTTTGGCAGTTTTAGATCTTAGCGTTCCCACAGATACGATTGATGTCAATGTTCATCCGCAGAAAAGTGAAGTTAAATTCAGTGATGAACAAAAAATTTTTAGAGCTGTATATAAGGCTGTCATAGAGGTTTTGTCGGCACCACATGCTCCTGATCAACTCGCAGCTACGGTTGAATTTAAACCTACTCCCAACTCGTATTCTCAATCTGTTTTGAATCCATATACGAATAATGACTATAAAAAAGCTTCTTATCATGCTGCTTCTATTCCTGTAGTAAGTTCTTGGCAAGAGACTCCGCTTCCCCTAAATGTAGTGCGAGATACATTAGAGAAGGAAGAAATGATGTCATTCGATGCACCATCTCCTAATCTGATATCAACAATTACAGAGGATTCTCAGTTTACGTTATATCCTCTAGGACAAGTCGATGACTGCTTTATTATCAGTAAAGGTCCTGATGGTTTGTACATTATTGATCAACATGCAGCTCATGAACGTATCCTTTATGATAAAATGAGTCAACATACAGAGCGTATTCCTTCGCAGCAATTACTAGTACCTTTATTTTTGGATTTTGATACTACTGAAATCAATATTATTTCAGAATATCATGATACTTTCTATAAATTAGGATTCACGTTAGAATTAGCCGGACCGAATACCATGCGTTTATCTGAATTACCTAGTGATATTCCATTGGCAGAAACCGAGGCGTCGATTAGGCAGATATTAGAATATATTCAAAACATGCATGATCCGAATCCCCAGGAATTACGTCATCACTGCCTGCAAATAGCATCCTGCCGTGCTGCGATTAAGGCTGGAGAAACACTGAATATGCGGCAAATGCAGGCTTTAATTGGAGAATTATGTAATACCAATTTACCCTATACTTGTCCTCATGGGCGGCCTGCAATGATACGTTTTACTCCAAAAGACTTATATAAAATGTTTAAACGTACATAAATTCTAAGCAACTTGACTATACATTAAAGATACTTTGTTATAAATTAAGATCAAAATATTTGTATTAGATAATAGGTGATGTAATGGACTTACTAGTAACAACAATACAATCTCCTCCCTGCGAAATAGAAGAATTAGCACAAGAAATAGCAAAAAAATTACAAGCTCCTTTAATCTCTCGGGATCGTCATTCAATTACCGCACTAAGAAACAACTATCAAGTTGAAAATATAGTTGTCATTACGAAAAACGGCCCGATTGTCCATACAATAGGCGGTGAGTATTTTTTTCATTTAAATATGGCTGAATTGCGAATAGAAAATCTGAAAAATGGTAAAAATGACCATATGATAACTGCTATGTCATTATCTGCAGGTATGTCCGTGTTAGATTGCACATTAGGATTAGCTACGGATGCAGTTGTTGCCAGTTTTACAGTTGGTCAGACAGGGAAGGTCATTGGTATTGAAGCTTCACCTCTTCTTGCCGTTGTCGCAAGTTACGGTTTACAACATTTTACCCATGAAAAAGAAGATGTTAATCAGGCATTACGTCGTATTCAAGTGAAAAGTAAACATTGTCATGACATTCTTATTAATTTGCCTGATAATAGCTTTGATGTTGTATTCTTTGATCCTATGTTCCGTCAGCCAATTTATAGTAGTTCAAACTTAAAACCTTTGCGTTATTTGGCTGATAATAGTCCCATAGCAGAAAGTACTTTTGCACAAGCCTGCCGAGTAGCAAGAAAAAGGGTAGTTATTAAAGAATCGTCCAACAATAATGAGTTTGATCGTTTAGGCATTAGTACTATTTACGGTGGAAAATATAGTAGCATTCAATATGGTGTTATTAAGGTGGAGAACTAAATTATGGAAAAGCTGATTGCTGTCATAGGACCAACTGCTGTAGGTAAAACAAAAGTGAGCATTGAGCTTGCAAAAAAGTTGAATACTGAGATTATCTCTGGTGATTCGATGTTGGTTTATAAAGATATGAATATTGGAACTGCTAAGCCTTCTAGTGACGAACGATCTAATATAACTCATCATTTAATCGACATTTTGGAACCCCAGGCAGATTTTAGTGTAGTTGATTTTACAGCGCTTGCTAGCCAACATATTACGAATATAAATCAAAAAGGAGTAATACCTATTTTAGCAGGTGGTACTGGGTTATATGTAAAAGCCTTATTGGAAGGCTATCAATTTAATCCCACGCCTAGTGATGAGAAATTACGTATACAATTAGATGATTTAGCGAAAAAACATGGTAATCAATATCTTCATGATCGATTAGCAGCAGTATCACCCGATACAGCTGCACGTTTGCATCCTAATGATTTACGTCGTATCATTCGTGCTTTAGAGATCTATTATCTTAGTGGTGAAACCGTATCCCAAAATAAGCTAATGGAGCAGCATATACTTTTATATGATGCTGTTGTTATTGGGCTTACAATGGAGCGAAAGTTATTATATGAAAGGATTAATCAACGAGTCGATTTGATGATGTCTCAAGGCTTGGTATATGAAGTAGAAAAATTGTTGAACAGTGGTATACCAGCTAACTGCCAGGCGATGCAAGGTATTGGTTATAAAGAAATCGTTAAGTACTTGCAAAAAGAAATCGATTTAGCTACGGCGATTAGCAGCATTAAACAAGCTACAAGGAATTTTGCCAAACGTCAATTAACTTGGTATCGGAAAATGCCATATATTATCTGGTTTGATGTAAAAAATTTCGATACAACAAATGAGATGATGGAAACAATTTACAAAGAAATTGCAGGAAAACGTAACCTTAGAATCGAATCATTAAGATAAAAATAAAAATCGGAGGGGTTTAACTATGCTAAATAAAGCTATTAACTTACAAGATAGTTTTCTAAACCAAATCCGCAAAGAAAACAATCTGCCTGTAATTATTTATCTTATTAACGGTTTCCAATTGAGAGGTGTCGTTAAGGGGTTTGATAATTTTACTGTAATTATAGAAAATGATGGTAAACAGCAGTTGGTATATAAACATGCCATATCAACGATTACGCCTCTGAGACCTCTATCATCAACATCTCATGAAAAAAAAGAAGATAATAAATCTGATAAATTATTATAAAAAATTCTAGGCATTTGCCTAGAATTTTTTTATCACCGTTTCTTGCATTCTGAGTATAATGTATATCATCTATAACCATAGGGTGGGGTGATTTAAATGACCTATGTTTATCCACAAGATGTTTTTACAGCTGTTGGAAATGGTGAAATATCACCAACTCAGGCGTTTAAGTCTTTGCGCAAATTAGATAATATAACTACTTGTCATACTAAAATCGATAATCGGCAAAAGCGAATAGAAGAAATTTTATATGAATTAGACCATTTAATCGGATTATCAGAAGTGAAAAACTTGGTAAGAGAGATTTATGCATTTATTGAAATTCAGCGTCGCCGTGTACAAGAAAAATTAAATACCGAACCATTAGTGCTGCATATGATCTTTAAAGGAAATCCAGGTACAGGGAAAACCACTGTGGCGAGGCTACTTGGGCAAATCTTTCGTGAGATTGGAATCTTACAACGTGGTCATCTTATTGAGGTTGAGAGAGCTGATTTGGTTGGAGAATATATAGGGCATACAGCCCAGAAGACTCGTGAACAATTAAAGAAAGCATATGGTGGCATCTTATTTATTGACGAAGCATACTCTTTGGCTCGGGGCGGTGAAAAAGATTTTGGGAAAGAATCCATTGATGTATTGGTAGTAACCAGTATACAAGGACCTAAAAAAATACATACATACATAGTATAAAACTGAAGATTTATAAAAATTTTAAATCAATCGTTAATTCAGGCTTGCTATTTTTGGCATAGGTAGTGTCAATTCGTTCAACAATTACCTTTTCGAGCACTGTGCGCACTGCTCCCTTTCGCTCGTCATTTGAGTAGTATTGAGAATCTTTAAAATGATTTTTAAGTTTCTTTATAGTATTTACTGGACTAATTTGAAGTGTAAGAAGATTCAACTCATCATTTAAACGTTTTTTTGTAACCTCGATATTAATAAGTTGCTTGTTGATATCATCTAAATGTTTTTCAGCATCGCTGCCACTAATGATTTGTCGTCGAAACCATCGCATAACAGTGTCCTTTTGGGTTTTTATTTTTTTCTCAGTTTCTTTTAGCTTTATTAAAGTGTTTTTAACTTTAGCTGCTGCGCTAGGATTGCCAATATCTTGTGCATATTGATCTATTAGTTCAAGGTTTTCTGCTAATTCATTTAACTTATCCCATACCAATTCATCTAGTATGACAGCAGGAATACGCCTAACTGTGCATTTTTCATTTTCTAAATACATATAGGATGTGCTAACTTGCGTTAAGCAAACGTAATAGCTGATAGGGCTATCACCATTGCCAGAATGTTTGATGGTCATTTTTCTGTTGCAGAGTTTACAGTAGACTAAACCATTTAAAAGATAGTCAAATTTTAAGTTTCTTTTAGATAAATCCTTATTTAGTTGCAATTGTTTTTGCGCAAAGTGCCAAGTGATTTCATCAACAATAGCAGGTACTTGGATGGGAATCCACTCGGATTCAGGGCGAGTCTCAATTTTACGAGTATTAAAACCTGTTTTAGTGGATTTGTGCTTCATGCTGTAAATAATACCTCGATAAGCTGTATTCGTGAGTATTCGATGGATGCTTGAAACTATCCAGTGATTACCACGAGGAGCAGGAATCCCTTCACGATTCAATTCTTTGCTAATGAGGGCGGTACCTAATTTATCTTTGATGCATAAATTAAAGATTTGACGCACAATAACAGCTTGATCTTCATTTATAATATACATACTATTAGCTTTATCATACTCATATCCAAAACAGTGACCGTTATTTACTAGCTTACCTTGGCGAGCCTTTCCCTTCTTACCACGAGTTGTACGTTCTTTAATTTTCTCTTTTTCATAGGCGGATATGGCACCACGCATAGAATAAAATAATTTTCCTTCGGGCGATGATTCAAAGGTGACCGAGACGAAGAACAATTTCCCCCCAGACTTTTCTATTTCATCTGTAATGATAAGCTGGTGCGCTAGATTTCTGGCTAATCGATCGGGGTCGTATATAACAACTATGTCAAATTCTTTTCTTTCTAATCCATCCCGCAGTTGAGTGAGGGCAGGGCGATCAATATATTCACCACTATAGCCATCATCAATAAACTCTACGAAATTTGTTGCTCCCAATTCACTTGCTTTCTTACGGTTTTCTGTTAACTGAGTTTCAAGAGAATATCCCTTTTCTGCTTGATCAGCTGTAGATACACGTATGTAAAGTGCTGCAATCATATATATGAACCTCCTAAAACATGTATTTCATAATATCATCTATTATTATTGGAATAGTGTTATGTGTTTTTGTCTATTAGTTTAACTTGAAAAAAAATGATTGTAAATTAACTTTATTGTTGCGCAGTATAGTATCTTATGCATAGCATAAAATAAAGAGAATTTATTGAGTAATAAGTTTTTTAAAACTATTCCAATATTAAAGATATGCAAAGATAAACATCAAAATTACTTAATAACTAAGAATTGCAAAGGGCAAACGCTAGCAGTATTTTTTATAATTTAATTAATATAACAGAATTCGAGTTTTAAATCTAAAAGTTCCCTAATGATTTTAGTTACAGCCAATAAATCATTGTCTAGTTATATTGACACAAGCATAGAAAACGATTTTTTTACAGAAAGTATCACATGAGGTTGATACGCATCAGTTACTCCTAATTGATAGGTTCTAAAACTAGTAGTGGTGCTATTACTAATGAGAAAAGTGTAAATAAATGCTAAATATATAGCCTACCTATTATTGAATTGTATCTTCTTGAATTGGACGTTTTATAAAATAACCAATTCAAGAAGGTACAATTCAGTTTATAGAGAGTAAAAATATGTTTGTTTATGTTTTTAAAATTCTAGTTTTCATTGTGAGCAAGAATTGTTTGCTCAACTACGTTTTAAAAGAACTACGCTAGACGTGTCTTTACTTTGTTTTTAGTGTAAAGAAACATTTGTTAATGCTCTATCTTCTTTAAGTAAGGTTCTGCTACCTAAGGATATAAAGTAAAAAAACTGTAAAACGGACAATCTTATCCAGCATAAACTGTAATGAGCACAATTTGAATCGGAGGCGAAGATTTTGGAAGGTACCAAAAATACTAATCGAACTAAAATATCGCCAGAAAAACTAAAAGAAATAAAAGTACATTGGAAAATGCTAAATCAGCCCGGAAAAGAAGCGGTAAATAACTACAACCGGCACTTAGCAAGGGCTCAACTCAGGATTTACTACGAAGTATTTGGACGTCAGTAGCTGGTGCTCCAGCTAAAAAAGTAGACAGGTTTTGATATGTTGAAAATACCAGTTATTATGAAATATAGATACTCTGGCAGGCTTTGTAATTCATATGTTGTTGATAGCGAAGTCTCCTCTGTAGGTTTATTGGTTAAAAAGTTTTAATAAACATTGTTGTAATGAGATGGTACTGCTATTGTGAAAAAGTACTTTGACACCAGCTAAACAAGTATATATATGGTGAAAAAAATAAATGGCTACCCATGAAAGGAAGCTGATACTATCGAGTATTACTAATATGAGTGCCGGTATTTTTATTTTATTAAAGGGGATGTATAAAGAATAAATACATGAAAAATACGAGAACTACCGTAAAAGTAAGTTTCATGATGATAGTGCAAGTAAATATGTAAAAGGTAAGGTACACGTTGTAGTGGACGTTTATTTTAATAATTGGCACTCATTTCGCTCAATTTACATAGTATATATTAAATACTGTGGAAAGAGGTGAGATAATGAGTAGCTTTGAGTCCCAGCGTGATTGCAAATGTCATGTTGAAATACACCATCAGTGTCCAAAGTGTCATAATGAGTGGGAGAAAGATTGGCATAAATGCCCTCAATGCGATCATGATATCCATGATGAATGCAAATGTCCAAAGTGCCATCATGATTGTAAGAAAGATTGGCATAAATGTCCTAAATGCGGTCATGATGCGCATGATCAATGTGAGTGTCCTAAATGTCATAATAAATGCCACAAAGATTGTCATAAGTGCCCATGGTGTAGTTATGACTTTGATCAGGAATGTAAGTGTAATAAATGTAATCATGATTGGTATTAATATCATCGTTGCCAAGCGCCCCGTAGGGCGCTTTTAACAATGTAAAAAAATGAACCACGTTTTGGTGGAAACGTGGTTGCAGAGGAAATGGTTTGGCGGATTAGCTTGAAGAATTTAACAGCTTGGAGAACAATCGTTATCACAGCAGAAAAATAATAAAATAATAATTATGATAATAATACAGCCGGAACCGCCGAAGCCATTACGACCGCCTCCAAAACCTAGACCCATAAGTACTCCTCCTTTATCGTCGGTTAATACATTATATGATAGTTGAATAAAAGGGTGAGTATCATGAAGGATAAATACTTATTAATTTATAAAAGAACCTTTGGGATACCTTTAGCAAACTTTTGGATAATAATAAAAAAAGACTGTTCTTGTTTCTGTATGAGTATTTGATAAGTATTCAACACGATATAGTAAAAATACAATAAGAAAATTAATAAAAGTACATCAAAGAATATAAGCTCAAAACTATATATTTAAAACGTCATTTTTTTATACATATATGATGGAATTTATCTATATTTATAGGTCTTTAATAATTCGTTTTCGTAAAATCAATGGAAGATCATAAAGAGGAATTAATCTTAATTCTAGCTGGTTATCAAAAGGAAATGGAATTCTTCTTACAAACCAATCCGGGTTTACGATCGCGATTTCCATTACATATTGATTTTCCAGACTATAATCAAGAAGAGCTTTTACATATAGCAGAACAACTATGTGTCAAGCGACAATATACCTTATCGGCAGACGCTAAAACATTGTTATTAAAGTTATTACTACAGCACAGCAGTAATAACGACAACTTTGGTAATGCTAGGACTGTTCGCAATATGATTGAAAAAGCAATTCGTCATCAGGCTGTTAGATTAATGTCAAAAACGAGTATAACTCGGCAAGAGCTAATATTAATTGAACCTATTGATTTGAAGGAGGTAAAAGTGTGAGAGAACTTACTGTGGTTGGTAGACCCAATTCAGGTAAAACTATGTTTACTCTCAATTTTGCTTCTTATATTGGCATAAAAACAGTAGACGTGACCTTTCGTACATATGATGATTTAATCACATGTCGACATTTTTCTATTGAAGATGCAAAGAAAGAGCTCTGTGGCAGTGCAATACATAAAACAAAAACTTTGCAATCACTATTGCTTAAAATTACTCTTGGAAAAACAACAGTAAATTTCAAACTTACAGATACTTGTGGGATAGGTGAAAAAATACATCAGGAAGAGAAAATTCGTCGTGGTATGGCTCAAACAATCAGTTTAATGCGCTGTGCAGATTTTATATTTCATGTTGTTGATTTATCTTATATCACTAACGAATATGTAAATAATCCTAGTACTGTAGATCGTGAAATATACAATTATGGTTTATTTCGCAATTCATATGCAATTTTAGCAAATAAGATTGATGTACCTTTTGCTAAAGAGAATCTCGTACAGTTGACTTCGACTTTTCCAAAAGCTACGATTATTCCGATATCAGCATTGCTAAGTCAGGGTTTAAAAGAGGTGAAGTCCTGTGTTGCACGTAATGTGTGAATTTATTAGTATAATGTTTTCTGTAATATTTTCTGGCATTGCAATTAAAATAGCTGATGATTATTTGGATCAAGATATGGATAAGTCTGAAAAAAATCTCGCAAGAAATTTAGGAAGCGGTAGTATGTTATATGCGATGGTATCAATTGCTTTGGCAGCAAGTTTAAATACTTCAATCAGTATTTCCCTGTTTTTAGCTAGTTATATAATTGGTATGTTCCATGATTTAAGAAGTTATTTTCCCAGTCGGCTTAATGGGTTTCAAGAGTCTAGTATAATATTTATCGCGGGTGCTTTTCTTTTAGGATGGAAGATGATGTTATTTTCATTTTTTTTTGTTATTTCAATACAATTAATAGATGATTATATCGATGATTATAAAGATGAGTTAGTTGGGCAACGTAATTGGGCTCATCGTATCGGCAAGGTAGAATGCTTTTTATTATTTGTTTTAACTTTATTAATTTCTTGGCTAATTAACGAAGAAGTATTTCCTGCAGTATTTGTAGGTGCTGTTGTTTTATATACTACAATATTGTATTATCAGAAAGGGAGATTATAATGTTATGGACTGGAATAATTGTGATTATGGCATTGTTAAGTGGGTACATATGGGGAAAGCGTGATGGGATAATATCTGTTAGTCAACAAAACCTATTAAGTACTCCTTTATTATTAAGACAAGAATCTTTTGAAAAAGGTTATTGTATATTATGTCATAAGCCTAGAAAGAAACGTATTATTTATAAGATAAAGGGACAGCAAGGTGGCCGTATTTGAATTTCCTAGTATTTATTAATAGCAAAAAGAGGAATTTATTAGATGAGTATATAATATAAGCAGATATCCTAATATTCTACAAAATATTCATAATTAGAATGTTAAATTCAAATAATTTTATTTATGGTGGGGTTTGATGCAATATATCGTAATTACGTCATTATCCATTATCTTTTCTGCATGTCTTTTATACTTCTTAATGAATAAGCTACTGAATGTTCAGCTAAATCTAAAACCTCTTATTTTATGTGTATGTTGTGCACTTCTAGTCAATATCGTTATACCACGTATTATTATTGGATTTGTTGGTGTAGTAGGAACTGTAGGCACGTTAGCGTTCGTCGCAATTGGCTTCGCATATAGCATTGCACAATATAATGAAAAATTTAAAATGTATTCTAAAGAGAGTAGAGGAGAGTCTGAGACTAAAAGTATAATAAATGAAGTTGAACCCAAAGATTATAGAGAGTTGTGTGAAAAAATAAAAATTGTAGAAATTACAACTGTACCAATATCCATTGTAGCTTCTACAAGTAGTGCGGAAAATGAGATTGACATTGAGTTTGATTTAAAAGAGCAGATAATGATACCAGAAGAAAATGATACTAATCAAGTATTACTGTTAGAAAATAAGGTGTCATCGGATAGAGCAGCTACTGACGTATCAATATTAGACCCGTTAGCTTCTGACTTTGAATCAGAGAAACAAATTGTCAAACCAGTGTACAAGAAGGGAGAAATAGAAAGGCTTTATGAGCTGAATGATGAAGATCGGAAGTTTGCATTAGGGGAGAAAAATAAGATGGTACAAGTAGAAGATGAATTACAGTTATCCATTACTGCGGTTGATTCGTCTTGCAAGGATTTAGATAGCTTAATCGATTCTGCATTTACATATAAAGAACAGCGTAATTTTATTCAAGCGCTTATTGTTTTTCGCCAAGCTTTGGGCTTATACTCGAATAGTGAAGTGGCACCATTCTTGGTAATGGAAATTGGCACTATTCTAAAAAACAGTGGACAATACAATGAGGCAATTAATATTTTTTGCGAAGCCAGAAAGCTGCCAGGAGTACAAAAAAACACTATGTTTGATTTGGAATTTATTAAAACAATTGCCTATTTACGTATTGTAAAAAATATTTTACTTCAGCATCGCTTAGGGGATATTTCTTTTAATAATATTCCGGGATCTGTACTAAAAGAAATTGATTCTGAATTTCGTGAATGGCGAAACCTGACATAATATTACCATATATTTTAAGTAGCACGATTAGAAAAAATACAAAAATAATGATAAACTTCTTTTGATATTTGACATATTTTAAAAATGAATATTTAGCAAACTCATCCAAAGGTGGGGACGCAAAGCTATGGGTCTAAGGGGGATAATCCTATGATTGCCAGGTTGCCGATTCAATTGAGAATTGTAATTAGCACAGTGCATTATGGGTAGGTGCTATTTTTTATATGATTTTATAACTTAAATTAGTAAATTTATATTTAAAGAAGAGATACTATATTGGAAGAATTAAAGTAATTAATAAAAATATAGAGGTAACAAAGCTCTTTGCGAAGTGGAGTGATAAAAGGTTAAGAAATCGACTAACCGCTTCGATGAATGATAAGAGGATATTAAATGATAAATAAGGAGAGCGCTATTTATGAAGAAAAGTGTTGAAATTATTGGATTGCCAGTTATTAGCATCGTGGAAGGTACTGAGCTTGGGACGGTTAAAAGCCTTCTTATTAATCCTGCAGATGGTTCTGTAACGATATTAATTGATGATTCTAAATGGTATTGGGGGGCTAAATTTTTACCTTTAGCAGCTGCTACTGGATTAGGCGAATACGCAATAACTATAGAAAATAGCGATGCAATATTAACGTTAGCAGATGCACCAGAAGTTGAGAAGCTCATTGTGGCTGATCTAAAAATTATTGGAACTAAAGTACTGACTAAAAACGGTCGAATTCAAGGGAAGGTGACGGAATTTTTTGTTGATAATTCAGGGAAAATTGTGTCTTGTGAAATCGAAGACCTTAATGGAGGTACTACGAGCATTGAGGCTAAGCAAATTTTAACTTTTGGTAAAGACGTGCTTTTTGTTTCAGATGATCATGAAACGGTAGTAGAAAGATCAACAACAGCTACTATTGCAATATCTTCCGAAAGTACTTCTGTTAATTTAGAAGCGAAACCATCTGCTACTCAAGTTAAAGAAGCAGATGAGGTAAAGAGCGTTGCTAATGATGATTCTGCTAGAAAATTTGACGAAAAAAATCGTAAATACTTACTTGGTAAAAAAGCTAGTCGCCGTATTGAAACAGACAATGGTTTGTTAATCGTAGAGGAAGGTGGTGAAATTACTGAGGAAGTGTTGCAAAAAGCAAAACTAACGGGTAGTTTTGTAGAATTGACAATGAATATTCAATAAAATTAAAATAGATATCTCTCCAATTATAGTGGTTTTTATTATCAAATTATGAACAAATCCCCTCTATTGGCGGGGATTTGTTCTCTTGTTAGCTAATTGAATAATTGGAATGGAGTTACTAACTATGAGTATTACAATAAATCAACGTATTAAAAATATAATACTGTTCCTTAGTATTATTATACTATTTAGTTTAACTGGATTCATTGCCACCACTACAGCGTTTGATGTCAGTGATAGTATCTATGAAGGAGTTTTTATAGGTGATATTCCTGTGGGAGGACTGTCAATTGATGAAGCAAAAAGTAAAGTAATTATAAATATCAAAAATCAAACAGCTAATTCACCCAATTTTTTAACATATAAGGCGCAAAAATGGTCGATTAATGCAAATGATATTGATCTAGAAATCAAAGCAGATGATCTTGTGCAGCAAGCTTATAATATAGGTCGCCTCGGCAATATAGTTAAACGTTTACAAGAAAAATTCATAGCAGTAAATTATGGATATACAATTCCATTATCTTTAAATTATAATCATGATAAGTTAGAAGCAATTCTTAATAGAATTGCAGATACTATCAATAGCAGCCCAGAAGATGCTTCATTAATATATCAAAATTCAAATGTCAATATTCAGCCTGAAAAGAATGGTCATAAAGTTGATTTAGAAAAGACCTGGCTTGATTTGAATGTTATTATACATACTCGTATTCCTTTTAGTCTTGAATTAACGGTCTATGAAATAGCTCCTAAAATTTCATCGAAGGATTTAGCTGAAGTGGATAGTTTACTTTCCATATACACAACAGAGTTTGATCCTTATAATGAAAATCGTTCTAAAAATATTAGCCTTGCTGCTAAGAATGTGAATCACATTTTAGTTCGTCCAGATGAAGTTTTTTCTTTCAATAAAAATGTAGGAGAGCGCCTATCTGAAAATGGTTACAAGGAAGCTCCTGTTCTTGTTGATGGTAAGCTAGTTTTAGATTGGGGTGGAGGTGTATGTCAAGTAAGTAGTACTTTATATAACGCGGCGTTATTAGCGAATATGAGTATTGAAGAACGAACATCGCATTTTCGCCCGCCAGCCTATGTTCCTTTAGGGCAAGATGCCGCTGTTGCAGATAACCTTTTGGATTTTAAATTTAAAAATACAACAGGTTCTAATATTTATATTACGACAGAGATTCTAGAAAAGGAGATTATCGTCCAATTTTTTGGGAAAAATAATCCTACTCTTTCAGATATACGGATTATCGGTACAAATAAAAAAGTATTAGAACCTAATACGATTATTAAGCAAGATCCTGCTCTTGAATTAGGAAGCCAAGTAGTAGAGTACGCAGGAGAAAAAGGTTTTCAGATTACAACCTATAGGCTTGTGTTTGCTAATGGACAGGAAGTTAAACGAGAGCATTTGGCTTATGATGAATTTAAGGCGGAAGATAAAATAGTGCGTATTGGTACTAAAATGTTATCAAATCAGTTAACCAAGTAATGAATAAAAGTAATACCTTCTGCAAATAGAAGGTATTACTTTTTTATTTGTGCATAACAACAAAAGGAGCTATTCATAATAAGAAAGTTAGGAGAGATACCTTTTCCTATTTGTCTGTGGTAATATGTAGTATAATCAATAGTGTCCTCAAAAAAGTGAATTACTGGACTTATTCATCTAGTAAAATGGAATAGGTCCGAAGGAGTGTGAAATAAATTGGCGACTATATATGGAGAGGTCAATGGTATACGAAAAAGTACTATTAATAGACTTGAAGAATTATATGAATTTACTATTCCCTTTGGGCAAGTCATAACAAGTGAATTAGCTCAAAAATTAATCGATCTGACAGATGACCTGAATCGAGAACTGGTTGTATATATTACCAGAAAAGGACAAGTTACTTGTGTAGCAGTTGGCGATGTATATACCGTAACATTGCCAGAAATTGATGGGCGGCGTTCTGTCAATCGATTAAGTGGTATTCGATGTATTCATACTCATCCTAGCGGGGAGACGGAACTTAGTGGGGTAGACGTAGCTTCATTAAAGGAAATGCGCTTTGATCTAATGGCTACACTGGGACGCAAAGAGGGGAAGATACAAGCAAGTTTTGGTATTATTACCAATATTGAAAATGATCAATTTAATACTCAAATGATTGGCCCTTTGTCCATGGAAGACTTCATAGAGCTGGACATTACATATTTAACTGCGCAAATTGAGCGTCAACTCGATTTAAATAATAAAACGAGTGCTATTGCAGAAACTGAAAGGGCTCTATTGGTTGGTCTAGAGAGGCAAGGAAAGTGGCAAATTACTGATTCATTAAAGGAATTGGCACAATTAGCAGAGACGGCTGGTGCAGAAGTTTTAGGTATGACTTGGCAAAAGAGGGATCGCCCAGATTCAGCATTATTTATTGGACGTGGAAAAGTGGAGGAGCTTAGCTTGCTGAGTCAGGAAAAGAATGCAAATCTCATTGTTTTTGATGATGAGTTATCACCTGCGCAGCAGCGCAATCTTGAGAAAGCTTTGGGGGTTAAAGTTTTAGACCGTACGGCGCTAATTTTAGATATTTTTGCGCAGCGTGCTCGATCTCATGAAGGGAAATTGCAGGTTGAATTAGCCCAGCTTCGCTATAATTTACCCAGATTAGGTGGACAAGGATTAGTATTATCTCGTTTAGGCGGTGGTATTGGTACTAGAGGTCCTGGCGAAACCAAACTTGAAGTAGATAGACGTCGAATTAGAGACCGCGTAAATGATATCACAAGACAAATTGAATATATAAAAAAACAGCGTAATTTGCATCGTAAACGTAGAGAAATTACTCGCATTCCTACGATCGCTTTAGTTGGCTATACAAATGCAGGGAAATCGACTTTGCTTAACCTGCTTACGGCATCGGAAGTATTGGCCGAGGATAAATTATTTGCAACGCTTGATCCAACAACTAGGAACATTACGTTAACAAATGGCCAGCAAGCCTTAATTACTGATACAGTTGGCTTTATACAAAAGTTGCCACACCAATTAATTGCTGCATTTCGTGCTACCTTAGAGGAGGTTGTACAAGCTGATATTCTCCTGCATGTTGTTGATGTTAGTCATCCTCAATATCAAGAACAAAGTCATGCTGTTTTTCAGGTTTTACACGAATTGAATGTAGATATAAAACAATTAATTACAATTTTTAATAAGGCAGATAAAATAGGAGATCCGAATAGCGTAAGTGCTCTTTTAAAAACAGAAAATAGTGTCATGATTTCTGCTTTGCGTGGTCATGGTGTTGAAGGACTGTTATTATTAATTGAAGACGCTATAAAGCAGAAAACCATTGAGATGCATTTGCTGATACCATATGACGAAAGTAATGTGATATCTAAGCTATATGACATATCAAATGTTCATTCTACGGAGTATCGCGAAGATGGTATCTATGTAATTATTTCACTGTCTCCGGACCAAACTAATTATTTTAATCGATATACTATAGGAGTAGAGCAAGAATGACTAAATTTAGTGAAGAAATACTAGAAATACGTAAACAAGCATTACAGCAGGCAACTTCTTCATTTACTCGAGTAGATGAAATATCCGAAAAAAACACTACTAGAGTTCTAGAAATATTTCGTAAACACAGAGTATCTGATTATCACTTTCGTACCACCTCAGGTTATGCCTATAATGACGCTGGACGAGAAAAGATAGAAGAGGTTTGGGCTGACATTTGTGGAGCAGAAAAAGCATTGGTGCGTACTCAATTTGTATCTGGAACCCATGCATTAGCTACTGTGCTTTTTGGTTTACTACGTCCTGGACAGGAACTATTATCCCTTACAGGAGCGCCTTACGACACCATGCAAACTGTTATTGGGCATACTTGTTCCTCGCCTGGTTCTTTAAAAGAATTTGGTATCGGTTATTCAGAACTTCCTATGATTGATAGCGGAGTAGATATAAAAAATATTGCTAGAGCTATGAAACCTAATACTAAAATGGTTTTGATTCAAAGGTCTCGAGGGTATAGTATGCGAGCACCTTTAACGATTGATGACATAAAGGAATTATGCGCTAACGTAAAGAAGATTGATCCTGAATGTATATGTTTTGTTGACAATTGTTATGGTGAGTTTGTTGATGTCTTAGAACCAACTGCTGTTGGTGCTGATATTATGGCAGGTTCATTGATTAAGAATCCTGGAGGTGGTATTGCTCCAACAGGTGGATATATAGTCGGAAAAAAAGAATTGGTTGAACAAACTGCTTATCGAATGACTGCGCCAGGTATTGGAAGTGAGTTAGGTGCGTCACTTGTTGATAATCGCCTTCTATTTCAAGGAATGTTTATGGCGCCACATACTACAGCCCAAGCTGTTAAGGGGGCTATATTTGCTTCTGTATTTTTTTCTTTATTAGGTTATAAGACATTACCTCTTCCTATTGAAGAACGTAGTGATATTATTCAAGCGATCCAACTTGACTCACCAGAAAAATTAATAGCATTTTGTCAGGGGATTCAAAAATATTCTCCGGTAGATGCTCATGTACGGCCGGAGCCTAGTGCAATGCCAGGGTACCAGGATGCGATTATTATGGCTGCAGGTACCTTTGTGCAAGGTGCATCGATTGAATTAAGTGCTGATGGTCCTTTGCGTCCGCCGTACATCGTTTACTTACAAGGTGGATTAACCTTAGAACATGCTATAGTTGGAACGATGGGAGCTGCTGCTGAAATATTAAAAATTAATAATTGAATAAGAATAAGTCAAAGGCAGCTACCTATATTAATAAGTAGTTGCCTTTGACTATTCTTTATCGGAACCTATATTGTTACATACTGCGGAATATACCAACTACTTTACCTAGTATTGATACATTGCGAGAATAAATGGGAGACATACTGTCATTTTCGGGCTGTAATCGTATAAACTCTTTCTCTTTAAAAAAGCGTTTTACAGTAGCTTCTTCATTATCAAGTAAAGCAACTACAATATCATTATTATTAGCGGTCTTCTGTTTATTAACTAAAACATAGTCTCCATCTAAAATACCTGCATTGATCATGCTATTTCCTTGGACTGTAAGCATAAAGATATTTTCGTTATTACCAATTAAATTTTTGGGAAGCGCATATGTTTCTTCGATGTTTTCAATAGCTAAAATAGGTTGCCCTGCGGTAACACGACCAACTAATGGTACTGAAACAAATGTTTCCTGCTTCCATGGTGTTTCTCCCAAGATTTCAATCGTTCGAGGTTTAGTAGGATCACGGCGTATAAAACCCATTTCTTCGATTTTTGCTAAATGACTATGTACAGTGGAACTAGAACTTAAACCAACAGCTTTACCAATCTCTCTTACTGAGGGGGGATAACCCTTTGCGCGTAATGTGTTTTTAATATAGGTTAAAATCTGGCTTTGCCTAGATGTTAATAAATCTTCTTTATTCACAACTTCATCTCCTAAATCAAAATAAACATTGGTTATAATGAGTATAATTTCAATATTATTATCATTATAACAATAATTAATTAAAATCGCAAACGTTTGTTCGTTTTTATTAATCATTACTCTTGACCGAACATATGTACTGTGTTAAAATGAGATTACAAAAAACAAACATACGTTCGGAGGATTGTATAGTGCATAAAATAGATACCGTTTGGCTTATAATATTGTTAATTGCGTCTATATTTTTATATGATACTAGTTTTGAGTTTTCTAACAAATATTTGTCATGTGCCACATATCAAATTATTGATGTTAATAAAGGAGATTCATTGTGGACTATTTCTGCAAGATATGTTACAGATAAAGATGATATTCGTAGTTTGATTGCAGCGATTAAGCAAGTGAATCGATTAGACAATAATACACAAATATATCCCGGGCAACTTTTGAAAATACCTGTTGCATCAGATAACATTAGATTAGCAAGAGAAACGAACTAAGTGTAGTCAGAACTTAGTTCGTTTCTCTTGCTAAAATTATTATACACAAGTTATGTTAAATTGCTAATTTGTTTTAATGATAAGAACCGTTATCTATTTATCGTAATGGGAACTATAATTTCTGAGTTCGCTCCGTGGACTCCGCATTCTGGACAAAGCCACGATTGTATTCGTAGTTTCTTCGTTTCACTTTCAAAATGATATTCTACAGTGATATACTTTGCAATTTTTTCTACATGCTCACACCATATTTGTTTATACATAAATAAATGCCCTCCTGAAATTCAGAATTATAAGATTATTCATTGATGTATTTTATTATTCTTCCTCAGGTATTATGCAAAACTTATTTAAGATTATAAAAAGGTTTTTAACTTTCTAAATCAAGAGTAATAACCATCGTTACATATATGTTACTACTACTCCGGTATATTAAAAATAATTAACCCTGGGAAAATTCTATATGCATTGACATCAAAGGTAATAAGAGGAAAGCCATTTTCTAAAGCGGTAGCAGCAACAATTGCATGTTCGGTAGTTGTTTCAGGATATTGTATTTTTAGGTTTCCTGCTTTTTGGGCAATGGAAGAAGATAAAGGGAAAATTCTCGTAGTAGTGAGAAGCTTGGTAATTACTGCAGGGTCGAGTTGAGGAATTGTATGAAGCTCCATTTCTGTAATTGCGGAGATGGCAGGCAAAGGAGCATTACTTTGCGCCACTGTGCGTAAAAAATCAATAGTGGCTTTACACCCATTTAGATGAGATTTCAAAATAGATACATCCATGAGAATTTGATTCATATTAAATAACCTCCATATCTTTTAAGAATTCAAGCTCATTGAGCTTCAGTGATCTTCTCCCTCTTTTTCATGACAGAAAATGTTTCTTCCAGAACTCGTAGTAAACTGTTTGTATCTTTATCAAAATTAACGCTTTTTCCACCTTTTAACACAATAGCTCCTTCATCGGTCTTTTCTGCGAGCAATACGTCATCTTCTTGAATTGATAATAGTTTTCTAATTTGCGACGGAATGGTTATTTGTCCTTTGGAGTTAACTTTACAAGAATAATTCACTGTATATCACTTCTTTCTTATTTGTAGTAAAATTAGGATTTTATAATTTTACTACAAATAAGAAGAAATCTCAAGCAAATTGCTAAAAAGAAATTGACGACTCCTCTTTATTGGGATAAAATAAAATAAAAACTCAATATACGATAATTTAAGATTATCGTATATTGATAAATACGAAAAAGGAGATTAAATGTGAAAAATAGTATAATGGATACTAAAAAGGAAATTTCAGTTGAATTATATAATTCATACATAGAACAAGGAAAAAGATTAATTATTAATTCTAAAGCGGAAAATACTAGAAAAGCATATTTTTCCGATTGGAAGGAATTTTCTGATTGGTGTAAGAAGAATAAAGTATCTTCATTGCCAGCGGAATCGGAGACAGTCGTGGCGTATTTGTCGTACTTATTTGCAGGAAATAAGAGGCCTAGCACTATAGCTCGTAAAAAGAGCACAATTAGCCAAGCGCATGCAACAGCAGGTTATGATTCTCCGACGTCGGCTAAAATTGTAATGGATACAATGAAAGGCATTAAGCGTGAATTAGGTATTATGCGTAATAAAAAAAATCCTATTTTAGCTGAAGACATACAGCATTTTTGTGAGAAAAAAGATGACATAAGAGATCTTCGCGATTGTGCGTTATTATTAATCGGATTTTCTGGAGCATTTCGTCGGTCTGAGTTAATTTCCTTAAATATTGAGGATGTTCGCTTTACAAGAGAAGGAATTAGGGTTCTTCTTCGTAAATCGAAAACAGATCAGGAAGGTGCAGGGATGGAAAAAGGGATTGCCTATGGTTCCAATCCAGATACTTGTCCAGTTCGAATTTTACAAGATTGGATCGAAGCGGCTCAAATTAAAGAGGGAGCGCTTTTTCGCCAAATCAATAAATATGGTCAAGTCTCGAAAAAGAGATTAGCATCTTCCCATTCTGTAGCCAGGATTGTAAAGGAGTATGTTCAGAAAATTGGACTACCAGCAGGGGAATATTCCGGGCATAGTCTGCGTGCTGGTTTTGCTACCGAAGCATCTGCTAATGGAGCATCTTTAGATGATATCATGAGGCAAACAGGTCATCGGAGTGTTGAGATGGTACGAGAATATATTAGAAAGCAGAATCTTTTTAAAAATAATGCTTCAGCAAAGTTAGGGCTATAAGTATAAATATAAAAAATAAGAGTGCTTTTCAAGCACTCTTATTTTTTATATTTATTTATAGCATGTTGATCTTATGTGATCCATATAATGTGATTAAGGGGGGGAACAATAAAATGAATTCTTCAGAAAGTAATATTAGTGAAAATGTAATATTAGACGGAGAAAACTTAGAACTTGCCAGTGATTTTTTTAGACAACTAAGTCACTATATGGATGAGTTTGATAAAGGACTTAATCAGGAACATGAAGTTGGCATTAAGTTAGTAAACTTTGGTCAAACTGTACAATTTACAGTACATAATATTGGTTATTTTAATCCAAAACTGATTTGTTTTTATGGTGAAACTCCAGAGGGATCTGCCATTCAATTAGTTCAACATGTCAATCAAATTAGTTTCCTGCTCACTGCCGTACAACGTAAAAATCCAGAAGAGCCAAAGAATCCAATCGGTTTTTGTCCAGAATTATTCCGCAATCAAGAAAGTTATCCAGCTTACTTTTTTCCAAAAATAAAAAATAAAAAGTGAGAAGAAAATAAGTTATTCTAAACTAAGTCGTTTGACAGAAATGTTTACTTCTTTTACTAATAGTCCAGTCATATGTTCTACCATACTTTTAATACGTTTTTGAGCTTCGTGTGCAATGATCTTGAGGGAATTACCGTAACGAACAGTTATATCAAGTTGAATCGAAATTCCAGTTTCTTTGTCGTGAGAATTTTTGATATTGATTTGACCTGTGGTGGGAATTTCCGGATCAATTGTGGCCACATACCCGACAATTGTGGCTATTGCGGCATCTGAGATAAGTAGCTTTCCGTAATAGCTAAAGGTTGGGCGTACAATTGATTTTTCACCAATTTTATGCCTTCGTTTCTTAGGCTTTTTAAAAAAGATTTCTAATGGATCAATCAAATAACCTGAAAAATGTGGTTTTAGCTCAATTGTTGGTACAGGAATTATATGCTTGCCTTCTTTTAATCTACTTTCTCTAGCTTTTGCAATTTCTGCGGCTGTAGCGATATCTTCGATCATAATAATTTGTTGTATTTCTGGTAGTTCTAATACATGAACAATTTTTTCTACCATATTTACTGAAGTGCCTAATACTAAAATACGGGTTGGCTTTACCTTCTGAATAGCTTCTCTCACTTCTTGAGCATGGTCGGCTTCCATGAAAATTGCTCGTTTTACGGCCATTATTTTACTAGCTTCTTTTTTCGCAGAATGACCAGCAATAATTTTACTATCCTTAATTAGTAAACCATCATCAATAATTGTATCAATATGATGTTCATGTGCTACAATTAATGCTCGGTGACTTTTTCCAGTCCCGCTTGGCCCCACTAATGCGATGATATCCATCGGGTAGCCTCCTACTTTTTATATTATATTTTTTATATATTGATACAAGGGTTCATAAATAAAAATAAACATCTTTCGAGATGTTGTCAAGAAAAAAATAATTGCAATGTTATTTTGAAGAAATATCGTAAGAAGCAAGGATGAAGTCAATATGGATATTCCTAGTCACCCGATTCAGTGGCTAGGAATATTTTTATAATTCGTTAGTATGAACGATTGTTTAATTTATATTTATTTATTTCCTTAGCTAATATTGCGGGGATTGTGAATAAACCTAGTTCTTCAGGGAATCGATTAGGAACAGCATGAAAATCTGACCCACCTGTTACTAATAACTGAAACTGTTTTGCCATATCTAAATATTTCTGTGTTTGCATTTGATCATGGGTAGGATGATAAACTTCTAGGCCCAAAAGACCATGATGAATTAAATCTGGAATAATAGTATCATTACCAACTAAACCAGGGTGGGCCAATATTGGGATGCCACCAGCATTTTTTATTAAAGTAATAACTTGTAATGGCGTTAGCATATAGTGGGGTACATACGCAGCTCCGTCTTTATTTAGTAAGGTGGTAAAGACTTCAGATACTGTAGAAAAATACCCCTTTTCTACTAATGCTCTAGCAATATGTGGTCTGCCGATAGAGGTAGCGTGTTGTGCTAATTCGATTACACGTAAGTAATCAATTGTATAACCCAATTGTTTGAGTCTTTTAATAATTTTTTTTGTGCGTTCATGGCGATGGGTTACTAAAATATCTAATTGTTTGCGTAGCTCTTCATTATAGATATCAATATGGTATCCTAGAATATGAACTTCATTTTTGGGCAAATCTGTAGTGAATTCAATGCCGGGGATTAGACAAATGGAATCAATCCTATTGTTGTCTTCATATAGCTCTAGTAAACCATTTACAGTATCGTGATCCGTAATGGCAATATAAGATAGTTTTGCATCAATAGCGTGTTTTAAAATTTCTTCAGGGGTAAATCGTCCATCAGAAGCTGTAGTATGAATATGTAGATCTGCTGTCATATTTGGCTCATATTCTGTGCTAATTGAATTAAAGTTCTTGTTCCAACCCCAGTACCACCTTTAAGAATATATCCGTCATCTTTCTCAACATTTGCAGTGCCAGCAATATCGATATGTACCCATGATGCATTCTCAACAAATTCTTCAATAAATGAACCTGCGGTAATAGCTCCAGCCATGCGGCCACCAGAATTTTTTAGATCAGCAATATTGCTTTGTATATCCTTTTTATATTCACTGAAATTAGGAAGTTCCCACATCTTTTCTCCTGTTTCAGCCGCTGCTTGCAGAACTTGTCGACAAAGTGTAGCATCATTTGTCATGATACCGGAGGCCACATTTCCTAAAGCAACCACGCAAGCACCAGTTAATGTCGCTATATCAATAATGTGAGTAGCTCCTAACTTATTCGCATAGGTAATAGCATCAGCAAGAATTAACCTTCCTTCAGCATCTGTAGTAATAATTTCTATGGTTTTGCCGCTCATAGAATAAATTACGTCTCCAGGTTTATAAGCCTTACCTGAAGGCATATTTTCGACACAAGGAATAACACCTATTATATTGACTTTCGGTTTTAATTGCCCAATAGCAGCCATTGCGCCTAAGACTGCAGCTCCTCCAGCCATATCATCTTTCATTTCACTCATGTTTAAACTGGGTTTTATGGAGATTCCGCCACTATCAAAAGTGACGCCTTTTCCTACAAATGCTGTAAGATACTTATTAGCCGGATCTCCTATATATTTTAGGATAATCATTTTAGGAGGCTGGATACTACCTTGAGAGACTGAAAGTAAGGCATGCATTTTTTCACAGATCATATCTTCCTTCTCTAATATTAATAATTCCAAGTTATATTTTTTTGATATTTCTTGCGCGTGTGCTGCCATTTTAGATGGTGTCATATATTGAGATGGATGATTTACTAAATCACGAGCAAAGTTTACGCTCGGACCTATTATAGATCCAATATGGATCCCTTTTTGTATCGCTGTAATATTATTTGAATTGCTTTCAATCAAAAACAAAGAGTTAAGGGGCATAGGAGTCATATTCTTTGTTTTATAATGGTCGAATTGATAGGCGCCTAGTAATGCTCCTTCAACGATAGCTTGTGTAACCATCTGGAAATCATTTGTACGTGTAAGTAGATCAGAAGGGCGAAATGCAATTGATGAAGAATGAATCTTTTTTGCTGCACGTATAGCAATTGCTGCTGCTGAGCGAATTTTATCAGTTGTTAACTCTTCTTTATTCCCAATGCCCACGAGTATGATATGTTTAGCCTCTATTGCTCCTAAAGTATAAATAATAGTAGTTTCTCCAAAATCACTACAATTAGGTTGAGCCAGTATAATTGAACTGATGTAGTTTGATAATGCCTGGTCAAGTATATCGACAATTGGAGTTGTATCTTTGATATTTTTGTATACGTTAATTATTAAAGTATCACATGATATTTTAATAATTGACTTATCTATTGTAGCTATTTTCATTGTCAGACTCCTTATTTCATATTTAAGTATAAGTGTGTATCACATATATTATATTATTATTATACCCAAAAAAATAGCTAAAACCTGCTCTAAAGAACAGGTTTTAATCATTTATCTTGGTTGGACTATTAGTTTCATCGCGGTTCGTTCTTCACCATCAATTAGAATATCTGTAAAGGCAGGGATGCAAATAAGATCAACACCATGTGGTGCTACAAATCCTCTTGCAATTGCTACTGCTTTTACTGCCTGGTTAAGTGCTCCTGCACCGATGGCTTGCATTTCAGCACCACCACGTTCTCTTAGCACTCCGGCCAATGCACCTGCTACAGAATTCGGGTTAGATTTTGCTGATACTTTCAAGACTTCCATGTTTTTTAGTACCCTCCTTTAAGTTAGAAAAGCAAATGATAAAGTCCTTATTATATCAGTATTCGTTGCTAACCCAAAAAATTCCTTTTTTATCTAAAATAAATAAATTTAAAATTTAAAATTTTCTTGTATTCGGATAATTTTACTGATCTTATTAGTGGAATTATCTATTTTAATAACTATGCCACAGAAGATTGTCTCGTTACCAGATGCTACAGTAAATTTAGTTGGCAATCCTGTTATAAATTTTTTAATAACAGGTTCTTTATCGACACCTAAAATTGAGTTCCAGCTTCCCACCATACCAATATCTGAAATAAAAGCGGTTCCTTCTGGTAAAATGCGCTCATCTGCAGTTTGAATATGTGTGTGTGTTCCTACTATGCAAGAAACTTTGCCATCTAAATAATATCCTAAAGCTAATTTTTCAGAAGTAGCCTCAGCATGAAAATCAATAATAATAATTTCGCATTGATCTTTCACTTCGGATAAAATTTGATCAGCGGTACGAAATGGACAGTCGACAGGAGGCATAAACACTCTACCTAAAAGATTAATGACAGCAATATTGCAATTGTGTATAGAGATAATATTATAGCCTTTGCCAGGTGCACCTGGTGGATAATTTGCAGGACGAAGTAATCGCTTTTCAGTATCGATAAAATCAAAAACTTCCTTTTTATCCCAAATATGATTCCCGGTTGTAATGCAATCAATACCAAGATCCAATAATTCTGCTAAGACATTTGCTGTAATTCCTACACCTCCAGCTGAATTCTCACCATTAGCAATAATTAAATCAAGGTTATATTTCTCTTTTACTAAAGGAATATAATGAGCTGCTGTACGCCTGCCTGGTTGCCCACAAATATCACCGATTATCATTACATTCAATTGTTTACCCTCCATATGAGAAATAGATTATATTGTTATATTATTTGTTAAAGACCAAAACTCTACCATCTTCACGAATACCGATTAATCTATTTTCTGTATGATGCTTTTTAATATTTATTAGCATATCTTCAATAACTTCTTCTTGAATTAGTAGGTCTTCTTCTAATAAAGAGTCATTGAAATCCGTGATGAGGTGGTTTTTAAACTTACCTCTCAATAATGCAATTAGCAGAGTAATTTCACCTTTAGAGATAGTATGTACATCTCTATAGATGCTTAGCATAGCAACTTGATCATAGGTATCTAATTGTACATCAAAAGTACTTAAGGATACATCTTCTAATGTGGTATAAGCAACTAGACTATTTAATAATAAGTTCTTAACATTGCCGAATTCAATGTTTGATGGCAAAGTAGATAACAAAAATGTCAATTTCAAAGAATTACTTTGCGGGTCAAAACCAATTCTTCCGATTTCAGGATAACGAACAAGAATAGAAATCAATAAATTGACACCATCAGAAACTTGGTCATCGTATTGCTTGTATTTGGGCATAAAAAAATCACCGTCCAATAGTATAATAAAATTTAAATATGATCTATGTTATTCTCTAAGCAGCATAAGAACTCCTTTTTAAAATATATGGAAGAATATAAAAACGACCTTAACAAGGTCGTTTTTATATTCTTTCTATTTACTTTGCGTAATCAACAGCACGTGTTTCACGAATTACAGTTACTTTAATTTGTCCTGGATATTCAAGATCATTTTCAATTTTTTTGACAATATCTCTTGATAATCTAACAGATGCTAGATCATCAATTTTATCTGGTTTAACCATAATACGAATTTCACGACCAGCTTGAATCGCAAAGGATTTTTCTACGCCTTCGAAAGATTCTGCTATTTCTTCTAAGCGGGTTAAACGTTTTAGATAACTTTCAAGACTTTCACGGCGAGCACCAGGCCTAGCAGCAGAAATAGCATCGGCAGCAGCAACCAAGACTGCCTGTACTGTAATCGGTTCTTCATCACCATGATGAGCACCAATTGCATTCACCACTTCAGGTGATTCACGATATTTTTTTGCTAAAGTCATGCCTAATTCTACATGAGATCCTTCCATCTCATGATTGACTGCTTTACCAAGATCGTGTAAAAGACCAGCACGTTTTGCCAGCATTACATCTACACCTAATTCAGCGGCCATGACACCTGCTAAGTGAGCGACTTCGATAGAATGTTTAAGTACATTTTGCCCATAGCTAGTGCGATACTTTAAGCGGCCTAGAAGCTTAATTATTTCTGGATGAAGTCCATGAACACCAGTCTCAAAGGTTGCCTGCTCACCAGCTTCTTTAATTCGCTGCTCAACTTCTTTCTGTGCCTTCTCAACCATTTCTTCAATACGCGCAGGATGAATTCTTCCGTCAGCAATTAATTTTTCCAGTGCAATTCTAGCGACTTCTCTACGTATCGGATCAAAGCCAGACAAGATAACGGCCTCGGGAGTATCATCAATAATAAGATCAATGCCAGTAAGAGTTTCTAAAGTCCTAATATTACGTCCTTCGCGTCCGATAATGCGACCCTTCATTTCATCATTAGGTAATGCTACAACTGAAACAGTAGTTTCAGCAACATGATCTGCGGCACATCGCTGAATTGCTAAAGAGATGATGTTACGCGCCTTTTTATCAGCCTCTTCTTTTGCTTGCTGTTCTAATTCTTTAATCATCATTGCTGTTTCAAGTTTAATTTCTTCTCGAGCATTCGCTAATAATAAATTACGAGCTTCTTCAGAGGTTAACCCCGAAAGTCTTTCTAACTCAGCTAATTGTTTGGCATATAAAGTATTAATTATTTCTTGACTTTTATCTAATTCAGCTTCTTTATGGCTGATAATCTCCTCTTTTTTCTCAAGAGAGTCAACTTTCCTGTCAAGATTTTCTTCTTTTTGCATTAGGCGTCTTTCTAAACGTTGGAGCTCAGAACGACGTTCTTTAGTTTCTCGTTCTAATTCATTCCTAAGTTTATGAATATCTTCTTTGGCTTCCACCAATGCTTCTTTTTTCTTAGCCTCACTTGAACGCTCTGCCTCAACAATTATTTTCTTCGCAGCTTCTTCAGCTGAGATTATTTTTGCTTCAGCAGTTTTTTTGCGTATCCAATAGCCTATGCCAAAGCTGAAGAACGCAACAAGTGCAGTAGTTAAAATAAATTCAAATATAATCCTTACACCTCCTTTTATTTCCATTTTTTAAGGGTAAAGCTGAAATCGTAAATCAGCTTTTAAAGCATTTCGCAATTACTCCCCTAAAGTAACTGATTTTATTGGATAAGTATAACAATTGTCTACACAATTGATTAATTCAATTGTAAATGTTTTTCAAAGTAGTGTCAAGTTATCCCTTATGTCTCGTAGTTGAGTTTAAAGGAAAAGAAAATAACTTTGGGAATAGTTTATATCACACGATAAATTGTAATAAACATAAAATGACTTGGCTAATGCCAAATCATTTTATGTTTACAACTTATTTATCACTGTAGTAAAAAGTTTGTAAGGCTTTATGAATGTTAGTCGCTGAAAAACCTCTAGAGGATAAATAGCGATATATCTTTTCTTTACTAGTCGTATCCAAGCTTTTAAAACGAGCCGTAATTATTTTAAGGGCAGATTTCCATTCTTCAACATCGTCAAAATCCTTTGCTATTTCAAGTAAAACTCTATCTTGTAAACCACGCAACTTTAATTTGTAAAAAATTTGCTTGGTACTATATTTATGTGTTTCTACATATTTATAAAATAAATGATTTGCAAGTTTTATGTCATCTATGTAACCATATTCTTTTAAACGTCTAAGAGCTTTTTCGATGGCGTCACAACTATAACCTTTGCATTCTAATTTTTGCTGTAGTTCTTTTTCGCTGTGGGAACGTCTAGTTACTAAGTGTAATGAGTATTGCCAGATATCATTATGACTATTCAAGAGATGAATCATCCAATGAGTCAACCACAGCCGCTTGAACTTTCCCCACCAAGAGCAATTCTCGAATTTTATTGTCAATTTCATTTGCGATGTCAGGATTTTGTTTAAAGAATTCCTTAACATTTTCTCGTCCCTGTCCAAGACGAGTATCTTTATAGGAATACCATGCTCCACTTTTATTGATAACTTCAAAGGAAGTTCCAATATCGACTAAACATCCTTCGTGGGAGATTCCTTCACCATACATAATATCAAATTCAGCTTGCTTAAACGGTGGAGCAACTTTATTTTTAACAACTTTTATTTTAGTACGGTTACCAATAATATCATTACCTTGCTTCAGACTCTCGGCTCTTCTTACCTCTAACCTTATTGTAGAATAGAACTTTAGAGCGCGTCCACCAGTAGTGGTTTCTGGATTACCAAACATAACGCCTACTTTTTCACGAATTTGATTAATAAATACAACTATTGTACGTGATTTGCTAATGATACCAGTCAATTTGCGTAATGCTTGTGACATCAGTCTCGCATGTAAACCCACATGAGAATCACCCATTTCGCCATCTATTTCTGCTTTGGGTACTAAAGCGGCAACCGAATCAATTATGATCATGTCAATCGCATTACTTCTTACCAGAGCTTCACAGATTTCTAAAGCTTGTTCACCATTATCTGGTTGCGAGATGAGCAAATTATCAATATCAACACCAAGATTTTTAGCATATCCAGGGTCTAAGGCATGCTCTGCATCGATAAATGCCGCTAAGCCACCTGACTTTTGGGTTTCGGCTATCATATGCAATGCAACGGTTGTTTTACCAGATGATTCAGGACCGTATACTTCTATCATTCTACCTCTAGGCACGCCACCAATGCCAAGGGCAATATCAAGTGGTAAGGCACCTGTTGGAATAACTTCGACATTCATTCTGGTAGCAGCTTCACCCAATTTCATAATAGAGCCTTTACCAAAATCTTTCTCAATTTTGCGTACAGCACTTTCTAATGCTTGTAGTTTATCTGATGTTGTTGATTTCTCCATGTGTTTATCATCCCCCTTATAAATATTATTGTACAAACATTTGTTCGCAATGTCAATAGTCATCAATTATCATGATTCTCCTTATAAATAAGAGATTTATGGTAATTTAATTGTCTGCAGATCAATAAAAGCAGCTGAATATTTAAAGAAATGCATAATAAAAAGGACTACTTAGTCCCTTTTATTATGCATTTAAAGCTATTTTGAAATGAAGATTACTTATCTGCTTTTAGCAGGTTCAACATTAATCTTATATCCTTTAATCGAGCTTTTATGTAGTACAGCAATTACACGTTCTGCAACATCCATTGGAACTTCTACAAAAGTAAATTTTTCATAAATGTTGATTACACCAATTGTACTCCCGGAAATGTCAGCCCCCTCTGCTATTGTGCGTACAATATCTTCAGGGCGGATTTTCTGTGCTCTACCAGCATTAATAAATAAACGTACCATTCCTGCTTCAGCGCCAGTATTAGCAAAGTCAGGTTTTTCTTCTTCAACTGTAAACTTTTCTTTAAATCCTTCTTGTGCAAGTTTTAAAGCAGCAGCTGCGATTTCTATT
The DNA here is from genome assembly GCF_900114615.1 of Pelosinus propionicus DSM 13327. Lineage (GTDB taxonomy): Bacteria > Bacillota > Negativicutes > DSM-13327 > DSM-13327 > Pelosinus > Pelosinus propionicus. The sequence goes on along the minus strand of NZ_FOTS01000003.1, from coordinate 85,115 downwards.
GGATCATAATCAGCGGCTAAATCCACAATAATATCCTGATAGACTTCAAATTTTCCTTGTTCGATTGTTTGCACTAAGCGATTTTTAATAATTTCGCGTTGACGATCTAAAATATCAGCAGCGGAAGGTAATTGCTTACGTATAATGCGTGATTTAGTCAATTTTTCAATAAGCTTAAGTTGGCGATATTCGCGAGGGTTAATAAATGTAATTGCTACACCTTTTTTACCAGCACGTCCTGTACGTCCAATACGGTGCACGTACGCTTCGTTATCTTGAGGGATATCATAATTGAAAACATGGGTGATATCGTCAATATCTATACCGCGAGCAGCAACATCTGTGGCGATTAGTAATTCAAGTTTTCCATCTCGGAATTTTTTCATAACTCTATCACGCTGTGCTTGACTTAGATCACCATGTAATCCATCAGCCATATAACCGCGTCCTTGTAGTGACACAACCAAATCATCTACACCTCTTTTAGTACGGCAGAAGATAATTGATTTACCTGTTGTCTCCACATCTAAAACACGGCATAATGCTTCTAGTTTTTCTCGCGTTTCATAATAAATCTGGTCAATAAGAGGTACTGTAAGCTGTTCTCTATTGATAGATATTGTTTTTGGATTATTCATATATTTTCTTGCCAAAGTAGCAATCGGACCAGGCATAGTAGCAGAAAATAAGAGTGTTTGTCTTCCTTCAACAGGGACTTCTTGCATAATGGTTTCAATATCTTCCACAAAGCCCATATCAAGCATTTCATCAGCTTCATCAAGGATAAGTGTTTTTACAGCATCAAGTTTTATTGTCTTGCGGCGAATGTGATCTAAAAGTCTGCCAGGAGTACCAATTACAACATGTACGCCCATACGAAGAGCTTTAATTTGTCGGTCAATCGGTTGTCCACCATAAATAGGTAAAGTCTTTATTCTCTTAAACTTACCTATTTTGGCTAACTCTTCAGATACTTGAATCGCAAGTTCACGGGTTGGAGTAAGTACCAGTACTTGTATTTGACGGCTTTCAGCAATTTTTTCTATGGCAGGTATTCCAAATGCAGCAGTTTTGCCAGTACCCGTTTGTGCCTGTCCAATAACGTCGTTCCCTTCAAGCACCAAAGGAATGGTTTGGTTTTGAATTGGTGAGGGTTCTTCAAAACCCATTTCGGCAATTGCTGAAAGTAGTTTTTTGCTTAATGGAATAGTACCAAATAATTGAGTATCGTTCAATGTATAGCCCCCTAGTTTAATTTAGTTTAATTTATATTATAACGATAATGTATACTGCCTTAGCATATGTAAAGCGGCTTGCGATATACGATATTTAATGTCAGTACGCTGACCATTAAATACATGATGTTGGTATTGTATACCAGCAGGACCATCAATTGCAATAAATACCGTACCAACAGGTTTTGTTGGAGTAGCGCCAGTTGGGCCAGCTATGCCAGTAATTCCTAATCCAATACTAGCAGCAAATTTCTTACGAATACCAGTAGCCATAAGGCATGCTGTCTCTTGGCTTACTGCACCAAGTTCAGTAATGATTTGCGGTGTTACATCAACAAAGTCAGTCTTTATTCGGTTGGTGTAACAAACTATAGAACCTATAAGGTAATCTGAGCTACCAGAAATGTCGGTAATGCGACTAGTAATCAGTCCACCTGTACATGATTCGGCTAATGCAACAGTTAACTGTTTCTTAGTTAAAATTCTCCCAATATTTGCTTCGAGAGTATCATTATCTTGACCCCAAATGTAATCGGCAATATTATGCCTAAGTTTATTTTCTAAGTTATCAATTAAGGCTTGCGCCTCATTTTTACTTGTGGCTTTAGCAGTAAGACGAACAATGATTTCGCCTTGTCGTGCCAACAATGCAATTGTTGGATTGGACTGGGATAAAATAAATTCTTTGATTTTTTCTTCTAGTGAGGATTCACCTATCCCATATGTATGTAATATTCTAGATACAATTGCTCCTTGCGAATTAAAATGACTTTTAAGATATGGAACTACTGCATGTTCAAACATAGCTTTTAATTCGTGAGGCGGTCCAGGTAAATGAATAATTATTTTTTTATCATGCTCTACAATAACACCGGGGGCTGTACCATTTTCATTTGCTAAGACTTGAGCCCCTTCAGGAATCATCGCTTGCCGTAAGTTGCTGTCAGTCATAGAAAGGTTACGCCTTGCAAGAAGGTTTGTCATGTGAGTTACACTTTCTTCATGCAAAAATAGAGGCCGATTTAATAGTTTTGCAGTTACTTCTTTGGTAATATCACCTTGAGTTGGTCCTAAGCCACCAGAAGTTATAATGATATCTGATCGTTCTAACGCAGTATTGAAAACTTGTGTCATGCGTACTCTATTATCACCAACTGTAGAATGATATAAAACATCAAATCCTAATTCATTAAGTTGTTCTGATAAAAAAGGTGCATTGGTATTCAGAATTTCACCCAAGAGTAGTTCAGTCCCAGTAGTCACTATTTCGACGATCATATAAACTCACTCCCTAGACATTGAATAATGTATAGTCATTATTTTAAACAAATATTTCTAAATTATTATTCTTTCAATAATACCTCTATAATTTTTCTGCAACGACATCATAGGTAAATCCTTGGACAATCCTTGCTTTAATAACATCCCCAGGTTTAGAGCCCAATGCTTTTTCAACATAGATTTGTCCATCTACATCAGGTGCTTCACGATAAGAGCGCCCAGAAATAACAATTTCTGACTCGTTGGTATTAATTTGCTCAATTAATACATCTAAAACGGAGCCTTCTAATTCCTGATTAAGTTGTTCAGATATTTGGCATTGCAATGCCATAAGACTATGATAGCGCTCTTGCTTAATCTCATCAGAGATCTGATGAGGAAGATTTGCTGCTATAGTATCATCTTCTTGTGAATAGGTGAAGACTCCAACTCGGTCAAATTTCTGCTCTGTTATAAACTGTTTTAAATCTTCAAAATGTTCTTCTGTTTCACCAGGGAATCCCACAATGAAAGAAGTGCGAATTGCAATACCAGGAATTCTGTCTCGTAAAGTAGCCAAAAGATTCTCTATATCCTTACGGTCATCTTGCCGTAGCATCGCTTTTAAAATATCATCATGTGCATGTTGTAAAGGCAAATCAATGTAATTACAAATTTTTGATTCAGTAGCGATTAGCTCAATTAGTTCATTAGAAAAATATTTAGGGTAGCAATATAACAATCGCACCCAAATAAGCTCATCAATTTGGACTAACTCTTTTAATAGAGTAGTTAATTTTGGAGAACCATATAAATCACGTCCATAGCTAGTTGTATCTTGTGCAATTAAATTGATTTCTTTGACACCATTGGCTACAAGATTTTTCACCTCAGCTATAATTGATTCCATTGTTCTGCTGCGAAAAGTGCCTCTTACTTTAGGTATAACACAATAAGAGCAACAGTTATTACATCCTTCAGCAATCTTAACATAAGCGCTATAAAATGGTGTTGTACTTATGCGTGGCATTGTTTCATCATAAAGCGTATCTGTTTCTCCAACTAATAGTACACGTTTATGATCAACAAGAGTATCGTTGATCGCTTCAATAATACGATGCCAAGCCCCTGTACCAACAATAGCATCAACCTCTGGTAATTCATCTAATAGCTCTTGTTGGTAGCGTTGTCCAAGACACCCGGCTACAATTAAACATTTGCAATTCCCATGTTTTTTGTAATCGGCCATTTGGAGAATCGTGGATATCGATTCTTCTTTTGCCGAATCAATAAAACTACAAGTATTGATAATAAGAATGTCAGCTTCATGGGGATTATCGGTAATTTTAATATTATTGGTGGCTAATAGTCCTAGCATAACTTCTGTGTCTACCAGATTTTTAGCACATCCCAGGCTTATAAACCCGGCTTTTAACATGAGTGTTCCTCCTAGATATAGATAAGATTTTTATTTTGGAGCAAGCCGCACTGTTGTTACCCATTTATCAAGTAACTGATTTTTTTGTTCAATAGAAAAAGTTTCTTTCTTATCCAAAAGCTTGATATTTTTCGTATCATAATATTTATAAATGAGCGTTTCTGGATTTGTGGGAATCAAATAAAAACTGCTTGTATACAATATGCTGTGGGCAGCATCTTGCAGCAACCAATCCATAAATTGCTTAGCTTCTGTTTCATTTTTTGCGCCCGTAACTAATGCAGATCCAGTTAATACAAAAGAGGTACCATCTTCCGGATATAATAATGTTATAGGAAATTTGTCATTCATATAGCGTATTGTTTCACTCTGGGTCGCAATGGCAATATCTACCTCTCCCATTCCAGCCATGCGTACAGGGGTAGCTAAAAATTTAGCATATTGAACAATTTGGGGATGAAGCTTTTTCAGATAAGAAAATGCTTCGGACTCTCCATTCGTAGATACTAAAGTATAAAATAAATTAGCAGAGGCTTCTGCTGCTAAGAAATCAGTTATACCAATACGATATTTACTATCTTGAGTAAGATCATTCCATTTACTCGGTACCTTAGGAAGAGTTTTTAAAAAATCGCGATTCGCTGCAAAAACCATAGGATCATACCAGATACCTGTCCAATAATTGTTTTCTTCTTTAAATCGTTCTGGTATGATATCTGTTTGCTCAGAAGCATATGGCTTTAATACATTCATTTTTTTTATTTGCTCTAAAAGTGCACTGTTTGCAATAATAATGTCGGCATTAGGCGCAGCCATTTCTGTTCTAATCTTTGTTAGTAAATTTGCTTCTGAAAGAGGTACAAGGTTCACACGTACCTTTTGCGTTCTTTCATATTCCTGAGCTAATATTAATAGTTGTTCTATTGGCAACGTAGTATAAACATTAATGCTTTTAATGTTTTTCTCAGGGTTTTGTTTATCAGCATAGCCTTGGAGGGATGTACTTCCAGTGATGATAGTAACTAGTACAAAGAAGGAGATTAATAAAATTGGCAGATAACGACGCATATTCTACCTCCAGTACAAATTAGACCAATAATACTATACCTCTTATTGGTTCGGTATGCAAGTCAAATTTCTATAAAGTATAGACAAAACACAATTGTAATGCTGTTTTAAGTCATTTAGGTTTCTTATGTCTTAGTATTATCTGAAAATAATGGACTTATGTGAGCCGGGATGAACGAAAGAAAAGTAGAAGCAGCTATAGCAAATTATAGTTGCTTCTACTCACATTAGGAGCGACTCCTAGAATATTTTTTAGTATTCTTCTTAAGCTGTGTAGTGGATTTTTTTTGTATGTTTCTGCTTTTAATATTATTAGTTTTAGTATGTTGCTTACAATTTGCATTATGCGGTGGACGAATGAGGCACTTAGGTCCATATCCAATAAGGTCCTGACGATTCGCCTTTATTAGTGCTTCGTATACTAAATTATAATTTTTAGGATCACGGTATTGCATTAACCCTCGTTGCATTTTCTTTTCGTGTATATCTTTAGCTACATATACTTTTTCATTTGTAAATGGGTTGATACCAGTATGATAAATACAAGTGGATAAACTGCCTGGAGTTGGAATAAAATCTTGTACTTGTTCTGGTCGATAATTCAGATCTCGGATGAACTCTGCTAATTCTATGGCTTCTTTAATCCCAGATCCAGGATGACTAGACATAAAGTACGGAACTAGGTATTGTTCTTTTCCTATTCTTTCATTTGCCCGCTTATAGGCTTGCATAAAGTTTAAGTAAACGCCTTTTCCTGATTTTCCCATTAGATTAGTAACTTTAGGTGAAATGTGTTCGGGTGCTACTTTTAGTTGACCGCTAATGTGATGCTCACATAATTCACGTAAAAATTCTTCGTTGTGCGGATCTGCCATTAAATAATCGTAACGCAGTCCAGATCGAATAAAAACTTTTTTTACACCTGGTAAAGCTCGTAACGACCGCAATAATGTTAAGTAATCAGTATGATTTGTCATTAATTCCTTGCATGGTGTTGGAGCTAAACACTGCTTTGCTTTACAAGTACCGCGCTCAGATTGTTTTTGACAGGATTGTATACGAAAATTAGCAGTTGGACCACCGATATCGTGAATATAACCTTTAAAATCAGGCATAGCAATGATTAACTTAGCTTCATTTAAGATAGATTCGTGACTCCTGCTTTGAATAATACGCCCTTGATGTGAAACAATTGCACAAAATGAACATCCTCCAAAGCAGCCACGATGGCTGACTAAACTAAATTTTACTTCTTGAATTGCTGGCACTCCACCAGATTTTTCATAAATTGGATGATAAGTCCGTTGATAAGGAAGATCATAAATTTCATCCATTTCTTCTGTGGTTAGTGGAAAAGCTGGTGCATTTTGTACGACGAAGTATTCACCGTGCTTCTGTACAATCGTTTTACCGCGGATAGCATCCTGTTCTTGGTATTGAAGTTTAAATGCTTGACTAAAAGCTTGTTTACTAGTATTAACATCATCATATCCAGGAGCTTCAATATAGTTCCATAAATGTTCAATGGAATCAGCTTTATAACAAGTACCTTGTATGTTACGAATATCGGAGATTTTGAATCCTTGCTGTAATTGTTCAGCAATTTCTTTTAATTGTTTTTCCCCCATGCCATATATTAAAATATCAGCTCTGCTATCAATTAAAATAGAGCGTCGGATACTATTTGACCAGTAATCATAATGAGCAAATCTTCTAAGACTTGCTTCAATTCCTCCAATAATAATCGGTATGTCTTTCCAGGCTTCGCGAATTCGATTGCAATAAACAATTGTAGCCCTATCAGGACGACAGCCTGCTTTTCCACCAGGAGAATAATTATCTGTACTACGAAACTTTTTTGCAGCAGTAAATTTATTCAACATAGAATCCAAATTTCCAGCGGATACTAATACGCCTAAACGTGGTTTTCCCATTTTTTTAAAATCTAATGTTGAACGCCAGTCTGGTTGAGATATCATACCTACTCGATAGCCATATTTTTCTAATAAACGGCAAAGAATAGCAGGTCCGAAACTGGGATGATCTACATATGCATCACCGCTAACAAACAAAAAATCGAGTCTATCCCATCCTCGTTGGATCATATCTTCTTTAGAAATTGGTAAAAAGTCATTTTTCATAATTATATTTCCCCTATGCAATCGTAGCACACTCCATTGAAAAAATAAGAGTGTATAATTGTAGACTATTCTTGTATTATTTCGAAAACAGAAAAATTAATGCATTATCTAAAATAAGAAAAGACTTGGCTCATGCCAAGCTTTTTAAATTAAACAACAACGCTAGTCTTTTCTTCGATATTTGTAAAACATTTATCTTTTGGCAGTAAATGTTTTGACAAGTACCTCACCTTTTGTTCCCAACTTACCTAACGATTGTCCATTATATATTATATCAATTCCACCAGCATTACCAGCTTTTATTGTAATATTTTGCTCCGCTTCCCAGGTAAGTGTTTCACCAGCTTGTGGAGTTCCTTCATAAATTATTTTATTATCAGCAGTGACTAATGTCCAGCATTGATCGGTATATTTTGCATTAAGAACTACTGGTTTTCCTGGAATTGGAGTAGAAGGAATTGATACTTGCTCTTTTATTTCTTGACTTGGCATTACTGGAGAAGGTTGTTGGACTTGCTTGTCTATCTTAGAATCTGGAATTGATTTTGAACTTTGAAACCACCATACACCACCAGCTATACATATTACTGCTATACCAATGGCTAACCATTTACTAGAATGAGTCGTATTCAAATTCTTCATGGGTTTTTCTTTTTGAGGTGCATCCATTTTAATTTCATCAGCTACTATTGCAGGATTTTGAGATTGGCGATATAATTCAATAATTTGTTGACTATCCAACCCTAAAAAATTTGCATAATTACGGATAAATCCTTTTAAATATACCTCACCAGGTATAATACCATAATTACCTTCTTCAATAGCTGTTATATATACAGTCCTTATACTGGTGGCATTTTCAATCTCTTTAACGGAGAGTCCTTTTTTTTCTCGCTCACTACGCAAAATTTCACCAATTGTTTGCACTCAAGATACCTCCTCCAACTTCTCTATTTGGTAATAAAGTTTGTTTTAAATTAGCTTATAGACTCACAATATTTAGGATAGTAATATCAGTTCCAAATTTCCCCACATTAACAATAGATATATTTTACCATTTATATGAGTATTTTTCAAAGTTTCTTTTTATTTTGCGTATATAGTCATAAATAAAAAGCGTTTTAAATACTAAATAGTAGAATTTTGTATTTTAATACCGATAAAAGATAACTTTTTGGCATTGCATATAGAGCAGAAAAGACCGCCAAGGTTAAAACTTCTTGCAACGGTCTAATAATACTATGTTATATATAGTAACTTTATTATATTGGCTTGTATGTTAAAATATTTCCTGGCTGTATATCTGGAAGTAGGTAATCTTGGGGGTTTGTTGTTAATAAGCGACTAATCTTACATTGAGTAGGACCCATTTTCTCGACTAGTAACTTTATGTTATTACATTGAATTTCTTCATAAAGAGGCGAACTATCTAGTAGGTTATTTGTACTAAAAACGTATTCTTCTGGTAATATACTCCAGAAAATCATTGTTTCAACCCCTTAGTTTCTTTTTGTATTTTAATTAATTGGTTTAGTTTGGTTTGTGCGTGGGATAATCCACCTATTTCATTGATGATTCCATAAGATACAGCATCTCTGCCTATGACAGATGTACCAATATCACGAGAAAGCTCTCCGGTTTTAAATAACAGCTCCTTCCACTTTCTTTCAGAAACACTAGAATGATCTACAACAAACTTATTAACCCGATCTTGCATTTTTTCTAGATAATCAAATGAACTAGGAGCACCGATAACCAATCCTGTAAGCCGTATGGGATGGATTGTCATGGTAGCACTTTCTACAATATAAGAATAAGTTGCAGATACGGCAATTGGTACGCCAATACTATGCCCGCCACCAAGTACTATAGAAACAGAAGGCTTAGACATACTAGCGATCATTTCTGCAATTGCTAATCCTGCTTCGACATCACCACCAACTGTATTTAAAAGCAATAGTAAACCTTCAATATCAGGATTTTGTTCAATGGCTACTAGCTGAGGCATAATATGTTCATATTTAGTAGTTTTGTTTTGTGGTGGCAATATCATGTGTCCCTCCACCTGGCCTATAATTGTCATCACATGTATGTTGGTTTTAGCCGTAGGAACTTCAGTTGTACCTAACTCTTGAATATTATCTACGGTATCAGCTTTTCGAGCTGTCACCGTTTTCTTTGTATGTTCAATTGGTGGTTTAGGGGGCTCCGGATTTATTCCAGGTGGCTCTATAGTAGGATTATCATTTTCTAACATTGTATTACCTCCAATATAGTACTTTTTATTCTTTATAGTATTAGCTATGTATAAACTTTCATACAGCTTTATATAAAAAAATGGTTTATGCTATTAGAAAATCAGCATAAACCATTTTAAAAAACAAAAGTTTGTGTTTTTAAACTTCCATAATAATTGGTAGTATCATGGGCCGGCGACGTGTTTTTTCATACAAATATTTACCTAAAGTATCACGAACACTTGATTTAATCATAGCCCATTCGGTGACATTGTTCAATTCACATTTATCAAGCGTTTGCCTTACTTTGTTCTTAGCTTCATCCATTAATTGTTCTGATTCTCTTACATAAACAAAACCACGAGAAACAATATCGGGACCAGCGACAACACAACCACCTTGCTTGTCCATCGTAATAACAACAATTAAAATCCCTTCTTGAGAAAGCTGTCTACGATCTCGTAGCACAATATTCCCTACATCGCCGACGCCTAATCCGTCAATTAAGACAATGCCAGAAGCCACTTTTCCTGTAATACTACCTTTGTCAGGAGTAAATTCAAGTACCTGTCCATTCTCAGCAATAAAAATATGATCTTTAGCCATGCCAAGCTCTTGAGCCAATTTTGAATGTTTAACCAAATGACGATATTCACCATGGACTGGAATAAAAAATTTAGGACGAATTAAGTTGTGCATCATTTTTAATTCTTCCTGGCTAGCGTGTCCTGACACGTGAATACCAGAGGTTCTCTCATAAAGTACTTCTGCACCCTGACGTAATAAATAGTCAATAGTACGAGATACTAACTTTTCATTACCTGGAATTGGCGTGGCAGAAATAATAATAGTATCACCAGGAATAATGTCAACTTTACGATGGTCAGACATTGCCATCCTAGTTAATGCTGACATAGGTTCACCTTGACTACCGGTTGTGATAATAACCACGCCTGATGCTGGATAATTGTTAATTTGATCAATATCAATAAGCACACCGTCTGGAATATTTAGATAGCCTAATTCAGATGAAATCGTAACTACATTAATCATGCTACGCCCTAAAACTGCTACCTTGCGCTTATATTTACAGGCAGTGTCAATAGCTTGTTGCACACGATGTACATTAGAAGAAAAACTAGCAATAATGATTCGTCCGCTAGCATTATAGAACATCTCATCAAATGTAACACCAACGGATTTTTCACTCATAGTATATCCTGGATGTTCGGCATTCGTACTGTCGGCGAGCATTACGAGCACTCCTTGATCACCTAATTCTGCCAATTTATGAAAATCGGTAACTTTACCATCAACTGGTGTTTGGTCAAACTTAAAATCACCAGTATGTACAATTGTACCAGCAGGGGTTTTAATGGAGAGGGCCACTGCATCTGCAATGCTGTGACTAATACGAATAAAACCAACCTTAAAAGATCCAACTTCAATTTCGTCACTTGCTTTGACAGAAATCAAGCTAGTTAACGGAACATTGTTTTCTTTTAACCTGCCTTCAAGTATTCCCAATGTAAGCCTTGTACCGTATACGGGCACATTAAGCTGTTTCAAAACATATGGTAATGCACCGATATGATCTTCATGACCATGAGTAAGTATTATCCCCCGTACTAAATCACGATTTTCTAGTAGATACGATATATCTGGAATCACTAAATCAATTCCGAGCATATCATCCTCTGGAAACATTAAACCAGCATCAATAACAATAATATCGTCTCCATAACGAACTACTGTCATATTCTTGCCAATTTCCCCTAATCCGCCTAAAGGGATAATTTGAATTTTTTGTTGTGTTTTTACCAAAAAAAATCACACCTCCACTTATTTTGTAAAGCAAGAAAAACAAACCATTATTTCTAGAAAATTGCCGTTCATTAGAAATGAGCTAAAAACCGGCCCGTTCATTTACTTATTGTAATTATAGCTTATTTTAAAGTGCATTTGCAATATATGATGCTTCTTTTAAAGGGATTATATGTAAGATTCTCTTGATAAAGATAGAACCTCATCCAAATTATGAATGAGGCTCTTATCCTTATATGCGATTCATTTTATGCAAATAGTTTTTTATTTGTTCTAATTCATTAATTGTCGGTGGTATTAAAGGTAGCCTAAATGTACCACCTTGCTGCCCAATTAGATTTACAGCTGTTTTTACTGGTATAGGATTGGTTGTGATAAACATCATTCTAAAAAATGGTATTAACTCAGATTGTATATTTTGTGCTCGAGCAATATCACTATTAAGAAAAGCTGCTATCATTTCTTGCATGCGATTTCCTACAATATGAGCTGCTACACTAATAACGCCAACACCACCGACAGATAAGATTGGCAATGTAAGACTATCATCACCACTGTATATCATAAAATCATTAGGAGTTGTTCGAGCAATTTCAGCAACTTGTTCCAGGTTTCCGCTAGCTTCTTTAATAGCAACAATATTTTTAAATTCTGCTAAACGAGCAATTGTTCCAGGTAAAATATTAGAACTAGTGCGCCCAGGTACATTGTATATGATTAATGGTAAATTAGTACCATTAGCAATGGATTTGAAATGTTGATAAAATCCTTCTTGCGGTGGTTTATTGTAGTAGGGGGCCACGAGCATAGCACCATGTACGCCTAATTTCTCTGCTTCTTGCGTTAGTTTTATAGAAGCCATAGTATCGTTTGAACCAGTACCAGCGATAACGGTAGCTTTATCGCCAACAGCATCAAGTACTGTGGCAAATAGTTTGAGCTTTTCTTCTTTATCTAAAGTTGCTGATTCCCCAGTACTACCAGCAACAACTAAACCATCTGAACCATTTGCAACTAAATATTTTGCAAGATTACCCGCTGCATCATAATTGACACTAAAATCATCATTAAACGGGGTCACCATGGCTGTTAAAATCCGTCCAAAAGTCTTCATAGTAATCTTTTTCTCCTTATTAACATGATAAATTAAACTTTTCATGTAATGCTGTAACGGCTGATTGTACAAATGATTTCTTTATTAAAACGGAGATTGATGTATGAGAGTCTACTGTCTGTAATATTGGGATGTCATTTATAGACAGGGCTTCGATAAAACTGGCCATTACTCCTGGGACGCCATTAATTCCTCCACCCACAACTGAAACTTTAGCACAGTCAAGAGTGGTGTGCACATCGCAACCAAATTCTTGAAGTTGGGCAGTTGCTTTATCCGCAAGGTCTTCTGCTATAGTAAACATAATTTGCCCAGGATGAACATTAATCAAATCTACGCTGATTCCATTGTCCGCCATCGATTTAAAGATATTAAAACTTGCAATATTATTTAAAGAATCATGTAAATTAATTTTAATCTGGGCAATATTAGATATAAAAGTTACACCGGTTGCGACACGATCAGCAACGTATGTGTCTGTTGTATCTTCTTTAGTAATACTAGTTATAAGTGTACCAGGTTCATTAGAAAACGTTGACTTTACAACTAGAGGAATATTTTTTTGCATAGCAATTTCTACAGCGCGAGGATGGATAACTTTAGCTCCTTGATGGGCTAATTGACATACTTCTCCATAAGTAATACAGTCGAGGATTTTAGCTGTACTAACGATTCTAGGATCGGCAGTCATAATACCGTCTACATCTGTATAGATCTCTATCATTTCAGCATCGAGAGCAGATCCCAAAGCGGCTGCAGTAGTATCACTACCTCCACGGCCTAATGTAGTAAATTCATCATCAATAGTAATACCTTGAAAACCACATACTACAGGAATCTTACCCATTTTTATTAAGTTACATAAGCGAGATGGGTCTACTTTTAAAATACGAGCATTATTAAAATTGTTATCAGTTATGATGCCAGCTTGACCGCCTGTAAGCATAATAGCATCAAGTCCAGCGGCTTGTAGTGTGCCAGTCATAATAACAGCGGAGATCATCTCGCCGCAGTATAAGATCTGATCAAGTTCACGACTTGCTATGTCCCTATATGCTTTTCGTGCTAATTCGATAAAAGTGTCAGTTGCATAGCATTCTCCTTTGCGCCCCATAGCAGAGACGACTATGACAGGCTTCAAATTGTTATTAACTGCAATTTTTATTTTTTCTACTACTAATTCTCTAGCCTCAGAAGTTGCAACAGATGTTCCACCAAATTTTTGAACTATTATTCCCATTATTTACACCTCAAATTAAGTTATGCTCAATCATATGCTCAGCAATTTGTAAAGCATTCAAAGCAGCACCTTTACGTATCTGATCGCCCACAACCCATAAATTAAGCGCATTTTGAACGGAATTATCTTTTCTAATACGTCCAACAAAAACTTCATTTTGATTTGAAGTGAATAATGGCATTGGATACAACATTTCTGCAGGATTATCTTGCAAAATAACTCCAGGGAATGCTGCCAACAGTTCTTTTGCCTTGTCAACAGAGACTTCCTCTACAAATTCTATATTTATAGATTCTGAATGGCTACGATAAATAGGCACTCTAACAGTAGTTGCTGTAATTCCTATTGTATAATCATTGAAGATTTTATGTGTTTCATGTACCATTTTCATTTCTTCTTTTGTGTAATTGTCTTCTACAAACACATCAATATGTGGAATCACATTAAAGGCGATCTGGTAATGCTTTGGCAAGCTAGCACTTGGTAAAATATTAGCCTCTACAGGGCGATTTTCAACAATGGCTTGAACTTGGCTATCTAATTCATCAATCGCTTCCTTACCGGCACCTGAAACTGCTTGATATGTGGATACCACTATTCGCTTAATTTTTGCCTGATTATATAGTGGCTTTAAAGCCATGGCCATTATAATGGTAGAACAATTAGGATTAGCAATGATTCCTTTATGCTGTTGTATAGCTTCTGGATTTACTTCTGGCACGACTAATGGAACTGAAGGGTCCATTCTAAAAGCACTGGAATTATCAATGACTACTGCACCATATTTTACAGCTGCAGGTGCAAATTTTGTACTGGCAGACCCACCAGCGAATAGAGCGATGTCTATATTTTTAAAAGAGTCGTCAGTAGCTTCTTCTACAGTAAAGTCTTTTCCCATAAAACTAATAATTTTACCAGCTGACCGTTTAGATGCAAGTAATTTTAAATTGTCATATGGAAAGTTACGTTCTTCAATTAAGTTCAAAAATTCCTGACCAACTGCTCCAGTAGCTCCGAGTATTGCTATATTATATTTTCTCATATATATCGCTCCCTTTTGTTTTCTCATAAGATTCTATATGCTTTATTATATTCATATTTTTTACTATAATTCTTGCTTAGAATGCTTAATTTAGTGCAAAAGATGCTATTAAGCTAGTAATGATAATATTATTCTTTAGCAGATCTCATTTTAATAACCTGCATTTAAGAGCATCAAAAGATTAATTTAGAATTTCTTCAAGCCCTAAAACAAGACCATTTGCATTAAGTACGTGTTTGCAAGCTAGTAAAACTCCGGGCATAAACGATTCTCGTGATATAGAATCATGACGAATTGTTAAGGTTTGACCAAGTCCACCAAAGATAACTTCTTGGTGTGCTACATAGCCAGGAAGACGAACACTATGCATTCTAATCCCTGAGAAGTCGCCACCGCGGGCACCAGCGAGCTTTTCAATCTCATCTGGATGTCCTTGGTGTAGAAAACCGCGCTTTTTAGCTATTAGTTCTGCAGTCTGCAAGGCAGTCCCAGATGGTGCGTCAAGTTTTTGATCATGATGTAATTCAATAATTTCCACATGCGGAAAAAATTTGGCGGCATCTTGAGACAATTTCATCATCAAAATAGCACCAATTGAAAAATTTGGAGAAATTAATGCATTTACTTTAGTATCTATGCATAATAGTCTAATCTCTTTTAGGTTTTCTTCAGATAAGCCAGTAGTTCCCACGACAGGACAGACTCCATTATTAATGGCAATATGAATATTATTCAGCACTACTTCCGGTCGCGTGAAATCAACCATTACTTGCGGTTTTGTTTCATTAATAACAGTTTGTAAATCATTACCTATGACAACTCCCGTTTTTCCTACACCGATTAAATCACCAATATCAGCAAAATCTGATTTAGTATCCACAGCACCTACGATACTTAATTGAGTATCGTTATGTATGGCTTTGAGCACTTCACGACCCATTTTACCGTAAGCTCCGCAAACTATAACTCTAATCATCTGTGCACCTCCTAATAGTAGCAATGTATTCATTCAAACTGTTGAATGTTAATAATGAAACAAAAATAATAGCCGATGAGTAAATCTCATCGGCTGTCAATAGTAGGTAAGACAGTATAAGGATGGTGAGAAAACAAAATAAAGTGTTTTCCCACGCCTTAGATAAGATAGCACTCCACTAGAAGGTAATTCTAGTGACAGTCTTACATCTATTAAATGAAAGACCAGCACAAAAGATTTGGCGTCTTTTGCACTTCGGCAAACAACCCTTTTCTTTCAGATCATAAAGACCAATCTCCCTGAAAGTACTCTTGTTGTTTGCACCTCTATTCCATCCTGCGCAGGATGAAGTCTATTGAATTACATACATTGTATACTAGTGTCCATTAAGGTGTCAATATTTGAATAGAGAAAAAATGAAATTTTATTTTATTCAATTATTTTACTTACTATGATTCTGCACATCTTTAGCACCATTTTGCCGTAGGATTTCTGCTGCAGAATTGACCTTAGTTGTGTCTGTCCGGATAATTGCTAGGATGCTTCCACCAGCAACTTCTTGCTCATAACGGTGGCTCGCTTCAGCAGGAATGCCCCAATCAATCAATCCCCCTGCAATGCCACCTGCGATTGCTCCACCTACAGCAGCGGTAATTGGACCTACTGCAATGATCGGGCCAATTCCTGGAAGCATTAAGGCCCCTGCTCCCATAAGCAAGCCACCAATTCCACCTAAAGTACCCCCTGTTAAAGTACCATCAGTAATGTCATCATCATAGGTTTTGTCTTGATCTTGATGGTTTTGTTTTTTAGAGACAATATTAATTTCTTCAGTAGTAAAACCTTGTTTGCGTAATGTATTCACAGCATTTTCAGCTCTAGCTCTTGATTCAAATACACCAATAACAGTTTGATTAGCGTGTTGTGTATTTGCGGTATTGTTATTAGCTGGCGGTGCCATAGCAGTAGTACTCGCATTTTCTGGACTATAACTGCTTAGTGAATTTTCATTTTCTACATTTGATGCTTGATCATTCGTTTGATTTTTCATGAGTAAAACCTCCTAACATTAAATGCATATCATGCAATTTAACGTTAGTGTCTCCATGATAATCATTAATATGTATTTTCATGACGTTCTCGATTAAAATTAGTATAAGCATTGTTTATATCGACAATAATTACTTCATCGCCAATTCGTTTTATAGTTTGCCAAGGAATGGTAGAAGACTTTATATCATTAAAAAAATTAAATAGTCCGTGTCTCTTTGGAAGTACAATTGTGAGTATTTTTCCAGACTTATGGTCAAATGTTAACTCACATTCTTCAATAATTCCTAAACGAGCCCCATCACTTAAATTTATAACTTCCTTTCCAGATAAATTGCTTAAACGCATTTTATCACCCCTTATTGTTTTTGCAAAAAAATCTTATAAAAAAAGGTTGAATAATGGATAATAGAATGGCTATACAAGCTATTGGATCTATCCATATTTGAAAAAGTTGTATCTTATTAGGGACATCTAATTTTAAAAAAGAAATTAACATCACTAATGATAAGTATATACCGCCAGCAATTGCAATTAACTCTTGAATTGCTAATGATAATGGCGAATTTTTTACTTCACCAGCATCATATGATTGACGGAAGTATTTTACCCTTTCCAGTAATGATAAGATTAGTAATAAAGAGAAGACAATCAAAATACTCCAGGAACACATGGTAAACCTCCAGATATCTTCTACTTTAATAGTATGAAGTTAAAGTCAATAATATGTTAAAAAGTTCTATGAAGAGTTATGTATACTCTCTATAGAACTTTTTAACATATTATTTTCCTGTACTACCAAAACCACCTGATCTAGTGATAAAAATATTTTTTTCATCATGATCTGCCAATAAATATTTATAAAAAATTCCTTGGGCTATTCTAGTTCCTTTAGCTATAGGAATGCTCTGAGAGCTATGATTAAAAATGGCAATAAAAATATGTCCTTCATTGTCGCTATTATTGAAATAGTCAGCATCAATAATACCTTGCCCATTTACTAAACTTAATTTGTTTTTAATTGATAAGCCTGAGCGAATATGTATGCCAAGATATTCATCAGATTGCATATATGCTTTGATTCCTGTTGGTACTAGCGTAGCATTAGAAGATGTTAATATTACATCTTCAGCAGCAGCTATATCATATCCTGCACTATATTGGGTTTTTCTAGTAGGTAGTAATATGTCGTTATTTTCATAACTAGAAATTAATTTAAAACCTCTTAATTGCATTATGTATCTCCTCATTTATTGGTCCTAATACTGTAGAAGCAAATTTATCCGGAATCAATAATGTGTGTAGGATGTCATGTAATTTTTCTAAAGTTACTTTATCAATTTTAGAAACTACTTCATCAATAGTAATATAATTTCCAAATGAAAGTTCCATTGTACCAATTCTAAACATACGGTTACTAGAGCTTTCAAGGCTTAACAATAAACTTCCCTTTAACTGTTCTTTGGTTTTTGCAAATTCATAGGCACTAATACCTGTAGCTCTTAAGGTATTGATATTTTTGGTTATCAGTTCCATTACTTGAGAAGCATTGCTAGGTCTTGTACCAGCATAAATAGTAAATAACCCAGCATTGCTATAATTTGTTTGATAAGAATATATTGAATAGGTCAGTCTGTGTTCTTCTCTAATTGATTGAAATAGACGTGAGCTTATACCACCACCTATTATGGTATTTAATATATTCACCGTAAATATCCGGTGATGCTTGAGGTACACTGCTAGTTCCAAGACAAATATGTACTTGCTCAATATTTTTCGATTGTATAATTTGGGCAGGAACTAGATTTGGTGGACCTGAACTTAAAACTGCTTTTTTCCCACACATATTGCCAAAATAGTACTCTACTAATGCTTCTAGTCTTTTATGATTTAAATTTCCGAATCCAGCAATAACAATATTATCAGGAGTATAAAAATTTTGATAGTATTCCACAATCATATTCTTATTAAAATTTTCAACAGTTGGAGCAGTTCCAATAATATTATGCCCTAAAGGATGCTCAGCCCAAACATTATTATAATGTAGATCATGAACCAATTCATCAGGCGTATCTTCATACATGCAAATTTCTAATACTATTTCTTTCTCATGCTTTATATCTTCTTCGGCAAAAATGGAAGACCGCAGCATATTGCTGAGGATAGCAAGAGCTAATTCTAGATGTTTATATAATAGCAAGTATGTTCTTTGGTAGTAAAAGCATTAATTTGCCCTCCTACCCCATCAACTGTCTCTGCGATATCCTTAGCAGAGCGCTTTTCAGTACCTTTAAAGACCATATGTTCAATGAAGTGAGAGATGCCATGATTGTATTTTTGTTCAAAACGTGATCCCGTACCTATCTATATTCCTAGAGTAACGGATTTGATGTAAGGATTAGCTTCTGATACTACTCGAATACCATTTGGCAATAATGATTTACAATACATATAATACTCCTTTAACTTAATATATACTTAACTTTCGGCTATAATCTACGAATTCCTGCATGATTATTAGGTTTTGTGAGAGAAGAGACTAAGATTCAGGTAAAGTTTAAACCTTACCTGAATCTTAATCGTAATTACGGTAAAATGCCGTTACTATCATATTGAATACTAAGATGCATTCCTAAGAAAATAGTTTATTGGTAAGAATCAAAGAATTGTTCATTCTTAGTTGTTATTGAAATAATTTACAATCCCCGTGAAAATTCCTTGTGCCAATTTATTACGATAAGAATCACTGTTTAGTTGAGCTGCTTCTTCTTGATTGGATACGAATCCCATTTCAACTAAAGTACTTGGCATAGAAGTATTGCGTAGAACGTGGAAATTGGCAGCAGATGTTCCTTTATCAATTGCTCCAGTTTGCACGACCACAGCATTTTCCACAGCAGATGCCAATGCAGATGATTTTCCTGTAGGATAGAATGTCATGGCACCTTTAATATTAGGATCAGAATTAGAATTGGAATGGATGCTGACAAATACATCTGCTTGGTTAGAGTTAGCCAGAGAAACTCGAGCCTCCAGCTCTTTACTCAAAGAGCTGCCTTCAGGTGCAACTGTTCGATCCGTTTCACGAGTCATTATTACTTTCGCGCCAGCTTGTACTAATTTATCGCGTAATTTTAAGGCTACGGCTAAATTGTTATCAGCTTCTTTTGTATTATTGGCGACTGCTCCAGGATTACTTCCGCCATGTCCAGGATCGACAACAATAATTTTATTTTTTAAAGTCGTACCACTTGTTGGTGGTAAGGGCTTTACGGTAACAGGATTATTTTTCGATGGACTGGATGTACTACTACTGCCACCAAAGATATTGAATACTGGTCCTAGAATCTTATTAAACACTAAATCGAATATTTGTTGGAAAAATCCACTACCTGTTTGCGCGTTGCTTGTCTCTAAGGTATTAGCTGCTAGAGTATTTACCACAGAATCAAAGGAGGCAGCATGTGTTATTGGAATCGGTACTATTATGCTAATTAAAAGTAAGCATAAAATACAATATGTTAATAATTTATTTTTATGCACTTTAATACCTCCTAAAGTAAGTTATTTTTTCAAAAATACATTTTTCAATACGTTCCAAGCATTAGGATCTTCTTCACCTAATTTCCACATCGCAGCACCGGCAATGTCATACTTGGTAACCAAATTGATTTTATATTTAAGACTTTCGCTATTTTCAAACCAAACTTGATGCTTGATTCCATTTGAATCTGTATAATTAAAATGAGGAGATTTAGAAGAAGTATCCCATATTGCAGGGCTATCAAAGTCTTGCATTAGTTTTGTGATAGCCTTGTGTTCTAGGCTTTCTACACCTTTACTAGACCAATCATAACCGTAAGCTGCTAGTCCAATATACAGTTTATTTTTAGGGATAAATTTCAATGCATATTTTAGATTCTTTTCGACCCAATTGATATCAGCGATTGGTCCAGCATCGCTCCAAGTACCATGATTATCATAGGTCATAAGAATGATCTTATCTGCATACTTGGCTAATTGTGCATAATCATATGCAATTGATACATCGTTTGATTCATCTTGTTTAGGGAATACATCAATCGATATAACATATCCTTGGGGTTTAAGACGCGCTGAAAGCTCTTGCATAAAAGCAGATAGGTTATCTCGGTCTTGGGCGTCAACCATTTCGAAGTCCACATTTATACCGTCCAGCTTATATTTTTTTATATAAGATTCTAAACTATTAATAGCTTTTTCTCGTAATGACGGAGTAGCTAAAATTTTATGAATGGATGATTGATTGTCTTGTTGTTTAGCATTATTTACTAATAACAAGACAGATACATTATTTTTGTGAGCAAAATCAATTACAGATTCATGGTCATTACCACCACGATCTGTAAGTGTACCATCTTCTTCTAACGTAGCCCAAAAGGGAGCAATCGTTTTAATTATATCGGTATTTTTATACAGGGAATTAAAAGAAGAGGTATCAGTTGCCCACCACTCAGCATAAAAGCCGATTAGTTCTTTGGTAGAGCTAGTATTTATTCCCGAAGGGAGTTTAATCTTTTTTTGGATATCTTGTGGAAGAGCCAGTATATCTCCAAAAAAATTTCCCATTATACCAAGCAACATGTCCATTAATCCATTGCCGGATGGTGCTTCATTAGGAGTGGTAGAGTTGGCAGTAATCGCCGATTGCAACATATCAGTAAAAGAAGATGCATATGCTGATGATGTTATAGGAAGTAGAAATGTGAGAGACATCATAAAAATGAGAAGCCATGAGATAGATTGGTTATATTTTTTCATGTATCAACCTCCAAGAAGTACTACAATATAAAATTTTCATAGTTATGTAAACATGATAACACAAATAAAAGTAGGTAGCAATAACAAAAACAGGCAATTGTATGCCTGTTTTATTATTTAATGATATCAGATACTGTTGATATCGTATAACCTTTTCCTTGAATTTGCTGAATTAAGTCTGGTAAAGCTTTGCTTGTAACTTCTGTAGGATGGATAAGAATAATTGCTCCATTGTGTAGTTTTTTCATAACCCTATTAATGATGATTTCCGTTGGAGGACGTTGCCAGTCAATTGTGTCAATACTCCACATAATAGTTGTATAGCCAAGTTCGTTGGCTGCTGATAATACAGTGTCATTATATTCACCATAAGGTGGCGCATATAGTGATGTTTTTATAGTGGTAAGCTCTTTCACGAGCTCTTCAGTTCGCACTATTTGTTCTTTGTTCTTTTCTTTGCTGATAGTATTAGGGTGTGGATGACTGTAAGTGTGATTGCCTAATTCATGACCTTGATTTGCTAGTTCTGTAACTAAAGCAGGGAATCGTTTTCCCCAACTACCACCAATAAAAAATGTTATTTTTATGTTATTTTCATTAAGGGTGCTTAGCATAGTAGGCAGATATTCTTCACCCCAAAAGACGTTGCACGCAAAAGCAACCTTCGGTGTAGTTGAGTTGCCATGAAAGATAGGAGCTGGTTTATTTACAGGCTGTGTATTATTAAAAATAGGTTGTAATAATCCTGATAAAATGATAATGGCAAAAAAAACTCCAGCAGAAAACAACACATACCATTGCTGAATACGAATAACGAAACACCATTTCAAAGGGAATCACCTCAAACTTCATACTATTCTTTGTTTAATCTATTAATCAAGAAGTGATTTTATGAAACAAAAAAACATAAACCAAGTGGTTTATGTTTAAAAAGTTTGATTTATATTATTCTTTTTTTTCAGATTCTACAGGTAAAAGTTCCTTACGTGAAAGGTTAATACGCCCTTGACGATCCACTTCTGTAACTTTAACTAGAATTTCATCTCCAACTTTTACAATATCTTCTACCTTTTCCACGCGTTCACGAGCTAATTGAGAGATGTGGACAAGTCCTTCTTTACCAGGGAGAATCTCGACGAAAGCACCAAAGTTCATTAAACGCGTAACTTTGCCGGTATAAGAGCTGCCTACTTCTACTTCTCTAACCAGTGTTTCAATGATTTTTACAGCTTTTTGACCTGCTTCCATATCTACAGCAGCAATAAATACTTTACCGTCATCTTCAATGTCAATTTTAACGCCAGTTTCTTCGATAATTTTTTTAATTGTTTTACCACCAGGTCCGATTACATCTCTAATCTTATCTGGATGGATTTCCATTGTAATAATGCGAGGAGCAAAAGGTGATAACTCAGCTCTTGGTTCCTGAATTACTTCTACAATTTTACTCATGATATGCATTCTGCCTCGATGAGCTTGAGAAAGTGCTGCAGTTAAAATTTCTTCTGTAATACCAGCAATTTTAATATCCATTTGAATGGCTGTAATGCCAGATGTTGTACCAGCAACCTTAAAATCCATATCGCCTAAAGCATCTTCTAAGCCTTGAATATCAGTTAGTATAGAAAAATCTTCTCCATCTTTAACTAAACCCATAGCAACTCCAGATACTGGACGTTTGATCGGTACACCTGCATCAAGAAGAGACAAGGTACTGCCGCAGACACTAGCCATAGAACTAGAACCATTCGATTCTAAAATTTCCGAAACCAAGCGAATTGTATAAGGAAATTCAATTTCCGAAGGAATAACGGGAACTAATGCACGCTCCGCTAAAGCACCATGACCAATTTCTCTTCGCCCTGGTCCTCTTGATGGTCTTGTTTCACCTACACTAAATGATGGGAAATTATAATGATGCATATAACGTTTCGATTCTTCGACACCTAAGCCATCAAGTATCTGCTCATCTCCCATTGCACCAAGTGTTGTGATAGTTAATGCTTGGGTTTGTCCACGAGTAAATAAAGCAGAACCATGTGTACGTGCTAACAAACCAATGTCACAACTAATAGGTCGTACTTCTTCTAATTGACGACCATCTGGGCGTATTTTGTCAACTGTTATCATTCTACGAACTGCTTCTTTAATAATTTTTTGCATCATATTTTGGATATCTTTACCATTATCAGGATAGATAGCCTCAAAATGTTCTGCAACTTGTTTCTTAGCCTGTTTTATATTTTCTTCTCGGGTTAATTTATCAGAATTTCTAACTGCCGTTGTAAGCTTTTCTGTTGCATAATCACGTATGGCACTATTGATCTCAGCAGGTATTTCATATAGTTTAATTTCACGTTTAGGTTTACCAATCTCAATAATCATTTTTTCTTGAATAGCAATTAGATTACGAATTATGTCATGCCCAAAGCTAATTGCTTGTAAAATAGTATCTTCACTTAATTCATTAGCATTAGCTTCTACCATGAGCACAGCATCTTTTGTACCTGCAACAACTAAATTAAGTTCACTTAATTTTTGCTGCTCAACAGTTGGATTTGTAATGAATTCATTATTAATCAAACCAACTCTAACACCACCAATTGGCCCATTAAACGGAATGTCTGAAATTGATAACGCACATGATGCACCGATCATCGCTGGTATTTCTGGTGAATTATCCTGATCGACTGATAAAACAGTAGCTACGATTTGTACATCATTGCGAAAACCGCTAGCAAATAATGGTCGAATAGGTCTATCAATCAAACGGCTTGCAAGAATAGAGGATTCACTAGGACGTCCTTCGCGCTTAATAAACCCACCCGGAATCTTACCTACCGAATATAATTTTTCTTCATAATCAACTGTCAATGGGAAGAAATCAATACCTTCCCTTGGTTCTGCTGATGCTGTAGCAGTAACTAATACTGCAGTATCTCCATATCTGACGAACACAGATCCACCAGCTTGTTTAGCCATTTTGCCTGATTCTATAATCAGGGGTCTATCTCCAAGTTGCATTTCGATTTTATACATATATAGCATTCCTCCTCTGTAAGCCTTACTCTTTCTACCAAAGATTAACACTTCGACATTTTTTTTAGTATTTCCTTTATTATTAACAGTTAATCTATAAAAAAATACTTTTTGCAATAAAAAGAAAAGACTTGGCTTGTGCCAAGTCCCCGCTTGTTACTTTCTAAGATTTAATTTCTCAAGAATAGAACGATAACGCTCGATATCGTTGTTGCGTACATAATTCAATAATCCTCTACGCTGACCAACCATTTTTAAAAGACCGCGTCTAGAATGATGGTCTTTTTTATGCTCTTTTAAATGATTTGTTAAATAGTTGATACGTTCAGTTAAAATAGCTATTTGCACTTCTGGTGATCCAGTATCAGCTTCATGCGTACGGTATTTTTCAATTAAAGATTGTTTTAATTCTGGTGTTAACAAAATGGGCACCTCCTTTTTATAAATGATCCCCATTAGCCAAGACAATCGTTGGAGAATCGAATATCCTCGCTATGGTTACTTACGTTTAATGAAGACTTTCATCAATCATCAACGAAATATAGTTTATCATAAATGAGTACAATTGTAAATAATAAGTATTATTTTACCTGCTATATTTGATAATATTGTTGAGCGACCACGATGTCTTTTGCTATTTGTGACTTAAGTTCATCGGAATTGGAGAAGGTTTGTTCACTTCGAATATGATTTAAAAATCTCACGGAAACTGTTTCACCATATAAATCTCCAGAAAAATTTAAGATATGAACTTCAAGACGGCGTCCTACATCGTGAAAGGTAGGATTGGTGCCAACATTAGCGATACCATTATATTGCTTATCTTGGATAATAAGTTCAACAGCATATACCCCATTCTGAGGGATAGCAAGACCTGAGGCAATTCCTAGATTAATTGTAGGGTAGCCTAATAAACGACCTCGTTTAGCACCGTGGATGACCCTCCCCTTTAATGTTACTGGTCTCCCTAAAAGAGTTGCTGCTTGGTTCACTTGACCTGCTGCAATCATTTGACGGATTAATGTACTGCTAACCATAACATCCTCTACGTATACTGTAGGATTAATTTCTGCTGTGAATCCATATTGTGCCCCTGCTATTTGTAAAAGTTCAGGAGTGCCACAACGCTTATATCCAAAAAAATAGTTCGGACCGATTAGAATATGTTTTGGATTTAATTGATCTAATAATAAATGAATAAATTGAGATGCTGATAATTTCAGAAACTCTGCAGTAAAAGGTATGTTTAGTAAAATATCTACACCCAGTTTTTCAATTAGTTCAACTTTGTCATCTTGCGTAATGATTTGTAAAGGACACCTTTCAGGAGCAATAATGGATAAGGGGTGATTGCTAAAAGTAAAGACTACGCTTGTTCCACCTAGCTGCTTGGCCAATTCTACAGAGCGAGAAATTACTTTTTGATGACCAATATGTACGCCGTCAAATGTTCCTAAGGCAACTGTAATGCTAGGATACTGATCTTTTAAAGTTGTCAGTTGATTTAATACTTTCATATATTCCACCACACAATAACAATAATATCAGAAAATCTATCTATGGAACTCGACTAGAAAGCTCTTTAGATAGATTTCATTTTGATTATTCTAATTTGATTACTTTTATTGGCGTAATCATTGCAGTATTCGTATCTATTTGTCCTATTCCAATAAATGAATTTCCTTGATCGTATATTCGTAATAGTGTTTGATTAGAAAAAGTTAGAATAGAATGTGCAACACTTTTACCAACTTGAAATGCCCGTGCCGATTCTGAGGTCAGTATCGCTTTGGGAATATATCCAAGGGCGTAGTCTAGTGGAAGAAGAGCAAGGGAGGAATTGCCTTCAATTTCTTGTAATGTAAAAGAATTTTCTAAAGAAAAATCTCCTACACGAGTACGCACTAAAAAAGACATAACAACAGGACAATT
This sequence comes from Pelosinus propionicus DSM 13327, assembly GCF_900114615.1. Taxonomy (GTDB): domain Bacteria; phylum Bacillota; class Negativicutes; order DSM-13327; family DSM-13327; genus Pelosinus; species Pelosinus propionicus. Next base: position 58,719 of record NZ_FOTS01000003.1, on the reverse strand, counting down.
TATTTTTTTTCCTATATCAGAACATAAAGAGCGAATGTACGTTCCTTTAGAGCAAGTTACATCAAATAGGATGCGTGTGTCATCTATATGTAGTAAAGTTATATTTTGAATTGTAATAGTACGTGGCTGGCGCTCCACGGTTATACCAGCTCGTGCTAATTCGTACAATTTTTTCCCTTGTATTTTTATAGCTGAGTACATAGGAGGAATTTGTTCAATCGTACCAATAAATGACGATAATACCTTTTCAATTTCTGATTTAACAGGCATAATACAAATCGTGTTACTAAGAATAGTACCAGTATCATCACCAGTATCCGTTTCATAGCCAATAGTGAGCTCAACACGATAGCTTTTATCAGTATCTGTCATATATTCAAGTAATCGAGTAGCTGATCCTAATGCAACGGGCAAAACACCAGACGCTGCAGGATCTAGAGTACCAGCATGACCTACACGCTTTAGATGATAGGTTCTACGAATAAACGAAACAACATCATGTGAGGTCATACCAGGTGGCTTTAGAACGTTTATCAATCCACTCGTCATAACAAAGTCTCAGCTAATTGTAATTGTTTTATGGCAGAACTAAGAACTTTTTTTTGAACATCTTCAATTTTACCTATGATAGCACAACCAGCTGCACGTATATGTCCACCACCGCCAAAAGAAAATGCAAGTTTGCTTACATCTACTGTTTTTGAGCGGAAACTAATTCTAATCGTACCTTCATTCATAATTTTAAACATGATAGCAATTTCAACACCTTCAATAATACGTGGATAATTGATAAAGCCTTCTGTACTATCTAAAGTATCAAGAGTATCTGGTGACACAGTTATTGTTGCAATTTTACCATGATGATGAAGTTCAAGCGTTTCTAATACTTTTGCTAAAGTTAAAATACTTTCGAGTGGCTTAGTTTCCATATATTCTGATATAGAATTTGGATTAGCTCCGAATTCCATCAAATCAGCAGCATAGCGCAAGGTTTGCACTGAAGTATTCGCATAACGGAAAAAACCACAGTCAGTAGCGATAGCAGTGTACAAACAGGTTGCTATTGTAGGAGTCATTTTTGCATTTAATAAGTATAACAATTCTAAAATGATTTCTCCAGTTGCTGCTGATTGACTATTGATGTACCAATAGTCAGCAAACTTAGTATTAGAGATATGATGATCAATATTTAATATAGGGGCATTTACATGCTCTTTCACTTTGCCAATTCGTTCAATATCACTGGCATCAAGTACTACTAGTAAATCAGCGCTAATTATTTTAGTTGTTGGTTTTCCAATGGTTTCATAGCCAGGAAGAAAATTATATAGTGCAGGCACTTCATCATCAAGTACCATTTTTACACTCTTTCCTCGTGAGCTAAGATATTCATTTAGCGCCAACATCGATCCCAAACAGTCACCATCAGGGTGAACGTGAGCAGTAATAATAATAGTGCTGCTATTTTGTAAAAGTTCAGCAATCTGTTTAAGTGAAAAATCCATAATTTATTGATTGCCCTCTTCCTGCTTGATTTTAATTAATAATTCTTGAATATGCGCACTATAATCTAAAGACTCATCAAGATGCAAAGATAATTCAGGTGTGATTCTCATTCGAATGCGCTTACCAATCTCGCTGCGCATGTATCCTAAAGAACTTTGTAATCCTTTCCAAGTATCAGCTTTTTGCTCGTCACTACCCATTAAGCTTACATAAATCTTTGCACTACGCAAATCACCCGTAGCCTCAACTTGGGTAATTGTTGCAAAACCAACACGTGGATCTTTTAATTCAGTTAGAATAATTTTGCTAATTTCTTGCTTTATAAACTCCTGAACTTTTTCAACTCGGAGCTGGCTCATATAAATCCTCCGCCTTTAACCTTTAGGTTTTATTTCTTCCATTGTGAAAGCTTCAATAATATCGCCTTCTTTAAGATCACGGAATTTATCAATTGTAATACCACATTCGTAACCTGCAGCTACTTCTTTTACATCATCCTTGAAGCGACGTAAGGATTCTAATTCACCTTCATGGATCACAATACCATTGCGAATTACACGAACTTGAGACGAATTGAGTATTTTACCTTCTAATACATAAGCACCAGCGATAACAATCTTTGAAATTGTAAACAACTGACGTATTTCTACACGACCTTGAAGTGCTTCTTTGTATTCTGGCGCCAACATGCCTGTCATAGCAGCTTCCACATCATGCAACGCTTCATAAATGACACGATATAGCCTAATGTCGATCTTTTCAGATTCGCCAGCTTTACGAGCATTTCCATCTGGACGGACATTAAATCCTATAATTAATGCATTAGCAGCAGAAGCTAACATTACGTCGGATTCATTAATTGCACCTACTCCAGCATGCACAATGCTCACTCTAACTTCTTTATTTTTAGCATTTAATGCTAGCAATGATTGACGTAACGCTTCAACAGATCCCTGAACGTCAGCTTTTATAACAATATTGAGATCTTGGATGTTTCCATCTTGAATTTGTTTAAATAAATCATCTAGTGAAACTTTTTGTGATTGCATTAATTCATCTGTACGTCTTTTTGCAATACGTTTTTCTGCTACTGCTCGCGCTATTTTTTCATCAACTGAAACCAGAACATCGCCAGCTTGTGGTACATCAGCCAAGCCAAGGACTTCTACAGGGGTAGAAGGTTCAGCTTTTTTCACTTTCTCACCACGGTCATTTACCATGGCTCGAACTTTACCATAAGCAATTCCAGCAATAATGGTGTCACCAATATGCAAAGTTCCTTTTTGCACTAATACAGTGGCTACTGGACCGCGTCCTTTATCAAGCTTCGCTTCAATAATTGTACCATAGGCTTGGCGATTTGGATTTGCTTTAATTTCTTGCATCTCTGCTACTAGTAATATCATCTCCAAGAGCTCATTTATACCAGTTTTTTTCTGTGCGGAAACTGGTACCATAATGGCGTCACCACCCCAGTCTTCAGCAACAAGGCCATAATCAGATAGTTGTTGTTTGATTCGATCAGGGTTGGCACCTGGACGATCTATTTTATTAATTGCTACGATGATAGGAACATTAGCAGATTTAGCATGATTAATAGCTTCAATAGTTTGTGGCATAACACCATCATCTGCTGCTACTACTAGAATTGCAATATCTGTTACTTGTGCCCCTCGAGCTCGCATCGCTGTAAAAGCCTCATGGCCAGGAGTATCAAGAAAAACAATTTTTTTACCTTGGCAAGTTACTTTATATGCACCAATATGCTGTGTAATTCCACCAGCTTCTTGAGAAGTTACATGTGTTTGCCTAATCGAATCCAATAAAGACGTCTTACCATGATCGACATGCCCCATGACGGTAACAACTGGTGGTCTAAGAACAAGGCTGGAAGGATCATCTTCAATTTCAGCAATTTCAGTAGGGTCTTCTTCAGGTGGCAACTCGAGTACTTCCACTCCAAATTCTGTTGCTAACAATGATGCTGTCTCAAAATCAAGATCTTGATTGATAGTAGCCATAACACCGAGCATCATAAGTTTTTTGATTACTTCACCAACATCACGACACAATTTACTCGATAGCTCTTTAACCGTGATAGATTCACCTAATTTAACACTTTTAGGTTTTGGTGGCTCAACTTTAACAGCTGGCGCGGTACCACGGGATTGGAAATTGCGATTTGTTTGAGGGCGTTTATTAAAATTACCTCCTCCTTGATTTCGTTGGGTGTTATTATTGTTTGTAGAGCGGTTGTTATTTGATTGAAATTTATTAGGAGCAGCAGGTCTAGATTGTACAGGAGGTTGTTGGGTTCCTACATTCCTGGGTTGAAAATTTTGTTGTGGACGTTGTTGATTATGAGTATTTTGTTGTGGACGTTGTCCTTGGAAAGGTGCTTGCGGTAAACGTTGCTGATTATGAGTATTTTGTTGTGGGCGATGTCCTTGGCTGGGTGCTTGCGGTGGACGTTGTTGGTTCTGCTGCGGTTTGTTTTGGTTAGAATGATTTTGCCAAGGGCGTTGTGGCTGTGAATTAGTAGCAGGACGCTGTTCCCCACTGTTACTTAGAGCTTGTTGCCTGCTATCATTTCCAGTAGAACTTGTTGCGGGTTCTTGAGTTCTCGATTTATTTTCATTAGTTGAAGTCCCTGTTGCAGGTGCGGTAGTTATCTTATGTGCAAAAGTTCGGGTAATAACATTTTTGGCATCATCATCCACACTACTCATATGATTTTTGGCTTCCATATTGTTACGGTTTAAAATATCAATAATAACTTTACTTGTGGTATTAAAATCTTTGGCTAATTCATATATTCTATATTTGGACATTCATCTACCCCCATTTTCTTTTTCAATAGTGCATTGTATTACTTAACTATTGAGTAATTTCTTAACTGCATTTGTAAATCCATCATCTGTTATTGCTAATGCAGCACGATATACTTTTCCGATACATTGTCCTAATTGTTCTTTTGAAAATATTTCATAAAGATCAACTTTATAATAGACAGCCATATCATTATAACTTTTCTTTGTAGCATTCGAGCAGTCTATGGCAATAATAATAAGTTTAGCTTTACCCGATTTTATAGCCTTTTCAACAGATAATTCTCCAGAAGAAATTTTCCCTGCTTTTTGTGCTAAACCGAGCAATGAAATTATTTTTTCTTCTTTGATCATGTTACAATTCCAGAGCGTAATTGTTCATATATCTCGGGATTGACTACTCTTTTTAATGATCGTTCTAATCTTTTTTCTTTAAATGCTTTTATCAAGCATTGTTCATTACAGCAAAGATATGCGCCTCTTCCCGATTTTTTACCAGTCGAATCCAAGATAATATCATCATCAGGAGTGCGGACAATTCGCAATAACTCTTTTTTATTTTTCATTTCTTGACAACCAACACACATACGTTGAGGAGTTTTTTTCTGTATAACCATAAAATCCTCCTAAGAACCAACTTGAGATTCGCTTTTGATATCAATTTTCCAACCAGTCAATTTTGCAGCTAGACGAGCATTTTGACCTTCTTTACCAATTGCTAGCGATAATTGATAATCTGGCACTACTACTCTCGATATTTTCTCAACTTCATTAATTTCTACACTGACTACCTTAGCTGGACTTAATGCATTAGCAATGTATTTAGCTGGATCAGTGTTCCATTTAACAATATCAACCTTTTCACCTTTCAATTCATTAACGATTGATTGTACACGCATGCCCTTGTGACCAACACAGGCGCCTACTGGATCAACATTTTCATCACGTGAATATACTGCAAATTTCGAACGTAAACCTGGTTCACGAGCAACAGACTTTATTTCAACAATTCCATCGTGAATTTCTGGAACCTCTAATTCAAATAATCGTTTTAATAATCCTGGATGTGTCCGGGATACTAATATTTGAGGTCCTTTCGTTGTTTTCTTTACTTCAATTATGTACGTTTTTAATCGATCACCATGCTTGTAGACTTCCCCGGCGATTTGTTCAGAGGGCGCTAAAATAGCTTCTGCTTTGCCAAGATCAATAAAAACATTTTTTTGTTCAATTCGTTGAACAATACCAGTTAGAATATCACTTTCTCTATTTGAAAATTCATCATAAATAATACCACGTTCCGCTTCCCGAATACGTTGAACTACTACCTGCTTGGCTGTTTGAGCTGCAATACGACCAAAATTTTTCGGTGTAACTTCGACCTCGACAATATCTTCTAAATCATAGCGTACATCTAATAATCTTGCCTCAGTGAGATCAATTTCCAGACGTGAATCAGTTACTACCTCAACAACTGCTTTGCGGGCGTAAACATGAATTTCACCTGTTGTGCGCTCTAACGATACCCTTACATTTTGAGCTGAGCTAAAGTTTCTTTTGTAAGCTGAGATAAGTGCTGCTTCTATTGCCTCAAACAAGACTTCAGGGGCAATCCCCTTCTCCTTGCCTAATTGTTCAAAAGCCTGCATAAATTCTGCGTTCACCTAAATTCCTCCTATTCAATTTTGCGTATTAGAAATCGACAAATAACCTAACTTGTGAAGTTTGATTGCGTGGAATGATCATTTCAACACCATCAACATCAATACTGATATTACCATTACTTAAGTTGTTTAATGTACCAACGGTACGTTTCTGACCATTAATTGGTGCAAATGTAGTAATTTCAATTTTATCGCCAATATGACGGACGAAGTCCCTGTCTTTTCTTAATGCACGGTCAAGTCCTGGTGAAGAAACTTCTAAATAGTAACTTTCTTTAATAGGGTCAAGCTCTTCTAATTTTGCTTCAAGCTGCTCGCTTACCCAATGGCAGTCTTCAATTTCAATACCGCCTTCTTTATCTAAAAAGATGCGAAGATACCATTCGCGTTCTTTGATATATTCTACATCGACTAATTCAATTTGGCTGTTAGCGACAATATTTTGAACAATTTTTTCTATCAAATTCTCAATATGCTCTTTTGACATACAAAACCTCCTACCTAAGTATATTTTTCTATTATCTTAGTCTTGCCTAAAAATATGTAAGCTTATACCCTATATTTGGTAGGCTAAAATAACCACTAAGCTGAAAGAGTGGGTATTATACCCACTCTTTCAGCGCGAAAAAAACATTTATACTATCATTTAGTATATCATTATATAGTGGCATTTACAATAACATTTTGCTTTAAACAAGGAATTTGGAATCGGTTCTAATAAATTTATTGTTTTCATTATCCAAAAAGCATCATTTGATCCGATTCAGGTAAATCATTGAGGCATCCGTGGGTTTTTAATATATCTACCACTGTTTTTGATAGACGTGCTCGATTTCTCATGTCCTCCATAGAAGAAAAAGGAGTTCCTTCACGTGTAAGAACAATATTTTGCGCTGCATTTTCCCCCACACCTTGTAGTGAGGATAAGGGGGGTAAAAGTCCAGTATCTTCAATTAAGAACTTAGTTGCATCTGATTTATATAGATCAACTCTTTGAAAAGTGAAACCACGCAAATACATTTCCAAGGCCATTTCAATAATAGTAACGAGTCCCTTTTCTTTAACAGTTATGTTATTTCCTTTTGATTCAAATTCATTTAACTTGTTGCGTAATACAACCTCTCCCTGTAACACAAGTTCTGCGTCAAAATCAGTACCTCTTACCGTAAAATAAGAAGCATAAAAGGCTAAAGGGTGATGAACTTTGCAATACGCTATACGAAAAGCCATCATAACATAAGCAACTGCATGGGCCTTTGGAAACATATATTTAATTTTCTGGCAAGATTCAATATACCACTCTGGTACATTTTTCTCATGCAATTTTGTGACATCCTCTGGTTTGATGCCTTTTCCTTTACGTACCCCTTCCATAGTCTTGAAGGCTAAAGAAGGATCAACACCTTTGTGAATCAGGTACATCATAATATCATCACGGGCTGAAATTGCTTCAGATAATTTAGCTGTACCTGCTTTAATCAAGTCTTGAGCATTATTTAACCATACATCTGTTCCATGAGAGAATCCACTGATCCTTACTAATTCACTAAATGTTTTGGGTTTAGTGTCTTCCAACATCTGTCGCACAAACTTTGTTCCAAATTCGGGAATGCCAAATGTTCCAACAGTGCTTCCTAATTGTGCAGGTGTTAAATTTAATGCAGTAGTTGAGGAAAACAAGCTCATCGTTTCTGTATCGTCTAATGAGATGGTTTGCGCATCAATTCCAGTTAGATCCTCTAACATTCGTATGACCGTTGGATCATCATGACCGAGAATATCAAGCTTAACTAAGCGGCTACTAATGGAATGATAATCAAAATGAGTGGTAATTGTTCCAGAAGTCTTATCATCAGCGGGGTGTTGTATAGGAGTAAAATGATGAACATCCATATCCCTTGGTACAACCATAATCCCTCCTGGATGTTGTCCAGTAGTTCGCTTTACTCCAGTGCAGCCACTAATCAAAGCATTAATGTAAGCATTGCGTGGGGTTATTCCTTTATCAGTAAAATAATTTTTCACATAACCATATGCTGTTTTATCTGCAACAGTAGCAATCGTTCCTGCACGAAATACATTGTCTTTGCCAAATAATTCTTCCGTATATTTATGAGCTGTAGGTTGATAATGTCCAGAAAAGTTTAAATCAATATCAGGAACCTTGTCACCATGAAAACCCATGAAAACAGCAAATGGAATATCATGGCCATTTTTTACTGTAGGAGTGTTGCATTGTGGACAAATTTTATCAGGCAAGTCAAATCCGCCTCCATAGCTCCCATCCGTAACAAATTCACTATATTTACAGTTCGGACAGCTCCAGTGCGGAGGCAGAGGATTCACTTCCGTTATATCTGTCATAGTCGCAACAAAAGAAGAACCAACAGAACCTCTTGAGCCTACCAGATAGCCATCATCTAATGATTTCTTCACTAATTTATGAGCAATAAGATACAAAACAGCAAAACCATTATTAATAATGGAATCCAATTCATATTTTAATCGCTCTGCTACCACTGGTGGCAATGGATTACCATATAATTGTTCTGCCTTATGATAAGACATCGATCGGATCTGATCTTCAGCGCCAGGAATTTGTGGTGAGTAAAGCTCATCAGGAATCGGTTTAATTATTTCAATGAGCTCGTTAATGCGTCGTGGATTTTCTACAACAACTTCATAAGCCTTGTCATTGCCAAGATATACAAATTCATTCATCATTTCTTCTGTAGTACGAAAATATAAGGGGGGTTGTTGATCAGCATCACTAAAGCCTTTACCAGCCATCATGATTCGGCGATATACTTCGTCTTCGGGGTTTAAGAAATGTACATCGCAGGTTGCTACCACAAGCTTATTAAGCTTAGCACCAATTTCGCAGACTTTGCAGTTAATTTGTCTTAATTCCTCTTCATTTGCAACCATCCCTTCTCGGATTAAGAAAGAATTATTGCCGATAGGCTGAATTTCCAAATAATCATAAAAATCAGCAATTCTAAGTAATTCCTCGTCACTTTCTCCACGCAGTATAGCTTGAATCAACTCACCTGCTTCACAGGCTGATCCTAATAATAAACCTTCTCGGTACTCCATCAGTATCTTACGAGGAACACGAGGTGTTCTATATAAATATTTTATGTGGGATAATGAAACTAAACGATATAAATTTCGCAAACCAGTACTATTTTGGGCCAATATAATAATGTGACGAGCTTTCTTTAGATCTTCGTCAACTAGGTATCCTTCCATACCGTAAATTACTTTAATGCCTGCTTTGAGGGCAGCTTCATGAGCTTCTGGGAACGCTTGGACTACACCATGATCAGTAATTGCAACTGCAGAGTGCCCCCAGTTAGCAGCAGTCTTGATAAGATCTTTGGCTGATACCACAGCATCCATATTACTCATGCGCGTATGAGCATGTAATTCAATTCGTGTTGTTGGAGCATTATCCATGCGTGTGACAATATTAACCTTGCACATACTGTCAGCATAGAGAACTAGTTCGTTGCTGTATTTATCAAATTGAACAGTACCTTTTGCTTTTACAGTCATCCCTTTTTTCAAAACTGCAGAGACTTTAGAAAACTGTTCTTTATCTTTATCTTCAAAGAATACTTTGCCACTAAGACCATCTGTTAAATCACCCATATCAAAAGTTAAGAGTTGTCTTCCTGAACGCAATTCTCGTAATTCAAAATTTACAAGTTGACCCTCTACTACAATATTACGAGCTTCATCTTGAATACCACTCATAGGCACTGGGTCAGCTTTAATATTTCTGCCAAAAATTATGGGATTATCGGTCTTTGTCTCACTCGGTGATTTATGTTCAGTTAATGCTTCTAAATATTCAGGAGTTAATAAGTCTTCATGACGAGTAATTTCAGTAGTAGCTGTAGTGATACATTTGACGGTGCAGTTTCGATTAAACTCAGCCGATATAAAGGACTGCATATTTTGTATAGTTCCATGGGTAGAAAAGATTTCAGCAGCTAAATCACCGACGGTTTCAATCGTTAAAGTTTGACCATCAAAATTCCACTTAGCATTTGTAAGTAAATGTTTAACAGAATGTATATTATTCGAAACTTGGTTAACAAAATCTAACCAATTATGCGCTAAATAATCTTCTAATACTCTAATACGTTGAATAAAATTTACTTTTTTTAAGCCGCAATCAGTGCAGAATTTTTCTTCCGCTACTAATAATATGTTTTTGGATAATTCTTTTGGTACCGTTATAAATATATCCCAAGTACTTAGTGTAGTATGAACTTCAACCTTGGTAATTTTACAACATTGAATTAGTTCTTTATCTTCAGCTTTCATTGGCAATTGTGAAAGGAAAGACAAGAATTTTTCGGGATTCTCAGGTATAATACAATAACTATACATAGTCACAAACCTCTTTCGCGCTCTAACACTCTTTAGAAATATAAGCTTTAATAAGGAATAAGAGAATTTTGATACTTTATTATTCTTTTATTTTAGCATAGTTTTTATAAAATAGAGAGTGTAATTGAAGATTCTTAGCATATATCAGCAAAAAGTATACATCAAAAGAAAATTTAGCTCTTTTGGTGTATACTTTTTCTACTAGCAAAGGGTATTGATTTAAGAAATATTTAAATGATGTGTGCTATTTACTAATGAAACTAATACTTGATTGTCATAATATTCAAGTATATTAATCGCGGTATTATCTTGCTTTATATTCCAGAGATAATTCAAATGAATATTAAGCACTGCACATAAAATTGTACGTATGGTTCCGCCATGAGAAACAACAACAATTGTTTGATCAGGGTGTTTTTCTACCAATTTTGTTAAGGCAGCGGTAGATCGTTCTTTTACTGCTCTAAAGGTTTCACCCTCTGGGATTTCTATTTCATCAGGATGAGTGAGAAGCTTAGTCATCAGATCTGACCACTGATCATTGATAGCAGCGTAGGTTAGTCCTTCCCATTTGCCAAAATTAATTTCCCTAAGTTCAGGTATAGTTTCCACCTGCAGTTGATGTTTTTTGGCAATACATTTGGCGGTCGTAAAAGCACGGCATAAATCACTAGCATATACCGCAGAAATTGATTCTTCTGCTAGACTATTTGCTGCATAATTAGCTTGTTGTATGCCTTCTTCAGTTAAAGCTACATCACAATGTCCTTGGTATTTCATTTCCAAGTTCCATTGTGTTTGTCCATGACGAACTAATATCACTTTTGTCATTAAATGCCTCCTAATAGCTTTTTAAATGCATCGATTAAAATATGATTTTGTTCCTTATGTTTTACAGCTAGCCGGATGTATTCTGAAGATAATCCTGGGTAATTACTGCAATCACGAATTAAAATATTATGGTTTTCCATAGTGTTCCGTAATTGCTTTGCTGTCATAGCAGTCTCTTTAATATTTATTAAAATAAAATTAACAGATGGTGAGTATGGTTTTAATTTTTTAATTGCTAATAAGTTATTGTATAATTCTATTTTTGCCTCTGCAACATAGTCTCGGCTTAGTATTTGATAATCATTGTCAGATAATGCCACAACACCAGCATTTTGTGCTAAAGTATTGACGTTCCAAGGATCTTTTCCTGCATGTAACATCATCGTAACTTTAGGGCTGGCTAGACCAAAACCAAGTCGTAGCCCTGGTATGGCATAAAACTTGGTAAGTGAATGCAAAATGATAAGGTTTTCATATTGCGCTATTAAATGACGACAAGTGTACGTAGCTGCATTGGGTAAAAAATCGATAAATGACTCATCAATGACTACATAGGTATCCTGGATTTTAGCGACTTCCAATAGCTTTTCTAGCTTTTTATTTTCCAATAAGGTACCAGTAGGATTATTAGGATTGCAGATGAATATTACATCGATGTCAGTTAAGCTTTTCATTAGTTTTTCTATATCAATCTCAAAATTATCTCGCTCATCAAGATAAAAATATTCTATATTTGCTCCACTGGCTCTTGCTGCACTTTCGTATTCACTAAATGTCGGTGCAGTTACCAATACTCGATTAGGAGCTAGCATATGACATAAAATATACATCAGCTCTACTGCTCCATTACCTATTGTTATTGATGCAGAGTCTACTTGATAATGTTGGCTGAGTGCATGCTTTAAAGCATAACCTTCTGCATCAGGATAATGGATAATAGATTCTAGAGACTCATGTAATGTTTGTCGAATTTTATCTGAAATACCTAAGGGATTAATATTAGCACTAAAATCTAATATTTCAGATAAACCGCCACCTGTCTCTCGCATTTTAGCATACAAATTACCGCCATGTTCAAAAACATTGAGTCCACTCATTACTATCACCTTCTTGTTTCTTTAATCCACCAGAAATAAATTTTACAATACGCAAGAATTTAACATCATTACAGTGCCTATTGATCTCTTCGATACAAGGTGAACAACGATGCAGTTGATTTGGCGGAAATAAAATTCCAACCACAGTACCGCTGTGAGCAACATTTACTCCTACTGCTCCCCAGGATAAACTAATGCTGATCATTTCTTCTAAATAGGGTTTAAATAATATTTTTTGATTCGCTAATGCACTAAGGGTAGCGCCTTTACCGAGAAGAGAGAGATCATTTGTAGTAAGTCCTTTAAGAATTAAATTCATAGCCTCTTGTACTTGTAACTCTTTAGCTTGGTTTAATTTTTCTAAGTCATTGCGTTGATTAAAGTAAAGAGTATCTATTTCTCCTCCAACATCAAAAATAGCAATATACATTGGAATTGCATTTCCTAAACATTGACGAATATGTCCTTGTATATGGTCAAATAATACAATCCCCGGATAAAATATACCATCGGTAGGTTCTATGGATAAAGCAATATCTGCTATTTCATCAGGCGATAAAATTCTTCCGGTACTTAAAGCAATACTTTGGCAAGTGGCACTAATATCTGCACTGCTGGAAGCCATCCCTTTACCTATTGGTAATTCTGACCTTAGATTAACATAAAAGTTATCAGTAATTTGTAAATAATGGAGTGTTTTCTCGATGGCGGATATAACCTTATTGCCAACATTCAATGATGACGTATCCTCACATGGTTTTACTGTAACTTCAGAATATAGATCAATAGGACAAGTAATCAAAAAGTTTTTTCCAGCAATTGTACCTTGTGCTAATTCACCACAAGACCCAGGAGCTTTGACTGTTATCCTCATACAATTGTTCTCCAATGAAGTTATTATTTTAGATGCATATTACATTTGACGATTCACAATATATACCAATTAGTACAAAAATACGAGGAGTAAAACTATTTCGGTTATTTCAGTAATTGCACCATAAATATCACCTGTCAAACCACCGATTAGTTTTTTTACATAACTAGAAAATAGTAGAGTAACAATAATCACAGCAAATAGGCTCACAATAGCCTGTTTACCTAAAGGTATTACAAATAGTAAGGTAAGTATAGTGGCAATACACAAAGTGTATTTACCTGCATATTGAGCAAAAGCTTTACCGATACCATCAGGACGAGCATAGGGAAATACAGTAATTCCAATGACCATTGCAAAACGGCCTAATAATGGCATCATAAATAAGGCTGTAGGAAGCCCTTGGGGAGGAATGTCCATAATGAGTGACCACTTTAGTATGGCAAGCAATACAAAAGCCATCACACCATTAGCCCCAATTCTGCTGTCTTTCATTATTTCTAACATTCTGTCTTTAGATCGACCAGAAAAAATGCCATCCATAGTATCCATGAAACCATCACAAGTTAGACCACCAGTAAGTAAAACATTAGAAATGATCAAAAAAATTGATAATACATGGGGGGAGAGATACATTCCACCATTAGGGAAGAATTCAGCCAATACATGATGTACTAGCACGAGAATAATCCCAAGAATAGCACCTATTAAGGGGAAATACTTGACACTTCGACCAAAGCTTTCAGGTGACCATTCCGATTGTTTAGCAACTTGAATTCGCGTTAAAAACTGTAATCCGGTTATAAAATTATTCATTTTTATTCTATAGCGTAAGTACGCTATCCTCCAACATAGTCATTTTTAGCACTGCTTTAAAAATATTATACCATCAGCTTAGAATAGATGAATAAACTCGCAACAAAAAAAGCCGTTGTTATGTACATGATATGAATTGTCTGTTTGATATGAATTGGAATTAAGGAGACTTTTGCTTCTCCCATATAAGCACGTTGTGAAGCGATTCCCCCATAAAAATTTAAACCACCTAAGCGGATACCTAGCGCCCCAGCGACAGCTGCTTCAGATAGTCCACTATTAGGACTAGGATGTTTTTTTGCATCTTTCCAAATTGTCTTACTTGCTCCGATAAAATTAAAGCGCAGCACAATTGTAGCAAGCAGAATGAAGAGCGCTGTTAAACGCGCTGGAATATAATTAAAGAGATCATCAACACGAGCTGCGCACATGCCGAAATCCTTATATTTATCGTTCTTGTATCCTACCATAGAGTCCAGAGTATTTACTGCTCGATATAAAAACGCTAATGGAACTCCACCAACTATAAAATAAAAGAGGGGTGAAATAACGCCGTCAACAATATTTTCAGCGATGGTTTCTACTGTTGCTCTTGTAATTTCTGGAACAGTAAGTTTATCTGTATCCCGCCCAACAATCCAGCCTACTTTAAATCGAGCTTGTTTTAAATCACCAGATACTAAGTAATGGTAAATTTCATTTCCTGCCTTAGCTAAACTATTAGGTGAAATGGTAAGGCTCAACAAAAGAGCTCCTCCAACAAATTCGGCCCAGGGATGGATTTGAGATAAGAGTTTTAATATCCACCAAGTAACACCATAAGTGATCCCTAAAACTAGGATTACAAGTAGCATACCAGTTATTTTTTTTAATCTATGAGAATACTGAGGGTTTAATAACTTTCTTTCCCCAAAAGCAATACAATTGCCAATCATTACTACAGGATGCAGAGAGGAACGAGGGTCGCCGAGAAGCGAATCAATTAATATGGCAGCTAGGGGCAAATATTGCTCCATTATTTTGAACCCAGAAGTGTATAAATTAATTTCATATTAAGGCTATTCCTCACTGTGTCTGCTAAACGATTATAACTATTTTCTTTTCGGGTGTGAGTGTCATTTACTGATTCAATAGGAGCTAAACCTTTACGTATTCTTAAAGCGTTTAGTAGGTTACGGCGATATTCATCATTATCAAAAATACCATGGATATAAGTTCCCATGACTAAGCCATCCGAACGTACCACCCCATCAACAGATGTTAGTGGCTGATCTGATCGACTAGTTATCGTAAAAGCGTGTTGTAGATTCTCCAAAAACTCAGTACGTCCCATATGAATTTCATATCCTGTCAAATGATCACAGCTAAATTTTACGCCCAAGAAACCATTATCATTACAGATAGCAGTTACTTGATGTGTTACTTTACTAGGTGTAAATGTTGTGGCAATGTCTAATAGACCGATACCTGCAATACTATCTAAATTCGACTCCGTATGTTCAGGATCGGCTATTTTTTTCCCTAACATCTGATACCCACCGCAAATACCAATAAGCGGTGTACCTGAGTTTACTAATTCAAGGATTTGTTCTTCATATCCTTGTTGGCGTATATATAATAAATCTTCAATTGTATTTTTACTTCCTGGTAACAATATAAGATCAGGTTTACCAATGGACTCGCCTTGTTTAATATAACGGACATTGACATCTATTTCACTGGCAAAGGCCGCAAAATCGGTAAAGTTAGATATTTTAGGTGTTCTAATGACTACAATTTCAAGTTCACGGACACTCATGATTTGTTTATCATCAAGAGAGACGGAATCTTCATCGTCAATGCCTAATTGATCAAGATGTGGCACTACGCCTACGACAGGTTTACCCGTTTTTTCTTCTAAAAATTCTAAGGCGGGCTTTAATAGATCAATATCGCCACGAAATTTATTAATAATAATTCCCTTAACTAAATCACGTTCATCAGGATCTAATAATTCCAAGGTACCGACAACAGATGCCAAAGCGCCTCCGCGATCAATGTCGGCAATTAATAAAACGGGTGCTGTCAGCATTTTCGCAATATGCATATTCACAATATCATTTGCTTTAAGATTTACTTCAGCTGGGCTGCCAGCTCCTTCAATCACGATGACATCAAATTCAGAATCTAAATGGTCCAAACACTCTTTAATAACACCTAATGCTTTGAGACTGTAACCAGTATGATATTC
This sequence comes from Pelosinus propionicus DSM 13327, assembly GCF_900114615.1. Classification (GTDB taxonomy): domain Bacteria; phylum Bacillota; class Negativicutes; order DSM-13327; family DSM-13327; genus Pelosinus; species Pelosinus propionicus. The sequence goes on along the minus strand of NZ_FOTS01000003.1, from coordinate 42,472 downwards.
TTTAGCCGTCATATTACCGATGGGTTTACCCATTAAAACAACCTGTGAACAAGAATTACCCGTTGGTTTTAATAAGACTGGATTCATTTCTACTACAGGTTCCAAACCAGCAGCTTCTGCTTGGGCAACTTGAGCTCGACCCATTTCGCCACCTGTTTTAGTTACATATGAATTTAAAGCCATATTTTGTGCCTTGAAGGGTACTACCCTTTGTCCATCTTGCAAGAAGATGCGGCATAAAGCGGTTGTTATTATGCTTTTTCCCACATGTGAGCTTGTTCCTTGTAGCATAATGGTTTTAGCCATGATGCACCTCCTTAGAAATCTCTAAAGCTATTTTCTTTAATTCGACAGGCAAACCACAAATGACCAAGTAAACTTCATCAGATTCGGCGGCTATTTTTTGATTAACCATACCTGCGATATCACGATATTCACGAGCCAGCGCATTTTCTGGCACAATACCCATACCTACTTCATTTGTAACAAATATTACGGTAGCTTGACTTTTACGAGAAGAATACAATAATTTATCGATTTCTTCCATGATGTATTGATATCTTTCTTCTCGCTTGGCAGGTGTACTATCTGACAATAACAAATTACTCGTGTATAATGTCAAGCAGTCGAATAAGATAACATCTGCTTTTTTAGCAGCTTCCAGGAATATTTGGTCAGCATGATATGGTGCTTCAAATGTTTGCCACGTATCTGGCCGACGTTTACGGTGCAGATTTACGCGGCTTTGCATTTCTTGATCATAAATATGAGCAGTAGCAATATACGCTACTTGATCGGATTGTGCAGCGGCATATTGCTCAGCAAAAACACTTTTTCCACTTCTGGTACCACCAGTAATAAGAACAATTTTTCCTTGCATTTATATCAATCTCCCAAGGATCTTTATTTTCTTCCTTGCTTAAACTCCATACATTTAGTAAGAAAACGCAGGGCATTCTGCTCATTGCCAGCAAAATGCATATGCAAATAAGAGGCAACTATGTTTTTCTCAGCATAACCGCCAGAATAAACTGCTCCTGTACGTGTTTTCTTAAACTCAAAAGCCCAGGGAAATGATTCCTGAATATCGTCGTCATGAGTCATCTGTGAAAAATGAAACTCATGACCTCGTAAGACATCTCCGGCAGCACATAAGACACTATCAGTCAACGCAGTTGCTTCTACATAACCCACCGTTTGCAATTTAGATTGCATATTGCAATTGGCTGGTATTACTCCCACCATATTATATCCTTGGCCATTAAAATCAATAATCTTTTTGGTCAAATACATAAAACCGCCACATTCAGCATAAAGGGGCATCCCCTCCCGGCAGGCTTGCCGAATGGATTCATGCATGCTTGTATTGTTAGTTAATTCATTGACAAACATTTCGGGAAATCCACCGCCAAATATCAAACCATCAACTGGAGGAAGTGCACTATCGTTGATCGGACTAAAGGGGATGATTTCTGCCCCCAACGCTTTAAGAACATCAAGACTTTCTGGATAGTAAAAGGAAAAAGCTTCATCTTGTGCAACACCGATACGTACATGTAGTGGCGATTGATGAAAATCATTTGTCCTTTCTGATTTTGTATTTAAGGTTGAAGATTGATAAGCGATTTTTAAAAGTTCTTCAAGATCAACTTGCGCAGAAATTTGTTCTTGCAATTGACTCATCATACCATAAGCGTCATGTTCCGTAACTGGAGTTAAACCTAAATGTCGTTCTGGCATATGTAAGGCTTCATTACGATAAATACAACCTAATACAGGAATTTTTATTTTTTCTAAGGCTTCACAGATCATATTCTGATGATTTTTTGAACCCAATCGGTTAATGATGACCCCTGCCAAATTGACCTCTTGGTCATACATTTTAAATCCTAGTGCAATGGCTGCAGCACTTTCACCGATAGATTTTGCATCAATTACTAAAATGACAGGAGCATCGAGCAGCTTTGCTATAGCAGCTGTGCTGCTTATCCCTGTACGGCCTCCATCATATAACCCCATTACTCCTTCAATAATAACGATATCATTATCAAGAGCTGTTTTAGCAAAAATAGGTACTAACTTATCGGCCGGGATTAACCAAGTATCTAAATTATGTGCGGCTTTTCCACTTGCTAATTGATGATATCCTGGGTCAATATAATCAGGTCCTACTTTATAGGATTGAACCGTAAGACCCTTTTGCTTTAAAGCTGCTAAAATTCCTGTAACAATCGTGGTTTTCCCCACGCCGCTGTTTGTGCCCGCGATAATGATACGTGGGATCTTAAAGTGGGACATAGTTCTCCTCCCTCCTTAGTACATTGTATCTTATTAACGCTTTATCTTCTATGCATATACAATAGAGCATTTGTGACTGCAGCAGCGATTGGACTGCCACCTTTATTACCCCTGACTGTAATATATGGAACAGGTGACGTTTCAGCTAAAAAGTCCTTGGATTCACTGGCACCAACAAAGCCTACAGGAACACCAATAATAAGGGCAGGCCTGATTGCTGTTTCCTTCATCAAATTAAGTACTTCAAATAAAGCAGTTGGTGCATTGCCAATAGCTACAATCGAGCCGTGCAAACGTTCACCGAACGTACGCATAGCTACCATTGAGCGAGTTATACCAAGCTCTTTTGCTGTAGATGCGACCTTTTCATCTCCAATCAAACAATGGACAGTTCCACCATTGTCTGCTAAACGACGCTTATTTATGCCAGTACGCACCATTTCCACATCACAGAAAATATCGCATCCACTCTCCAATGCAGCACATCCGGCCCGAATAGCATCTTTATGAATTTCAATAACTTTCGAATATTCCGGGTCACCCGCTGCGTGAATGATCCGTGAGAAAACCTTGACTTCTTCCGGTGTCAAATTAAGTTCAGCCAAATAAGGAGCAATGATTTCCATACTGCGCTCTTCTATAGCCATAGGTTCTGTTATATAGTTCATTTATGTACCTCCCTAATAAACTTTATTACATCCTTTGTATCATATACTAAATTCTGATATGGAATAACCGGTCTATCGATCATTACTAAAGGCAGATTTAGTGACATGGCAGCAGTAATTTTAGTATCGCTACCGCCAATTTGTCCACTATTTTTTGTTATAATTACCTCGGTGTTATATTCTTGAAATAATGCGATATTCAGATTATGAGAAAAAGGCCCTTGCATTGCTACGATATCCTTAGGCTTAAATCCTAACGATAGGCACTCTGTTAATACGCTTGGCTCAGGTAATACACGGGCAATTAACCTGTGATTTTGCAGACAGCTTGTGTTTCTAAACAGTTTGAGGTGGCGACTGCCAGTAGTGAGAAAGACAACCTTGCCTAAGACGGAGGCTACTTTTGCAGCCTCATCATAATCATGGACAACATGTAAACCCTGATATGCTGGCAAAGGAGCTTTAGGGCGTTCATATCTAACATAGGGTATGCCAGTAGATTGACAGGCTTTCATTGCATTTTGGGAAACATTAACAGCATACGGATGGCTAGCATCTACAATTAAATGAATCTGATTTGTGCCGATAAAAGAAATAAACCCATCTGTATCTAAAGGACCAGTATGCACTAATTCTTTATCCAGTTGTATCAAATCACGACCATAATCACTAAAAACTGATACTATGACTGGGTATCCCTTTTCGGTTAATAAGGCTGCCAGATCCCGTCCATCTTTTGTTCCTCCAAGAACTAAAATCATAATTTGTATCCACGAGGTGTAATCATACGATTTTCTTGTACATAGGTTTGACTATTCCCGATAATAACTAAAGAGAACATATCGATGAATTCTTGAGTAAAGTCATTAAGATTAGAGATTACCATGTTCTCGCCTTCCCTAGTGGCATGATGGACAATTCCTACAGGGGTGGCTGCTGTTCGATGCTTCAGTACAATTTCCCGCACTTCTCTAATTTGGCTGGTCCGACGCTTACTCTTTGGATTATATAAGGCAATAACAAAATCTCCTGCTGCTGCCATTTCTACCCGCTTTCTAATAACATCCCAGGGGGTTAAGAGATCGCTTAAGCTAATTACAGCAAAATCATGCATGAGCGGTGCTCCCAATACCGCAGCAGAAGCTCCTACTGCACTTATTCCTGGTACGATAATGACTTCTGGGCGAACAGCTGCTTCGTATTTCATGGCTAATTCTAAAACCAGACCTGCCATACCATATACACCTGGGTCACCGCTGGAAATAACTGCAACCTTTTTTCCTGCTAATGCTTGGTCCACGGCACTTTGACAGCGTTCAATTTCTTGCATCATACCAGTGCCGATAATTTTTTTATCAGTTAATAATTCAGAAACTAATTGAACATAGGTATTGTAACCCACGATTACATCCGCATTTTCAATACTTTCTCTGGCTCTAGGACTCATATCAAGCAAACTGCCTGGCCCTATTCCAATTACTGCTATTTGACCGGGGCAATGGCCACCGTTACATTCTTGTACTTGGTCTTCGGAAGAAGAAGTTTGTTCGACTGTCCCGCTAAGATTGCTGCTGCTGCACATACATTTCCCACTCCTATCTTTTTTTTGACAAAATTTGATTCTTCTAATTGATATGTTTCAATACATTCCTGCAATTGCTCGTTAACGAAGAAAATACTAGGTACATTCAACTGTTGTATGACTGATAGTAAGCCTTTTTCATCCTGTTTTACAATCGTACTGCCAATAATTGAAATGCTGTTTATACTATGTCCAATTTGAGTACAAGCATCTTTTATTGCTGCTAAGATTTCTTCTTTGCTAGTATTGCGCCTGCAACCGATACCAACTGCAAGAGTCAAGGGACGTAAATATAATTGATTCTTGTTGATGGGCAATAATTGATCCGTAATAATAACAGCGGCATCATATTCTTCATTAGGTAATAGAGATAAATCTTTAAAAACAACACCTTGTTTTACTGCTTCCTGCTCATATCGATTTTGATTATTCAAGGTTTTATCTAAGAAAAATTTGACAGTATCATTATTGACAATCGCAGAATTAATTGCTTTTAATTGGGTAAATGGTTCTATCTTTAAGTTCAGTTTTACGGCTAACATATCTGCTGCTGGCTTTTGTGCAAGATCGGTAGCTGTAGTAATGACAGGCTCAGCATCTGAGATTTCTGCAATTAAGTGGGCCAGTTCATTGGCTCCACCAATATGCCCTGACAATAGACTAATTACATGTTCTCCATTATCCCCCATAACCACGATAGCTGGGTCGACACGTTTATCAGAGATATGGGGAGCTATCACTCTCACCACAATACCTGTTGCCATTATAAACAAGAAACCATCATATTTAGAAAATATATCACTGATTAGCTTGCTTAATAAATCATAAGATATTGAGTTCATTGGATTGCGTCCTGCTTTAGCAAAAACATCCGCTTTCTTTCCCAGTTTAGCCAGCTTTTCTGCTAATGCATCACCCAGTAATGCGCCCTGGTTTGTTACGGAAATGATTGCTAACTTCATTTTGCATCTCGGTACATATGCCCAAATTCGGGGGCATACAATCTAGAAAGTGCATATTGACTGTCTAAACATCGCCCTACAACGATCATCGCTGTGCGATCAATTTTCGCATCAGTGACAATTTTTCCAATTGTAGAAACTGTACCTCTAAAGATTTTTTGATCAGGCCAAGATGCTTTTTGTACGATTGCTACTGGAGTATCTTGTTGATAACCACCATCTATTAATTCTTTCATAACGCTGTCTATCATATGTACACTCAAAAAGATACACATAGTAGCATTATGACTGGCCAATAAAGCCAGCTTTTCTTTTTCGGGCACTGGTGTACGGCCTTCAAGACGTGTAATGATAACTGTTTGTGAAACATCAGGTAACGTATATTCACGTTGTAAAGCTGCGGCAGTTGCCAAGAAAGAACTGACACCAGGTATCACTTCATAAGAAATACCTTTCTTATCTAAGGCGTCCATTTGTTCTTGAATTGCCCCATAAATACTTGGATCTCCAGTATGTAAGCGAACCGTTTTCTGACCACGTTCTGTGGCTTTTTCCATAACTTTTATAACTTGATCCAAAGTCATAGAAGCACTATTATAAATGGAAGTTCCCTGTTTTGCTAGTGACAGCAAGGCTGGATTTACTAACGAACCTGCATAGATAATAACATCAGCCTCACCTAATAAACGTTGTCCTTTTACAGTAATAAGCTCAGGATCCCCCGGACCTGCTCCTACAAATGATACATGCATGAATGAACCTCCTGATTAATTAAAAATTCTCTAATGAATAGAGTTAGATATTCTTAGTGGATGTAATAACATAGATTGGATTTAAAGCCTGCAGCATATTACTTGTTTTAATATGTTTGATACGTGTTACTTGCATACCGAAAGCTTCTACGGTAAATTCAGGTTTAGCTTGCATCGTATGCAAGGTTTCATATAAAGTTTCAACAGTAATTGCCGTAATTACTAATCGTCCGTTTGATTTTAACAAATCATTACTTTGTTTTAAGATTTCCTGTAAATGACCACCGCTGCCTCCAATAAAGATTACATCAGCCTTTGGAATGTTCTGTAATGCTGTGGGGGCAGTTCCAGAAATGACTTCAACATTAGCCGCACCAAATTTTACAGCATTCGCACGAATTAAATCAACTCCCTCTGGATGACGTTCTATAGCATATACAGTACCTTGATGAGCCTGAAGTGCAGCTTCAATTGAAAGAGATCCAGTACCTGCACCGATATCTATAATAACATCGCTGGGGCGTATCTTCGCTTTATTCAGAACTAAGATACGAACTTCCTGCTTCGTCATTGGAATGTCGCCCCGCAGAAATTCATCATCGTTAATACCGGGAAAATATGTCATATTGCCACCACCATTACACAATGAGTAAATCCATCGACTTCTTTGATTTCACCTAATGTTAAATGTTTAATTTTTTCATTTTCATAAGATAAATTAGCACATAACCATACCTTTGAATGTAATGGCCACCCATGCTCAAGGAGTAGGTTTGCAATATATAACGGATTTTGTTCAAAATCCGTTAATATACCAAGTTTTTTTTCTGGAGCATAATTCAGATCAATATCTTTGGCTTGTCGTCCATGCATACTAATTAAAACTGCATCCTGCCAAATGTCAGTGATCCTGGCAAAAGCTAACTGCATCGAACTAATACCAGGAATAACCGTAATCTGTGCCGAAGAAAATTTGGTTTTAAGGGTAGCTAAAAAACTATAAAAGCCGGGATCACCGGAAACCATTACAACTACATCGTTATCCCTTAGGGAGGCAGCGATAAATGTTAATACCCCTTTTAGGTCATTGTCAATTACCTTAGTAATCGCATGATCAGGAGCAAAGGTTGCAAGAGCACGCTTACTGCCTGCTATCACCTTTGCATCTGCAATGATGCGGCTAGCCACTGGCAAGATGTAATCAGGTGAACCTGGTCCTATTCCTACAACGATTATTTTATGTTCCATCCTAACTTGCCTCCAATTTCTCGTGCCGTATCGTCAACCGCCAATAATTCACCTTGCAGAGTGATCATTGCGGTACCTACTTTTAAATCACCAAATACATATCGTTCAGACCGAATGCTGACTCTTTCAGCAATTACACGATACACATCATTTAATTTATATTGTGTAATTATGGGCATAGCGGCTTCTGTAGTATTGCACGTTAATATTTCTTGTATAGCCTGCTGCGGAGCACCAAGGGCAGCCATATAGGCTGCTAACGTTTCAAAGCGCGCATCAGCTACGCGGTTATGAGTATGAAAAATTCCAGCAGCTACTTTTACGAGCTTTCCTAAGTGCCCAAAGATTAATACTTGTTTCATACCATACTGCACAGCACTTTCTAACATATGTCCTATAAAATTACTAGTTTGGATTACCGTTTCTGTTGGCAGATGATATCGGTTAATAGCAATATCCTGACCAATTTTCCCAGGAGCAAAGACCACTTCGTCATATCCTAAGGCTCTCACCATTGATATTTGCGGTGACAATGAATTTTTAAAAGCTTCCTCTGACATTGGCTCAACAATGCCTGTAGTACCTATAATCGATAAACCGCCGATAATACCTAAAGTAGAATTTAAAGTACGTTTTGCTAATTTTTCACCTTCAGGTATCGAAATAGTAACCGTTACGCCATGACCATCAGGTAATACATCCTGTATTGCTTGCATGATCATTTTGCGTGGACCAGGATTAATCGCAGGTTGTCCAACTGCTACAGATAGACCTGGTTTCGTTACGATACCTACTCCAACACCAGCTTGCAGTATTATTTCATTCGTAGTATTAATTTCTATTTCGGCAGATATGATGGTACCATGTGTGACATCCGGATCATCGCCTGCATCTTTAATTACACTGGCTTTTCCACCAGAACTTAGACGTTGACTTGTTGCAATTTCCACTTGAATCATATGTCCCTGCGGCGATGCAACAGCAACCATTTTAGGTAATTCACCTTTCCAAGCTAATACAGCCGCTTTAGTGGCTGCAGCTGCACAAGTACCTGTAGTAATTCCAGATCGCATTTTCTTTGACAAAATAAATCCCCCTGCAGACAGGGGGTACAATAAACCAAGTGAATAATTTATTCTACCACCTGCCTATCCTTCGTAGGTCATAATGGTGTGTTAGAATAGGCAGGTCTCCTGACTCTGGCTCATTACACACCTAAACCTTCCCGGGGATTCCCCAGTGGCATATCTTAGTTGCATTCCCCAATACAGTGGCGGGACCGCGCTGGCTTCTAACCAGTCTTCCCTTTTAAGCGTAAGCACCTATTCCCATAGATCTATTAAATTATTATTATATTCTAAGACTTCTATAATTATATGTATTCCACTAGCAAATAAAATTTTCCTGCTATTCTTTCATTAAATATCAATGTTAACTATATTTTGGTAGTGAATAACATTTTTTCCCACATATTTAAGTATCATTCTTTTAGCAACAACACTTTGTCACCAATGCTGGATAAAATAATAATAGATTGTCGATTTGCGACTGTTAAACGATCATATTCAGATTGTCTGATTAGAAAATAGGAACGCTGGCTTTGTTGAATCAATTCATTAAAATCTGTGCCTAACAAAATTTCTTTGCCATAAACGTTGGTGTAGAAAGCAAAACCAGGACGTAAGAATTTTACCACATACACTGGAGATTTGCCATCATATTGCTGGTTAAATTCTTGAGCAATATTTTTAGTTGTGAGCATAGGTGCTGCAATGGGAAAAAGTATAGCAGTTAAAACTATGGAGAACAATGCCATAGATATGATTTTGGTCCAAAAAGCACGACTAATATCTTTTTTCCATAAAAAAAATCCTACTAAAGAAGACATTAATACAAATATTATGGCAGAGATATATATACCATTTGCTAATATAGGCACAGCCTTAACACCAATAATCATAAGGCCTATAAGTAGTATTGTTACTATGCTTAGACCTATAGTCCAACTTGTAAAAACAAATTTACCATGTGATGTCCAAAGACGATCGATATACCAACCGACAATCATAGACAATGGTGGATACATAGGTAAAATATAAGATACCAATTTAGTTTGAGAAATTGTAAAAAAAACAAAAATAAATAATGCCCAAATATTTAAAAATAATAACGTTGAAAAATGGAATGTACTTTTTGTTAAAGAATTCCATATCGATTGAATCATGACACCTGTCCAGGGGAAGAAGCCAAGAATAAGAACTGGAATATAATAATACCAGAGTACGCCCTCTGGATGCTCTGGAGACGTAAACCTTGTAATATTATGAAAACCAAGGAACGTATCGACAAAGATGCTTCCGTGAATATTATACATCAAGATATACCAAGGTGCAGCTATTGCAGCATAGATCAACAATCCCGAGAATATTTTCATACTTTTTAATAGAGCCCAGTTACGTGTAACAAGTAAATAAAAAAAGATTATTCCTCCAGGAAATAACAGTCCAATAGGTCCTTTCGTTAATGTAGCAAATCCGGCGAATAAATAGGCAATATAATATTTTTTGTCTATAAAAGCCAATAAAGAAGCAGAAAGAAAAAAAAGTAAAGTAATATCGGTTACAGCAGCTTTTCCTAAATAAAAGAACTCAATACTGGTAGCTAATACTAATGCCCCAGCAACACCCGCTCGTTCACTAAATAATCGCCGACCCGATTGATAGACTAGTAATGTACAAGCTACAGCTAATACTGCAGAAGGAAAGCGAGCGGAAAATTCATTTATGCCAAAAATTTTATAAGAAGCAGCTACTAACCAATAATACATAGGAGGCTTATCATACCAATACTCCCCATAGATACGAGGAGAAAGAAATTCATTAAAAATAAACATTTCTTTAGGTGTTTCTGCATATACAGGTTCATCAGGATCTAACAAAGGTACTCCACCTAAATTTAAAAATACGATTACTATTGTGATTATAGCCACCAACCAAAAACCATTTCCTACCCTTTTAACCATTTAATCTGCAACCTCCGAAAGTTGAATTAATAAAAGTAAATATTCCTCACAAAAGTAATAGAATATTAGAATATAACAAATACTTTTCATGTTAATAATATATCCCAAAAGAAATTTTATAATTTGGAAAGAGAATGATATGTTTTATCCAAGCCTTCTATTAGTGTCATATGTGGCTGCCAATCTAGATCTTTTCGTGCGATTGCATTTGATAAAGAAGATTTATAAATATCACCTTCACGTTTTTCATTATAGTTTCTACTTACCATCTTACCTGAGATCATGCCGATATGATCGATTAAGGAATTTACACTTGTTTCTATTTGTGTACTAATATTACATATTTTGTTAGCAGAACCGACTAATAGTGATTGATAATTAGCATTAGCCACATCACCAACATAAATAAAGTCTCTTGTCTGACTGCCGTCACCAAAGATCAATACTGATTGATCTTGGCTGATCTTACGAGTGAAAATACTAATAACACCACCCTCACCCCCATCGCCTTGGCGTTCACCATATACATTGGCATATCGTAAGATCATATAATCAAGGCCATAGACTTCCTTGTATAATGACAAATAATTTTCACAGGTCAACTTGCTCAATCCATAAAAAGAAGTAGGTGCTTTCTGATTAGTTTCCATTACAGGTAATGTTGTTACATTACCGTATACTGCAGCTGTAGAGGAAAAAACGATACGCTTTACACCGGTTTTTCGGCATGCCTCTAAAATATTTACAGTACCCATTACATTTATATCACAATCATAGCTAGGCGTTTCTAAAGATTTATGTACCATTGTTTGAGCAGCGAGATGAATTACAAAATCAAATTTTTCACACATAAATAGAGTAAGTACCTCTTCACTACGAATATCTAACTGAAAAAATGTAGCGGATGGATTAATATTTTCTTGTAATCCAGTACTCAAATTATCAATAATCACTACCTGATATTTTTCTTGTATTAATTTATCAACAACATGTGAGCCGATAAAACCAGCTCCACCAGTTACTAATACTTTCATTTTATAATTCCCCCTATTTAATATGATTAGCTAAAAATTTATGTCCAAACACTCTAATGGTAAAATACAAACCAATAACAAAAGGTAAATACTCTACGATGATTCGCCATGCTACAGCGACTATTCCTACAGTTCCTGATGGTAGAAAGCTACTAAATAAAAGAACAAAGCCACCTTCAGCAATACCCGATCCTCCTGGTGTAGGAGCAAAATAAAGCAAAATGTTTAACAAAATCATCCTTCCCATAATCTGAGGTATATAAATTGCTATGTCCATTCCCATTCCCATAAACAAGATTGGCACAACGCTATATAAAGCTAGTAAACTGATAGCTGATTCAATAAAGACTCTCGCCATGCTTAAGGGAGAAGAGGATAACATGAATACAGCGCCTCTGACATCACGATAAAGTAGAAAAATCCGCCGCCGATTACAATGACTAAATTTCTTTGTAAGTGTTACTAACCAATAATAAGGCAGACTAGTACGAAATAACCAAATTAGCCCCAGAATGATGGCAATTAGTGATGCAAAAACAATCGTAAGAGTATCATCTGAAAGACCTGGCATAATCCCTGGATCATAGTAAAAAATAACTGGCAAGCAAAGCACTAAAAAAATAATAGATAATAATGTTCTAACAACTATTAATACAGTAGCTTTACCGGTAGGGACGCCTGCTTTACGCAAAAACATGACTTGTGCTACTGCGCCACCCGCAGCTCCGGGCGTTAGAAGAGCTAGGAAATAATTCCCAAATACAACATGAACAGCCTCAATTAGACGAATCTTTTCCCCCGAGATAGATACAAGATGCATAAGACGAATTCCATCAAAGTATAAGCCAATTATTAAGAAAACAAAAGCTAAAGCTAAAGACCAAGGCTGAAAGCTATTAAGGTGACGTAAAGTGTGAATATCAACAGTAAAATAGATTACTATACTGGAGATGCCACCTACAAACAGTAGTAAGAGAATCAGCCGTTGATAAAACTTAATCATGTTCTAACTCCCTAAATGAAATTAATTGAATATGATGATCTATGATATGTTGAGAAATCATAGGGCTGGTTACTGCATTTAATTCAGCTTGCCAGTGATAATTCCAGTTATACGTTTTTTGTAAAATCGAATCATTGGTTCCTGGATGTATCATAATTTCTGAAGTACCTTCTGGTAAAGAGGATAATATACGTAATAAATACTCCTCCTGCATATTTCCTCCGGCTAACATTCCAAAAAAATGTTCAGGAGCGGCAAATCTATGTTTTTGTATCTTACAGCGTGCTATTTCGGCTAAGAAAGTTAGACCGCAACGTGCTATAACTCGTGCTGTTTCAAAAGGATAACCACCTAAAAACAAATAGGGTTCAGCAGGAATACGTATTTTTTTTATACCAAAATGTTTAGCAATTTCTATTATAATATCAATGATTCCAGGTACAATATGCATATGTTGGTGACTATCTAAATGTGTAATTGCTATTCCACAGTCCACTACTTTTTTTACCTGAGCAGTAAGTTCCTTATGAATATCATTGAGCTTTATCTTTCCTAAACAATAGCGCCGTAAGAACTCAGTGTAATGAAGTGATAAGCAGCCTTCATTATTTACTAAAGAGGGGATCTTCTGAGGATCACAAAGTGAAGTTTCACCTACTAATGTTAAGTGTATACCAACTCCTAGCTCTTTATTAGCCGAAGCTAACATTATAGCATGATCGAAGGCATTACCTGAGGGCATAATGGTTGTGCTGGTAATAATACCATTTAAATATCCTTGAATAATGCCTAGGTTTACCATTTCATTAATGCCAAAATCATCAGCATTTATGATTAATTGTTGCATATAGAACAGCTCCTTATTATACACCTCAACTATATATGGTAGCATGTATAAGGAAATATGGCAATTTATGCTTAAATAAAATTTATTTAAAGTCAAATATAAAGAGTGAAGGAGCCTAAATTAGGCTCCTATTGCTGTATTAAGAACTCAGATTTTCAACGTGCTTGGCATAAGCACTGTGGTTATGAATAGACTCATAGTTTTCACACTGTACTTCAAACCAACGAATTGATTTTTGCTGACGTAAAGATAGAACCAAATCCCTTAGGACATCTTCAACGAATTTTGCATTTTCATAAGCATGCTCTGTTACGTACTTTTCATCTTCTCGCTTTAATAAAGGATAAATTGGGCAGCTTCCCTCTGCCTCCATTAGTGCGACTAAATCTTCAATCCAGATAAATTGTCCATCTACATTTTTAATTTTTACCTTCATCAATCCCCGCTGGTTATGCGCACCATATCTTGAAATTTCTTTACTACAAGGGCAAAGGGAAGTAAAAGGAACATTAACACCTAGGATAAAATCTAAAGATTTACCTTTAGTCAACTGAGCTGAAAATAGGCAATCTACATCAAGCATACTCCTCAGTTTACTAATAGGAGCGATTTTTTCAATAAAATATTTAAATTTAATATCCATTTGCGCATGCTCAGCATCAAGTTTATTAATAGTATCCATTAAAATCAATTCCATTTCTCGGTAGGAAACAGGCTTTTGGCTCCATTCACTCAAAATTTCGATGAAGCGGCTCATATGAGTACCTTTATATTCTTTTGGTAAATCAACGGTAAGGCTTATCGTTGCTAAGACAGACTGAAGGGATTCTGCCTTAGTTTTTATAAGAAATGGCAAGCGTACATCACTAACACCTACATTTTGAATTGCAATGCCACGATCATCGGAGATATTTTGAACGTCTTTCAAATCTTATTCACTCCTAGTTCTATACATAATAGGATCTATTGTACCTGCTTCAGCAAAACCTCTTAAACGTAAAAGGCAACTATCACATTCTCCGCAGGCAACTGGCTCCCCATTATAGCAACTGGTAGTAAGTTGCAAAGGAGCATCTAAGCTATTTCCCAGCATAACAATATCTTTCTTAGTTAATTGCAATAAGGGAGTTTCTATTACTATTTTTCGATGCTCCTGTACACCAGCTTTTGTGCTATAATCTGCGACTTGTTGGAATAAATTGATAAATTCAGGACGACAATCGGGATAACCTGAATAATCAAGAGCATTCACACCAATAAAAATTTTGTCTGCTCCTGCCACCTCTGCATAACCTAAAGCATAGCTTAAAAAAATCAGATTTCTAGCAGGAACATAGGTTACAGGAATTTGACGGCTATCGAGATTGCCAGTGGGTACTGCCAATTGCTCATCTGTTAAGGCACTGCCACCAATTGCATTCATGTTGGTTTCAATAACAATATGTTTAGTAACATTATAATATTGGGATACCTTTTTGGCACATTCTAATTCACGAGCATGACGCTGATTATAATTAAAGCTAATAGGAAAAAGCTCATAACCTTTACTACGAGCTACGGCCATGCATACTGTGGAATCTAATCCACCTGACAATAATACAACTGCTTTCATGCTGCGAGAACACTCCTAAGTTTTAATTTTTATTCAAACGCTTGGACTGATTTATTTTATTTGCTGATCAAGATAATACCTCAATACTTGACAAGTATAGAACGCCGCTCACATAAGAAATATTAACTCTCAAACGAAATCACGTCTTCTTTAATAACAGCTGAGGCTATTTCTAAAGCAGTTTGCTGTACTTTCTTTAAAGGAATATTATGTTCATTTGCTATGATTTTGCAATCTTCATATTCAGGAGTTATGCTACATATTTTTCCTTCATATGCACTTACCTTCACTTTAACTTTCCCCCAAGGTACATTCACCTCTATTATTTTACGCGTCGCGATTTTTCTTTCAGTTGCATAATATCGTAATCCAATAGTAGAAGTTTGTTGGAAGATAAGCGCAAGAACTTGATTCAAAATTAAATCATTTACTAATACAGATAACATTGTGGCAGAACGGTTTTTTTTCATAATAATTGGAGTGAGCCAAACATCAAAAACACCCATTTTCAGTAATTTATCCATAACATATGGATAAATTTGAGGGTTTAAATCATCAATATTGGCTTCTACAACGAAAGTTTTTGTCATTAAACTTTCGTCCTTGATTTCACCCACATGCATTCTTAGTACATTAGGAATTTCTAAATCCCATGTTCCTGCTCCATAACCGATTGCTTTACTAAGAAAGTTAGCAGGCATATTTCCATGATTAATACTTAGTGCTGCAATTACGGCTGCTCCAGTAGGTGTTACTAATTCCTTACTTATTTCTCCGTTAGAGTATGGAATATTTCTTAATAACTCTGCTGTAGCTGGAGCAGGTACTGGCATTAATCCATGAGCACACTTTACAAATCCCTTGCCAACTTGAAGTGCAGAAGTATAAATCGCCTGAATTCCTAAATAATCTAAACCAATTGCTGTTCCAACAATATCAACAATAGCATCAACAGCCCCTACTTCGTGAAAGTGAATTTCTTCTACTTCTACCCCATGTACTTTGGCCTCTGCTTGAGCTAGAAATAAGAATATTCTCTTACTATCAGCCTTAATTTTAGGAGATAATTGAGACTCATCAATGATCTGAAAAATATCTGATAAATGGCGATGATGATGGCGATGATGATGGTGATGATCATGGTGATGATCACCATCATCATCATGGAGTTTTACATCTACATAAATGGCACTAATGCCGCATTTATTTACCTCTGTAATGATTAAATCATAACCATGAACAGGTAAGAGCGATAAATTTTGTCTTAATACATCTTCTGGTAATCCTACATGTAGCAAAGCTCCTAATAACATATTACCACTAATACCAGAAAAACAATCTAAATACAGGGCTTTCATGATATCACCTCATTTGATTAATTATACTTGCTAATCGTCCTGCTCCAAATCCATTGTCAATATTCACCACGGAAATTCCAGCAGCGCAACTATTTAACATGCTTAATAAAGCTGCTAAGCCGTTAAAACTAGCACCATAGCCTATGCTAGTAGGTAAAGCAATTACCGGTTTGGAAACCATACCGCCAACTACACTAGCTAACGCACCTTCCATACCTGCAGCTACAATAATCACATTAGCATTTTGAATAATATCCTGGTGGGCAAATAATCGGTGAATGCCAGCAACGCCAACATCATAAATTCTCTCAACTTTATTACCCATAATTTCTGCTGTCACAGCGGCTTCTTCGGCGACGGGTATGTCGCTTGTGCCTGCGGACAGAACTAAAACAAATCGTTTGCTATCAGGCTCTATCGTATCACGTTTAACATAAATTATTTTAGGTACTTCATAAAATTGTGCTTCTGGCAATACAGCCTTTACCACTGTATACATAGCTTCAGTTGCTCGAGTCGCTAATATACTCTGATTATGTGTCGACAAACTTTTCATAATTGTCGCTACTTGCTCTGCAGTTTTTCCTTGACAAAAAATTACTTCTGGAAAACCTTGTCTAATCATACGATGATGATCAATTTTTACAAATTCCAAGTCTTCATACGGTAAAATTTTAAGCTTATTTACTGCTTCGTCCAACGACAATCGACTTGCTTGTAAGTCTTCCAATACATTGCGTAGATTATTAATATCCATGCTTGTCTCCTTATTGCTAGTTTTAGTTCGAGTATTTATAAGATTTTCTTTTATTATATCACTTTTTTTACAGATTAATTTTCGCATTTACAAGTAGTATATAATACTAAAAACTTGGCCTTAGCCAAGTTTTTAGTTAACTTGCAGCAATAATAGCAATATCTGTTTCATATAATAAATTTACTATACCAATTGGAGTGGAAATAAGAGGTCGAGATAAATCAGAACTGTTAAGTTTAATTACTTTACCTTCGATGCCATTTGTAAGTTTTACATTACTATCAATTTGATATGGAATGGCAATACGATTAAAAGCCTTTATTACATTTTCATCAAAATGAATGCCATTACCTTTATTAATAATTTCCATTGCCTTGAAAGAACTCAGGCGTGAGCGGTATACACGATTTGTAGTTAACGCATCATAAACATCGGCAACTGCTACGATTCGTGCTAATGGATGTATCTGGTGCCCTGAAATACCCCAGGGATATCCGCTGCCATTGCAACGTTCATGATGCTGTAATGCCATAAACGTAACACGGTAATCGAGGTATGTGTCTATTTTTAGAATATTATAACCAAGAGTAGCGTGTTCTTTAATTTCATTAAATTCTTCAGGTGTCAATTGACCTTGCTTATCTAAAAGACACTTTGTAATTCTGGTTTTTCCAAAGTCATGCAGCAATCCGCCCATACCTAAAAGGCATAAATCATCATAAGCTAAATCCATTGCAATACCGATAATAATAGAAAATAAGCCGACGTTAACGCTATGCATAAATAAATAATCGCTTGTAGAATTAACTTCATCTAAATACATAAGAATATTTTTGTTTTTCACTAATGTAGATACAATACCATCTATATAATTCTGCAATTGTGTTAAATGTCGAACTAAACCATCAGTGCTGTTAAAAGCATCTTCAACATTTGAAATTAATTTTAATCTAGTATCCATATTTATTAAATCATGTGCTTTACTAATTTCATAATTAATAATTTTATTATCACGCACAGAAATAGAAAAGATTTCATGTTTTTTAAGTAAATTAATTAATTCTTGCTTTAATGGCACACCTGCTGTTACGAGTGTCCTACCATATCTATCGACTATATCTTGTGCTAAAATCATATTTTCCTTGACATCATTTAACAACATTTGCTGAATTTTTGTTACCTCCTATCTAGGGTATGTTCTTCTTATGTAGTAAACCCAGCTTGCTTTATGATAATTCTACACAAAATTAACATTTCCCTTCTAGATCTAAGAAAATATTGGATATAATATTATATAGTTCCCAATAAATGTGTGACATCTTGTAAAAAAGGACGCCATCATATAGCATAATCAAGACTATTTTTTATCTAGAAGAAAGACTTATACTATAATTAATCTTGTCTGCAAAAGTCTAAAAAATTACTGTTCTTGCCAAGTTCTTCAATTTTTCGCTTTGCATCTTTTATAGTATTACCAAGATTAACAACTTTTTTGATTTCTGAATCAGTTAAAATAAATTCACCATTTAACATTATTATATGCTCGTTCAAATCATTACCACACCAAAATTGAGTAATTTCGGTTTTCACTAAAACAGCTCCTTTACTAATTTCTTAGAGTTTTATTTCGGGATAAGGGTATAATTCCCTGCATATTATTGCTGCTAGAACGAATTAACTTCTACAATTTATATAAAATATCACAAGAATAAGTAGATTGTATAAATTAATCTATATATTACCAATAGACTTTTTTAGCTTCAGGAAGCTATACTCAAAATATCCATAAAATAATTTTAAATGAGGAGTTATTGTGAGGCGTTTTAATCGTACTTTTGACTGGAATGTCAAGTGGAGTAAAAAAAATTATCCAGATCGCACGAATGAATGGGATAAGCAACAGCAAGCCTTGAAAAATTTGAAAACAATCGATATTTTATTACCATCTCTTGATAAAGAAGGCAAGACATCTAAGCATTAGCTATATAGCCTTGCAATATGTGAATTACTTGCCTTTTTCCAATTAGCAAGACTATAAAATGAACTATTGCAAGCTACATATCTTTAAGGGTGTTAAGAGTATCTTTCAGCAGCATCATATACAAAATAAAGGTTACAATCATTACAAAAATCCCAATCGTAAATATAATTGATTAGTTCTTATTGTATACTAACTTCTTTTGGGTATTTCTCTTACTTCATAATAAATTGTAAGCGGTTTGGAGTTTGTTATATTATACGTAGTGACACTCACCTCTTTTGCTTAGCTATCATATAATATATTAATCGACGATAAGGGGGAATACTTATGGGTTTTGGTTTTGGAGGCGGTCGTAATGGTTTCGGTGGTTCCGGCTGCATTATTATCATAATTATTATCTTGTTATTTTTCTGCTTCGATAATAACGATTGCTCTTCTGGTTGTTAATGTTTGTTTAATCAGCCAAACCGTTTCTTTTTGCAAACCACGTTTTTAACAAGACGTGGTTTATTTTTTATATAAAAGTTCATTAGGATGCTCTGAAATATTCAGCTTCGACAAAACATAATCAGTTGATCATGGAAACTATTTTACAAGATAAAAATAAACTTGATATGCTTTTTTAAAATAACGCAATTCAATTGTTGCCTTTGTTCCACCTGCTATTTACAGTTTATTAGTATTCACTACTTTATCACATGTAGCGGATTAAGCTTTGTATATCATCCTATGATAAAGTTTGCATGAATTAACCTACGTGTCCCTTTAACAAGTCTTATTAGTTTAGGATTTCCATTAGAGGGATCTTTTACAGAAGATATTTTATAAGTCCGTTATTTAAGCGGATTTATGTCACAATCTAAATAATCTGCATATTATGTAACAAAAGAATTAATTATTAGGAGGAACCATAATGTCTGGATCTTGTGGTTGTGGAGATAAATGTGGATGTATGTTTAGTGAAGATGGAATCCTTTTAAGAGACTGTTTTCGCCTCCTTTGGGAACAACATGTTTATTGGACCAGAATGACTATTATAAGTATTGCTGCTAGCTTACCGGACTTAGAGCCTACCACCAATCGACTTTTACGTAATGCACCAGACTTTGCGCGAGTATTTAATCATTTCTATGGAAATAGAGTTGCTTTTAAATTTGAGCAACTATTGACAGATCATCTAGTTATTGCAGCCGAACTTGTAAATGCAGCAAAGGCTGGTAACAGCACAGCAGCAGCAGACGCAGAAAGAAGATGGTATGTAAATGCAGATGAAATTGTTCATTTTCTTAATTGCATAAATCCTTATTGGACTAAAAAACATATGAGAGAAATGTGGTATGATCATTTAGCGTTAACGAAGGCTGAAGCTGTCGCTAGGCTGAATAATGAGTTCAAAAAAGATATTGCAATTTTTGACAACATTGAAAAAGAAGCTTTAATGATGGCGGATGATTTCTCCAATGGTATTATTAGGAAATTCTGCCTTTAAGTATATTGTAGTAAATTAAATAATACATCGTGAGGAGGTATATGCATGCAAGATCATTTATGTTGCGTAGTTTTATTTGCAGCGAGTATAGTAGCCATTGGTACTGTAATTGCTTATTTCAATTCTAAGTTATCTTTTGTTCGTGGAAACACTAAAAAAAATATTTAATATCTGTTATTCGCGTTACCTGTATAAGTCAATTAATCACATAGTGAAAAGATAATTACACTATACAATATGAGTCTCTTACACGGTTTCAGTGAATTCTTTACTTTAATGGCTGTTTGTTAAAGCAGCTTTTCTTTTTTTAAAAATTTTTTTAAGCAATCTTAACTTTTCAGATTGGTTTGTAAAATATATAAATCCTTCTTTTCAGCTACTATGCTTCTATTTTTAGAATTGTTCTTTCGATCTGTAAATACCTTCTTTGGCGCATTTACAACCACAGTGCCAGCATTCGCAACAATTATCAAAACAGTGATGACAGCTAGGAAATTCACGATATTCTGAATCACATTCGAATGGCAGCTTGGCATCTACGACGACACTTTGAACACTTTTTATGATGATGACAGAAATTGCGTTCAGAATCAACGGTCATTTTTTATGAACCTTCCTTATCACATTAATTACATAATATGTTGCTTTGATAAAAAAGTCTCAGTAGAGTATAATAAAAAGAGCCTTATGGCTCTTAATTAAGGATCTATTTTGAGAAAAAGCTTTCAAGCTTTTTCTTTTGCTTATTTACTTAAAACTCATTTCAATCGTCATGTGAATTTTTGTACTTTACCTAGGCTTCACCCCTTTAACCAAAAATAAACTCTTTTTTATTGCATGACGGACTTAAATACAGACGTTATATGTAGGAAAAATATTGATAATCCAACCTGCTAACTGCCAATTTTGATCACCTCTTAGTCCTGCAAATACGCCAGAACAAGATGCTCGATCATAGCGATAAATCATTTACTATGATGATTTACATTCATGAATTACAATCAGCCGAGCAGCACTTGACTCATATAAACAGCTTAAAATCAGAAATAAAAAAGAGGATAGGCCAATTAAGGTCTATCCTTTTCGCATGCACATTATTAAATTTTATCCACTCAAAATTGTATTAGGAGACAACTCAGGGGATAAAATTACATAAATAAAGGATTCGCATTTCTGTGAATCCTCGAATTTATTGTGTTTTGCTGGTCGGAGCGGCGAGATTCGAACTCACGGCCTCTACCACCCCAAGGTAGCGCTCTACCAAACTGAGCCACGCCCCGACTGACAAAATCCATTATACCTTTTTTTAGGTAATGTGTCAATAAATTATTCGATAACTTTAGCGCCTTCAATATCAATACTAAGTGAAATGTATTCAGCTTTTACATCGCACTTAGAAAAAGCCTGAACCATAGCCTTGCCGATTCTATCGCAATTAGAATCTGTAAAGGCAATTAAACAAGGGCCAGCACCACTTAAAGCTGCTCCATACGCACCTTTAGCTACTGCGGCATCAAATACCTGTTGCATGCCAGGAACGAGCTCCTGTCTATAGGGTTGATGAACTTTATCTTCAAGTGCATATTGCAGATGATGAAATTCTCCTTTACATAATGCTCCGATTAATAGTGCCACCCTGCTAATATTAAAGACAGCATCCTTCATTGTTATTGTGTCTGGTAATACTTGACGTGCCGTATGTGTAGATAGATTAAACTCAGGGATCGCCACTACCATATTCAGCATTTTTTCAGGCATAAACCGTAAATGGACAGGTTGAGTATCTTGCATTACACTTATAGTAATTCCTCCAAAAATTGCAGGTGCTACATTATCTGGATGTCCTTCTATTATAGTAGCCATAGAGAAGATTTCTTCTTGAGTTAATGTATTCCCTGTTGCATGATTTGCTGCTATGAGTCCACCTACAATGGCAGCAGCGCTACTGCCTAAACCACGGGCTAGAGGAATTTTATTATATAACTTAAGGTATATTCCTTGGTAGTGTTTTCCTACTCTATCTAACACTGCTTGCACAGCCTGGTAAATAATATTATTACTGTCAGTTGGAATGCGTCCTTTGCCTTCGCCTTCTATCTCAATTCTTAAAGTTCCTTCGTCACTTAAGAATAATTCGAGCTCACTATAAATAGTACAAGCTATGCCCACTGCGTCAAAACCAGGGCCACAATTTGCTGTAGTTCCTGGCACACGAACTTTAACTGTAATCGACATATAGTATCTCCTATCTCATTATCATGGAGTATTATTCAAAGTCCTCTGCTTCTACTCGAATTACGCTACTTACTTTATTTACTACTGACATGCCGGAAATTGTATTAATAGCCAATCGTAGATTAGCATCAGATACTTGGTAAGTAATTAATACCAGCTCAGAAGAATTATTTACTTTTCGTTTTTGAATTACAGAGTGTAAACTAACTTGCTGTGCACCAAAAGCACCAGCAATTGCAGCCAATACACCAGGCTTATCTGCCACTAGTAATCGAATATAATAAGGTGATTCTGTATTTTGTACAGGGCAAAAGCTTTTTTGTGAAAAACAAGTGCAAAGAATACGGCTGTTTGCATTATGGGTGATATTACGAGCTACATCAATAATATCAGATACTACAGCACTAGCTGTAGGCATGCCGCCAGCACCGCGTCCATAAAACATAGTCTCTCCTACCGCATCACCTTTAATATAAATAGCATTAAAGACATCGTGAACTGAAGCTAACGGATGTTTTGCAGGGATGAAGGCTGGATGAACACGTACATCAATACCACGGTCATCATCTTTAGCAATTGCCAATAATTTAATTGCATATCCAAGTTCTTTTGCATAAGTAATATCTTCTGTGGAAATAGTAGTAATGCCTTCAACATAAACATCATCGATAGATACTCTGCTACCGAAAGCTATCGAAGCTAATATTGCAATTTTGCGAGCAGCATCAAATCCTCCAACGTCAGCAGTAGGATCTGCTTCAGCGTAACCTTTAGCCTGAGCTTCAGCTAAGACACTATTAAAATCCAGACCTTCATTTGCCATTTTAGAGAGCATGTAATTTGTTGTGCCATTAATGATTCCCATAACTTCGCTAATTTTGTTTGCTGCCAAGCATTGCTTTAAAGGGCGAATAATAGGAATTCCTCCAGCAACGCTGGCTTCAAATAAAAAGTCTACTTTACTTTTATCAGCAGCTTCAAATATTTCCTGACCATGTTTTGCTACAACATCCTTATTGGCAGTTACCACATGTTTACCTGCAACTAATGCTTGAACAATATAATCTTTAGTAGGATTCATGCCACCCATGACTTCTACTATAATATCAATATCTGGATCATTAATAATATCATCAATAGAAGTAGTAAATT
This sequence comes from Pelosinus propionicus DSM 13327, assembly GCF_900114615.1. Taxonomy (GTDB): domain Bacteria; phylum Bacillota; class Negativicutes; order DSM-13327; family DSM-13327; genus Pelosinus; species Pelosinus propionicus. The sequence continues at coordinate 18,472 of NZ_FOTS01000003.1, read as the reverse complement.
CTACTTTTATATCTATATTTCTAGCTTTATCAAGTTGACGAACCAGTATTTTTTTTATATTTACAGGCATACCAATCTTTTGTGAAATGTCATTTGCTTTTTCGGTAAGTATTTTAACAACGCTAGTTCCGACAGTTCCCATGCCAAGTAAACCGATAGTAATCGTCTTTCTCATCAATGTTTCGCTCCTTTTTAAGCTTGACCTAACACTTCTAAGCGTTTAACACCTTCAACCATCCTTACTTTATCCAATAAAGCTTCTAAATCAATTACTAATTCAGCTGTCTCAATGGAAATGGTAGCATTAGCTACGCCTTGAAGTGGTATACCTTGGTTAATCGTTAACACACTACCACGTTCATTAGCAATTGTATTTAAGACTCTTGATAAAACGCCTTGTTTATGTTCAAGCAAAAGTGCTAAAGTTACTATTTTTTCTTTACTTGCTTCATAAAAAGGAAATACATAATCTTTATATTTATAGTAAGCGCTGCGACTTAACTCCATCTTTTCTACAGCCTCATTAATTGTACGTGCTTCACCACGTTTTAGCATATCTTTTACTTTAATTGTCTTCTTTATCGCTTCAGGTAATATTTCTTCACGAACTAGAAAAAATACGGATTTTTGTCCTATCACTACTATACCCCCTTAGTATTACTCATGTGGATAATAATCTATTCTCAGTAGACAGTATAGCACTACTACACTACAAAAAACAAGTATTATTAATAAAAAAAATGGTCAATCTGTACAGATTGACCATTTTTTTATTTTTTTGCTATGATTTTTGTCTATAAGTTTAATTTAAAAAATGATACATATTAATCCGCCACTTCCATCATTTACAACTTTTTGTAAGGTATCACGCAATTTTACCTGTGTATTCTCTGGCATACCAGCAAGTTTATTTTGAATACCTTCTCGTACTAATGCGTTTAGTGATTTACCAAATAAATTTGTCCGCCATATTTTTTCTGGCTCTCCTTCAAATTCTCTCATTAGATATTGAACGAGTTCTTCACTTTGTTTTTCACTGCCAATAATAGGCGATATTTCAGCTTGGACATCGGTTCTAATAATATGTAATGATGGTGCTGATGCTTTTAATCTTACACCAAAGCGATTTCCAGTTTTTATAATTTCCGGTTCTTCTAAAACCATTTCATCTAGCTGTGGTGATACAATGCCATAACCTGTTAAATTAACTTGCTCTAATGCATTTGAAATTTTGTCATACTCACGTTTCGCAACAGATAAATCTTGCATTAGACGCAATAAATGGTGTTCACCTGAAATCGTAAAGCCTGTAAGTTCTTCCAATACTTGGTAGAATAAATCGATCCTGGCTGTAATTTCAATCACTGCAATTCCATTACCAAGATCCATATCGTGCAAAATTACATCTGCAATAAAATCGTATCCTGATAAATCATCTATGGCTCGATCAATGTCTCTAAGTCTTCTTACATATTGGACTACTTCGCGAACTGCACCATCAAATTTTTCTCTAAGCCAATGATCAGTTTCCAATTCTTCAATCCATTTTGGCAAAGAAATATTTACTTCTTTTACTGGAAATTCATATAAAACTTCTTGTAAAATAGCATAGATATCATCCTGATTAAGTTGAATACAATCAACAGGTACAACAGGAACATCATATTCATTTTCCAGTTTTGCGACTAATTCACGAGTTTCTTTTGAAGTTGGGCGACATGTATTTAATATAACTAAAAATGGTTTTTCTAATGCTTTTAATTCATTAATAACTCGTTCTTCAGCAGGTACATATTTTTCTCTCGGTAAGTCTGTTACACTGCCGTCAGTAGTGATCACTAAACCAATTGTAGAATGTTCATCAATTACTTTTTTCGTACCAACTTCTGCAGCGTCTTGAAATGGAATTTCATGATCAAACCAAGGCGTAAGAACCATACGCGGTCCATCTTGCTCTTCATACCCTAATGCACCATCGACAGTGTAGCCCACGCAATCAACCATTCTTACTCTAACATTTATATTATCTTTAACATTAATTTCAACAGCTTCATTTGGGATAAATTTGGGCTCAGTTGTCATAATTGTTTTGCCAGCTGCACTTTGTGGCAGTTCATCCTTAGCTCTTTCTTTCTCATATGGATCAATCATGTTAGGTAAAACCATCGTTTCCATGAAACGTTTAATAAACGTTGATTTTCCTGTCCTGACTGGGCCTACAACACCAATGTAAATATCACCACCAGTGCGTTCGGCAATATCCCGAAATAAATCGAATTTTTCCATTTACCGTTTCCCTCCCTACAGCTATGCTTTATGGAAAATACTAGCGTATATTCTACACTTGTAACCATCCCTCCCTTAAAGAAAAAAATAAGAATCGAATAAAATAGTATTTTAAAATTAACTAAATAGTAGTCAATTAATCATTATAAATATATGACATGCCAGCAATATTATTACAAAGTAAGAAAAAAGACTGCGCTTAAACGCAGTCTTTTTTCTTACTTTATTTTTCTTTAGAATTAACACTCATATTGCCCACTTTTATTTTTAATTCAGTACCTTTCAATAGCCTTTCAATATTTGGCTTATGCCTACCCACAACGAACAAGGCGGCAAGAATACCAAAATATAAGAATTCAATTTTTTCACCCCAAAACCACATGAAAATTGGTACTAATACAGCAGATACAATGGATGCCAATGATACATAACGAGTAACATATACTATAATTGCCCATATTAAAAATACGATTGCAGTAATTTGAGGAACTAATACAAGTATGACACCTAAACCAGTAGCCACGCCACGTCCACCTGTAAATTTCAAAAACACTGACCAATTATGACCAATAATAGCGGCGATGCCACCTGTTAATAATGCAATTGGCGTGCCTATAAAAAAAATACTTATATATACAGCAATAACCCCTTTGGCTGCATCGGTAAGAAATACCCAAAAAGCGGGCCACAGACCTAACGTTCGAAATGCATTTGTAGCTCCAATATTTTTACTTCCGAATTGTCGTAAATCCACATTATATATGTTTTTCCCGATAAGCAACCCATTTGGAATCGAACCAATCAAATAACCAAGAATAGCGATAAGTAAATAATTCATTATATCATTATCTTCTCCCCATCATTTTATTCTTCCTCTTTACGTCCACGCACTACAAGTTTTAGTGGTGTACCTTCAAAGCCAAAGCTCTCACGAAGCCGATTTTCTAAGAAGCGCAAATAAGAAAAATGCATAATTTCGGGTTCATTAACAAAAAGAACAAATGTTGGAGGTTTTACATTAGGCTGAGTAGTAAAATAAATTTTTAAGCGTCTGCCAAATTGTGATGGCGGAGGATTAATAGATACCGCATCTTCAATTACTTGATTTAAAACACTGGTAGCAATGCGCATAGTATGCTGCTCAGCTACAAATTTTATCAATTCAGTAACACGAGAAACTCTTTGATTCGTAAGAGCTGAAATGAACAGTATTGGTGAATATTGCATAAAGGCTAATTCTGTGCGAATATCCTCCGTATATCTTAGAGATGTTTTGCCGTCTTTCTCAATTAGATCCCATTTATTCACAATAATAACAGAAGCCTTACCTGCTTCATGGGCATAGCCTGCAATTTTTTTATCCTGCTCTGTAACACCATCTACAGCATCTATTACAATTAATACTACATCAGAACGGTCCACTGCTCGCAACGCTCTCATAACGCTATATCTTTCAACAGGAAGCTCAACTTTAGCCTTACGTCGCATTCCAGCAGTATCAATTAAAACAAAAGATGTATCGTCTTTTGTAAAGTGAGTGTCAATTGCATCGCGAGTGGTACCTGCCACATCACTTACTATAACTCTTTCTTCACCAACTAATCGATTGACTAAAGAAGACTTTCCAACATTAGGACGACCAATAACTGCTACCTTAATTGTTTCATTATCCTCATCTACAATTTCTTCATTAGGTAAACGTTTAACAACCTCATCCAGTAGATCACCAATATTTAAAGCATTTGCTGCGGAAATAGCAATTGGATCACCAAGTCCCAAATTATAAAACTCATATATTTCATTTGCTTTTTGCATGTTATCAACTTTATTTACAGCTACAATCACTGGTTTACGAGTATTACGCAAAATAATAGCAACTTCCTCATCGGCTGAAGTTAGGCCAACCTTTCCATCTACGATAAATAAAATCGCATCTGCCTCGTCAATCGCCAATTTCGCTTGATACCTCATTGCAGTTAATATTTTGTCGCTAGATTCTATTTCAATGCCACCGGTATCAATCATCGTAAATTCACGATCAAGCCACTCTGCATCAAGATAAATCCGATCTCGAGTAACGCCTGGAATGTTTTCGACAATCGATACTTTTTTCTGTCCAATATAATTAAATAACGTAGATTTACCCACATTAGGGCGTCCAACAATAGCTAAAATTGGTTTACTCATTTTTATCTCCTATACGTATTCATATATTTTTTATAACTTAAAATTCAATACCTTGGCGTGATTCCATTCCAGTCGAAAAGTTATGGCGAATTTCCTTCATTTCCGTTACTAAATGAGCAATGTTAATAATTTCATGTGGTGCATACCTGCCTGTTAATATAATTTCTGGAATTTTTGTTAATGTCATACGATCTTCAGTTAAAAAACTTACTACAGAATGTACATCTACTATTTTACATGCCATAGCTACATTAATTTCATCAAGAATGACGATGTCATATTTACCAGAAACAATCATATGCTTTGCTTTATTCCATCCATCTTGGGCTAATTTCTTATCAATCGCTTCTGGGTTTTCCAAATTTACAAAATCATTTCGACCAACTTGAAATAACGTAAAACCAGGTAAATTACTACTAGACTTAAATTCACCATATTCTGTATTATCTTTCATGAATTGAATCATACAAACTTGAAAACCATGTCCACAGGCTCTGAATGCTAAACCTAAGCTAGCAGTAGTTTTCCCTTTCCCATCACCAGTATATACTTGTATTAGTCCTAAACTAGTCATGAAATTACCTCCAGGCTTGTAATAATTCCCTTAAATCTTTGGCACCATAAGCTGCACGTACAGGAACAGCAATTTGGTCTTCTAATTGCTCACAGGTCATATTATCTAAAAATATAGTCTCACCTTTTTTTAAAGCCGCTCCAGGTATGATGACACCTGTCCGCATTCCATCATTTTCTCTCAAAGTTCTAATTATATCTTGCCCTGTCAGCAATCCACTTACAGTTATATCAGTACCAAAGAACATGTTTTCAACAGACAAAACACGAATTGTTAAATTAGGGATAGCAATATCTTTTAATAATGGTCCTAAAATTTTTTGCGCAGATATACCGCATACCACATCTAGATAATGAGGTTCAGAATAACCTTTCACTATTATAGGTTCTTCTTGCCATTCAAATAGAAAATTTCGCACAAGACCAATTCCATTTTCAAGTTGAGGAAAGCCATCATACATGTCATAATCTGGAATAGGCTGATTCGCTGCAAGATAAAATTCATCTGATAAATATACAAAGGATACTCCATTCTCTTTTCTACATTTTTCTTGCCAGCTATTTATTTTTTCAACAACTGCAAGGGCTTTTTCTGGTGTAAAAGTATCTAATTCATAACAATTATCTCGAAAGCGACTCAATCCAACTGGGACGATTGCCATTGATAATACATTAGGGTGTAATTCATATAACTCACGAATTGTTCTTTCCAGCTCATCATCATCATTGATATTGGGGCATAATACGATCTGCGTGTGCATTTCAACGCCATTTTCAATTAACGTATGTAATTGATTCATAATTTTACCTGCAAACTTATTATTCAGCATTTTCTCACGTAGCATGCCATTTGTAGTATGGACTGATATATATAAAGGTGATAAATGAAGCTGGCTAATTCTTTTAATGTCACGGGGACCAAGATTGGTTAGTGTAACAAAATTGCCATATAAAAATGATAAACGATAATCATCATCTTTTACGTATAAACTTTCTCTCAGATTAGGTGCCATTTGATCTACAAAACAAAAAATACATTTATTGGCGCAGCGACGAACACCATCAAAGACCGCGCTTTCAAATTCAATACCTAAATCTTCATCATAATCTTTTTCTATTTCAAAAACTTCTTGTTCTCCATTTTTCTTTTCAATCAAAAGTTCTATACACTCATCAGCCAAAGCAAAGCTCAAATCAATAAGATCTCGAATATTTTCTCCATCAACTGCAAGGAGACGATCTCCCTGTTCCAAGCCTATTTCTTGTGCAATACTTTCTGGCATAACCTTTGAAATAATACCACTATATGCCATCAATGTCACCTCTCATGCTATATTCCCTTTTTTTTCTTTATTTCCTGCAAATAAAAGAAAGAGTGATGGAAGGGCATCACTCTAAATAAATCATTATTTAGATCTTTTCAATAGAGATTATACTTTTTTATATTATCTCTATTCCATTCTATATCATACTATAAATTGCAAAGAAATACTATTTATATTATAAAAAAAGTATTTCTTTCCTGATCTATTCTTTTTCTTTATCATGATTCGGCTTATTATTATGCTTTTTATCTTTTAACTTAGGCCCTAAAAAATTAGCAAATTCTGTTGAGGCAAACTGCTTCAGCTTTCCTTTGGCTTCTTTCATGCTACCAGTACTCAAAAACAAGAAAGCAACAACACCAACAACTAGAAAACCAACAATCCAACCGATTGATTTACTTGCGCCTGAAGGACCTGTTTGTTCTGTTCCTACTCCAGCTGCTCCTTCTGCATTAGTGGGAGATGCGGATGTTTTTCCTAGGATACTCGGTATTACATCTGCAAATAGAGCAACACCTCTTTCTGCCGATTCACGATCATTGGTTTCTGAACCGACTTCCAATAACATGGAACGAGGATGTAAATCTTGATTATAATCTCCACCTTTAGCGAAGAAAATGCCTTTAATTAAACCTGGATGCTGTGTATCTGAATTTGCTTTTATTTGTAAGGCATAATCTTCAATTTGCTTTCCGGTAGGTCCATATTTCCCAACGACTAGTTGCAGTTTAGTAATATCTTTTCCATCAATATTAGCTTTATAGACTTCTGGCGGAGCTGCATCGCGGTGAATATCAAAGATCGCATCTGGCTGTTTTTTTAAGAGTTCTGTAACTGTACGCCGTGAACGCTCATAAGCCATATTATCATGAGGATCATGCTTAGCTTGAGAATGAAAAACTTCCATTCCTTTACCTTGTAGAGCGCTCGTAAATGCATCTCCTACTTTATAAATGCCACCAGCTCCTAAGATACTATCTTTGCCGTCAGTAGGGATATAGGATTCATCAGAGTGAGTATGATAAACAGCAACTTTACCACTTGCCTCTGCCCACGCTATAGATGGTTGTAGTATACTAAAAAAAGTATTATTTGGTTTAGCGTATTGACTTAGATTTACATCACCTAAAAACTTACTTTGTACAATATCTCCTGAAACACTAATTACTTCATAACGTTTATTATTTTCAGTAAGAAATTGATCACCCACATCGACGCCCCAACCTGTTATATAAACAATATTGTTATTTTCATCGACTAAGGTATAGTATCCCCCATCTGATCGTTCATGAGTGTACCCCTGTATAGTTACGCTGAATACTAAAAGTAATGTTATAACTGCCCCCCACAGCTTATTCATGATCTTCACCTCTATCTTTTTCGTCCTTACCTTCAAGTTTTTCATTTTGTTTACGAAGTTTGCTTTTACGATTATTATGGGAAAGCTCCTTGCTAAATTCGTATAATCCTTCTGGCCGATATCTGCCAAGCATAGGACCACCTTGCATTTTTTCTCTCGTTTCTCCAACTAATTCTGCAACCATAACAGCTATAACTCCTGCAATCATAACTACGTCAAAAGCACCTGCACCGCCAATATCTGTTGTACCAGGTATGCCTATCCCTATAATCGTAACCATATGCACAATATCGCTTAAGACAATCCCCAACACTCCACCTACAAACGCACTTCGTCTAGAACGACCAGCTAAATAGGCAATGAGACCTGCTGATATGCCATATATAATTTTAGGATCTAAAAACATATTTTCTGGCTCATAAGGTAAATAGCGAGATCCTAAAGATACAGCTACAGCTACTAAAATAGCTGCCAATATAGCTCGTACTCTTTCTGCAGTTTCATCGGCTTTAAAAATAAGCCAAATAGCTAATAAAGCCGGTAATAGGGCTCCTCCAACGTTAATACTTACTTCAACGGGAGTGCTCATTAGTGGAATATCAATAAAGCTACCTACAATTACGGCACCGATAAAAAGTAAAGCTTGTTTATCGGTTAAGCGCATTCTGTCTAGGATTCTATGGGCTACACCAAAATAGACCAAAACACCAACAACCAATAGCATAATCATTCCTATTGGCATATTCATATTTATTCACCTCTACTGTATTTTATAGTTTATCTTGCCCCTTTAAGAGATAAAACATACAAAAAAAGCATGGCATCAGCCATGCTTTCGATTAACAGCATATTTACTTATATCAATTCCCCTAGTTACCAGCCAATCTTTGCTATAACCAGAAATAATCAGAGGAATGCATCCTAGCTCGTTTACATTAGCAGTACCTAGCAGTAGCATATAACGATGAATCTCATGCAAAAACTCTTGAAACCAATTAACAGCAGAATCTACATTTTTCTCGCATAACATTCTTACTATTGGTGTTGCCATACCTGTAGCAACACCGCCTAAAGCAAGAGATTTAACTACATCTAAAGAAGTACGTATTCCTCCAGAAACCATCATATCCATTGGTTTAGGCAATACAGACATCGTTTCAATAGCACTTATAACCGTAGGAATTCCCCAAGATAAAGTTTCTTGATTGACATCTAATTTACGACGAGCAGCTTCAATTGCTAGGAAGTTTGTTCCACCAGTACCACCAACGTCAATCGCCTTAATGCCTGTTTCTGATAATAATTTTGCCTGTTCTTTGGCAATACCGCAACCAACTTCTTTAACGATTACAGGAACCTTTACCTTATTTACAATATTGGTTATATTCGTTAAATATCCGGTGAAATCTCGATCTCCTTCAGCCATCATCATTTCTTGAGCAACATTTAAATGGATCTGAATACCTTGAGCATCAATCATATCTATTGCCATCTGTGCTTGCTGTGGAGTGACATAAGCACCTAAGTTTGCGAAAATTATTCCGTTGGGATTTTTTTTACGAACAATTTTGTAAGAATGCTGCACTTCAGAATGCTCTAAAGCTGCATACTGAGAACCAATTGCCATTGCTGTATTAGTTAAGCTGGCGAAATCAGCGATCCGCTCATTAATTTCTGTAACATCATTCGCTCCACCAGTGATTGCATTAATTATAAGAGGATGGGCAAGGGATATACCAGCCAGCGAAGATGAAACATCAATATCATTCCATGATAAATTAGGAAGGCAATTATGTATTAAAGAAAGGTCGGCAAATCCGCTAGCATTAGGTCCATCATGTAATGCTAATGAATATTTTAAATGATCTAATTTACGTGATTGGCGCACCCTGTCATCTCCCTACTCAAATTTCTTAAATAGGTGTCCGAGTTTATCACCAATTGTTGATCCGGTTCCTTCTTGCTTATCCAAATACGATTGATATTCTACCCGTTCAGCATCCTGCTGAGCTTTGTTAATACTAAGAGAAATACGTTTATTTTCTTTACTAATCTCCAGTATTTTTACAGTTACTTCCTGGCCAATTGCTACGACATCCTCGACCTTATTGACTCTCTCATCGGATAGTTCTGACATATGAACCAGACCTTCTATTCCTGGAACTAATTCTACAAATGCTCCAAATTTAGTAATCTTAGTAACTTTTCCTTTTACAATTGCACCTACTGAATATTGTTCGATTAAGTCCAGCCATGGATCACGCCCAACTTCTTTTAAGCTAAGGGAGATTTTTTTTGCCTCATTATCAATTTTTAAAATGAGTACCTTTACCTCATCTCCTAGAGCTACAATTTCTTGAGGGCTTTTTACACGGTGCCATGACAAATCTGAGATATGTACTAACCCATCAATACCACCGATATCAATAAAGGCACCAAAATCAACAATACGTCGTACCGTTCCTGATACAATTTGTCCCACGGCTAACTTTGAAAAGGTTTCTTCTTCAAGGATGCGGCGCTGTTCTTGCAATATAACCTTACGAGACAAAATTACTCGTTTTTTTATACGATCAACTTCAATCGGTTGAAAAGTTAATGTTTGACCTTTAAAAGGTGATAAATCTTCTACAAAGCGTAATTCTACTTGAGACGCAGGAACAAAGCCATGAATCCCCAGAACAGAAACCTTTAAACCACCATTTACAACTTCCAAAACCTTAGCTTCAACTTGCTTTTTATTATTTACGGCCTCTTCTAATATATCCCACGCTACTATTGCATCAGCTTTTACTTTAGATAATTTTATACCATCATTGCTTTCTAAATCTAATATAAGCACGTCAATGATTTGTCCCTCGCTTACTATATCTGCAGCATTCTCTGGTGCTGGATATGCTAATTCAGTTAAGGAAATACTTCCTTCTCCTTTATAGCCAATGTCAACAAAAATCTCATCTTTACGAATACCTACGATTTTCCCCTTGACAATACTGCCTTGCTCAAGTTTGATTACTTCATTGTTTAACAATTGATTGAATTCTTGCATTTTTTGATAAACCTCCTCTATTAACCAATCTGGAGTGGATGCACCTGCTGTAATTCCAACAGTTTCTACCCCAGAAAAATCTTCAACTCTCAACGCCGCAGCTGTTTCTATGTGATATACCCGGCTGCCAGCATCATGACATAATTGGGCTAGCCTTGAAGTATTTGCACTATTTTTACCACCAATTACCAACATTACATCTACTTTTGCTGCGATATCTAATGCTGCTTGCTGCCGAAGATCAGTTGCAGTGCAGATTGTGCGGCGAATTTGAATTTCGTTGCATTTCGTTTGCAATACACTAACTATAGTTTGAAAAATTTCTCCAGAAAAAGTAGTTTGTACCACTACACCTAATTTCGGTATAAGAGGTAACTGCATTGCTTCTTCGACTGTTTCGACTACGATACCCTGGTTGTTTGACCATTCCAAAATACTCTTTACTTCTGGATGGTGTTTCTCACCAATAATTACTACAGCAAAACCATCTTGTAGTAATTCATAAGCTGCTTGTTGTGCTTTTTTCACATGGGGACATGTAGCATCAACAACCGTTAACTTTTTAGTATGGGCTTTCGCATATATGTCAGGACCTACTCCATGAGAACGTATAATCACGGTACTTTCATCATCAACAGAAGATATGTCGTTTATTACTTCAATACCCTTATCTGAAAAGCGCTTAACTACTTGTGGATTATGAATAATGGGTCCTAAAGTATGTATATTGCCTTCCATACCTATACATTCTTGAGCCATTGCCACTGCGCGTTTAACACCATAACAAAAACCTTGGTGTTCAGCCGCAATTATCTTCATACGTTACCTCCTATAGATTGTAAATTACTTATAGTGATATTCCCTATAAATAATAATTATTCCTTTTATTTTGATGTGAAAATAAAAGGATATATTTAAAGTCAAGGTGATTGATCATCGGATAAAGAGAAGGTAAACTATCTTAAAAGTTTACCTTCTCCTCTAATAACAAAGAAATTTCTTGCATGATTTTAGTACTGAGGTTTTCCATCGTTTCTTTATCAGCTTTTTCCTGATTTACAATAATTGGATTGCCAAATTTAACAATGAAGCGAGGAAATAGCTGTCCCTCTTTCCATACTTTATTTGTACCAATAACCGCAGTGGGGATAATTGGCACACCAGCTTTCAAGGCGATCATTGCAAGGCCAGTTTCAGGTTTACCCAATTTACCAGTTAGACTACGTGTTCCTTCTGGGAAAAGACCAAGTAATTCACCATTTTCTAACAAATTAATAGCATGCCTAATAGCAGTACGATCAGCTGTAGCCCGTCGTACTGGAAAGGCGTTTAACTTCTTTAAAAACCATCCAATAAACGGTACTGCAAATAACTCTTCTTTAGCCATAAAATGAATGGATCTTGTAAAAGCAGTTCCTACAACGGGTGGATCAAAGAGACTCACATGATTAGAGGCTATAATAGCCCCTCCTGTCACTGGAATATTTTCAATTCCGATGATTCTGCAACGAAAAAAGATTTTAAAAAAATAATGCAAAAAAACTCTAATCACACTATACAAGGCCTTTTCTCTCCTCACAAAGTTTTGTGATTGCCGCCACTGCTTCTTGTATGGAAAGAGTGGTAGTATCAATTAACACAGCATCTGACGCTTGTATTAAAGGAGCAAATTCACGTTCAGAATCGTTTTTATCGCGAGCCATAATTTCTTGTTCAAGTTCTTCTAGATTTACTTTAAATCCCTTTTCCGTTAACTCTCGCCAGCGACGTTCTGCCCGCTCTTTAATTGATGCTGTTAGAAATATCTTTACATCTGCATTAGGCAATACATGAGTACCAATATCACGACCATCCATAACAACTCCGCCACAGCCTGTCATCTTGCGTTGTAATTTGAGCATAGCATCGCGCACCGATTTAATTTGAGCAATTTCTGAAACGACACGAGAAACTTCAGGTGTACGAATTTCAGCACTGACATCACATCCGTCAACGAATACTGTAGTTTTACCATCAACATAATTTAATTGAATATTAATATCCTGAGCGATGTTTCCGATGGCCAAAGGATCATTTAAAACGTCACTTTTTATTGTTTTCCAGGCAATTCCGCGATACATAGCTCCGGTATCAATATAATTATAATGAAGACGGTGAGCTAGAATTTGGGCTACAGTACTCTTTCCTGCTCCAGCAGGACCATCTATAGCAATAATTAACTTTTTCATAACTGCCCCCATACAAAATCTGAATATTATTTTCTAATACTATCTAAAGTTGCAAAAAAATTAGGATAAGAAATATTAGCACAATTATGCTTATGAATATTTACTCCCAAAGATGCAGCACCTGCTATAGCGAGTGCCATTGCTATTCGGTGATCATGATAAGAGTCACAATTAGCAAAATTCATCTTTTGAGGACCATCGATAATTAGACCATCACTTGTTTCCGTTATAATAGCTCCCATTTTTCCTAATTCGCTAGCGACTGCCTTTAATCGATCTGTTTCTTTAACTCTTAATTCCTCTGCACCACGAATAATCGTTTTTCCGTCTGCAAATAATGCTGCAACAGACAGGATTGGTATTTCATCAATTAATCTTGGAATAATCGCACCATCAATTGTGGTACCTTTTAGCTTCGCAGATTTTACAACAAGATCAGCTACAAGTTCTGCACCACTAAAGCGTTGATTTTCAATTGAAATATTTGCGCCCATTTCTTTAAGAACATCTAGGATTCCTGTACGTGTCGGGTTTATTCCGACATTTATAAGAGTCAAATGACTCTCAGGAATGATGGTTGCCCCTACTAACCAAAAGGCTGCTGAGCTTATATCTCCAGGTACGTTTATTTCACCTGGTGCATGTAATTGGGATGAAGGACTAATACTTACACTCGTTCCCTCTCTTGCGACCTTTACACCAAAGGTTTCCAACATCAGCTCAGTGTGATCTCGAGATACATAGGGTTCAGTAATGGTACTAGGGCCACTTGCAAATAAGGTTGCTAGCAAGATCGCCGATTTTACCTGTGCACTAGCCATTGGCATAGTATATTCTATACCATTAATTTTCTCCTTTTTACTTTTTTCAATTGAAATGGGGACGTATCTTGTATCTTGGCGTCCTTTGATTTCCCCCCCCATCATCGTCAGAGGAGTTACAATCCTAGCCATAGGCCGGCTGCGTAAAGACGCATCACCAGTCAATACACTAAAGAAAGGTTGTCCAATTAATATACCTGATAATAAGCGTAATGTAGTCCCAGAATTTCCAGCATCAAGAATATCCTCAGGCTCTTTCAAACCGTATAGTCCTTGACCTAGTACATGTAAGTTATTCTCTTCATCTTTTTCAATTTTGGCACCTAATTTTTGCATACAGCTAACGGTTGATAAACAATCTTCTGCATATAAAAAATTTTTTATAATTACAGGTGTAGATGCAAGAGATGCAAACATAACACTTCGATGAGAAATGGATTTATCTCCTGGGATGTTTATACTGCCGGATAAACCACCTTTAGGACTTATCGTAATATTTTCCAACATAAAATTCTCCTCCATACTTTAGGTAAAACTAATTAAATAGAGTTTTCAAGTAGTAATGAAAACGTATTTAATTATAATTCACCGAAAAAGGCTATTATCCTTTTAGTATTCATCCTTAAATTTTATTTTGCCAACAGTCAAAATGCCCTTACTTCCTTCTACTATTAAACCATCTACGGGAGAAAGTAAATCTTTTTCTGGAACTTTAATAATAAATTGGATTGGCTGTTCTAATTCACTAGCATCAATCTCAAGATAATCACCATCGTAGACGCTAATTTTACTATTTCCATTAATAAAATCACTAGCTCTTTTTCCATTTACAACAACGTAAACTTTTGCATTTGCAGATGGTTTTACCATATGGAGAAGAATTACTTTACTTTTTCGCAACATACTTTGATAATTTTTGATGGCAGTAGTTTCTTCTTTAATTTGTAAAGGCGTATCTGCATATAAGGGCATAGCGGTATTCAGTTGTTCACCTTCCATTTTGTCAACTTTTGATAAGTAAGAGCGTGTTTCGTCTCTAAGCAACAACAGTTGGGAGAAGATTAATGTCATCATACAAATGGCTATAATTCGTAATAAAATAGATTCGCTACGTACCATCCAATTGTCTTTTGATTTATCCACGAAGGATGCCACCTGCTTTTTTGTCATTTAGCCTATATTATGCGCTATTTTATACCATACATACCTCGCTAAGTTTCTACAGGTTTCCTCTTGTGGATTTAGACTATTACGCAATTATATCTCGGCTGCATTGTAACCTGCTACATAACCTGTGGAAAAGGCAGCTTGTAAATTAAAACCACCAGTATATCCATCAATATCGATTACTTCACCAGCAAAAAATAATCCAGTTACAATTTTTGATTCCATTGTCTTAGGATTGATCTCTTTTACATGAACTCCGCCTGCTGTCACAATTGCCTCGCTAACTGGTCGTGTTGCGGTTATAGTAAAAGTTAATTTAGTAATTTGTTCTTGCAAACGTGCACGCTCACTTTTAGTTATTTGATGTACAAATTTATCAGGATCAAGATGAGCCAAATCGATCACAACATTGATTAATTTGGATGGTAATAACTCTCCAAGAGAATTTTTTAATTGCTTACGAGCAAATTTTTCGAAATCTCGTTGGATGCGTTTATCAAGTATTTCTACTGACAAGGCAGGTTTTAAGTTTATTTCCACCAAGATCTCTTCATTAGGATGATGATTCAATAATTCAGCTACTTTTTTACTCAATGACAAAATAATGGGTCCTGATAAGCCATAATGAGTAAATAACATTTCGCCAAAATCATCAGCTACTTTTTTTCCTGCAAAAATGACGCTAGCTGAGACATTTTTTAAAGAAAGCCCTTGCAATTCACCTATCCAGTCCTCTCCAACCTCTAATGGTACTAATGAAGGTTTTAATGGGATAATAGTATGTCCAACTACCTCACTCATACGATACCCGTCGCCAGAAGAACCGGTTCCCGGGTAAGAAGAGCCACCTGTGGCCACAATTACAGATTCAGCATCATATTTTACATTATTATTAACAAGTACTCCTGTCACCCTGCCATTATGAGTAAGAATTCTTTTTACCTGTTGCCCTGTTATTACTTCAATATTTAGGTCTTTAAAAGCTCTTAAAAAGGCTCCGACTACATCTTTAGCTTGATCAGTTGCTGGAAAAACCCGCCCGCCTCTTTCTATTTTAGTCATAACACCATAATGCTGTAAAAAATTTATAATATCCTGGTTGTCAAACTTATGCAAAGCACTATAAATAAAAGCTCCATTTCCTGGAATGTTTTTAATAATGATCTCTTTTTCAGCAATATTAGTAATATTGCATCGACCTTTACCAGTGATCGATAATTTTCTACCTAAAGAAGCCATCTTTTCCAAAACAATGACTTTACCGCCATTTTGACTAGCACTAACTGCAGCCATCATACCAGCAGCGCCACCACCAACTACAATAATATTCTTCATTTTATCACCTTTTTAATTTTTTAGTTAAACAAAAAACCCTTATTATCTGCACAATAAGGGCTAGCACACTCACTTATTAAGGTTCTGTAACGCTTCTACTTCTTGAGGCAATAAATGACGATAGCCGCCGCGACGTAGCCCTTCTAGTGTTAAAAAAGCAAATTTAACCCGTTTCAGTTGTTTTACATCAGAGCCGATAGCTTCAAACATACGGCGAATTTGACGATTCTTTCCCTCATGAATGGTAATCTTTAAACTGGTTAGGTTTCTTTCTCGATCAAATTCCATTTCATCAATTATCGCAGGAGCTGTCATACCATCTTCTAATCGAATACCAACTCTTAGTAAATCAATTTTATCTTGTGAAGGTCTACCAGCAACTTTAGCAATATAAGTTTTATCAATTTTTTTGCTAGGATGAATTAAGGCATTGGTTAGTGCACCATCATTAGTTAGCAGCAGCAAGCCCTCCGTATTATAATCCAGTCTACCTACAGGGTAAATACGCTGTGAGATATCAGTAACCAATGATGCTACTGTTTTACGGTCTTGAGGATCTTTTAATGTGGTTAATATTCCTTTTGGCTTATATAGTAAAATATATACTAGTTTTTCTCCTGCAATAAGTTTACCATCCACAGCAACACGATCTTTACCAGGAATGACTTTTGTACCTAACTCGGTAACTACTTTGCCATTTACTGACACTCGACCTTGTTGTATAAATTTCTCCGATTCTCTTCTGGAAGCAATTCCAGCTTGGCTGATAATTTTCTGCAAACGTTCTAACATCTTAAACTCCTTTAATAATTAATCCTCAACAAATTTCGAAAAATCAATTTGTTGCTTACACAATCTAATTTCGGTATTTCCCTGCACCTTTTTCAAGCAGCTACCACAAATACCTTCACCACAGCACATTGTTGCATTATTTGTAGCTACCATGGGTATATTAACACCTGCTGATTGCATAGCTCTTATAATTGCATAATGCTGATTATCAGGACCAGCGCTTACAACTAAATCAGGTTTTTGATATAACCCTTCTTTCAACATAGGGATCCCAGTTTTACGTAAGGAAGGTACGTTATATACTGTTACACCTAATTCAGTTAGTTGTTCTTCTATAAAAATCTTTCCTACTTTTCCTGGAGCTAAAACTGCTGTAACTTGATTATTATTTTTTCTCAAATTAACTGCAAGAGGCATCGCAGGAGCTTGCCCAATACCACCAGCTACTAATATTATCTTACCATAAGTAAGATTGTCAATCCAGGGTTGACCTAAAACTCCATTCCAGTAAGGTCCACGCAATACTAGTTTATTATTATTTTCTGCAATAATCCTAATTGATTTCGGTCCAATTGTCTCAATGACTACTTCTAGCAGGTTTCCATGCACATTCATAATATTAACAGGAAAGAAAAAAAAGGCGGGATCATTGGGCCTTTTCAAGAATGCAAAAGAGCCGATTTTCATTAAAGATTCTGCAAATGTATTACTCACTTGCATTTCTAGCATATATGTATTATTGCTAATCTGTTCTTTTATGGTAAAGGTGACTTCTTCCTCTATCCTTGCTACTGTACTTTCTTCACATTGCTGTATTTTTTTATACTGCCAATGTTTTTCATATAATATACATACACCGGCCCATTTACAATTACAGGTCGATTCTCCTTTTAAATGACTGCAAAAAGTACATTGATTTGTTTCAGCCAATAAACAAGGACAATATTTTGAATTAATATCAATACACTGGGAGATATTTCTGTCCATATTTATACCTCCTCGTATAATAAGTTTTGTAAGCAACAATCCGCCGTTGTTTACAAAACTTATTTTATTTTTTCAACACGTAAAGGAACCCCTTGATGCTAAAATATTTGTAAGAGAATTTAGCAAAGGTAACGTCTTATCCTCCTTGCGAAACCTTTTGGTTATTGCTTATAAAGCTTGACGCCTGCCTTATTCATCAAATACCGCTAACACAGATGTTGCGTCTCTGGGCGAAAGGTATCCAGCAAAATGACTTTCACAGATGAATGCTTATTATGCGAGGCTGCGGTCAGTGAATAAGATCAGGGTATTCCTTTTCTATCTTTCTTATTCTCAGCCAGAAAGGTGGTGAGATTTCTATG
>NZ_FOTS01000042.1 GCF_900114615.1 Pelosinus propionicus DSM 13327 | reverse complement strand
TCCTATAAGTTCAAGATTAAATCCATTTTCGATAAAAATTTGATTAGGTGTTTTTCCGGTTAAATACTCTCGAACAGCTTTAACTTTAAAATCAGTATGATAGGATATGGAACGGTCAGATACTTTAATCACATTCGAATTTTTCAGTAATAGGCTTTGCTCTAAATTGTTGTACAAGATCTTGCTCATTATTATCCTCCGAAAGATTTAATACTATTGATTATAAACTCAAAAATACCCCTTGTATTGGACTTTTTCTAAAATGTCCAATACAAGGGGCTCAGTTCAGAGAATATCAGCAGGTTTTATTTATACCTAAGAACTTATCTATACCTCGATCTCCCTAACCTTTCTCTGTTTTTCCTGTTGCTAATGAAACCCTTCCTGGGTTGATCGCAAGTACCAACAGGAACAAGCGCAGAAGCAACATATTCATCCCCCTGCTCCACAAGACCTGCTTGGAAAAATTAAATGACAGATAACGGATAAAAAAGTAGGTTCTGTGAAATAGTAAAAAGGATGCAGCCCCATCTTATCTTCGCTCTTTAGCCTTTGTAATTTCATTTATAAAATTTTAATATTGCTATTGACATTTTAGGAAATAGGTAGGATAATATCAATCAAGAGATAATAATTATCGTTTAGTTGATTCTATCATCAAAACACTAATTGTTAATAAAAATTAACATCTGGAGGTAATTTTATTATGTCATTAATCGGTACTGAAGTAAAACCATTCAAAGCACAGGCTTATCACAATGGAAAGTTTATTGAAGTTACAGAAGAGGCTTTTAAAGGCAAATGGAGCATAGTCTTATTCTATCCTGCAGATTTTACCTTTGTGTGCCCGACAGAGCTTGAAGATTTGCAAAATCAATATGCTACTTTAAAAGAATTGGGCGTAGAAGTATATTCGGTCTCCACAGACACTCATTTTACTCATAAAGCATGGCATGACAGTTCAGAAACCATCAAGAAGATTACCTACATAATGATTGGCGATCCTTCTCATACATTATCAAGAAACTTTGATGTGCTGATTGAAGAAAATGGCCTTGCTGATCGCGGAACGTTCATCATCGATCCGGATGGCACCGTGCAGGCAGTGGAAATCAATGCCGGCGGCATCGGTCGTGACGCAAGCACACTGGTTAATAAAATTAAAGCTGCACAATATATACGGAAAAATCCTAACGAGGTTTGCCCGGCGAAATGGCAGGAAGGTTCTGCCACACTGAAACCAAGCCTGGATCTTGTAGGAAAGATTTAAGAGGTGGGGTTAATGTTACTAGATCAGGATATCAAAGATCAATTATCTCAATATCTTCAGTTGATGGAAGGCGATGTGCTGATTAAGATCAGCGCAGGCAGCGATACTATATCTAGTGACATGATTGCTCTAGTAGATGAAATCGCCTCTATGTCTCCCAGAATCACAGTTGAGAAAACCAAGTTGCCAAGAACACCAAGTTTTAGTCTGCATCGTGCAGGAGAAGATAGTGGAATCACCTTTGCCGGTATCCCTTTGGGACATGAGTTTAACTCTTTAGTGCTGGCCTTGCTGCAGGTCAGCGGCAGAGCACCAAAGGTTGAGCAAAAAATAATCGATCAGGTTCAAGCAATTAAGGGTACGTATCATTTTGAAACTTATATCAACTTGAGCTGCCATAATTGCCCCGAGGTTGTTCAAGCGCTCAATCTGATGAGTGTCCTTCATCCGAATATTACCCATACCATGGTTGATGGTGCTGCTTTTCAAGAAGAAGTGCAGACCAAAGAAATTATGTCGGTACCTTCGGTTTATCTGAATGGTGAATTTTTTAGCAGCGGTCGTATGGAGGCAGAAGAAATACTTGCCAAACTCAATGATGGTTCTACGGTATCCCAATGGGAAGAAAAAGAGCCTTTCGATATTCTTATTGTGGGAGGCGGTCCGGCTGGAGCTAGTGCAGCTATTTATGCAGCAAGAAAAGGTCTTCGTACCGGGATTGCTGCGGAACGATTTGGCGGTCAGGTTAAGGACACACTTGGAATTGAAAACTTTATAACGGTACGATATACTGAAGGTCCTAAACTGGCAGCAAGTCTCGAGGAACACGTGAAAGAATACCCGATTGATGTGATGAAGCTGCAGCGCGGCAAACGCTTGGAGAAAAAAGAGCTGATCGAAGTTGAATTGGAAAGTGGCGCTGTCTTAAAGAGCAAAGCAGTCATTCTTTCTACAGGAGCCCGCTGGCGCAATATTGGTGTACCAGGAGAAGCGGAGTTTAAAAATAAAGGTGTAGCTTACTGCCCTCATTGCGATGGTCCTGTATTTAAAGGAAAACCTGTAGCCGTTATTGGCGGAGGCAACTCTGGCATTGAGGCGGCAATTGATCTGGCTGGTATTGTTGAGCATGTGACGGTACTGGAATTTTTACCGGAACTAAAAGCTGATGTTGTATTGCAGCAACGACTTTTTAGTTTGCCGAATGTGACAGTTTTAAAAAATGTTCAAACGAAAGAAATTACTGGTACGGATAAGGTCAATGGTCTTTCTTATGTTGATCGCAGTACAGGAGACGTACATCATCTGAAACTTGACGGGGTATTTATACTAATCGGTCTTATTCCCAATACCGATTGGCTGAATGGAACCGTAGAACGCAACCGCTGCGGTGAGATCATTGTAGATAGCCGCGGTGCGACCAATGTACCGGGAGTATTTGCAGCGGGAGACTGCACAAATTCTCCTTATAAGCAGATTATTATTTCCATGGGGTCCGGTGCGAATGCGGCACTAGGTGCATTCGACTACTTAATACGAAATTAAATTTTAAAGACGCAAAGGAAGCTAAAGCCTTTGCGCCTTTTTATGCTTATGAGGTATTGTTACAAATTAAACGACTTCCTCACCTCTCTGGGGGTCATACCGTGCACCTTTTTAAATGCTGCGGTAAACTTGCTCGACCTTGCATAACCAAGAAATGAACTGATATTTTTGATACTCATTTCATCATTCCATAACAGGCGCAGGGCATAGTTCATCTTCTCCCGCCGCACATAGTCAAAACTACTAAATTAAAAATGATTTTCTGACCTCACTCGGAGTAACATGGTAGACTTTCTTAAATGCCAGCGCAAATTTGCTGGCACTCTCATAGCCAACAGTTGCAGCAATATTACTGATGCTTAACTCGTCAACGGACAACAGCCGCAGCGCATGCTTTAATTTTTCCTGCCTAATATATTCGGCAATGGTGATTCCATACCATAGCTTAAAGCTTTGCCGCAGCTTGGTTGCCCCCATTTCAGCAAGGGCAATAAGCTGCTCCATGGAAGGCGGCTGGAGAATATTTTTATCGATCTCTTCCTTAACCCTCCAGATATATTTTCTGTTTTGATACGTCAGATGTTTCTGATTACGGTTTTTCTTCAAATAGTCTTCCCATAAATGCGGGTATTGCATATTACGCACAATGAGCGACAACAGTTCACCCAGCTTACTTTCATAATACATAAACGGTGGTGGAGCAATTCCATTGCGGATAGCATATTTCAGCTGTTCGAACACCATGACAACATCGGGAGTATTGTATTGAAACGGCTTCCAGCAGGCCGCTTCAGCCTTTAGATAACGAGTAAGGCAGTCATCAAACACCAGCACACTGGTATAGCGTATCGGTTCGGTTCCGTAAATAATTTTGAATGGCTTCCCCTGATTAACCAATACATGAATGCCGGGCTTCAGTTTATGTGCTTTTTTACCATTTTCGATAATCGTTAGGTCACCCCCAGTTACTGACCACAGCCATAAACCAGGATGCTCCATTTGGTATTCCCTAACGAGCGGCTCCAGCAGTGTGAAGTAAACATCCGTAAAAAACAGCCCTGCTGCCGGATGAATATCAACCAGCCAGCTATTGCCATTCTGCGGCGGCAGCCAATAAATTACACCATTGCCAAAGTCTTTTTTGCTGCAGTTTAGCTGCCCGGCCAACCCAGCATTTCCTGTCAAATATTCATCAGTATTCACTGCCCGCCCCCTTCTTTCAGTCTTCTGCAATTACCACTCCCGGCGATTTTGCTGTTATTACTTATGATAGCACGAATCTTATCGAAACAGAACCAGTCCAGACTCTATATTCCTGCCCTAAATTGACATAAGGCTGCACATTGCTATCGCAATTTTTCCTCTTTTTATCCCTTAATAATTGATAATATTTCTCTATTGACAACATAATAGCCTATTCTTTAAACCTCTCTCTTCTACCATGAACAGGCGTTGACTCCACTGAAATCACCTTGCTATAATGTGCCCAGGCTAGTCATCAAGAATTCGTTGCTATGACTAACTTGTTGCTTTTAAGTGAAATTGATTCTTTTTATCAATTTCACTTTCGGAAGCATTCACTATATCATAAAATAGTAAAGGATGGATGGTATGAAAACAATCTCCCGTACTCGGAAAAGTCTGCTCTCTGCCTTGCTAAGCAGCAGCCTGCTTTGGCACTTGCCGATGGCCGTTCATGCAGCGGATGACATAGTCTCACCTCCAGAACAGGCTGCAATAGAGGCAGACAGCAGTCAACGTGAATTTATCCTGGAAGGCATCGAAGTTACTGATGAGCGGCTGTAGGAAGGATACATCGCCACACGAACTTCGATTGGCACGAAGACCGAAACCGCGTTAAGCGAAACTGCCCAGTCCATCAGCGTAATCACCCGAGAGCAAATGGATCATCGCGGCGTTACTAATTTTGCCGAAGCTCTGGGGTATACCCCAGGAGTGACTTCTTTAGTTTATTCCGGAGAGGGGCAAACTTATGGATTGAACATCCGGGGTTTTAGTTATGACGGCGCTTATAACAATGGCTCCAGCCGGCTAGGCAGTTACTATGGCAGTAATTTTGACATGTACAGCCTGGAGCGGGTTGAAGTACTGCGAGGTCCGGCCTCAATACTCTACGGCGCGGGCAGCCCTGGGGGCATCATCAACAATGTTTCCAAACGGCCTACAACTGAGCCGCTGCGAGAGATTCAATTGCAGGCTGGCAGCAGTGACAAGTTCAGCGGTGCGCTGGATCTTGGCGGTCCGGTCACCGAAGATGGCAAACTGCTGTTTCGTCTGACCGCGCTGAAATCCAAAGAAGACTTATATACCGATTCCAGCACCATGGAACATTCCTTTATCGCCCCGGCCTTGACCTGGAAACCTACCGAAAGCACCAGCCTGACCTTATTAACCTATTTTCAAAAAGATGATTTAAAAGGAACTACTGAAGAATCCTACCAAAAAGTCTATTTGCCTGGCAATTCTTTTTACGGCTCCGGTATTTCCAGCAAAACCTATTTTGGTGAGCGGGATTTTGACCGCGCCATTCGAAATCAAAGCCAAGTCGGCTATATCTTAGAACATAAAATCAATGATATCTGGTCTGTGACCCAAACCGCCAGTCATTTTCATACCTCAATGACTCAGCGAGGAGTAAAGGCAGATTCTCTGGATTCTACTACCCAAACAATCAGCCGCTCCACTAAGGCAACCGGCAGATACGGCAGTTCCGATTCCATCGACACTAACTTTCAGGCCAAATGGTCCAGCGGTGCAGTCACCCACACCACCTTGCTGGGCTTTGATTATCAGAAAGGCGATTACAACTGGCGCTGGGGAGGCGGGTCGGCTCCGTCCTTAGATTTATCTACTATGAATTACGGACAGACCATCACCGCGCCGGCTTATTCCTACATTACTGCCGGTAAAACTAAACAAAATGGCTATTATCTGCAGGATCAGCTTAAATTTGGCGGAAAATGGACCGCTGTACTGGGCGGACGCTATGATCGCTATGACAATATTTTTAGAAATATTTCCGGTAGTACCACTACTATTACTGACCAAAATGCCTTTACCGGACGCGCTGGTATCGTCTATGATGCCGGTAATGGCGTAATGCCCTATGTCAGCTATAATGAATCATTTCAGGGCCAGCCTGGATCTGACCGACTTGGCAAGGCTTTCAAGCCAACTACTGGTCAACAATATGAACTAGGTATACAGTATGAGCCAAAGAAGATGAATGCCCGCTTTACTGCAGCGATCTTTGACCTGCGCAAGCAAAATGTCCTCACTACTGACCCTGTAGATACCCTTTTTCAAATTCAAACTGGAGAAGTAGCTTCTAAAGGCCTGGAACTGGAAGCCAATATGCAGGCCTTCAAAGGAGTCAACCTAACTCTGGCCTATACTTTACTAGACAATAAGACCACCAAAGACAACGATTCCGCTAAAGTAGGCCGTCACACCGAAGGCGTCCCCCGGCATAGTGCCTCTTTATGGCTGGATACGGTCAAACCCGGTGATACAGCAGAAGGCTGGAGCTTCGGCGGCGGTCTGCGTTATATCGGTTCCCGCTACAACTACTATAACACCCGCAAATTCGGCGGTTCGGTCTTAACTGACGCCATGGTCCGCTACGACACCAATGGCTGGCGCTATGCTCTTAATGTAACGAATGTCTTTGATAAGCACTATGTCGTCTCATCTAATGATTATTGGGCCTATTATGACTATGTCGACAACGGGCGCAAAGTAACGCTGACTGCCACCCATCGCTGGTAGGAAAAGTCCTTAGACAATCGTAACCCAAAAAACCAGGGACTACCACTTGCGGTATCCCTGGTTTTTTATTTTAATTCCCTTCTTAAAGTGCTGTCTTTTTAACAAATACCACGATGTCACCATCGGCCTGCAGATTCCTGGCTTTGGCCGCCTCGTCCCCAAAGTCATCCACAAGGACAGGTGTGATAACTAGAATCTTCAAGCCCGGCTCCAGTGCCTGGACTTTTTCGATGACACCCAGCCGATAGCGACTATGGAAATCTCCCTGGTAGTGGATAATTTTTCTATCGGGATAGAGGCGGTGATATTCTACTATGCTTTCGGCCATCGTATCATCCTTCAGGCACTGGGCTCGGTAAAAAGCCTCCATTTGCTCTTTGGGCATAGCCTTTATGGACTGCATCTGGGCAAAAAAACGCTGCTTGTATTCGCCGTCAGGAGTTAGGTGAACCGCAGGCAGATACTGTCGCATCTCTTCATCAGCCTCTTCCATTGAACCCTGTTTCGCATAGTGAGCGGCCATCGGTCGGGGAATATTTGCGGCAAGCACTTGCAGTCTTTTCTTTTTAGCAAACTCAACTAAGGGCCGGTAATCGCTTTGGTAGCTTGCCCAGGGACGGGACTGGGCTAAGAAAGTGGTTTCATTGATGTCACCGGTCAAGTAGTTATTCAACGGCTGCTGTACATCGCGTTCAAACATTTCCAAAGAGATGGTCAGCTTGGAATGTTGGGCATAAACAACTCGCAGCAGCTCTTCTTCCAAGCGGTGAAGGGCCTGATTATCGTGATATTCGCCGAATATCACGACATTGTAATCCCTGGCTAGATGACTTATATCATCTATTGACATAGCTTTCCCAGAACGGGTCTCATAGCACTGATAAGCAGCTGCATTCGCCTCTGCCATAAGAGAGAAAAAAGTCATCCATATGGCAATTAACAATGTAATTGATCTCATCATTAACTTCATATTGTGATACTCATGCCAAATCTCCACAAACGGCCTTCGAGGATCAAAGCATCGATTTTTTTATCGAGAATATTATCAATACCAAAGTAAGAGTCATACTTATCATTCCATTTTTTGTTGATCACAAAGTTTAATGTATTATAGTTATAATCAGTCTCAACATAGCGATAATCACGCACCCATTCATGCCATAGAATACCACTGATTCCTGTATTTTGAATATCATCATAATGCAGCTGCAGCGAATACCTGTTTTTTGCCCTGCTGCTCAGACGTTCATGAGTTTTGGAATTTTCAGCGTCCAGATAATTATAAGCGGATTTTAGAGTAAACTTATCGTTCAGATGCCTTCCAGCTTCAAGTTCAATGCCTCTTATCTTAGCTTTATCAATATTAACATATTTTGAGTTATAAACCATCCCAGTCCCTGGAATGTAACTCATTGTATCATCTGTTCCAATCAGGTCGGTAACATCGTTATAAAAGTAGGTTACTTTTCCAAAATCATTTCCTCTTTCGCCTTCAAAACTTACATCATAATTAGTCGATTTTTCCGGTTTTAAATCTGGATTCCCAGCAACAATAACAGTCATGTTGGGTATCGGGCGATGAGTCATTTTCATATATAACTCACTGACAGTGGGTGCTTTAAACCCTTTTCCAAAATTTGCTTTAAAACGATAGTTGTTATCCATTTTATAAGTCATACCGATTTTAGGACTAAAATCATCGCCAAATTTATTACTGTTATCATAGCGCAAGGATGGAATAATTAAAAGTTTGCCATTAACAGCCCACTCATCTTGTATATAGGCGGCCTGATATTTTATTTCTTTTTCTGATATGGGTTTGCTTATTCCATGCTCAATGATCGTCGAAGCGTGATCGCCATTGTCTTCCAGCCGGGTCCCCCGATAATAAGACGACCGATATTCACCACCAAATGTCAATACATGCTCATCATCCAATTTTACTGTATTTTTTCCATCAACTACCCAGGTTTTATACTTTGCTCTGTCAAAGTCACTATATGTTCCACTTTCAAGCAATGTATCATTATTTTTTTCCAGCTGATTAAAATAAGTCCGCAATTCATAATTACCTCGTGAACTGATACCACGATAATTAATGCCGTAGGAACTTCTCGCATTGGTATAATAATCTCTGCTGCCATCCGTAAATCCTGATTTCAAATGTTCACTCATTCTTTCATAAAAAACATCGAGATTCTTATCGGGCGATATATCATATGTTCCACTGATATTATAGAACTGGCGCGGACCATACATATTGGTACTATCAGTTCGTGACCTCTCTTTAATCTCGGTAAATAGTGAATCCACTACCCATGCCCATTTTCCTTCTTTACCTAAGTCAAAGCGGAATGAAGCGTTTTGCTGCTTGCTGCCGCTCGACAAGCCCACGGTAGTCTGTGGTTTTTCCGATTTACGCATAATAATATTGATGACGCCGCCTAAAGCATCTGATCCATAAAGAGAACTAACTGGCCCCCGTACGATTTCGATCCGTTCCACATTATTAATATTAATCCGGTTTAACTCGTAATAATTCATGGTTGATCCTGTATCTTCCCCTGCCATACGCCGACCATCAATCAAAATTAGGGACTGATTCGTATTCATACCACGCAAACTAACCTGATTACCTGTCATTCCCGCTTCAGAAAGATTTAAATTCATGGCCAGCTTCAATGCTGCTACTACACTGTCAGCCCCCATGGTTTCGATATCTTGCCGAGTGATAACCTCAACACTAGCTGGTATATCTTTTATATTCTGTTTGGTCCGGGTGGCCGTAACCACTACCTCACTAAACTGGTAAGGTTCCTCCTCGGCGTAAGCTGGCAGAATCGATGCCGCCATAATACCAAGACTTAATAACGCGACTTTGCTTTTCGTCCGATATTGTCTTATTTTCATATACGATCTTCCTTTCTTATATTGTAGTAAAATCGATACCTTGATCTAAGAGCTAACTGGGGTTCATAATCGACGCCTTTCACTACCTTGCGTGATTAGAAACAGAAAATAACAAAACTCCATGCGGCAATAGACCGTCATGGAGCTCACAGGCTCTCTAAAATGGCCCGGCAATTAGCCTTGGGCCGCTATAGGCTGCACTTCCACTGAATGTTCACCATCTAGCAGAGCATGCAAGCATTCTAATATTGATTGGGCGATATTCATATACCAAAACTGACCAGCTACTGTCAGGCGAGCAGCTGCCGGACCAATTTCAAGAAGACCACGTCCTTGCCAAATTTCTAGCAATGATTCTAATTCCAAAGCAGCAGGTCCATAGCAGGCTGCCAAGACACTAAGTTGTAAATAACCCCGTTCGAGTTGCCCAATAACCATATTGTGCAATCCGCTGTCAGCTGGCTGCATCATCATGCCAGCCAATGGTTTCTGACCTTGCTCAACACTTTTCATATAGTTATCGACATCCCGATTTAAAAACATAGCCACACCGCCAATACTACCGCCGGCACCGGCACCAAAGGGAATTACACTGTGACCTGCTTTCGTTAGGGTATTGTATATACTTCTCTCACGGTTGGTCTTCCTCCAATGGCAAATACTGAGCCGAGAAAATATAGGAGCGGACAGTTCCGCTTCGGCTGCAGCAAACATTCGAGCTTGCTGGGCCGTTGTAGCAGCTGGCGACAGCTTACCGGCATGGATCGCCTGCTGCAAGGCACTGTTTTCAAAAATGTTTAACTGATACAAATCCATTCCATCAATGGCTGCCGTTTTCAATAGGCTGATATCATTGGCCCAAATTTGATTCGTCTGGTTCGGCAGACCATAAATCAAATCAATAATAACGGCAGCCTGGTTATAACTTGTCAATAATTCCAGCCTTTTAAGAATGGTCTGTGTATCATCCAGCCGGCCAACCCCTCGCCGTACTTCAGGATTGAAGGACTGCACACCAATCGATACACGGTTTACCCCATGATCCAGCCAAGCTTCTATTTTAGATGGAACTAAGTCATTAACCCTCCCTTCTAACGTTAATTCATAATCATTGGCTAGGGGCAAACAGTCCCGGATGGCATCAAGCAGCCTGGCAACCTGCTGAGGTGCCAGAGTACTGGGAGTCCCGCCGCCGATAAATACGGCATTAACCGGTCCACTGGATAAATAAGGACTATCTCTGCTCATCTGCAGTTCTTTAATTAAATGATCAATGTAAACCGCTTCTGACTCTTCTTCTGAGTAGTTTTGAAAAAAGCCGCAATATAGACAACGATGCCGGCAAAAGGGAATATGGATATATGCCACACGTTGTTCATTTTCTTGGCTTTGTCCCTGTAAAGACTGCCATGTCACTTGCCAATCTCCCGGCATGATCGGTTTTCCTCTAACTCCGGCATGAACAACTCGGCGTTTTACAAAGGCTTCTACCAGTGACTCTTCAGCTGCCGTGCCGACGGTCAAGGCATATTGCTCTGGACTCATGTTGGTCAGAATTTGTTTTAATCTACTTCCCTTCAAGAGGTCGTCACCTTACCTTTCCCTTGCCTCGCAATTTGATCGAAGTTATTTTTTATATCGGTAAAAACAGCCTGAGCTGCATTTAGATCGCTGGCATCAGGATGGCTGGCAGCTTTCTTATAGCGTTCCATCCTTTCTGGGGTAGCAGCATGAGGATGATTTCCCGGCATGTTTCTAAATTGTTCAATTAGCTTCGGATCTATTTTCCCCTGACATATAAAAGTTCCCGCCAATTGATTGCTACTATTCAGAAATGCAGCTGCATTTTTGAGACTGCTGGCAGCATGTTCTGAATCAGGATAGGCTCCTAATGTAGCAAATAAAGCAACAGGTTTATCCTGAATGATTTTGAGATACTCCTGGGTCTTTTTATCAGCTGTTCCTTTGTCAACCCAAAAGCCGACTATTATAAAATCATAGTCTGTCGGTGCCGGTGCCATCTCAACTGGTAACAAGTCAGCCTTTTCACCAAAGACTTTATAGATCGCCTCCGCCACCTTCTTGGTATTGCCCGTAAGACTGGAATAAACAATTAGCGTTTGCATTGAAATACCTCCTATTTAAAAAATCTAATTTTACCACTCTGCTATTATTCATCGTACAGCCGGTGCACAGCCATCCTCCTTTTTCAGGCAGCTGTCGTGAGGAAAACAGACAAGATGTGAACTTCCTCCTTGGTCAATGGTCATAATCGTTGTTTCGACTCCGTATAAAGCCCGTAAGTTTTCTACCGTAAATACTTCTTCCACTGGCCCATCCGCAAATAACAGACCATCTTTGACCGCAATCACACGGTGGCTAAAGCGCGCTGCATGGTTTAAATCATGCAGAACCATAATAATAGTAATCTGCATATCCTGATGCAGTTTGCGAACCAGCTTCATTAATTCCAGCTGGTGATGAATATCCAGATAGGTTGTCGGTTCATCTAATAAAAGGATACGAGGCTCCTGGGCCAAGGCCATAGCCAGCCAAGCCCGCTGTCTTTCCCCTCCTGACAAGCTGTCTAGACGTCGGTGCAGCATTTGCTGAATACCAGTGGCTTCCATTGCTGCTGTTATACACTCTTGATCATCACTAGCCAATTTCTCAAAGATTTTTTTATAAGGCATACGCCCGTAAGCCACCAAATCACAAACTGTCATGTCTCCCGGCGCATGTACGGTCTGAGGCAAGATTGCCATGATTTTAGCTACTTGCCCTGGCTGTAATTGATAAATATCCTTTCCATCCAGTAAAGCGCAGCCAGCCAAAGGAACCAATAAACGGCTTAATGCTTTCAATAAGGTGGATTTTCCTGACCCGTTGGGTCCAATAATGGAGATGATTTCCGGTTTGTCGATTACAATATCCATTTTAGGAATGATCACTTTACCGCCATAGCCAAGTGTAATGGATTGGGCTTTAATGGTATGATTCATCGCTGCATCCCCTTTCGCAGTAAATAAAGAAAGAACGGAGCTCCTAAAAAGGCCATAAAAATTCCTACTGGTACTTCCACCGGACTGAATATAGTACGTGAGACGGTGTCTGCGGCCACTACAATCGTAGCTCCCAGTACGGCTGCACAGGGCATCAGATATTCAAAATCCGAACCGACCAGCATGCGGGCAATATGGGGGATAATAAGTCCAACAAAACCTAGGAGACCCGCCACACTGACTGCCGAAGCTGCCAGCAAGGCTGCCAAAATAACCAGGAAAAAACGTGCTTTTTCCACTCTTATCCCCAAACCTTTGGCAACTTCATCACCCAGCTGCAATGCATTTAACTGACGGTAAGAAAGCATAGCCCCTAAAACTCCGATCAAGCTGTAAGGCAGAATCATCTGCACATGATTCCAGCTGCGCCCCTGAAATCCTCCAGCCATCCAGTTGACCGTCCCCTGTACTTTATCGGAATGAAAGACCATAAGAGCACTCATGCCGCCGCCAAAGAAGGCAGCCAGAGCTACACCAGCCAAGATCAGTCTCAGAGGCTGAATTCCCCGATCCCAGGACAATAAAAATACAATTCCAGCAGCCAGCAGAGCTCCAAGGAAAGCAGCGGCCGGTACTAATGCCATAGGCCCAGGCCACAAAATCATTACGGACATAGCTGCCAGACCAGCTCCCGCTGAGACTCCAATAATTCCAGGATCGGCTAAAGGATTGCGCAACACCCCTTGCAGGATGCAGCCGGCTAAGGCTAAATTGATCCCGGTTAACGCACCAACCAATACCCTGGGCACCCTGATATTATAGATAATTTGATAGGCTTCATTGGCGGACGGAGCAATAAAAACATTCCATATATCATAAGTACTAAAGGGTACAGCTCCCACTCTGATCCCCCAAAATAAGGCCGCCACCAGTGCAACTAGTCCGGTTATACTGATTCCCGTTCGCCAAGCCCCGCGAGGATCAATTACAATTTCTCTCATTGCTTTGCCACCTCCGGATATAAAAAACCAGCTAAAACGGTCAAGGCCTCTCCTACCTGTGTACCAGGGTTGACAGCAAATAAACGATAAGGCAACTGATGAACTTGATTGGATTTGACAGCTTTTAGTCCCTGCCATGCAGGATGATTAGCCAATTCATTGCGAAACTTCTCATTAATTTTCTCATCAGAACTATGGGTAATCAAAAAAATCATATCCGGATTTTGCTTCGCAACATATTCCATGCTTAATGGTACATAGCCCATTTGCCCACCACCGTCATCTCCCTGGTCAGCAATATTAACTGCCCCTAGGCGTTTCAGCAAGTCGCCGCTAAAGCTGCGGGATGTTGCCATATGGAAGCTCTCCGATGATCCCCATACAATTACCACTTTAGGAGCCATACGATCTTTATTCTGACTCATTATCTCTTCGTAGCAGGACTGAATCTGCTTGATTTGCGCATCTGCCTGATCCGGTTTTCCAGTTAATTCGCCATAAAAATGCAGCGTATCAATAATTTGTTGATAGTTTTCAAGGGATTGCAGCAAAATGGGAACGCCCGCTTTGTCTAACACTGGAATCAAATTATGATGAAACGGCATGTTAACTCCTAAAATCAAGTCAGGTTTTAGTCCTATTATCTGTTCAATGTTAGGGTTAGGTGTAATGCCAACAGTCGGCACTTGCTGAACAGCATCCTTAACAGCCTGTGGCAAAGCCTCTGTAGTAGGACGTCCAATTACCTTTCCACCGACTGCATAGAATAATTCCAGATTCGAAGCATTTAACACAATCACCCGTTGAGGCTGCCGTGGGATTTCCACTTGTCTGCCGGCACTGTCAGTTACACTATAGCGATTTGACTGATTTACTACCGGTTCTGACTGCCCTCTAAACAAGAAAATACTACTGACAGCCAATAATAAAACGATTAGTATACTTGTTACTCTATTCATATTTACACCTCACTTCTTATTTTCACACGTACGGCTCTTACATCAAGACTACTTAAGCCAGTAATAAAGCAGCTGCGCGTAGCTGCAATTTTCTTAAAATAAATAAAAACTCCGTGCATAATACTATTGGCACGGAGCTCTAGGCTCTCTAATCGGTTATTTTGCTAACCATTCTATTCAATTTAGCGCAAAGCCAGCATCGGCTTACAAATACTAGTATTGATCCTTAGTATATTGATAACAATTCTCAAAGTCAACACCTTTTTTGTAAACCAGCTTATCGATTACAAACGTTCATTTTTTCTTCTTGTTTGCACTCACCGATATGCTGAATTGTGCCGCACCGCGAGCATTTAATCTCCATATCTTCAACAATTCCACGAAATAATAAACGATTACATTGAATACAGCGTACTTCCGGCCATTTTGGTCTTGCATGCCGCAATTCTTTATCCCTTATTTCCATGTGCATCACTCCAAATTATCGATCTTAAACATCAACTGCCATAGTGGCGCATGATTTTTTCCCCATAGTAAAATAAGGAAGGATTAACTTTTACTACTTAGTATATTGATAATCATTATCAAAGTCAATTTAATTTTATAAAATGGTATCGATAGTCATCTGCCCCTTACTCTTGCATGAGTTCTTCTTGACAAGATTGCATCTCATTCTTATAATGATAATAGTTATCATTATAAGAACTATATACTAGAGGGCCTAGAGCTCCGTGATGAAATCATAATTTCGCACGGAGTTTTTTATTTATATCTTAAATTCCTGTTAATGGAGGAATATCATGAAAGCATGTCATACGATGATAAACAACACTAGTTCAAATGAATGTCGCTGCTCAAAATGCAACAGACTACTATTCAAAGGACAGGTAAAGTATATTGAAATTCAGTGTCCAAAATGCAGTTTAATACAAACAATTAAAAAGGGGCGAGCGCTGCGGCTTATTGCTCTCAATGCTTCTAATGTTGATTTATATTATGCCGTTGGCGGAGAATTAATCGGCCGCCCCAGTACTATGGCACTATCGTCGGATCTGATGGAGCGAATTAAAGACGTACCATCTATAGGCGAAACACCAGCTCCCAACATTGATCAGATTATAGCTTTGAAACCCGACTTAGTATTAACTACTGATATTCATTTGCGTCAGCCAATCCTCACCTCACTAGAAAAAGCAGGGATCTTAGTATACCTTCAAAGATTAAATAATTACCAGCAGATTAGCCAAACCCTGCGCTTTTATGGTGAATTGACAGATCATTCTCAGCAAGCTTCTCAGGTGATTCATCGTTTGGACAGCAAATTGCAGCAGGTTCAAGCAAAAAGCAAGAATAAGCCCTCACCAAAGGTTCTCGTTGTCTGGGGATCTGCTGAAAGTTTTCATATGGCACTGCCAAACAGTTTTATTGGTGACCTGCTCCATCGCCTTAATGCAAAAAATATTGTTCAAGACGCAGGCGGCAATGCCATGGGATATGCCCCCCTTAGCCTCAACATTGCGCTTCAGACCAGCCCCGACTTGATCTTGCTAATTACTCATAGCTACGACACTACGGTCGGTGATCAAATTCGCAATGAATTGGCACTTCACCCTAGCTGGAGAAAGCTAAAAGCCGTACAAGAAAATCGGGTCTACCAGCTGCCATACTGCCTGTTTGCTGTTAATCCCGGCAGCCGGGTAGATGAAGCCATTGACTATCTGTCCAATTTATTTTATCAATAACTATAATAGACAGAATCTCTTGTACGAACCTATTGCAAACAAAAATAGTTATAGAAGCTTAAAATTGCAAAATCCTTCTATATAATGCTCCGTCTACATTTTGTAATTTGTATACTAACCCAAATTGATTTAAAAATGCTCCTTTTTAGCAAAGAAAATACTACTTAAATACCTTAAAACGTGAGATTCGTTCTCACGCTATGACAATCTAAATTTTTTTCAGACCTCTCATAATTACGTTCTATAATGATTGACATCTATTAAAATTTCTTGCTATAATGGTTTTCAACACAAGTTAATATCATTTTAGAAAGCATCGCTTAACTCGTGCTTACGATTTGCCATTTAGCTGTATCGAGAATGATTATTTATATCATTCTTCTCACATCTAACAATTTTTAAAAAACATAAAGGAGTTGAATGAGACGGTTGTATCGGCATCTGCACCATAGACAAGTGCAGATGCGCCCACTGTGGTTAGTCATATACCGCAATATTAAGCAGATCATCAGTCATTTGGTCAGATGTAGGTATTTTAAACTTGATCACCATTTGGCATGTTTGCTCCCCTGCTATCTATGCCATCCAGTGGGTGCATCTGGTACTGGTGGCATATTAAAATGTAAGGAGACAGCAATGTATGAACTTTCGTCGGACTTTTTTTTGTGCCGGCATCACTCTTCTTTGCTGGGGCGCACCAAATTGGGGCTATGCTGCTCCTCTTGCCCTCACCCTTCCTGAGAGCATACATTTGGCGCTAACCCGCAGTCATGCAGTAAAAATAGCGGAGCTAGATGCGGCCAAAGCCTCCTTGGAAATTAAGAGAAATAAGGCTACTTATTGGCCTACCGTCAGTATGACACATGAGCATACTCAAATTGAAAAATCACCCAAACCGGAGTATGGCAACTATTTGACGGCTAAACTTCCCTTGTCTGATGGAGGCCGGACTAAAAGCTTGGTGATGCAGTCACAAGAGTTCTATGAGGGAGCCGCTGATAATCTGGAACACACCAAACAGCAGGTAACTGCCAATACGATGCTGGCTTATTATAATGTATTGCAAGCTAAAAGTCGTGAGGATCTAGCAAACCAAATTGTAGAAAACCTAAATCAGCATTTAGCACAAGCTAAACTTCAAGATCCTGCCAAGGCAGATTCTAAGAAAAATGTGCTGAGAATCGAAAGCAAATTGGCGCAAGCCCGGCAAAATTACATTCGCATACATAATGAGCGCCAACTGGTCACAAGCCAGCTAACAAGTCTCTTGCAGATTCAGCCAGATCAGGAATTGATTTTGTCGGAAATACCTGGACAGTCTACCCCTGAAACATTAGATCTTGCTATTCAGACTGCTCTACAGCAGCGTAATGATTTAAAGCAAGCCCGTAAGGAACAAGCCGTGGCTCAATGGGGTATAAAAGTCGCAGCCAGCAATAAGCGTCCTAATATTTATTTACTTTTTGTTGCCAGCGACCTCTGGCTGCCAGAGCAGTATTGGTACACCACTGTTAGTGTATCCACCAATTTGTTTGATGCTGGCCGGTCTAACATACAAGTCCGCCAGGCCAGTTTAGAAGAAGCGAGATCACAAGAATACTTAGAACAGAAAATTGAGAAGATTACTCAAGAAACCAGAGAAGCCTTTTATTACTTTCAACAAGCTGATATTGTAATGAAAGAAGCTGCTCAATTCCTCGCTAAATCTACAGAGGACTATGAAGTGGCTGTTTTGGAATTTCAATCTGGCAAAACCACCAACGAAGATTTGCTAAATTCCTATAGCACACTAACGGAAGCTAAAACAAATCATATCAATACTCTCTATGATTACCACAAATGCCGGGTACATCTGCTGCGAGTTACTGGTATGCTTCCTGTTACATGGTAAGCAGTCTTACACCACTGCTTTACTATTGCAATAAATTTTAAATGTAAAAAACTTATCAAAATTATTTATAAGGAGCTAATATAACTATGGAATTTTTAAATCATTCAATTGACTTGTTTCACAAGGGTGGACCTGTTATGTATCTTTTAGCAATTTGCTCTCTATCCGTGGTAGCAATTGCCGTTGAGCGCGTTTTATATTACAAAAATGCATTTGCCAACACACAAGCTTTTCATCAAGCATTACAGCCTTTATTGGAAAAGCAGCGTTTAAATGATGCCATTCAATTATGTGAGCAGAAACCCCATACTCTTTCACAAGTAGCCTTAGCTGGTCTATTGGCTTCTCAAAGAAATGGTCAAGTAGAAAATGCTTTAGAAAGCAGTGCCACTTTGGCAGCAGATCGATTGCGAGAACGCCTTGATGATTTGAGCACAATTGTTACGCTAGCCCCACTGCTTGGATTATTAGGAACTGTTATTGGCATGATCGATTCGTTTAGCGTATTTAATGTACAATCCGGACAGCCTATGGCTATTACAGGCGGTGTTGGAGAAGCACTTGTTGCGACTGCAACCGGTCTTAGTGTTGCAACTTTGGCTCTTGTCTCTCACAGTTACTTTTCTCGAAGAGTTAATCGTATGATCAGTGATATTGAGCAAACAGCTGCATTAATTATCAGCTATATGCCATTAAAAAAAGCAGCACGGAGAGAAACACATGAGATTGCGTAGTTTACGAGTAGCGAATCAGCCACAATTGATGGTTATCCCTCTAATTGATATTATGTTTTTTTTATTAGTATTTTTTATGATGAGCACTTTGTATATGGTAGAGCAGCACACCATTCCTGTAAATCTGCCTCAGGCAGCATCTGTTCAGCAGGATAAACCTAGCAGTATAAACATTACAGTTATGGATAATGGCAGTGTAATGTTTAATCAGGAAGAAATACCGCTGAACTTACTGGCTAAGCGAGTCAGTCTAGAATTGGGGAAACAGCCGGATAATATTTTTGTCTTGAGAGGCGATAAACAAGTACCATACGGTCAAGTAATCGCTGTTTTGGATGAACTTAAGTTAGCCGGAGCTCACCGAGTATCGGTAGCGGCAGAGAAAGCGAGGTAAATCGGCTATGTCCTATGCATTTCATTGGCGTAAAGCCATGGCTGTATCCTTTTTTCTTCATATGATCCTATTAGTGACAGCAGGTTATATCGCTTCAGGATTTACAGCTAAATTGCCAATACAAGAAGAGGTCATTCTGGAAATGGATTTAATGAGTGACCCGGCAGATCGGGCTGGCAATAGTCCCTCTTTACCTGATCCTCAACATTTCCCTGATGTACCCAAACCAATTCCCACGCAAACAACGCCACTAGAACAAATAAAAACAAGTACTCCTGTTGTCAACTCAGAGGCTGTTGTTACAACCAGTGATTTGACCATGACAGAAGCGGAAGCCCCAAGCTCCTCCGCCTCATCTTCCTCCAGTGAAGCTAGCAGTTCCAGTAGTTCTGCAGCGCCCGCTGCGGTAAGTGGCGGCGGTTCACGCGGCGGTATCGCGGCACCAGGTATCTTATCAAGAGTAGATCCATCTTACCCGGCAGAGGCCCGACAGGCTGGCTTGGAAGGCACTGCCGAGCTAAGAGTACAAATTCTAGCAAATGGCCGTCCCGGAGAAATTTCTGTAAGCAAATCAACTGGGCATTCCTCCTTAGATGATGCGGCCGTAGCTGCAGTTGCAAAATGGAGATTTATACCTGCGAAAGATCGCGATAGTGGCAAAACAGTCTCATGCTATACATCATTGCCAGTTTCCTTTCGACTAAGGTAAATTCTTCATAAAATCATAGGATCTTAGTCCATAAAAAAAAATAGAGGACACTAAGGTTTCTCAATATCCTTTAGTGCCCTCTATTTTTCATGTATACTTTCTTCTTTCCTACCTTTTTTAGATTCTAAGTCATACTATACTGTAACGAAAGCTTAACTATTTTTCTCCAAATTTTCTAAATATTCAGCTTAATATGTAGACTCTGGCAATTCCGAGTGATATAATAAAACCAAGGAGATGATAATATGTTTAATAACTATCCATCAGCTTATTTATTACTATTATCCTCAACAATCTTCTTAGGTATTTATCTTATTGCACCAATTATTGGCTCATGGCATCTGTTTTGCTCCATTGCAGTGGATGTCCTCAAATTTTCGGGAACTATTGTCTGTATCTTTTTCTTACTTTGTGCAGTAATCGAAGCCGCTCATAATCTGTTTTTAAAAAATCGACATCACTAAATGGGGACTGTAGTATGGTTGCTTCTCTTATAAAGCCTCGCTAATTCTTTGTTAGAATTGTGCAAGGCTTTTATTTTATGATTAGAACCATATACGATTACAATAAAACCTTAAAATTTGAACTACAAAGACGCAATGCTGCTATAACGGCATTGCGTCTTTGCAGCAGCAAAATAATCGTTAGCCCAAAAGCTTGTGAATCATATAAGCAACACCCTTATCATCATTTGAAAGAGATACATGCTTACAAATTTCTTTAACGTCATCTTCTGCATTTTCTACTGCTACACTCACACCAACTCTTTGCAGCATAGAAATATCATTATAGTTATCACCGAATGCCATTACCTGATCTAATGAAATATCTAAATGTGCTGTCAAAGCCTCTAATGCATTACCTTTTGATGCCAAGGGATGAATCATTTCAAAAATATCCTTCCCCGCTATGGTCATTGACATCCCTGCATAATTACTAAAATATTCTCGCCCATGACGTAACTTATCATCATCTAAAGTAATCGCTGAAATATTACCAAAAACAAAATCCTGCTCTAAAACTTCATTAAAATTACTAACAAATACTGCACTA
This sequence comes from Pelosinus propionicus DSM 13327, assembly GCF_900114615.1. Lineage (GTDB taxonomy): Bacteria > Bacillota > Negativicutes > DSM-13327 > DSM-13327 > Pelosinus > Pelosinus propionicus. Next base: position 24,533 of record NZ_FOTS01000042.1, on the reverse strand, counting down.
TCTAAGGTTAAGAACACATCAATGCCTTCCTTAAGCTTCTCAGGTGTCATTTTTCTAACATGGTTAACTGCATTTTCATAATCACGGGTTAAGATCGTATGTGCATTAGCCGGCATGTATGCAGAGTGATCCGTACATAACGTATAAAAATAATTACGATAGTTAAGCCACTCAAGTGCTTCTCTTACATGATCTTTATCCAAACCAATCGCTTTGATCTGTTTTCCATTGTTATCATATACAAACGCACCATTATTTGAAATTACATGAGGCTTAAGATTCGCCCGCTTACATAGTGCCAAGACATTTCCATAATTCCTGCCTGTTGCAATCGCAATTTCTATCCCCTTACTTTGAGCCATCTTAAGGGCTGCAACATTTTCTTCAATCACCTCATGATTTGAATCCAGAAATGTGCCATCTAAATCAGATACAATTAGTTTCACAAATTATCACCTACTAGAAATGAGTTAGAAGCACATGTACTCTTCCCCATCAATTTTTTTGATAGTAAAATCTTTTTATCATTATATCGTAATGCATCCTATTTCTCAATTACAATAAGTTAAACTGTATTAGCACAGTTTCCAAGGTATGCTACAAGAGTAAGGCATCTTTCTCATCAAAGCCGATCATAGGATTCCAAGCTACTTCCCATAAATGACCATCCGGATCAGAGAAGTAACCGCTATAACCACCCCAGAAAACATTCTGGGCTTCTTTGACAATCGTTGCACCTGCTTTTTCGGCTTTCGATAAAACTGCATCAACCTCTTCCACACTCTTCGCATTATGTGCTAACGTAATACCAGAAAACCCTGTTCCTTCAGCATTTACCGTTACATCTTCTGCAAGTAATTTTCGAGGAAACAAGGCTAATCCTACCCCGCCTAAATCAAAAAAAACAATATCATTTTGACTCGCATTGGAAGGTTTCCAGCCTAGTCCATCCCGATAAAACGCAAGGGATACGGCTAGATCTTTAACACCTAAGGTAATTAAGTTCAATTTTTGCCTCACAAAAAAAACACCTCCCTTATTATTCATTATATACACTTTAAACTACTTGTCTACCAAAGCTCTGCTAAACAGTTTGCCCTTCCTTGACACACATTACGAGTTAATCTGTATAGCAAATAAAGTAATGCGTATATTAATGCGTATTTTTGCAGATTACTAAAAAAATCATCACATTATCTTAAGGAGGACATTATGACAAATTTATTTGGCGAGTTTTTTGGTACTTTAGTTCTAATTTCTTTTGGCTGCGGCGTAAATGCAAATCTAACCTTAGCAAAATCTTACGCCAATGGAGCTGGCTGGATCTGCACAAGTGCTGGCTGGGCTTTCGGTGTTATGATTGGTGCATTTACTGCCATTTCCTTAGGTGCTCCTCAAGCAGATCTCAATCCAGCTGTTACTCTTTTCAAGACCTTTGCAGGTACATACACCTTTGCACAAGCCATTCCTACTATGCTTGTTCAAATACTTGGCGGTATTGCAGGTGCAACTGTCACTTGGCTGATGTTTCTTCCTCATTGGGGAGCTACAGATAGCAAAGAAGGGAAACTAAGCGTATTCGCCACGGGTCCTGCTATCAATAGTCCTATGGCAAACCTCCTTTCTGAGCTTTTAGCGACTGCTTTCTTACTAATCGCATTTTTCACAACTGCGAGTAAAGCCGTACAAGGTAATCCAGGTTTCGGTACTGGCCTTAATATCTATATCATTGCGATGATAATATGGGGTATTGGTCTGAGCATGGGCGGAACCACGGGCTATGCCATCAATCCTGCCCGCGACCTAGGTCCCCGGATTGCTCATGCGATATTGCCTATCGCCAGTAAGGGCAGCTCCAACTGGGGATATGCCTGGATTCCCATCGTAGGTCCTATGCTTGGCGCCAGCTTAGCATTTCTATTTTGCAGAGCTACAAATTTAGTGTAAGGCCCTTTTACTAGTGGGTTCTCTTGATTTTTCCCTTATTTGGAAAACCTTGCTTACCATACTTTACGGTACACTTATCTTACGCATTGCAGGACGTAAATCTCTGGCACAAATGACAGTGGCGCAAACAGTAGTCATGTTAGCAGTAGGCACTGTTTTAATTGAGCCGCTTGTAGGATCTGAGCTAATCGATACCTTTGTGTTAGTTGCAGTTGCAGTATTTACTCTTATCGCAATTGAATACTCTGAAATCAGATTTCCATTTTTAAAGAAAATTTTCACTGGACATCCTGTAGTGCTCATTGAAAATGGAGAAATGAAGCGCGAAAGGCTCAAACAAGTTCGAATGACAATTCAACAACTAGAAATGGAACTTCGTCAAGCAAGTATATCGAAAGTATCGGATGTAAAATGGGGAACCATTGAACCTAACGGCCGATTTGGATTTATACTCAAGGATGAACTACAGCCTGTTGACCGCTGGGAATTTGAACGCCTGCTGGATCGCTTGGCAAGCATCGAAAAGTCTATAAACGGTCATTCAAATGAGTCTCCCGCTGAACCCCCTCCAGTACCGATTGAAAACAAAGTTGAAGATTCCCGCTCAGAAGATGACGTTTTTAAAAAATTAGTTGCTAATGATAAAAAAAATAGTACAGCATAAACCCATTTTATGCTGTACTATTTTTAACTTCTAAGAATTAAATAGATCCCATTGCTTAATTGTGTTACATCACCTTTAACCGTCTTTGCGATCTCAAGTGTTAGTTTTTGCTGTTCTTCTTCATTCTTAGCCTCTAGGACGAATGCTTCACCTGCACTTACTATTTTATGATTTGAGAGAGTGACAACAGCAATGATTGCTGCGGTCTGCCTTTGTGACCTTTCATTTCCCATAATTAATCCTCCACTGCTTTTGACCGTAGTACAGCATGACTCTTTTTAACAGATTCTAATAGTGGTGTATTTTTAACAACATCAATCAGTTTCTCAAGATCTCTAACGATAGGTACAAATAATATGATGATTCTTCCAGTTTCATAGTCTTTGCGTGTGAAATTATACCGCTTAGCCCCAAGTGTCCGAGTCGCTTCAAAAAGAATTGCCTTTCGCTGCCCAAAATTATGAAGTGCAATAGCAGAATGCTTCTGGCTGGGCTCAATAATAACCGCTACGCCTTCCTTCTCAATCATCTTCTGAGCGTTCTCGGTTCCTGCAAGATTGGTTACGAAGGTACCTTCAACAAAAACTTCACAACCTTCTACTTTTATTTCGGCAAGACGAACCTCTGCAACATCCCCAACACTTTTCCCCTTGGAAAATCTGCTAATTACCTGATAAACAATAGATCCGGCAATCACCCCTGCCACCACTTGGAACATGATACCGATGTGCAATGCTGCAACAATCTCCATCGAAGCCGCCGACGCTAGAGAAACAACTAATGCAAAATAATTTCTTGCTTCAAAAGTCTTGGCGATTCCATCTATGTACGCATTTCCACGAGGGGTATATTCGGTCTCTTCCAAATCTTTTAAGCTCTCGCGCTCCGTCTTTCTCACATCACGAAAATTTTGCACAGCCAATGCAAGAAAAGTTACAGCGGTATAATTATTGGACTTAATAGCTGGAATGGCAACAGCTCCGATTGATGCTGCTACAAACGCCAGCACTATATGGATAAGAACTCCATTGGGGTAAGAAGGATATTGTTTATAATCGACTTTTAATACAAGCAGCCTTGCCATTGTTCCCATTGCGATTGCAATAATGATTAACCATAAATCTTCAGTAGATATAATCATCGGTCCGCGTCCATCCATTATATCGCCTCGCTTTCTGATATCATCTGGTACTTCATCCTCGAAAGAAACATACTATAATGAATCTCTTAGTAATCAGATGCAACATTATTATTATTTCTTTGATTCGCTAAAAAAATCCTAAAAGACGACTACGATTCAAATCGAGTTTTAAATTCATTATCAGTCTTAGTTCATTTCTTTGCAGTACTACTTTTCATATGGGACTTATTAAAATAGTTAATCATCAGATACTTCTCATATACTTATAAAGATTTGACATTTCACCTATCATTCGCTACAATAGAATATGTGACTTAAGTGGCTCCGTAGCTCAGCTGGATAGAGCACTTGACTTCGAATCAATAGGTCGGGGGTTCGAATCCCTCCGGGGTCACCATGTAAATTAAGCCTTCGCAGGTATGCGAAGGCTTTTCTTATGTCAACTGTCCCTTATTTTGTCCCTTAAGACTTAGAAACCAACGCCAATAAACAACAAAAGTACAGGCGTTAGTAGCTTGTACTTTTGTTGACCCTTTATTATATTCAACACGTAATAAAAGTGTTAAACTATAATTATTTTTTTACATTAATCGTAATAATCATTTTTTCTAAGAATTTGCTTTTCCTAAATTCAATATGTCGGTCAGTTTTTTCCCGCCGTTTAATAAATCGTTTTGCATCCTTGCCTCTAATAATTGGATATTCACGAAACTTCACAGGCATAAAAATATCACCTCACTGTAGTCTATTATATTCATGCCCATTTTTGCTTAGACTTATAAATAACTATTTTTTTATTACTCTTCAAAATATTGACTAATTAGCTCTTCATCATACAAGTCCATTATCATATATACTAACCCTTCGGTTGTCTCAGGGTTAATTTCGTCCTCAATAGCATATTGAAATCCTCTCTTTTCATACCATTTCCATTTCTCAAATACTGCATCAGTCTTTATAAATCGTTCATTCGTCATGTAAGCAATTTCTTTAATTCGTTCAATTATAAAAGTACCAATACCTTTACATTGATATTGTTTAGAAACAGCCAGCCTAGCTAACGCCAATGCTTGGACTTTTATAGCTTCGGAATTCTCAGTTAATATTGTTATATCATTTCTTTGTAAAGTAAAATACGCCGCTAAATTATTATCATAAAAAACAAGTGTAGTACTTGCATCTCTTTGCAGATGAGCAACATATGCTTCATATATTAGAAAATCATCCATTGTAGTATTGCTACACCTAAATTGCTTAGTACAATTAAAATCAGAAAAAGAAATACCCCTCAAACTTAATTTTGAAGGGTTAAAGTTAACTTCTACCATGCTTTATAGGGTTAGGAGATTTTAGTGATACTACCCTCTGCATATTATATTGATTTTTCTCTACTTTTATCATAAACTTCTTAGCATCCTTCCCGCTGATTGTGGGATACTCACGTAAACTAGCTGCCATAAACCCAACTCCCCTTCCTCTAAAATCAGGAATGATCTTAACTAACAATATCACATTATAAATAATTGTCAACAAATTTTTCCATTCTATTCCGAAAAGCATACTTTTTTCTTTACTAATTTCTTCTATTAAAATTAATAAATTCCTGCTAAGAACTAGCTAATTATTTAGTTTTTTTATAAATCGGAATACTCATAAGTTATATATTTGCATTGTATAAATATTTTAAAATTACCATTTAAGAATTTTGCTTTCACTAATTTACATTCCGTAGCAACTATAAATTAAACTACTGAGCGTAATATATTTCTTATTCTCTATCCGTACATAAAAGAGAAAATTTAGATAGTATAAATAAAATAAAGGTGAAAAAGATAAGAGACTTACGGCTCTAAATTATTTAAGTAATTCAGATAAAAATTGAATCTTAGCTGCAAGTCCACTTGCTATTAAACTTCCGGTTGTTCCTTCTAATATATTTCTTGCACTCGCCCAACATTCCTTCAAAACACCAATTTTGGGATTAGAAGACTTAAGTTGAGAAATCATCGTTTGCAGTTCAACCCCTAAATCTTCTCTCTGATTGTCCACTACATCTATAGTATCGAGTTTAGTCAGTATATCTTGAACCGTCTCTTTAATTTTTCCGAAATCCACCTGTTCTACAGTCAATGACTGTGTAGATCCTTGCGTGTGCTGCTGGATCTGAGAGTTTTGGACAGGTGCATAGAAATTATTAACAGTGTGGTGCCGCAAGGCTGCAGATTCTTTTTCTTTATCTGAGAACACTATACCATCTCCTAAAATACCATCAGATTCTAGTTGAAGTACCCATTTAAGAAGAGCAGTTTTAACCGCACCAACAATTCCTTCTAATTGATATTGTTCAAGGTGCAAAGAAAATCGATATTCACGCCCCCAGAGATTTTGCAACTTAGATTGAAATTCACCAGAAAAGACAAACTCTAAAGTATTTTGATTAGTGCTATCTTCAATCATTTTTTCTAATTCGGGCATAGGATAATGCATTGGTCGTTTTGAAAGTAGTTCTTCAAAGGATTTATCAGAAATTGACATTATTCGTTTTCCTACTAATGCGTTAAATGTATATAACTTTCCATAAAGAATCCTATATTCGGGAAGAGGTGTCGAAACATTATAGCCTTCCAACTCATTCAAAATCCATGTTTCAAAATCTTTCAAGTGAAGTTTCTTAGAAATAAGCAAACCCTTACGCAATAAATCGCTAAGCCGAGAATCAGATTTAATCAATTCAGCCTGTAACTCTAAAACAACAGATGCCATAAAATTGTATCTCCTCTGATAACTATGTAAAACTTAACTTCTCCACCGCCGCCTGCATTTCCTGCTCACCATTCTACATATAAGTCACAATAATATAACAGCAAATCTATACCATAACTTCAACAAATAAGGAAGCAGGAGTATTAACCCCTGCTTTTTAACTCATAATTTTTTAAAACTTCTTCCTCCTGCCATTAATTTAATGACAGGGGATTACCACTTAGTACTCCTTGCATCTTCAAACTCTTTCAAATCTTCTTGTCGAATACGATAATTTTTGCCTGTCTGAACCGCATTCAGTTTTTTGTCTCGAATCCATTGCCATACAGTAAGCTTCTTGACTCTGTATCTTTCGGCAACTTCATCACAATCATAAGTCTTTTCTATATCAAACTTTTCTGATTGCACAAATAAATTATTATTTATAGCCTTAATAGGCTTTATATTTGATTCGAAACATTTTTCAAATTTAGCTTTAGGTATTCGCCATAAATGTCCGATCTTAATTCCTGGAATATCACCCGAGTTCAATAAATCTCCTATAACCTTTTCATTTACCTTTAGTATCTTGCCTACTTCGTCTGGTGTTAAATATTCGTCCATAGTTATCCCCCTTAGAATTTACTATGGAATATTAATTCACCTACAATTATCCTGTACCTTCTCAGGATATCTCAATGAGCTTCATCTTCATAGCATCAGGATAAAGTTTTAAAAACTTATCTATAAATTCTGGATCAACGGCATATTTACCATCATCACGTCTAGCCCATTCAACATATCCTTTAAAATCTACAATCTGATATTCTCTTGTTTCTCCACTATTAGGCATATCAAATATTTGCTGCTCATCACTTGTTATAAATAGAGGTACTAAATCCACATACTTTTTAATCGCGCAATTGATCATTTCAATGGGGCTAAAATGTTCAGCATCACCAATCGGTTCTGGTTCAACTATCCAAGGACTTATAGACTCTTCCTGGCAGAAGAATTCCATACTTGTCTTAAAAATTGTAGCCACCATAGATAATTCATCACCATTAATTTCACGACCAATTATTGTTTGAAGTCTTTCATAGCCTTTCATATATAACAACTCCTATAATATTATTTTCTATAATTTACCTCTTACAATAAAATATTATTCACCACTTAAGAGATCATCAGGTTCAGCTTGCTTGTTTATGAAAGAAACTATTTTCAGTACTATATTATCAGCTTGGCTAGCAGTTAAATTATTAATCGAATCCATAAGCGTAAAACATTCACTACTTCGCTGCTCTTTTATTTGATCATGGATTGTCATTAAAATACACCCCTTTAACTATTTCTTCACATAATACATAGAACGATTAAACTTATAACTGTCCCGCCATCATTGCAAACTTTATGCCATCAAGAAAGCCTTTATTGTAGTGCGTATAAGTAACGCTAGTTTGCAGATGGAATATAGTATCCTTGATATCTTCCGCTAATTCTTTACTTGCTGATTTCTCTAACATTTCCACTAAGCAGTCAGTAGACAAGCCTACAGCATCTAACTTTTCATTAATCATAACCTGTCGTTTTAAAACAAGCTCTTGCCATCCTTCTTCAAAATCACCTGCTGGAATTGTCTGACCTGAAATAATGCTTTTGATAGGCGTTGTTGTTGATTTAAGCATGACATCGACCTCCTTAAAAGTTACAAATTAACTCTACAAGGTCATTATATTACTTTACAATTGTATTGGTCAAGTATTCTTTAACTCTATAAAATTATTTTTTGCTATTATTATTGAAACAAATAACCTTGCATGATAACATATTAACTATAAGGAGTGTGATTAGTTTGATACGTTGTAATCTACGTAGATTAATGGCAGATCATAAAATCGATGATATTACAGAGCTCATGAAACTGTCTGGTATTAGCCGTAATTCAATTAATAAGCTCTACAGGGAAACCGATATCGAAACACTAAAATTAGAAACATTATTTAAATTATGTGATACTTTTAGGTGTAAGTTGTCGGATATGATCGAATATGTACCCGCCCAGGAAGACGATCTGTTAGAGTAGCTGTATTGGAGGGTGAATATTATGCAATTATCAAAAGAAGAACTAACCTTAATAGAAGATTCTCTTAGGCAAGCTAAACAAATATATCTAATGCTTGTATATCAGGAAAAGAAACAGCTAGATGATGCCAAGAAAGAAATTATCCGAATTTTAACGGTGGAAAAAATCGGAAAAAGAACTGATGCTAAAATAGATACTTTGAGTGCTGAAATAAATAAACATAAAGAAGAATTGACTAAGCAAGAAAAACAGATAAACAAATTTGATGCTCTAATAGAGAAAGTACAATCGGCTCTAGCTACGTATTCTTAACTTCACCTTGGCAAACTATAACTGTACATGACGTTCTCTCATAGATTTATTAGGATTCTTACTGATATAATCTTATAAAAATAGCCATGCTTGATTCTTTCTCTTGATTGAATTGAGCATGGCCTTTATATTAAATGCCTGTGCTTTATTGATCGGGTAATATATTCCTCTATAAGTTCAATATAATTTACATCTAATTTACCTATGTGAATGCCTTCTTAAATAAAATAGAAACTGTACAAATGTATTCTCTTGTTAATAATGTTGTTAGATTCTGGTATAATATAGTTAAAAGTCGGGAGGTGTTGTATTTTGGATAGAGTATTGTTTTTATTCGAAAGCATCTTTTCTATATTTATTGTCTTTAACATTGGTCTTATTTTATTTATATTAAGAACGGAATTCACCAGTGATGATGTTATAACATTACATCGTTATGGAATTAAATATAAAGATACTATAAGTGGAGCGGAAGTATCAATTAAAGAAAGATTACGATATTTTTATTTACAAGCAAAATATTACTATGATCCTCGTACGTGGGAAATTAGTACATGGATATATTTTTCATGCTTGGTAATTGTATTATTATGTGGGGCGAACCGAGAAAACTGGTAAAAAGAGAGACTGTTAAGCGTCTCTCTTTTTCTTTGGTCTTCTTCTCATTGTTAGATAGAATATTAGAATGTTATAATTTGGAAACAACCTCGCGTTTTATGAAAAAATTTGTGTGTGGGTATACATAAAATCTCCAGACTCAAAATTTTGGGGTACGCCCCACCCCCACCCCCTTATTTTTAAAGCCATACAACAAAAAATGTTAGTTGCCAAAACTGAATAACCAACACTAGTGGGGCAAATACAAAAAATATATATCGATAGTAATGTCTAATTAAAGAGATAGCCAACACATTATTTTTTTCAATAATTACCATGTCAATGTTCAATAAATTCTTCAAGTCGTTTATCAGTTTCTCGCTGCTTGTTGCTAAGTTCTTTTATTCGAGAATTATTGGCTTGTAATTGTTCCATCAATTTTCGAACTATTTCCTCCGTTAATATCTCAGGTTTTTCACCGTTCTCTTTTACTTCTCTTAACCATTTAATAACTTGCTGATTTAGTAATTCCATATGCCACCCCTTTAAAGATAGGCCTTTGTTGTCTTGCATCCCATATCAAAGCCTTGTAAAAATGCTGTCCTTTCCGCTTCTTGTAATTGCTCAACTAATAAGGCAATCAAATGATTATTATCATCCACACTCAAAGAAAGATTGCAGATAAAGTCACTAATAATCCTAGTCGATGCGTGAAATTTTTCTGAACGTTGAGTTTCTATCGTAGCCTCTTCCTCTGCTATATTGGTTGATGGAAAATTTATAGTCTTACCCATGTATTAATCTCCTTTACATTTTACTTAATACCTAATATCAGCTTTAATCGTATCGCCCTAGCTTTAGCTGTTTCAAAATTACCTTCAACATATTCCCTCCTATAACCATCAGCTTCAATGATAATTACAAATTGATTGTTGCTTTTACGTTTCAGTATTACCGATCGCATAAACTCCCCTTACACCCCTTTATGGTAGAGCTTTGTAATTAGCTTATTAGACCTTGCAATGATATGACCACATAACTGCCTATCTCTTTTTCCTTCTAAAGCATCTACCACCATCCTAAAGCGAAGTTTGTGTATTCTAGTTATCGCAGCTCTATTTTTATTACTGTCAAGCCATCCCATATACACTTTACATTCAATATTATCCATTAATGTCCCGCCCTTTAAAGGTCAATATCTCACCATGAAAACTTAATGGGATTTTTTTTGTTGGCCCTGATCTATTTTTTTCAACATCTAAACAATAATTAAATCCTATTATTTCTGTTCTTTCTGTATCATTTAAAGGTCTAAGATATGCATACATATCACACTCATTTTTCATTCCCTTAGAGCCTTCTAGTTTATCTTCATCATTCACTTGCGCAAGCATCAGTATTGTTACGCCTAATTGCTGCGCTAACGTCTTAAGTTTTTTAGCTGCTACTTTAAGTACTTGCCATTCTTGCAATTTAGGATCCAGTGTATCCATCCTACCAATATAATCAACTACTATAAATTTACATTTCTTTTGCGCTGTGAACCTTCGGCAAATGCTTATTAATTTATTCATTGTTAGACTAGGCTCAGTCACAGAATAAAACCCGCCTGTGTGCATGTTATTCATGTTACTGACTATTTTATTTTGCTGTTCTTCTGTAGTTGTGCCGATTGCTATTAAATAATGATCTATTTGACTCAACATAGTCATCCATCGAATATCCATTTGTTCTTCATTCATTTCAGTATTTATGTATAGTCCTGGTATCTTTTGAGCAATCGTTATATCTCTCATTAAATTCATAGCAAAAGCCGTTTTACCCTTACCAGTCTTAGCAGCAGCTATAATTAACTGTCCCGCTTCAAATCCTCCATTTAACGCCTTATTTAACTCTCCATATGCTGTTCTTATACCGCCATTATGTTTATTCTCTATACGCTTATACATAGTATCCAACATTCTAGAGGCATGATCTTTTGGAGTTATTACATTTAATTTTGAATCACCGAGCACAGTATATAAGTCCTGCTCAACTCGCTTGATTACTTCTTCTGGATCATCTTTCTCATTAATCATAGAAACAATTTTACTAGCAATACTATGCAACTTTCTTGACTGATACGTAGAAATCAATCTATCTACTAAATGTTCAAAGGCAGCAATTGGCATATAACTATCTTTAATCGCTAACCATGAAAAGCTATTATGAGTGAACATTGCCTTGCCTTCCTGTGCTACTGTCACCACGCTTACATGCTGATCGTTGTTATACATATCACTAATCAAATTAAAGACCTTTTTATTAAATGAATCACTAAAATATTCCTCTTTAATTCGTGCCATGCCAGCAATTAAGCATTCTTCTTTCTGACACATGCTACCTAAAAGATTCTTTTCGAGTTCTAAATCTATCATTAATAACCCCATTCCTCCTTCTTAAATGCTGAATGCGCATTTTTAACCTGTGTTCCTTCCCACTTTTTAGGCTTCATCCAGTTTCTAATTTGAGAACGTGCATTTGATTTCTTAGTCAATGGTTTTTTTATTAGCCACACTTTCCAATCTTTAAGTTTTTCAATGATGCTTATCATAGGAAAGTCTTTCTTAAGTTCTCTAATAAAATTTAAGTCCGTTTCTATTTTGAAAGGATATCCTTGAACCTCTTGTAAGAAATCAATTATTACTTGTTCCTCATTATTAATGGATAAGTTATTATTGGATAAGTTAGAGTAAACGTCATTTACTACGGTAGGTAAATCCCCTTTACTACCATGGTCAACGTCATTTACTACGTTGTAAATCTCTTTTACTTCTCTTTTATCTAGATTTACAAGATAGTACAAACTTTTAAATTTCATCCCATTAATGAATCTTTTTGTTACCTTTATATCTCCATTTGTTTCTAACTCTTTAATTGATTTTATTATTGTCGGTCTTGATAAACCTGATATTTTTTGCATTGTATCTATAGTCGGCCAACAAGTACCTTCTTTGTTGACGAACTTTGCAAGTAAACAATAAATTCCTTTTGCATGGAAGCTAATCCCTTCAATACACCATATATCTGTACAATATCCCATTATTTCACCTGCTACAAACCGTTATATTTTTACCCTGCGACATATAAGTTAGCACCCCCTATTAATGTTATCTTTGAATTTTCAATCAATTTTTCTTAACGTGCCATATTGCATGGTCTCTGTTTTTTGTATGCCTGTTTCCTTGTTATCCATCCAAGTAAGAACTGATTCCAATCGAAAAAATATTCTATTACCTACTCTGAAACTTGGTAACCCGCCCTGCAAACGCCAATTTCGTATGCTCCAAGGTGTAACAATCTTCCCTGTTGGATCTAATACTTTTGCAAGTTCTTTATCATTTAAAACCGTATTTTGCTTTTCAAGCTGTCTTTGTGTCTGTGCATCAGCCATGTTCTACACCCCTGTTCACAAATTTATTATTGATCAATTTTGAAACAGAAACCTCTAACCCAAATTCTTCTTTAACAGTCATTAGTTCAACTGTTTTATCCAGTATCGCTTGGCGTTGTATTAGCATTTCAGGGTACATATCGCCTTTTTTAAGCATTTTACCGTAACCATTTATTGTAGAAACAGCTTTATTTGCGATAGTATTAGCCTTAATAAAATTTATACGAGTAGGTATTGTTAATCCGTCTCTTAATTTTGTCATTGCTTCACGTTGATGTGTTTTATCTAACATAGTGAATATCTGAAAGCCTTCTAACCCTGATGCAGTACGTATATTCTTAATAATTTCATATACCCATCTTTTAAAATTCTTGGCTTCTGATTTACGACTATTAAAAACAGCATCATATATCCCAATTTCTGATACAATTGCCATAGTTTGAACGCCGCCAAGGGTACTCACATTAAGAGTATCCTTTTCACTATGTTCTAAAATTCTTGTCATATTAAAAGAATCTCTATATCCCAAAGCATGAGCAATATCATTAGCTACCGCCCACCAGTCGCCAATTTCTTTTTCTATAAACCTTATATTAAAACCATTCCAATTTTCAATTCGTTGTTTGTTCATTATCGGCACTCGCCTTTCGCCAACCTTTCAATAGCTGACATGATTAATTCTTTCTTTTCCATCGTTAGTTCCTTACGAAGCCACCTTGAGAAAGTAGTATCAGCTATTCCTAAATGATCAGCAATTTGCCAATTCTTGACCGTACCTTTATACTTCTGTATTCTTTCTCGAATATCTGAATTAGCCATTTTATTTTTCCTTCTTTCATTTTTGATTACCTGCGTGGCGGTTTCCCCGCGCCAGGACTGCCCTCTTCGCAAATTCTATGATTCGCTCTTGCCCCAGCCTTTACGTGTCCTTTAATACCACACAACGTTTTAACGCTCGACAGCAGAATATTAAATTTTCAAAGAGCAATCTAATAGGAATAAAATTTATTTGCATTATTGTTCTTCTTGATCTATCGTTATTGTAATGCTAAAATAAATTAACGAGTATATTTAAACGAGTATAAAAGAGGCAAAAAAATGATTCATTCAGATTTAAACATTCAATTTATAGCTAAACCTTGTACAAATTTTAAAGTTTACTATTATGATTATACTAATAGCAAAACACTATTAGGGGCACCAGCAATATATCTTTCAGATAAGGAAAATTTATCTGACTTGCCAAGCAATATAGCTGCCGAATTTGTAAATATTTCTTGGGAATACACAGGGGAAGAAAACTGCAAAGTCACAGATTCCGAAATACAAAAAGCTATAGCTGATTTAATTAATTATTACAAGTTAGGCAATAATCTTACAATAGGTAAAAACGTTAATTTAGAACCATTGTTTGATTTCGCTAGTACATACGGAATGATTGCAGAGAAATGGATTAATCATGACGCTAAAAATTGCTCTTCACTTAACTTGCTAATAGACCACATTAATACTGCAATGATCATCAGTGATATAATGTCAAAAAATATAAAAGATAAGGTTACTTTCCCTAGCATATACAACAACCTTGTTAATGCAGTAAAAAACTATACTTCATGTAAAAAAGATTCAACCTACTATTGTTTATTTCAAAACAATCGCATGGTTGTCGCAGGGACTAAAGAATTAGACATTGAGAAACTGGGATTATACTTTACATTCCCAGTAACAATGCAAATGCTTAAATACATTAGAGAAGAATATGAAGAAGCAGAAGATACCCATGAACCTTATGATATGTTTATAGACGATTTAAGGATATCTGCCGTACAAAGCATAGTCAGAAACATTGAACGTAAAATTAAACTAAAAACTGTTACTGATGGAGCAAAAATACATTTTATTGGAATTATTAATTCACCCACAGCATATCAGCTTTTATGCTTGAAACCAAACACTAGTAAGTACGATAAAAAAGAATATCAAAGAGAATATTGCAAAAAAACATATCCGAAGTTATCGTCATACTTTAGGAGTAAGTATTACAACCAAAAAATTTCTAAGGAGCAGTACGAAAAAGCACTTGAATTAGCCAAAGTCGAATGTAATGATGCTAAAAAAACAAATTCATATCCAAAATATGAATCAATAAAGAAATACATCCTACAAGAAATAGGAGGAAAATAACATGCCATCAAAGATTAAGAAACGTGGAGAAAATTCCTACTTATTAACCGTTGCCTCTGGTTATGATGGACAAGGTAAGCAAATTTGTCATACTAAGACAGTCACCGCCAATAGCCCCCGCGAAGCTGAAAAACAATATGGCTTATTCTTAGCAGAAATAGAAAAAGGTCAAATTTCCACTTCTGGCAAAATGACCTTGAAACAATTTTTCGAATACTGGGAAGACAATTATGCCAAAGGGCAACATAAAGAAAAGACTCTTGTATATAATAAAAACCTATTCAAGAGAATAAGTGAAACGATGGGACATATGAGGCTTGATAAAATTCTTCCTAAACACCTACTAAGCTTTTACGCTAACCTTGCGGAAGTTGGTATTCGTCAAGACCCCAATGCTACCAGACGTAAAATAATCACCACTACCGAAAATAAACCATTAAAAAGCACTCTTTCACCTAACACTGTTCGCAAATATCACGTATTACTACATACACTCTTAGAGAAGGCTACACAGTGGCAATTAATAGCCTATAACCCTGCTGACAAAGTAGAACCGCCTAAAGCACAAAAGACCCATAAGAAAATATATGATGAAGAAACCACAGGTAAATTTCTTCTACTCCTACAAAATGAAGAATTAAAATATCGTTTATTAGCTATGCTGGCACTATCCACTGGCATGAGGAAAGGCGAATTATACGGTCTAGAATGGTCACATGTTGACTTTACAGCTAATACCGTTCATATTTGTCAATCAAGTCAATATCTACCTAAAGTCGGCATATTCACAACATCAACTAAAACAGAAGATAGTAATAGGACTATCACAATCCCATTGTCGGTAATAGAATTATTAAGGCAATACAAAATTCAACAGAATGAAGAACGGCTCAAACTGGGTAGTAAGTGGCAAGATAGCAATAGACTTTTTACTACATGGGACGGAAAACCAGCACACCCCGACAGTTTTTATACATGGTTACGAAAATTCACTATAAAGAATGATCTACCACATATTACGCCACACAGCTTTAGACACATGGCTGCAACTTATTTAATCGTTGGTGGTGTCGATCTACGTACTGTAGCAGGAAAATTAGGTCATGCTAATTCGACTACTACCCAATTAATATATAGCCATCTTGTGAAATCTGCTGAAAATGAAACGGCTGATATGATGGAAACATTTATTCAAACCAGTAAAGAAAAAGCAAAACAGAAACAAAAGAAGCAGGCGAATTAGCACCTGCTTCTTTATATTACCTCTATATTCGCATTTTAAAGCATCTTAATAGTTATGGTAATGATTACCTTCAAGAATAAATTAAAGAAGCGTACATGGTTAATATGAAGGTATATAATGATATGACGCACTGCCATTTAGATACATAATATCGAAGAAATAAGGGACAATTATATTTTGTCCCTTATAGGTTTAATAATTATAGGAAAACCAATACTTTGACGTTTAAAAGTTGTCCCTTAAATTGTCCCTTATCACTTGCAAATGTCCCTTATTATTCACCAACGACTACCAAGGCTAAAACTTATAAATCCTTTAAATACAATGCTTTGCAAACATAATAAAATGTTAACAAACTCATAAATCCAGACTTCGAATCAATAGTCGGGGGTTCGAATCCCTCCGGGGTCACCATGTAAATTAAGCCTTTGCAACTATGCAAAGGCTTTTCTTATGCCAATTTAGTGACACTTGTTTTCAAATAGTTAAAAACCAATACTAATAATTGCACATCAACATATAAAAAAGGCAGGTATTAAACCTGCCTCAATCTATTTAAGGTAAGACGGTTGCAGTTCTACTTCGTAAGTTCCATAACCTCGAAGCTAATAATCTTCTCAAACAGTAAATATTCTTTTCTGCTTTTGAACTCACCAACGTTATATGTTTTATTGAAAGTATACAGAGAACTGCCAGTACCAACAGTACGGTTGCACCATTCTATAAATTGGTTAATTGCATCATCTGATAATTCATATTCGCGTTCGCTTGAATCGTTCATGGTAACTCGTAACAACCCATGCCCACTTGTAGCCTTTGGAGTTGCAGAAGCTTCATTTGAATTTGAACTTTCGTTACCATTACTATCTACTGCAGTTACAACGTAATAATAAGTAGTTCTATTGGTTACTGTAGTATCAACATAACTTGTGCCAGTTATATTGGTAGCAATAGCTGTATATGGACCACCCGCAGCTGTAGAACGTTTTACATTGTAGCCGGTTGCTCCGGTAATTGCAGTCCATGAAAGAGCAACTTGAGAATCACCTGCGATTGCTATTAGATTGATAGGTGCTGTCGGTGCGTATGGAAGGAGTTCACCGGTATCATCAATATCGATTGCATCAAGAACAAAGATCCCTGTGGAATTCGGCAGTTGAATCAATTCAACTGTATGAATTGTATTTTCCAATCCTATCTTTTCAAATACAATTGTTCGATGTTGTGAGGTTCCATACTCCGAAAAATCAAATAATTCTCCATCAATTATCGCCTTTAATGTTGAGCAACGATTAGGATGCCGATGATCGATTAACCTTATTTTAGTTCCTTTAAATTTAAACTGTATCTGACCACCACTTGAAGATTCTAAATCATGATGTTCCCTGGACCAGAAATTAGCATCATCTGCTAACGTGATCCAACTTCCAATATAGAGTATATTGGAATCCATATTACTGTACCTTTTCCAGCCATTCTCGGGCTGCAATAATTGATTTCCTATAGTTGCCATGTTATACTCCTCCAATTAATAATATTTTAAAATCGACATAGCCAAGAACCTCTTATTTCCAATGCGTGTATCCTGTATATCGGTTTTCACTAACTTACATTCCGTAGCAACTTATAAATTAAACTACCAAATGTGAATTTATTTCTCATTCTTTATCCGTACATACAAGCTGAATTATGTGTAGGTATTAAATTATAAGTTATAAGAGCCACAATTTAGTGATGCAGTAAATTACCTCTTCTCGCAAAAAAGGCCCGCTACTAGATGTCTCATAACCCAAACCTCTTCACTCCTTCAGCTAGCCATCCTACATAAAGCCAATTGATCCGCTTGTGCCTTAATACTAGCTTCCTCATAGATAATATGATCTTCCGATATTCCTAAAACAGTTGCTCTTTGCAAGGTAATAATCAAGGAAAAGGATATTGCCAATTGCTACTTTGACAATATCCATAATAAATCAAAAATTATGCAGATATCAAAGGCTTTTATTATGTCAATTTTTCTTCGAACTATAGCTGCTTTTTCTTTTACTTATTTACAGCTCGATTTAAATAAAATAACCAAAGCAGCCTATCACTTCTCATATGTAAGTGATAGGCTGCTTTATGATTTAGAAGATTTTATTGTTATCAGAACACAATAGCATCCTTCTTTTGATTCTTACAATTTATAAAACTCTTCAAATGATGCTGTTACATACGTATGATCTAAGACCCCGCCTAATTCTCGTATTGAATGCATCGCAAGTATAGGGGTTCCCATATCTACAGAGCGTATCGCTAAATGAGACGATGAAATAGGTCCAATAGTAGATCCGCCTGCTAAGTCAGATCGGTTCACAAACTTTTGCACAGGTACACCTGCTTGTTTGCATATTTCCTCATATACTGCATCAGAATTACTATCCGTGGTGTAGCTTTGCTTAGCGCTAATCTTAATCACAGGTCCTTTATTCAATATCGGTCTATTTACCGGATCATGCTTCTCTCCTATATTGGGATGTACAGCATGGGCAAGGTCTGCTGAAATCATGAAGGATTTTGCCAGGGAACGGAAAAACTCTTCTCGTCCTTTTTCCTGAGAAATTAGAATCCTTTCTAACACACTAGCAAGAAATGGAGAATCCCCTCCTTGCTTGGTTCTGCTGCCGATCTCTTCATTATCAAAGGCAATCAGTATATTTGTTGCTTGTACTGCATCAACTCTTAAGAGTGCCTCCATACCTGCATGAACCATAGCTAAATCATCTAATCTTCCTGAAGATATAAACTCACTAGCAAGACCTATAATACTTCCCTTTTCGTATTCATAAAGGTATAAATCAAAGTCAATAATACTAGATAGATCTACCTCTAACTCCTTTGCGATCTCATTCAGCAGATAATTTCCCGCTTCTAAGCTTTCATTTATATGAGATAAAAGCGGTAATGTGTCTTTTTGCGGGTTTAATTCAATCCCTTTATTTACTTCTCTGTTCATATGTATTGCAAGATTGGGAATGATAAGAATCGGTCTTTTTATATTTACAAACTTAGTTTCTGGATATAGGATATTTTCACTTCTTACCGTAATTCTACCTGCTGCGCTTAACGGCCGATCAAGCCAGGTACTTAATATAGGACCGCCATATACTTCTGTATTAAGCCTAACATAGTTTCCTTCGCTAATCATTTCCGGTGCTGGTTTAATTCTAAACGTTGGCGAATCTGTATGCGCTCCTATAATTTTAAAGCCCCACTCCTCTGGATTTCCCATTCCAAGAACAAAAGCAGCTATTGCTGAATCATTTTTAGTTACAAAATACTTTCCGCCTTTTTTAAGGTTCCACGTTTCCTCTTCCTGAATTTCTATGAAACCACATTGGAGCAGTCGTTTTTTTACTGTTTCCACAGCATGAAAAGCCGTTGGACTTTCATAAATAAATTCAATAAGTTCCTGTGCAAACTCTAGTTTTTCTATCATTTCCATAACCTCTCATTTCATTTAAAATTGAATGAACAGACAATCCTCGTTATTTATATCGTATTTACCACTAAAAAGCAGAAATCCTGCAAAAACTTTTGTGGTCATGGCAGCAATCTTATGATTTAGGGTTTGCGAAAAACCGATTGCCTATTATAATGTTAATTAATGGTATATGATGACGTTAAGAGATGCGTGAAATGGAACGCTTAGTGCTTATGACTAGATATACTTATTTTTGAAAGATTACTGCTCGATTATTAGGAGGAATGCTGAATGAATGAGATCATCAACAACATCTTGACCAGAAGAAGTATCAGAGTCTTTAAGGAGGAACAAATCCCTGAATCTGATTTAAACATAATCTTAGAAGCGGCAACCTTTGCTCCTACAGGTATGAATGCACAATCTTGGCACTTTACTGCAATACATAGTAAAGAAAAATTAGCAGAACTCAATTCGCTTGTACAAAAAGTGCTGGTAACACATCCGGGTGCTGATCCGGGCATGCCCTATATCGATTTCTTGAAGAATATGGCTGAGGCACCAAACTTTAATTTTTTTTACCATGCTCCGACTCTTGTTATCGCTACTAACTCCATCAATTCTGCTTCTGCTGCCCCACAATCAGATTGTACAGCAGCTTTGCAAAATATATTTTTAGCAGCTCACTCTTTAGGTATTGGCTCCTGCTGGATTCATTTACTAGTACTCATTTCGGATTTACCGGAAATTAAAGATCATTTGACTGCACTAGGTGTTCCCCTCGATCATAAGATCTATGGTTCTGCAGCTTTAGGCTTCCCGGGAAGAAGCAATCCTAAACCCTCACCAAGAAAATCGGGTGTAATTACAATCGTAAAATAGCTTGAAATGAGAAGACTAATATGCGGCTTTTACATAATCCATAATTTAAAAAATTCCTAGAAGAACGCTGTTCTTCTAGGAATTTTTTAAATTAACTAGGCTACGATTAATTTGTCTTCTTTCATAATGTGCTCTACAAGCCAAACACAAACAAAATCTAATATGCCTAGCAAATATTCATTATGTCCATTATCAATTTTATTAACGTCGATACTTTCCATTTTATCTAAAAAGTCAGTATGAGCAACCTTGTGGGACAGAAACTTTTTATAGCCGATACTTTTCATATACTCTTCTTCATCTTTAAAGTGATCGACTGTATAGTTTTTTAACTCATCAATAATTTCCATAATATGATCAAATTTATCCAAGATCATTTCATTTTTTAAAAGCTCATATATTCGATTTGCTATATGAAATAGTTCTTGATGCTGTGCATCAATTGATTCCACTCCCAGACTATATTTGTCTTCCCATTTTACCATGACCGTAACAGCCCCCTTTACATTCTAATCATTTTACGTAAAGACACTATTCTTTCTTTTCAATCATTTTCCTCTATTCTCCAGAAAAATTTATCACTTTTTTTAGTTTTTTGTCTACTCTCTTGTGTAAAACCTTTTGGATTATGCATAGAATAAAATATAGTGTAAATACTTTATGAAGAATATCCAATATCAGATTGGAGGACACAAGATGATACTACACTCAGCTTTTAGAAATTTGATAGTCGGAGTACAAGAAAAAGTCCCCTTGAGTAACGGCAACAGTGTTACTTATATTAATCTTGATAATGCAGCAACTACTCCTCCTATGCATGCAGTCATGGATGAAATCATAAATTTTTCTCCCTGGTATTCATCCATTCACCGCGGTACAGGATACAAATCTCTGCTTTCATCTGATATCTATGAAGAAGGAAGAGACATAATTAAAAAATTCGTGAATGCAGATGAGCAGAAAGATGTTGTTATTTATACAAAGAATACTACTGAATCTATCAATTTGCTGTCTTATGTTTTAGCAGAAAAAGACGATAAGCAGGTCATTCTCGCTTCCGATATGGAACATTTAGCGAATGATCTGCCCTGGAGAGATAAATTTGCTATTGATTATGTAACTATCGATAAATACGGCATGTTTTCTTTAGAAGATTTAGAAATGAAGTTAAAACATTATAATGGAAGGGTAAAAACGGTAGCCGTTGCTGGAGCCTCCAATGTAACTGGCTATAAAAATCCAATTCATCAAATTGCCCGATT
This sequence comes from Pelosinus propionicus DSM 13327, assembly GCF_900114615.1. Classification (GTDB taxonomy): domain Bacteria; phylum Bacillota; class Negativicutes; order DSM-13327; family DSM-13327; genus Pelosinus; species Pelosinus propionicus. The sequence continues at coordinate 2,577 of NZ_FOTS01000042.1, read as the reverse complement.
ATCGCATCAACATGGTGCAAAAATTCTTGTAGATGGAGCACAATTAGCACCTCATTGCCCTATTGATATGAAAGGCCATGAATCTCCAGAGCACATTGACTATTTAGTATTTTCTGCTCATAAAATGTACGCCCCTTTTGGTATTGGAGTCCTCATTGGCCCACAGGAAACCTTCCAAAAGCAAGAGCCTTTCTGTAAAGGCGGGGGCGCAGTAGAATTAGTTTCCCACCAATTTATTGAATGGTCTCTTTCTCCCCATAAAGAGGAGGCAGGCACTCCAAATGTTATGGGTGTAGTCGCATTAACAGCGGCAATCAAAACCTTAATGTCGATCGGCATGAATGTCATTGATCAATACGAACAAGAGCTGATCCACTACACCATTCATAAACTAACCTCCGTTCCGGATCTAAAATTATATTGCTGCGCTGCAAAGAATGAAGATAGACTAGGCATCATTTCATTTGATCTTCCAGGTCTCCATCATGAATTATTAGCAAAGATACTCTCCTATGAAGGGGGTATCGCAGTGAGAAGCGGCTTATTCTGTGCTCATCCTTATGTAGAAAAGCTTTTGGGGTTAACCCCTCAAAAGTTAGCCTATTATCACCAGAAACCTGAGCTTCCTTTCCCTGGATTAGTACGGCTAAGCCTAGGTTTATATAATAATAGCAATGAAATTGATCTCTTCATTGATTTATTAAGTGAAATTGCCCAAAATAAACAGGTATATAAAGAAAAATATCAAACTGAATGTTAGACTGCTTACTTACACTAGTAAGTTTTTTTTTGCTTTTAATACCAGGAATAAAATTTCCCCTCCTAACGTATTCAGAATACATTCTCTCGTTTTGTGAAAACCTATTGCCTTTGACTTACTAATTCCAATATAATGAAAGAATGTGAAGGAGCGATGTAAAAATGAGTAAATTAAAAGACATGAGTAACACAGCATTACAGGAGTATTATGCTGAATTATCTAAGAGCTATCAAGATTTTCAGGCTCAAAACCTTAAATTAGATATGTCTAGGGGAAAACCTTGCACTGAGCAATTAGATCTTTCTGCTGATCTTTTAGATTGTCTCAGTAAAAGTGATTATAAAGCCTCAAATGGAACAGATTGCCGAAACTATGGAGGAATCGACGGTATCCCCGAAGCAAAGAAACTTCTTTCCTGGATTTTAGATGCAAAGCCTGAGGAAATCATTATTGGAGGTAATTCCAGCTTAAACTTGATGCATGATTTACTTTCTCGAGCTATGCTGCACGGTCTGCCAGAAAGTGAAATGCCCTGGTGTAAACTGCCAAAGGTAAAATTTCTCTGCCCAAGTCCTGGTTACGATCGCCACTTTGCGATCTGTCAACACTTAGGGATTGAAATGATTAGAGTCAACTATCAGGATGATGGTCCTGATATGGATCAAGTTGAAAGTCTCGTAGCTGCCGATTCCGCAATTAAAGGAATCTGGTGCGTACCTAAATATAGCAACCCAACTGGAATTATCTACTCAGACGCAGTAGTAAAACGTTTGGCGGCAATGCCGACTAAGGCACCTGATTTTCGTATTTTTTGGGATAATGCCTATTCCGTCCATCACCTTACAGATACTCCAGACACCTTGCTCAATATTCTGCCAACTTGCGATGCTGCGGGTCATCCTGATCGCGTATTCGAATTTGCCTCAACGTCCAAAATCACATTCCCAGGTGCTGGAATTGCCATGCTAGCCAGTAGTCCCAAAAATATTAATTGGCTAAAAAAACAACTCAATATACAAACGATTGGACCTGATAAATTAAACCAGTTGCGTCATGTCCGTTTCTTTAAAAATGAGGCTGGTATAAAAGCACTTATGAAACAGCATGCAGCAATTATTAAGCCGAAATTTAATTTAGTCTTGGATATTTTGGAATCCGAACTAGGAGGTAAATACATTGCTTCCTGGAGTAAGCCCCAAGGTGGCTACTTTATTAGTCTAGATACTCTTCCAGGATGTGCAAAAGAAATTGTAGCAAAAGCTGAAGCTGCTGGCGTTTTACTCACTCCTGCTGGTGCTACCTACCCTTATGGCAGAGATCCTGAGGATAAAAATATCCGCCTTTCACCTACCTTCCCTCCATTGTCAGAGTTAAGGCTGGCAATGGAATTGGTTGTACTTTGCGTGAAGCTAGTTAGCACAGAACATGAATTGGCTGCTAGAGGATTGTAACTCATATTATATGATGCTAAAAGGGCGTGTCGCAAAACGTTTATTGAAATCGTTTTGCGGTACGCCTCTTTTTTAATAAAAAAGCAGAAATCTCTTGTTGATCGGAAGAAAAAAAGAAGTCGTAGCTAGATTATGGGCATAACAAAACAGAGGAATCGACTTCCCTTCAAAAAAATTATATACCGTTATCAGGACGCTTTGGGAATATGCAAATAACTTCCACAACGACCGTTTTGGATTTTGTTGTGGAGTTTCTTTAGGTTGTATGCCATGCACAGCAATAGAAATTCAGTATGCACTTTAACTTGACTACGCATCAAAAATCGCCGAAAGCCCATGTCCTCTTTAAGAACCCCAAAAGCTCCC
>NZ_FOTS01000075.1 GCF_900114615.1 Pelosinus propionicus DSM 13327 | reverse complement strand
GAGCAAATTTCTTTTGTACCTTCTACATCTCTGGAAGTCAGAATAAATTTCTGGCCTTGTTCAATGGTCACTTTGCCTTCTACAAAGTTCCCAAGGCGCATTTCTGGACCCTTGGTATCCAGCAATAAGGCTACTGGTTTTTTCGCAGCCGCTGCCGCTGCGCGCAGCATATTGATGCGAACACTATGTTCGGCGTGGTCACCATGGGAAAAATTAAAGCGGGCTACATTCATACCGGCATCTATTAATTTTTCCATGATTTCTTGTTTTCCTGTACTTGGACCCATTGTACAAACAATTTTCGTCTTCTTGATCATACTACTACATTCACACTCTCTTCACTTTTTATTTTAGTACATTGGCTGCTTTTCTGATCACATCATACACCTGATCCTGGGCTTCAATAAAACCATTTAATCCAGTTTTTTTCATTACTGAAGCATGTGTAGATGTCCTATCGGTAGTTTCTATAAAAACCTGTTTAAGACTTGTCAACAACTGTTCATCAAGTCCAGGTCGCCCAGCAATAACATCTTTAGGTATAGCATCGGTTTGTTTTAATATTACCAAATTATGTACTGCAAGTCCATACTCTTTAGCAGTTTCTACAGCTTCTGAATAGGTAGCCCCTGCGTCAACAGTGCCATCCAGAACTGCATCAATAACCCGATTGTGACTGCCTAAAAAGACCGTTTCAGAAAAAAATGTTTCCGGAACTTTACCTTGTTCTAATAACATGGCCTTTGGATACACATATCCAGAGGCTGATTGTTTGTCAACAAAGGCAAACCGTTTGCCTTGCAGATTATCTATCGAATGAAACGCTTTATCTTTACGAGCAATGATATAACCATGGTAGGAAGCATTTTTGTTCACTACCGTAGTCACCAACGGAGTAATCTCACCTTTATTTTTTGCAGAAACATAGGCAAAAGGAGAAAACCACCCCACATCAATTGTACCTTTCAGTAAGGACCGTCCCAACGAATCATAATCAGAAACGATAATGATTTTAGGTTCTAGTCCCAATTTCTTGGCGATCGCTTCTAATATCGGCGTATAATTTTCTTTAATTATTTGCGGTGCTGTAAAAGGATTAAAACCAAATACTAATTCTTTACCAGTTTTAAAAATCGCAGCAACTTCTTGTATTTTATCTACAGCAGCTGTCATTTTTTTTGTTAATGCATATACTTCTTCAATATCATGCTCCTGCTGATCAATACTTTTCAGTGCTTCTTGCGTACCAGCAGCAATTTCAACAGTAGCACTTCCAATACTTTCTACTGCTTGAGCCATTTGTTCTGTGGTCATTTGCTGATCATTAGAGAGGCTGCACAATTTTTCTACTGTGCCTTCAATTTCGTTAACAGTCTTGACAATTTCCTGCATGCTCTCTGCAGATTTTCTTGCCAATTGCTCAATACCCTGAATTTTTTCCTTGCCGCCTTGCATATGTTCCGTAACATAGTTCGTACGATTGGTAATATCCCTCACCGTTTCTTCCACTTCATGGGTTACGGCTTCACTCTCACTAGCCAATTTACGTACTTCTTCTGCCACAACGGCAAACCCCCGGCCTTGTTCTCCAGCTCGGGCTGCTTCAATGGCTGCATTCAAAGCCAATAAATTCGTTTGACTGGCAATCCCTTGAATTTTCCCGACGAAATCACCAATTCTCTTTGATGCTACATTCAATTCTTCCATATCACGTACTGAGGTTTCCACTACTTGGGCTACTTCCAGCATTGTATTGCTTGCCTGGGTAATTTGCAACTGATTGTTCAACGCTAATTGAGAAGAACTTTGGCATTGCTTTAAAGCTTGCTGAGATGCATTTGCCACAATCGCTGCATTAGAGGCAATTTCTTCTACACCTGCAGAAGCCTCCTGAGCACTGCTTGCTGTGGTTTCACTTTCTTGCGCTATAGTATTAGACTGTTTGGTTAGCTTTTTTAAAGCTGTATTGCTATGTCCTGCAACCCAAGCCAATTGCTGGGATATAAAGGATAAATCTTCGGAAATACCATACATATCTACTTGGGGAATCAATTGCGTTTGCTTTACAGAAGATTGGACCTGACTTCTCTCTATGTCTCCAGTCCGAGGCCAAGTTCTTATTAAAACGGCTGTTGAAACTCCAGCCACTGCCAAAACGCTTATTATCGATCCTAAATTCCCCATATACTCCACTAAAATTGGTGCTATTATACCAACGAGCATCACTACCATCAAGTGAAACAGGCCTACTCTTTTCTGTATCATAAGGTTCTCCCTCCCATATGTGTATTGAGCGTTTAGCACTATGAATCAAACCATATTTCTACTGTAGGGCCAATTCTCACCAACTATGATTTGCTGCTGCATTAGGCATTAGCCACCAGGTAGAGTATTTTTAAGGAATTTCACTATGGCATTTTCTTATTTATGAAAAGCTTCATAGGATTTACGTACTAATGTCATAGGATGCAGCGTCTTTACATTTGCGCCATGTCCAATTTGCAAACGACATGTTCCGCATTCCGAAACAACGGTATCACGACCGCTTTCCTTAATCGTTTTGAATAATCCTGAACCAATTTCCATTGAAATATCATATTTGTCTTCTTTAAAACCATAATTACCAGAAATACCGCAACAGCCAGCATCTGCATCCTGCACATCGAGTCCTGGAATTAAAGCTAATAACTCGACTCCCGGTAAGCCCATACCTTGTGCTCTTAAATGGCAAGGAGCATGATACATGTATTTTTCATTTAATGTGCCAAAGTTCGTATTTAAACGTCCTTGATCATGCAGATCCAGCAAAAATTCACCTGCATCATATAAATGTTTCGCATATTCCTCCACGCCTTCAATATGGAACAGTTCCTGATATTCTTGTTTCAACATCAGACCGCAGCTGGTGCAGCAAGTGATGATCGGATATCCTTTGTCGGTCCATTTTTTTAAAACTGCAATATTCTTTTTAGCATTTTCTTCTGCTTCATCCAAAAAGCCATTTACAACTAAAGGAGAACCGCAGCAAACAAAATCTTCTTCAATAATCACTTCAAATTTATTAGCTTGCATGACAGCTACAAAATCCATACCAACTTGAGGATCATTATAGTTAATAAAGCAGCCAGGATAAAACACAACTTTATCAGGATAGCTGGTTTGTTTTAAATTCTTAAATAACTTACTAAAGGATTTAGATGCATAAGGTGGTAATGGCGCTTTATTAGATATGCCAATCTTTTTTAATATGCCCCGGCTCATTTTCATCCCTAAATTAGCCATGCCTGGAGTAGCAGCACTTAACTTAGCCATTTTTTCCCCATGTGACAAAATCCAATCCCGTAAACTGCGTTTACGATTCTTAAAATGTTTAGCCCGTGCTAACATATTAAGGGTAGAAATAGGAACACCGGAAGGACACGACATATCACAATTCTTACAATTGGTGCAATATTCCAAAGAGGGCTCAATATCATCTTGTGATAATCTCATTCTTTCTAAAGTAGGGCCAACCATTTTAGGTCCACGAAATTTGCGCGTCGCAGCTGTCACTGGACAATTAGCCACACACACGGTACAAGCTGTACAACTATCCGGATTATTATGATGTTTCTTCATTATTTTTTCTCTCCTTACACTGACATAGCCGCTTGATAACCTGACGCAATTGCTACACCATTACCTGATTTTTCAAAGCTGAAATCATAACCTCGCAAATTACGTCCCGCAACAAAAACATTGTTTAGTATGACTTTGCCGTCGGCATCAACAGGACGCATTTTTTCATCAACATCTAAACCAAGTTTAGCAAAAGGCTGTGCTTCACTAGAGAATAAAGAATAATTTGCCCACAATTCATGATCTGTTGGAGCCTCTACAGGTAAATTAAAAATAGGCTCGATTACCTTACCTGGCTCTGCAAGCAGGCCGCCTCCATAGAAACCGCCATTTGCTAAAATAAAAGATTTAGCATAGTAGGTACGTTCCCGATCCACTCCTTCTGTGATCACTGCCATACAATTGTTTTCTTCCACAATGGACTTCGCTACAATTGCTTGTTCTACAATTCGTACACCATTTTTCTTCAAATATCGCACTAACATAGTACGCAAACGCAGACCAGTAATGGACGGAGGTACAGAAGCAGTTTCCACAAAAGTACACCCTAAAGCTTGTTCTAATTTTTCTTTAACCAAATAATTCGGACGTGTTCCTAATACTGGCGGAATGATTACTACACTACCAGAAGGTACTACGTTACGCATTTTTTCAATGCAGCTTGCAAGACCGTCTTCCGTATCTAACCAACGAGCCACATCCAGAGCAGTAACGTCGCGTCCTTCAGATAACTTCGGATCAATCATCACAACTTCATATTCTTTTTGCGCAAATGCAGGAATCTTTTTAAAGTTTTTAGCGATTAAGCTAGGATAAAAATCCTTTAATGCATCAAAGCCCAATACGATTACTTTATCTGCTTTCTTAAGTTCTGTTGTATCCATTGTTTTGGGAACAAGACAAGTTGGTTTCAATGTACCAGCAGCAGTCGGTATCCATTGCATTTTGTCTAGATTTCCGATATAAGAATATCCTTCTTGCTCGCAAATCTCTTTAAAGAATCGAATGGATTCTTCGATTGCTGGTCGACCAATCATTTTATATGGATGCTTATCGCCGACTTGTAATAGACCTGCACTTGGAGTAGCTGCCGGTATGCCACCTTCCAAATAACCCATTACATCAACGATGCCGCCTCCAATGGTTAAGGTTCCTGAACCTAGAGACAATACTGTTACTTTCTTACCGCGTTTAGTCGCTGCAGCTGCCGCCATTAAACCTGCTAAGCCGCCACCAATTACTACAATATCATATTCCCTCATTGTCAATCGCTCCATTTATGTTTAAAGTTCCTTCATAAATTCCTCGGGTCAGTTCCATTTCACGCATGACATTGCCCCATAAAATAGGACGAATCCCTTTCCAGCGACCTTGCAGAAATTCTTTGAATAGCACATTGGTATCTTTGCCCCATGACAATCCATTGGCATCGACTGCACCTACACTGCGGAATGTGCAGAAAGCTCCCTGACAAGTCCCCATACCCATACGCGTCTTGCGACGAACATCACTAATCATATAGCTCGTACTGTCAGCTGCTGCTTCTTCCACTTCAGCCATGGTTACATTTTCACACTCACACAATAGTTGGCGTTTTTCAGGTTTTTCCTGTATACGGGCAATTACCTTTTCCAGACCTTCTGATCCCAGTCGTGAAGCAGCAAGCTCGGCACCATAAGCAGGGAAATATAGGCGAGCTTTCGCCATCAATGCTGGAGAAGTATCCTCAACAAGGTTTTCTTCCGCCGTACGGCAAGGTGTTTTAACATTCAAGTAACCGCATACTAGATCTGTTACCTTTTCTGCCATTAAACGATACGTAGTGAATTTTCCTCCTACTACGCTGACAAAGCCTTTTAATCCGTCATGAGCATGATCAAGAGTCACAAAACCTCTAGACGCACCGCGGCCTGTTGCATTTGGATCGGCACTATACAGCGGTCTGGTTCCGGCAAAAGCTCTGAGCATACGATAACTCCTAATATCTTCGAATAAAGCTTCCCCAATATTTAAGAGTTCTACTACTTCTTTTGCATTTGGCACCGTATCATCCGGTTTGTTTACTGATGCAGATGTTGTACCTAAAATCGTAATCGAACCATGAGGGACAAAAATATCCCCGTCGGAAGCAGGACGCAAACGATTTACAATACGGCTGGTAATACGATGATTAAAAGCAATTAACGTTCCTCTATCCGGCTGCACATTTACGCTAATTCCTGCCAAAGCAGCAATTTCCCCGGCCCAAGAACCAGCAGCGCTAATAATGAAATCACAAGCAATATTGCTGACCTCACCAGTCAACGTGTTACGAACTTTAATACCTACAACTTGATTATTGCTGTGTTCAATACCTATAACTGTGGTATACGTTAGTACCCGTCCGCCATATTTCCGGGCAGACGCTACATTTTGCCAAACCATCCGAAAACCATCAATAGCCGCATCCGGCACCCGATATACAGACTTAATTTTGGGACTCAGATTGGGTTCTAAGCGAAGAGCCTCTTCTACCGAAATAGGAATTGTAGGAATTCCTACTTTTGCGCATGCTTCCACCCATTTTCCTTCAAATGCCTCATCGTCTAAATGAGTTCTGGCAAAGAAACCTTCCGTTTGTTCTACACAATGTCTGCCGATTCTACGTAAAATCGTATTTTCCTCAATACATTCTTTACCTGCTTCGGCATCTTTCACCGCATAACGTCCTCCGCTATGCAAGAGACCATGATAACGCGAGCTAGTACCATACGCTAAATCTTGCTGTTCAAGTAGAATTGCATCTACTCCTCGCATACACAAATCACGTAAAATACCAACCCCTGTGGCACCGCCACCAATTACTACAACTGTCGTCTTTTGCATCTCAATCCCCCTTTTTAAAAATGAAATAAATGAAACAGGGCATAACCCTGGACCAGTCATATTTTCTCCGTTCTAAAAAAAAATCCTTCTTACTTATTATTTTTGCATTAACTAAAATGAGATGACTTGGTTCTTAACTCCATTTAAATCTTAGTACTATCAGTTAGATCTTATCCATATATTTCTTTATTATTAACATAACGAGTTTTCTTTTTTTAGATTATAAGCAAAGGTGATCCCTTTGTATTCGTTTAACCGAACACAAAGGGATCTCTTATCTCAACCCTTTACAAGTATTAATTTCGGGCTGGTTTTAGTCTTCCCAATCCATAGCACGTTTAACCGCTTTTTGCCAACCTTTATATAAAGTTGCGCTTTGTGCACCATCCATGGTAGGTTCAAAACGATTGTCAAGCTGCCAAGTACTAACCAGCTCATCTTTTGTTTTCCATACGCCAACAGCTAAACCTGCAAGATAAGCAGCACCAAGAGCAGTGGTTTCAGTTACTTTAGGACGATCTACTGGAACACCTAAAATATCTGCTTGGAATTGCATTAGCAAGTTATTAGCAACAGCGCCGCCATCCACTTTCAATGCTTGCAATTTAATACCAGAATCAGCTTCCATTGCACTTAAAACATCTTTTGTTTGATACGCCATGGAATCTAATGTCGCACGAACAACATGAGATTTGCTGGTTCCGCGAGTCAAACCAAGAATCGCACCGCGAGCTTTCATATCCCAGTATGGAGCACCAAGTCCTACGAAAGCAGGTACTACATATACACCATCAGCATCTTTTACTTTTTTAGCAATATATTCAGAATCAGGAGCAGCTTCTAACAAGCGCAAACCATCACGCAGCCATTGAATAGCCGATCCAGCAACAAAGATACTGCCTTCTAATGCATAATCTACTTTTCCGTCAAGTCCCCAAGCAATAGTGGTAAGCAATCCATTTTTAGATTCATACACTTTACTGCCTGTGTTCATCAACATGAAGCAGCCAGTCCCATAAGTATTTTTTGCCATACCAGGTTGGAAGCATGTTTGACCGAACAATGCAGCCTGTTGGTCACCAGCAGCACCGGAGATAGGCACAGCAGCACCAAAGACAGCAACATCTGTTTGACCATATACTTCACTGGAAGATTTAACTTCTGGAAGTACACACGCCGGAACAGTTAAATATTCAAGTAGTTTTGCATCCCATTTCAATTCGCGAATATTATACATCAACGTACGGGAAGCATTCGAATAGTCAGTAACATGTACTTTTCCGCCAGTCAGTTTCCAGATAAGCCAAGTATCAATGGTACCGAACAGCAATTCACATTTTTCCGCTTTCGCACGAGCACCTTCTACATGATCTAAAATCCATTTTACTTTTGTGCCAGAGAAATATGCATCTACAACTAAACCTGTTTTTTGTTTGAATTCATCTTCCAAACCTTTAGCTTTTAAATCATTGCAGATGTCCATAGTTTGACGAGATTGCCATACAATTGCATTATAAATTGGTCTGCCAGTGGTTTTATCCCAAACTACTGCAGTTTCACGTTGATTAGTGATACCAATCGCGGCAATATCAGTAGCACTTAGACCAGCTTGCAGGACAACTTGTTTCATTACTTCAATTTGCGTGCTCCAAATTTCATCCGCATCATGCTCAACCCAACCAGCTTTAGGGAAAATTTGCGTAAATTCTTTTTGCGCTACTGCAATAATATTGGAATCCTGATCAAATATTATCGCTCTGTTACTTGTAGTACCTGCATCTAGGGCCATTACATATTTCTTTGTCATTTTCAAAAGTCACTCCTTTTATATTTCGAGATATTTAACCTCTACTTATACTCTCCAAAGATTTACTTAAATAAATATACTTTAAACAACTAACTACAATTTAACTATTAAATAAGTCCAAGTGCTTTAGCAATTACGAACGCAGCACCGCCGCCAGCCATAGGAGCAACTACAGGTACCCAAGCATAAGCCCAGTCGGAACCACCTTTACCAGCGATAGGCAATATAGCATGAGCAATACGAGGACCAAGATCACGAGCAGGATTCAAAGCATAACCGGTAGGTCCGCAGAAGCAGCAACCAACTGCCCAAACAGCCATACCAACCATGTAAGTACCGAATCCAGGAGGAAAGCCATTAGCACCAGAAACAAATTTACTGCCCATAGAAAAGAATACTAAAAATAACATAGTACTTACTACAAATTCGCATAGTGCATTGGCGCCATAGCTACGAATTGCAGGACTAGTGCAGAACACTCCTAACTTAGCACCTTTATCTTCAGTAGCTTCCCAGTGAGGAAGGTAAGCTAACCAAACTAACGCACCGCCAAGAACACCACCAATAGTTTGAGCTATCATTACGGAAATAGCAACAGGCACTGTATACGCACCCATTAGCAATTTATAAAATGTAACCGCAGGATTTAAATCACCAGTATTACCAAGGGCAAGAGACACAGTAACACCCATCATAACTGCGAGTGCCCACCCAGTGTAAACAACAATAGGCCCACCGCCATTACCTTTAGACTCTTTCAACGATACATTCGCTACAACACCACAACCAAAAGCAAAGAAAATAGCAGAACCTAAAAATTCACCTAATAATAAATTTGGCATTATTCCAATTCCTCCTTAAATTTACGAATTGATTTTTTGTTTACTAAAATTCAATCCTTTATTTTCTAAAATCACCACTCTTTCCCATTATTTATTTAGATGAAAAAGAGAACCCCATTCACACCTCTATATACAAATTACAAGAGGAATAAACGGACTTCTCTTTATCTCTAGTCCAAAGTTATTTATTTTGAATCCACAATCGGAGGAAGCATCATTTCTTATAATACAATACTTCTCTATCATTATTAAAATCTCCTGCTAAATTTACTGAAAATTATAACATTTCAAAACTAATTTTTAAGTTTATAATTGTTTTACGTTCATGTATTTTAGCTATCGATTATATTCCTATTTCCTATATATTATATTTCTATACTCATATCAAAATTCCTGCTAAATTTACTGAAAATTATATTTTAAATTGCATTTCATCCTTAATTCAGATAATTCATGCAGTCTAGCTATCAATTTAATGCTTGATGTCTATATTACTATATTTCTGTATACAATTTAAAATTCCTGCCGAAATATACTGAATATATAGTATTATTTCAACATATTCTAGAAAAATCATGCGATAAGGTCTTTGCCTTTTTATTATACTACTACCAAAATATCATCCCATAAATCCCGTCGGCTGGTGCTTACAGCTGAAATACCGCTCTCAATTGCATGATTTACATCGACCTTGGTACGTATTAACCCACCGGCTAAAATGGGAAGACCCGTTTCACGAGACAGTTCTTCTACAACACTAGCGGAAACAGATCCTGGCAGTATTTCTATAGCATCAGGTTTCGAATTGCGCACCAAATTCAGACCTGTTCTTAATGAATCAGAATCCATTAAGAACAAACGCTGGACTACAATTATGCCTTCGTCTCGAGCAAAACGGCAAAGATGAGATTTAGTTGTGATAATTGCGTGAATTCCCAAGCGAGCTAAGAACTTGATCCCAGCCTTGTCTTTCCCGATACCATCAAATAAATCTAAATGCAATATAATGTGTTTCTGATAGTCATTGGCCTGAGAAACCAAAATTGGCAGCATATTAATATCACCAAAAAGCAGTATTACACTGGGAGAAAGTGTATGAGTTAAAGCTAACTTAAAATCCTCCATGGACCGTACAGCTGGAATCACAGGACCACTTGCCAGATATTCAAGAATGTCTACTTTCATTGCTTACTCACCTCAATTTTCTTTGAGAGCCATTATGATAATACTTAAATAAAAAGAGACCTCTACCTACACCTCTCACATATATATATTCGGAGGAATAAACAGACTTCTCTTTAATCTCTAGTCTTAATTATTTATTTTTGGTAGAAGCTGAAAAATTAATGGTGCTCTTTACTCTCCCTTAGTTATAATACCTTACTTCTGTATTAAAGTTAAAATCCCTGCTAAATAAACTGAATTTTTTTTCTTTTCTGTCTCTATTCTTTATTTACCATAATATCGTCCCATAATTCTCGACGACTTGTACTTACAGCCGAAATACCTCTCTCAATGGCAGTCTTAACATCTTCCTTGGTACGTATTAAGCCGCCTGCTAAAATGGGAATACCCGTTTCACGAACTAATTCTTCTACAGCGCTAGCCGGAACTGAACCTGGCAAGATTTCAATGGCATCAGGTTTAAAATTGCGTATTAGATTCAATCCCGTGCGTAATGAATCCGAATCCATTAAAAATAGACGCTGTACAACGATCATACCTTCGTCTCTTGCAAATCGGCAAAGATGTGACTTTGTTGTGATAATCGCGTGTATGCCTAATCTTGCTAAAAATTTAATGCCTGCCTTATCTTTACCAACACCATCAAATAAATCTAAATGCAGAATAATGCGTTTTTTGTGCTCATTTGCCTGGGAAATGAGTGTTGGTAAAGTATTAATGTCGCCAAATAATAACACTACACTCGGAGATACCGTGTGCGTTAAGGCGATTTTGAAATCTTCCATCGAGCGTGCAGATGGAATGACAGGTCCATTCGCTAAAAATTTAAGAACGTCCATTGCTATTTTCACTCCATTCTTTTATATGTTGCCATATTGGATAATATTGGTAATCGAACAGTTAAAAGGTATTAACGTAGGCCACTGCTCATTCCTGGTAAAGACGTGAGCAAACAATCTCTTTGATATTCGATCATGATCTCCAACAGTCTATTATAACAAGATATTAGCATGCACCAAATTTTTCATTCTCAGTAATCGCTTGGTTGCTTTATTATACCAGACAAATCTCTCTTTTTCTATTATTCAGAATCATATTACTAAAAACGACAGAATAATTATGTTATAGAAACAATCGCGCACATATACTTACCAATGGAAAATCAAAGCACTTTATTAAGGAATTCTTGAAATAACGCATTATAACGGCTCAGATCGTTCCATATTAGCGTAACACATAAATTTAATTTTCTTATATTTTTACCCAGCTCTTTATGTCAGTAAATACGCTATCCATCAATTCCTCAACATTCTTTTTTTCCATTGTTGATTGAAAAAAGTTTATGGATAAAGTCGATGTATTATCATATGTACTCACGAGCATCATAAGCCCCGGTGCATAGCTTGCTGTTCCTATCATATAACACTCTTCGACTTCTGTCCGCCCCAGCGTAATTCGACTATCAGACAATATTCCTACATTGGAAATCCAGGGATTACAAAATTTTGTTTTTGCACTTTCCTCACAAAACTTTCTTATTTGATTTCTAACCTCCTTGAATTTTAAATTTGCTAGTGTCTCAAAGTAGAGCGCCATATTTATACCAGGAAAATCATCTTTTATGTTTTTCGTTTTACTTACTACTTTACTTAATGTTTCACCAAAAGATTCAGCGAGATTTCGATTGATATGAATGGAATTCATTCCTGAGAGATTACACATCGCTCTATTTTTATCCTTAGGCATATATTTACGTAGATCAGCTGTAAAACACACAGATATGATTTCATTTTCTAATTCAGCAATGTTTGAAAGGGCACGGCTATAAGCAGTCAGGTAAACATCATTAATTGTAGCTCCATTCCGACGTGCATGCATTTTTATTGCATTAAATTCTTGTTGGTTTATGTTTCTGATTACAAGTGTTTGTTTTGTATTCTCACCAGCAACAAAAGGAAATCCTACCGTATGTCCTTGGTTGTCTTCTTCGCCTACCATAGTATTAATTTTAGTTATAATTTCCGGAAGCTGAAAAATCGAACTTTGACTGCGGCTATTAGGAGAACAGGGTTCTAAAACATACAGTTGCTCATTAAAAATATGATTGTAAATATTCGCTAAAGTATGTAAGTATTCTTTAAATCCGCCCGCATCACAGCATGCATGATTAACTTTCAAACAAACAGTATCGAATTCTCCCCTAAAGATTTTTAATTTAACTTGGCAATCATGCTCAGCATCATAACACTGAGCAATAAATTTCTGCAGTTCCCCTTCAACATCATGTGTCTCAACAACTGTACACATTTCTATCTCGTCAAGGTCTCCTCGCCGCTCCCAAGTCGCAACATCATCATTTTCCATCAGGCGACATCCTAAAATAGGCTGTTCATCAACCGAAAGATACATGGCTTTCTTCAATATAGTCTCATTTACTCTTCCATTTATTCGCATGATGTAACTTAGCTGATTATTAGCAGAATATTTACCTACCAGATAATTAAAAGCATCTTGCGGTTCAACTGGAAAAGACATCATATTTTTATTCACACTCTATTCCCCCATGCTTATATTTTCATACTATTTGATACTATTTGATATTATTTGATATTATTTGATATTATTTATAAAATTATAGAAAAATATTGCACTAATTCATATAGATTAAAGCCTAATTCCGTTTTTAACGGATAAACAATTGCGCACATATACTTGCCAGCAGGAAAGCAAAGCGCTTTATATTGAGGAAAATGCTCGAAATAACACATTATAAAGTGCTTAGATCGTTCCATATTAGCAATACTAAATACATGAAAGGGAGTCATTAATCCAGTTTTCATCACTTTTGACAATGCTTCTTTTGCTGTCCACAGAAGAGTAAGACCTGCATCATATGCGAATGGCAAAGAGATGATCTGCTGTTTTTCCCACTCTGTCACCTGACCTTCTAAAGCTTCTCTTTGCTGGGAATTAATTATTTCAAGATCAATTCCCATGGGATGAGCCTCTGGAAAAGCAAGGGCTGCTCCTAGATTTCCCGAATGAGTAATACTAACCTTAATGTTTTGTTTATTGGAAACTACAATCGGCTGATTAAAAATACCCGATCCAATTATAATGTCTGATAAATTTTTTTCCCCATTCAGAGCACTTATTGCCTGCTTAGCGGCGAAACGTCCTATTAGATAACTTCTCATCCGCTTTTCAAATTTCAATGTATTGTAATAATGGTATTCTTGTTCATGTAAATAGGAAAGCACTTTTTCATAATCATTTTTCTCAGATAAATAGCAGCAGCATAGATATGCTTTGTAGCTGCCTTCTGCTCTAATTAGATCCAGCTTAACACGACTTTTATTCAATCGCTTCTACTCCTAATTCATTTTTTTCTATAAATAATATCTTGTAACTCTTTTGATTTCCTCCCAAAGCCAACTGTATTTGGGAGGAAATCAACTGTAATTATGTGCCTTTTTTAAACAGATGTTGAAACCTTTTTTCTCTCTGTTGGTTGAGTGTTTTTTTGACCACATAACACGATTTGCTTCATGCACTTTTCCCACCATTGATCATCCATCTGCGGAAAGTGAATGCTTAGTTTTTGCAAGACTTTCTGAAGATTTTCATTTTTTAACCCCAAATCTGTAAAATAATACTCAAATATTCTAGGGCCAGAATCAAGTTTTGTAAAAAATCCTAGCATGATCGTTTTCACTGGACTTTCCGTTAATTCGCTAATGTAGCGTAAACAAGAATCCGCCCAGTCTTCAAAAGATGATTTTGTGAGCAAAGGATTTCTTCTCTCTAGATAGGTAAAAAAATCGTTAACTGAAAATGGCTGTATGTGATTTAAATGATAAATTTTCCCATAGCAGTCTTTTTCCTGGCTCACTGTTAAAATAACTTTACTTACATAGTCAATGGGAACGATATCCATTACACCTTCATTCCATTCTGGAATTACGTTAACTTCAATAAATATCTTTAGAAAATTATGCACCATATCTTCAGCTATTCCATATCCCGTCTGACTAGATCCAGTAATTTCTCCGCATCGGAAAATAGTAACTGGAATTCCCCTTGCTTGAGCTTGCATAAGATGATGCTCTGATACCCATTTAGACTGCGCATAACCACTAGTCAAATACTTGCCTTGTTCTAGCAAAGTTTCCTCTTGATGTGCCGACAGTATGATATCGCCGTCCATCTGTGAGCAAACTGCAATGGTTGACGTAAAATGTATTGGCTTAATTTTTCCGCTTGCTGCAAACTCTATTATCGCTAAAGTCCCATTCACATTTGCACTTTTCAGTGAGTAATAATTTAATATGTGGTTGGGAAGTGCAGCGCAATGATAAATCACATCAATGGAATAACTTAATTTGTCGTACATCATTTTTTCCATTCCTAATTGGGGCATAGTTATATCTCCTAAAACAGGAATAATTCGGGAGTGATAACCCGATTGCCATAAAGAAAATTTATCTAAATTTTCTTGTAGACGCTGCAATCCTAAAGAGTCTGACTCGGCGCGAACAAGGCAATATACAGTTGCAGATGTCTGCTGCAGAATTTCATTGCACAGAAAAGCCCCTAGTAGTCCAGTTGCTCCAGTCAAAAGAACGTTCTCCGGCAAAGTAGTATGCGTAAAAGAAGTTTCCGTTACATTTACTTTTATGTCCATAGGTAGCTTTTTGTCCATTTCCCATGGTGATAGAAAAGCTTTATCTTGCTGGGATACTGATTCTAATTGGCTGATAATACTTTGCAGCGTAAATTCCGAAAAAAATCTTCTGCCATCTAATTGGACACCTAGTTCTTGCCGTATCTTTTCCAGTATCTGAATCCCAGATATAGAGTCCATTCCAAATTCTCTTAATTGACTCTGAGGGTCAATTACAACATTTGCAGGCAGCCCTAACGTTTCCCGGACTAATCTAGTTATATATCCTAAGTTATCTTTCAGATTGCCTTGAGCAAGGTTCTCATTTTTGGGTTGTATAACTGCGTTTTCGCTAATAACCGAAGATTTTTTTTCCTGTTGTGAGAAAATCTTATAACATTCCTTCGCAAAGGGATAGGTTGGCAAGCTGATTCGCTGAGGTTTCCAATCCTGATACATCGATTCCCATTTTATGGTTGACCCCCTGCTCCATAATTCTGCTACTTTTTTCACTTTTCCTTTTGCAATCCACTTTTGAAGCAGCTCATCAAAATCATCATCTGTCCCAAATAATTGAGCATCAATCCCTTGCTTAGTGTCTCCGATAAAACAATTCTCAGTATTTCCTGTTCCATTGATGAAACTGTCCAGCTTTTCCATAATCTCCTTTATGTCTTTTACAATAAAGGAGATTCTACTTTCCATTGCTTCGCGCCCTACTTGAAGGGTATAGGCTATATCCGCTAAATGAAGGACGGAATCAGCCGCTGCCCCATCTCTTTCCTTTAGAAACATAAGGAGATTTCGCGCATAATCATCAAGACGATCTCTATTTTTTGCTGATAAAGGCACTATATAAGATATTGCTTCTGGAAGAATCGCCCTTTCCTGCGTAGGAATATATTCCTCCAGAACTACGTGTGCATTAATCCCGCTAAATCCGTAGCCATTTATGCTGGCACGCCGAGGCAAACTGCTGCCGTGAATATTCTTTAATGAACTCCACTCACAGTTCCCTGGGGCAATTTGAAACGGACTCCCTTCTAAAGAAATCTGATCGGATAAAGTAGTAAAACCAGCAATTCCTGGAATTATCTTATTGCGCATGGCTGAAATGACTTTTATCAATGCAGCCATTCCTGAAGCCACTTCTGCATTGCCAATACACGGCTTCAAGCTGCTGATATGACAGACATGCTGCTTTTTCATCGTTTGTGAAGTTTGCCGTGCCACAAGTTCCTGATAACCTGCCTTCAATGCATCGATTTCAATACCATCTCCTAAAAGAGAAGCAATCCCGTGAGCTTCGATATAGGATACAGTCCGTGGATCAATTTTTGCTGCTTGATATGCCTGAATCATAGCTGCTTTCATTCCATTTGCATTCGGAGCAGTCAAAGACATACCTTTGCCGCCATGAGAAACACCTGTTCCCTTCACGACTGCAAAAATTTGATCCTTGTCTTGAATCGCTTGCTGCAAGGGTTTTATAATGAGTGCACCGACGCCTTCACTCCTCGCATATCCATTAGCATTCGCCTGAAATGATCTTACCTTTCCTTCCGGACTGAGATATCCCAATGAATCAAGGCCAACAAATCCTAAAGGGGAAAGCAGTAAATTAACAGTACCTACAATAGCCTGTTCACATTCACCATTTTGAATAGCATGCACTGCCCGATGTAATGCGACAAGCGTAGAGGAACATGCTGTATCACAATATTCACTAGGACCTTGCAAATCTAAGGCATAAGAAATACGGGCAGGAAGTACTGTCGATGTAGTAGCTGTTAATGCCAAACTGTTATTCTGCATCGATACTGAATCCGTATATTCACTAGGACATGCCGCGATAAAGACTCCCGTAGATTTCTTTGACATTTCTTTTGGGGTAATCCCTGCATCTTCCATGGCCCGCCAGACAAATGTCATGAGCATACGCTGTTTAGGGTCCATGCTTTCAGCTTCTTTAGGCGAAATTTTAAAAAACAATGAATCAAACTCACCAATCCCAGTAATAAAACCGCCCCATTTGATTTTGGTTTTATTTACTTCTTTGGCAGAGTCTCCATAAAACTCTTGCCAATCCCAGCGTTCTTTTGGAATCTCAGCAATACACTCCCTGCCCTCCACAATATTTTTCCATAATTCATGCACATCTTCAGCCATAGGAAATTTACCACTCATACCTACAATTGCTATAGAATCCTTCTGATTTAGATCCTCAGTATTCTCTCTCAATCTAGTAAATCTGGTACTTTGGAATTTTGGGCCCACTATGTTTTTTTCTATAGAACCCTTTTGCCCCATGGGCTGGTAAATAGCTTCTTCTTTATAAAATTCATGCATACTATCATGATGATTAGTTACAAAGTATTGGATCAATTTTTCAATTGTAGAATATCCAAAGAACAGTGTTGCTGTCACTTCAATTCCATAATGACTGCGCAATAAGGTAGCAAGCTGCGCCAGACTAATAGAATCGAAGCCGAAGTCTGCCAGGTTGTCCTCTTTATCCAGCTTATTGAATGGAATCTTCAGCAAATGGCTGATATATTCTTTCAAGTCCCATTCAATACACTGTTCCAGATTTAAGCCTTTCATTTCTGGCCGTCTTCCTCTCGACAGTGAATTAAGGCTTACGAGGGAAAGAGAAACATCATCCTGAGTTAAGCCTAAAAATCGTTTTATCCGACTGGGCTGCCCCACTAATACTAACTGCTGGATTGTACTTTGGGACAGAATGCAGTCAAACATAACTGTACCTTCTTCCTCTTCCAAAAAACGCTGGCCGCTGGATTTTAAATAGAGCTTGCTGTTCTCTTCCTCACCGACTCCCATTCCTCCATCCTTCCATAAAGGCCAGTTGATCACCAGACTCTTGCCATATGCCTTTCCCTCCAGCTGCTTTTCCTGCCGATAGTGAGCATACGCCATCTGAAAACGGTTGCCGATGGCATAATCACATGAACCAAAATCCCCTAGGATGGCAGAGGAGGAGGAAAAATAGCACATAAAATGAAGTGCCTCTTCCTGAAGCACTTCATCCAGCACCAGAGTGCCTTTAATTTTCGGTTCGATTATCTTTCGGAATCCTGCCAGGTCTTTTTCAAATAGACTTTGGCTGCCTGCCAGCCCTGCCGCATGAATCACTCCATGGATCTCACCGTATTTTGCTTTCGCTTCTCCCAAAGCGGTTTTCATACTGCTTACATCGCAGCTGTCTGCCTGCAGGTATAGGGCATGGCTGCCGAGTGCTTCTATTTCCTGGATTTTTGCCTGCTTCTCTTCATCCAGGGCTGATCTGCCTGTCAGGATTAGATTTACCCCATGGGTTTTGGCAAAGTGCCGGGCAAAGATAAACCCCAGTCCTCCGCACCCGCCTGTTATGAGGTAGGTTCCTCCTGCCTGTAAAAGGCTGCTGCCTGCCTCTAGAAACGTTTCCTGAATCTGATATACATAGCGTTTTCCCCCTTGGTAGAAAACGCTTTGGAGTTTCTCGGCCTGCAGTTCTGACCAGAGTTTGATCAGCCAATCTTCCATGGTTGATTTCGCCTCTGAGCTGCTGCCCTTTTGATACATCACAGCAACTTGCGTATTGGGCAGAACCAGTCCTAAAGAGCGCTCAAAGCCAATCCAGGAATCCAGATAGCAGCGTTCCAGTCCTGTTTCAAACTGCCCTCCCAGCAAGACACGTCCGGCTTTTAGTTTTACGGCTGCCATACTTTGCAGCAGATACACAATGACAGAATAGTCTTCAATACATGTGGTATCTTCTATTGGCCACAGATAGAGCAGCCCGTCTACATCGCCGTACTCCTCCCGGATGCTTTGAAATGCCTGTTCATAGCTAGAGGGATCTTTGGGGGAAATGGAATAGATCGTATGAGAGGATGCTGTATGATCTGGCTGTTGAGAGATAAAGAGTATTCTTGTTTGCGGATCAAGGGCTTGAATCGTTTCTGCGGCTTTGTTTTGGTGATCTGCATTGGACAGAAAACAAACCA
>NZ_FOTS01000018.1 GCF_900114615.1 Pelosinus propionicus DSM 13327 | reverse complement strand
GAAAAGGAATACCCTGATCTTATTCACTGACCGCAGCCTCGCATAATAAGCATTCATCTGTGAAAGTCATTTTGCTGGATACCTTTCGCCCAGAGACGCAACATCTGTGTTAGCGGTATTTGATGAATAAGGCAGGCGTCAAGCTTTATAAGCAATAACCAAAAGGTTTCGCAAGGAGGATAAGACGTTACCTTTGCTAAATTCTCTTACAAATATTTTAGCATCAAGGGGTTCCTTTACGTGTTGAAAAAATAAAATAAGTTTTGTAAACAACGGCGGATTGTTGCTTACAAAACTTATTATACGAGGAGGATAAATAATAAAAAAAATGAGATTGGAATGGGGTGGTTCGATTACAGCAGCTAATAAACGGTGAACCACAATTATATATATAGTCAGTTACTAGAATACAAAAGAGTGCAACTCATGTTGTACTGGGAACAGAGCAGCGCTATATTGTTCTTCCCATTATGATGTAAACGTAACGGCAATAATAAAGAGGAAGCTTGTTGCTTCCTCTTTTTCATTTATACTTTAAGATTTTTTTCTCGTTTAATAATCGCATCCAGGGCTGCCGCTGCTTTTGCAATTACGTATCTACATTTGATATCTTCCCTGCGATAGCGATCTTTTAAAGGATTGCAGTCAATATCACCCATTTGTTTTTGGTAGGTGTCAAATAGTTCTTGTGTTAAAACTTTAATTTTGTTACTTTCGTGTGCCCTATCTTTAACAAATAGGATGCCTAATACCATTATAGCTGCTGTCAGGGTTCCACAGACACTGCCAATGGCCATCCCTCCGCCAAATCCTGATGCCAGTCGCAAGGCCTCAGGAGTCAAACCTAATTGATACACTTCATTAGCACCATATAGTATTTTCTCAGCACAGTTAAGATCTTCTGATTCTCCGTAACCTTGTTCAATCAAAGTACTCAACATACTCATTTCCCTCCAGTGATGTGATTTTAAATAAGATTGAGTGATACGGGATGGGGTATTCCATCCCAGCCATGTTTTTAGATGGCTAAGAATTTCAGTAAAGTATACTTATATTATAAAGAGTATCCTTCCAAAGAGCCAAGATATTTCTTTTTATGTTTGCAGCTTTATAAAAAACAATAAATGTGAGTAGGTATTACAGCAAGGTCAATTTTTCTAATCGCTATTCCTTTTATTTATGTTATAATAATCAAATACTTATCATGTAATATAAGACAATATGATTCGATATGTATCTTGAAAAAAAACAATTAGACTTGTGCAGAAGAAATATGAACATTATTTCTTAATGAAGGGCAGCTTACCACAAAATGTATTGGAGGAAGAGAAATGGATACAAGCAGAGAAAAGGCATGGAGTATTTTAACGCAGCATGTACAAGAAAAAACTTTATTAAATCATTGTTTAGCAGTGGAAGCTGCTATGCGTGCTTATGCTGCTAAATATGGTGAAGACGTAGAGTATTGGGGAGCTGTAGGATTGCTCCATGACGTTGATTTTGAAAAATATCCCGAAGAACATCCAGGAAATGCAGGAAATATGCTAAAGCCTCATGGCTACACAGATGAATTTATCATTGATATAGAATCTCATGCTAGGGACTGGGAACCAGAACGGAGTTTATTGCAAAAGGTGCTGCTTGGAGTAGATGAACTTACCGGTTTTATAATTGCGTGTGCTTTGGTTCGTCCTGATAAAAGTATCGCAAATTTGCAAGTAAAATCCGTTATGAAGAAAATGAAGGATAAAGCTTTTGCTAGAGCAGTTAATCGTGAGACCATTATACAAGGTGCACAAATGCTGGAAGTTGAACTTCAGGAGCACATTGAGTTTGTCGCAGCAGCATTAGCAAAAGATTTGTCCATGGCATAGTAATTAAAGGTTTACCTATTTAAGAAAAGAAGAGGTAAACCTTTAATTACTATAAATGATTAGCAACTACATTTTTATATTTTTGATAATAAGAGAAAGTCGATACAATCCTTCTTTTATTTCAGCTAATGAGGCATAGGAATAGGAGAGACGAAGATGACGGTTAGACAAATAATCGTATATATTTCCAGGATGAATTAAGAGACCTTCATTTAAGGCAAGGTTAAAAAGCTTTTGCATAGAAAGAGGATGGGTTAAGGTTAGCCAGATGTAAAAGCCACCTGTTGGAATTTGCCAAGTTGCTATATCGGTAAAATGAGTTTCCAAGCTCTTATAAGCTGTCTCGCGGCGAATACGCAGCTCCTTTCGGACTTCTTCAAGATGGTATTGGTACATTCCGCTGGCAAACCATTCAGCAGCAGCCCATTGGGATAAGGAACTAGATCCATAATCATTTTGCATTTTCATATCCGCTAACCGCTCAATAACTGGCTCAGGTCCCACAATCCAACCAATTCGTAATCCTGGGCTAAGGGACTTTGAAAGACTGCCAATGTAGAGTACAAGCCCATCTCTTTCAAGGGCCTTTAGCGGCAGAGGTGGTGGAGAATCGAGCCAAAGTTCTCTATAGACATCGTCCTCAATAACGGGCAGCTGCTCTTGCTGGCATAACTGAATAAGGTCTTTACGCCGTTGCTTTGTCATTACGATACCCGTAGGGTTGTGAAAACAAGGAATGGTATATAATAAATTTGCATTTTTATGTTGTTTGTGAAATAGAATGGGATCTAGCTCAATCCCTTGATTATCAAGAGGAATACCAGAAAATTGCATATTCATGGATTGGAACAATTTAAGGGAAAAAAGATAGGAGGGCTTTTCAAGTAAAATAGTAGAGTCTTTTGGCAGTAAGCTTGAACATATGAGCTGCAGAGCTTGCAATGCTCCTGATACAATCATAATAGATGAGGTAGAGGTATTGATTCCAAAAGAACGTAAATAAAGACAGATTTGCTGTCTGAGAAAAAACAATCCTTTTGGTTCTTCATAGCCTAATGAACTAATACGTTCTGTTAAATTTCGCAATACAGATCTCATCATGTCCTTTGGATAAAATTCTGGAGATAATTCGCCAGTACCCAAACGGATCATATTTGGTTTGAACTCTGCCTGATTAATTTCTTGAATGATTTGCAGATTGGGAAGATAAAGTCCCTTATCTAGGTAAGAATTCCAATTCACAGTTGGAGTAGATGCTAATATTGACCAGGTATTATTGGCTACCCATGTGCCGCTTCCTGCTCTCGTTGCTAAGAGTCCGTCGGCAATTAATTCATCTAATGCGATGGTCAGGGTACTGCGATTTACTTGTAGAATATGAGCAAGTCTGCGTTGAGGAGGCAATTTACTATGGACAGGCCATTCGCCAAGAGTGATTTTATTTTTTATATACTCTATGATTTGTCGATATAAGGGCATAGAATCTTTAGGGTTAGGCGCCCAGTCAATCGTTAACATAATGTTCTCCTTAGAGGTTGTTTTTTTGATTATAGCAATTGGTTGGGGTAAAAACAAGCCAATTGGTTGAAGACATCTTAGTATTATTTCTCTATACTGAAGAAAAAGGGTATAGGGAGCGAGATGAATGCAAGCTTTTCTTCATGGAATGATTCTAGCTATGGGGCTCATATTGCCTCTAGGAGTTCAAAATTTATTTGTCTTTACACAAGGAGCAACCCAGTTAACTTTTTTACGCGCACTGCCTGTGGTCATTACTGCTTCCTTATGTGATACGTTATTAATTGTATTGGCGGTTCAGGGTGTTTCGTTATTTATTGCAAGTTTTGCCTGGATTAAGATTCTTTTGCTAATGATTGGGGTTGGCTTTTTGGCATACATGGGCTGGTTGACATGGAATAGTGCAATGGCGGGAAATGATGCTGGTACAGGAAAGGAGCTAGGCGTCAAACAGCAGATTGTCTTTGCTGTTACAGTGTCGTTGCTTAATCCTCATGCTGTGCTTGATACCATTGGGGTTATTGGAACAAGTGCGATTCATTATGCAGGAAATGAAAAAATAGTATTTACTATGGCTTGTATTCTTGTATCTTGGTGTTGGTTTTTTTTTCTGGCTGTTATTGGATGGACTGTGGGAAAGAGAAAGAGCTTCATCCAGCTATTTGGATATATTAATAAGGTATCGGCAATTTTTATGTGGTTATCTGCAGTGTATATGATGTACTATAATGTTTTGTAAAAAAGGATAATCGAAAAGACGAAGAGAAATAAAAAGAAAGAGTAAAATCAGCGTTCATCCCAATAATAGAAAGGTGACAGTACGATGAGATTAATTGCCACAGATTTAGATGGAACATTACTAAACGAGGAACATGAAGTAAGTGAAGAAAATATAAAAGCGATCCGACGTGCGCAAGAGCAGGGGATTGAAGTGATTGTTGCAACAGGCAGGACCTATTTTGATGCAGTTTCAATTTGTAAGAAATTTGGATTGAATACCTATTTGATATCCTATAATGGAGCAGCAATACATGATAAAAGTGGTCAAGAAATATTATCCTTAACAATGGAGCGGGATGATGTGCGATATATGGTAAACTGGTTAGAGGAAAGAGATTGTTATTATGAAGTTTCCACCAATAAGAAAATTTACATTTCTTCTCGTGCGAAAGAAATATTGCATAAAGAAGCGGAGCAGCTAAGAGGTACAGCTTTTGAAGTAGATTCCATTTATTTTGAAGAAATAGTGGAGCAGATCTTTAGTCAAAGCGGAATGACTCCTGTGAAAAACTATGAGGAGGCTATGGATGCCGAGGAAGCACTGTATAAGGTTTTTTGCTTTTCTTTTGATGATAAAAAAAGGAAAATTGCAATTGACAACTTTGCTAGAATGAAACAGTTTTTAATGACGTCATCCATGACGAATAATTTTGAACTGGGGAATAAGGATGCCTCTAAAGGGAATGCATTAAAAAGAGTGGCAAATCGTTTAGGCGTTTCCTTGGATAACGCGATGGCAATTGGGGATAATTACAATGATGTTTCTATGATGGAGATTGTTGGATTTAGTGTAGCTATGGGAACAGCAAAAGAGGATATTAAAAAATTATGCAGTTTTGTGACCTATGGCAATGATAAACACGGTGTTGCCCATGCAATCGAAAAATTTATGTCCATATAAAAGGTGAAATCGTTTTATTTTAGTGGCTTCTGGGAGGTCTTGGTAAGACGGCAAAGGTTGAGTATAACTAACCGTCATTGCTTTGCTGAACGCATGATTATAGCTAATCCTTTGAATGCTTATGTTGTGTATGGTTGTTTTGAGAGTACATTTTTAATCATAGGAGGTTGATTGAATATGAAAAAAGCTCCCGTATTATTTTTAGGTCACGGTTCACCCATGAATATCGTCCTTGAGAATGAGTATACAGCCAGTTTAGCGCAGTTAGGACAGTCTCTTTCTAGACCAAAAGCCATTTTAGTCGTATCAGCTCACTGGCTTACAAAAGGTACCTATATTACAACCAATAAACAACCAGAAACAATTTATGATTTTTATGGTTTTCCTCAAGAATTGTACGATATTCGTTATGCATGTCCAGGGATTACGGAACAGTTGGACGAAGTAGCATCTATATTTGAGAATGCCTCTATTCAATATGATGAACAACGTGGGTTGGATCATGCGGCATGGTCTGTTTTAAAGCATATGTATCCTAAAGCGGATATACCTGTAATGGCAATGAGTCTCGATCAGCAAAAGACACCTCAGGAGCATTATGAATTGGCAAAAAAACTAGCCCCTTTACGAGAGCATGGCATTCTTATCATTGGTAGTGGCAATATCGTACACAATTTACGTTTGATTGATTGGGAGATGGATGCAAAAGCGTTTGACTGGGCTGTATCTTTTGATAATATAGTTAGAGAACATTTAATAGCTGGCAATCATCAGCCGTTGATCGAATATAAAAAGCTGGGTAATGAAGCCATATTGTCCGTACCTACTAATGACCATTATTTACCTTTCTTATATGCTGCAGCATTACAAGAAAGAGACGACAAGCTAGCTTTTTCCTATGAAGGATTTCAGAATGCTTCCATGTCTATGCGCTGCCTTTCGTTTGGAATGTAATCAGAATATAAGAAAGTACTTGTTGAACTGCTCAACAAGTACTTTCTTATATTCACTGCAATTAAAAGATCCATTATAAATCGTTTATATCCAGCTGATAAAGTTGATGGTGTTGGCGGATCAATTTTTCTTGTTCTAAGAACATTTTGTAGTGCTTTTTTGGTGAGAGGCCAAAGGCTTTTTTGAAGGATCTTACAAAGTTGGAATAATCACCAAAGCCGCATTCAATACATGTTGTGGTAATAGACTTGCCTCTTTTAATCAAAGCATTTGCTGCAATTAGTCTTTTCTGTAAAATATAATTATGAATAGTGTAACCTGTTTGTTGTTTAAATTTACGCATTAAATAATATTTGCTTAGAAAAAAAATAGATGCTAGATTGTCCATGGATAAATCTTCTTTCAGATTCGTATTAATATATTCTAATATGCGTCCTATGGTTTCGTCGTATTCAATGTCTAAATACTCAGTATCGACATCAATACCTAAATAGAGTCTGTTTAGATGAACAATATACTGCAGAAATAATGAATTCTTTAATACCTTACTTCCAAAATCGTGACTTTTACAAGAATCTTCTAATTGAGATAGTATCCCTTTTATCCCAATTAGTAGATCAGGAGCTAACCGTAATAAATTTAATTTTTTTTCAGCAGCTAGTTCAAAGCATTTTTGCAAATTGCATTCATTATCACTATGTTGCAATAAAAAGGCAGAATTTACCCAAATGACAATACGTTCATAAGTCTCTTCTTGATCAATCATTGGTTTATGAATTTCATTGTTATTTACTAAGAGAATATCCCAAGGTTTTAATTTGTATGTTTTACCTTCAATTAAGTAGGTTACTTTGCCAGATATAAAAATAATAATTTTGTTGAAATCATGATAATGAAATTCGAACTGGATATTCTTATTATCTTTCAAATGAAAAAATTGAAAATCTTTATCCAAATAACCTCTTTTATAATGTATTTCCTTATTCTCCATATCCATAAAGGGCATCCTTCTTTCTGTATATAGCACTGTGATACTATTGTACAGCATTTTTTACAATATTATGAGCATTTTTAGCAATCATTATAGTAAAAAATATTACTATACTAATAAAAAAGAATAGTTAGGAGCTGAAAAAATGAGAAAGATTAGTGTAGCTTTACTGTTTGGGGGTAAATCAACAGAACATGAAGTTTCTTTGCAGTCCGCCCAAAATGTTATAAATGCAATTGATAAGGAAAAATATGAACTTACTTTAATCGGAATTGATAAGAAGGGGCAATGGTTCTTATGCGATCAAGAGGATTTCTTGATCAATAAGGATAGTCCTAAAGACATTTTATTAAAACACAATGGCGTAGCTGTTGCTTTTCAAATGGGCAAGGAATCAGAACAACTTATCTGTTTTGCAGAAAAAACATTTACGAAAAGTATTGATGTAGTCTTTCCCATTCTACATGGGACATATGGAGAGGATGGCACTGTGCAAGGATTGCTAACTCTAGCCAATATACCTTTTGTAGGACCAAGTCCTTTAGGATCAGGAGTTGGAATGGATAAAGATGTTACCAAACGTCTTCTTAGAGATGCTGGCATTCCTGTGGCAAAGAGTTTAACCTATCAGCAGTGGGAGCAGCCTGAAATAAGCTTTGAAGCTGTGGTGGAGCAGCTAGGAATGCCCGTTTTCGTAAAACCCGCTAGTCTTGGTTCATCAGTGGGAATTAGCAAAGTGAAGCAGCAAAAAGAATTTTTTACTGCAATAAATGAAGCCTTTGCTTTTGATCATAAGATTATAATAGAAGAGTGTATTGAAGGCCAAGAAATCGAATGTGCCATATTGGGCAATGAAAACCCAATTGCATCTGCAGTAGGCGCTATTATTCCCCAACAAGAATTTTATTCTTATGCTGCAAAATATATTGATGATCAAGGAGCCGCGATTCAAATTCCTGCAGATATTCCCAAAGAAGTAGCTGTATTGATTCAAGAATTAGCAATCAAAGCTTTTAGGGTATTGTGCTGTGAAGGGATGGCTCGTGTTGATTTTTTCTTAACAAAAGAAAATAAGGTCTTGATCAATGAAATTAATACGATTCCAGGATTTACGAAAATAAGTATGTATCCTAAATTGTGGGCAATTGGCGGTATTGCATATAATGATCTGATTGATCGTTTAATTCAATTGGCTTTGGATAGAAATGAACAAGATAAAAGGATCAGAAAATCGTATTAATTATATTTTATACTAAAAGCAGTTAGGATAAATAAATCATCCTAACTGCTTTTAGTATAAAGAAGAGTATATTATTTGATGATCATGACTGGCACAGTAGAAGATTGCGATACATTATTACTAATGCTCCCCAGAAAAAACTCGCTAATGCCGCTTAAGCCTCTGGAGCCAATTACAATCAAATCATATGCATTGTTGGATGCTAAAGATAATATGCGTTCAGCTGGATGACCAAATTCTAAACTGGTTTCGAAAGTAGGGTAGCCGCCAATTCGTTCTTTTGCTAATTCGATGATTTTATATCCGGTTGCTTCTACCTCTTGAATGTTAAGTGAAATAAAAGGGATTTCTCCATTGATACCAACTGTTGGTAATGTATAATGAGCTTGAACAACATGAACAATAGTGATGGTACTATTAAACTTTTCTCCTAAAGCAGTGGCGTATTCTAAGGCACGCCAAGCGGCTTCAGAGCCATCAACTGGAACTAAAATTTTATTAAACATCACTACACCCCCATTTATTGTTAAGATAAAAGTGATTCTTAGCTTACCTATAGTGTAGCATAAAGAAGGGAAAAGTGATATGGAAAAGTCCGATAATTTAGTTAAAAGGTAAAATAGAAGATAACAGGGAATATTATAAATTTAGAACATTGAATGAAAGGGTGTGGCCTGTGGAATATGCAGGGCTGATCATTAGTATACTGTCCGTTCTATTAATTCTAACAGGGGTTGTCATGACAATAATAGGGCTGCCTGGTAATGTCTTGATTCTATTAACAGGTCTGGCTTATGGCTATTATGATCAATTTGATAGGGTGGATTATGCTATTTTGGTAGTTGTATTTGGTATTTTTATTATTGGAGAAGTTATTGAATTTGCGGCAGGAATGATTGGTGCAAAAAAAGAAAAAGCATCCAAAAGGGCAATGCTTGCTCCTTTTATCGGTACGATTGTAGGAGGAATATGGGGAACGGCTTTATTGCCGATTATCGGTTCTTTGTTAGGAGCTCTGGTTGGTGCATTTATTGTTACTATACTAGCTGAATATAGTAAGACCAAAGATCTGACACAAGCGAAAAAAGTGGCTAAAAGTATGGCAAAGGGGCAAGTTCTTGGTATAATTATTAAGTCTGCCACTGCTATCAGCATGGCGATTTTATTAATCTATCAGCTGAAATGGCAGTAATTGAATAGGGATCAGTTACTCTTGATGGCTGCCTTTTGCGCTTATAAAAAATTGTCCTTTTGAGTCAATGACTCCGTACATGACATGAGAGGCACTTTTAATATTTCGAGTCGATAATTGTTCTTCTAACCAGGTGTGAGTAAGATTTTGTTTCTTTAAATTTTCTTCGATAATCTCGCCGTCCATAATTAACTCTACGGGAAGTGTAGGGTCCGTGAGATGGATATTCATATCACTTTTAGTTAACGGTTGAAAACCTGATTTTTTGATAATACTCATTTCTCCTGTAGTTTCCAGTATGGCATATTGTACTTCGCTTATATCGACAATATCCTTGCCGCGCAGCAAGGCGTTCAGCTCGTCCAGATCAAAGCGCAACGATTTCATATTTTCTTTGATGATACGGCCATTTTCAATTATAATACTGGGAGAACCTTCAAGCAATGTTCGGAATGAGCGACTCTTCATGGTACAGACTGACACTATGTAAGTAAGAGCCGCAAAAAGTAGTAAATCATAATAATCACTCCATACTTTGTCAGGTTCCGATGAAGCAATAGTAGCAGCTAGCGATCCTATAGTAATACCGCTAACATATTCATAAAGGGTTAGCTGTCCTACTTGGGTCTTGTCGAGCAGGCGGGTAAGAATCAATAAAGTAACAAAAATTAAAGTTGTTTGCCAAGTATCTCGTAAAAGAACATCCCAGTTCATTCGTGTTATCTCCTCTTATTCACCAATTTATGTATTAAGAGATCTATCTGATGATCAAGCCGTTCTAAACTTTCATCTTTTACAAATGGAAGTAAGTTCCTACGGATTAGAAATTTCACCAGAATTAGGTCTTTACTATAGAGTAGACCAATTGTGTTAAATATATTAATTTTTTTAGGAGTGATCATGTTGTTTTCCATTGTTTCCAAATTTCCCAAAGCCTTGTGGATTGTTGCGATTGCTCATGGTGTTACTGATTTATCCTCAGGTGCTTTGCTAGTGGCATTGCCTTTTTTAAAAGCAAAATTTTCTTTAACTTATGCTCAAGTAAGTGCGATTGCCCTTATGCAGAATTTAACATCCTCTGCTAGTCAGCCTTTATTTGGATATTTTAGTGATCGAAATCCCCGTCCTTGGCTTATGCCTGCCGGCTGTTTGCTTTCAGGAGTAGCGATGTTGGCCTCTTTGTGGGCTCCCTACTATTATCTTACATTAGTATTTACGGCAATTGCAGGACTTGGCATGGCAGCATTTCATCCAGAGGCAGCTAAGACTGCCAGTCAATTAAGTGGAAAGGCGAAGGGCAAGGGAGTCAGTTTATTTGCTGTAGGAGGCAATGCAGGATTTGCCGTAGGCTCGTTGCTATTAGCGACACTTTTGTACGGTGGATTTAGTATAAAGGTGCTTCTTTATATTTTGCCTTATGCGTTACTGGGAATTCCTTTGATACAAATGACTCGAAAGTTGATTAGGCCAGAAGGGAAAAAGCCTGGGAGTCTGAAAAGCTTTAGGTCGTCTATCAATTGGCCTTTGTTATCACTACTGGGGATGGTACTGTCAAGATCAACAGTAGCAGCGGGTATTAGCACTTTTGTGCCATTGTATTATGTATCATACTTACATGGCAGTGAGATCTATGCAAGTTCTTTACTAACCGTTTATTTAGCAACAAGCGCGTTTGGCACGTTAATGGGCGGAGCGATGAGTGATCGTTACGGTAGTAAACGCGTAATGATCTATTCGATTTTGCCTATTTCTCTTTTACTCTATTTGTTCCCTATTGCTGGTGATATTGGAGCATTTGTTGTGCTGTCTCTTGCTAGTATATTATTATCTGCTACCTTCACTAGCAGCTTGATCTTAGCCCAAAGAATGATGCCTAATAATGTGGGGATGGCTTCGGGATTAACAATTGGTTTGAGTGTAGGATTAGGTGCAATGGGAGTACTTGCGTTGGGGAAAGTGGCTGATGTTTGGGGAATGCCTTTAATTTTTACAGTATTAGCCTGCTTGCCGATTATTGGCTTTGTATTAACTTTATTTGTGAAAGAACCAGAGGAGGTAGCACCAGGGTTAACCGTTCAGATTAGTAAATAAAATAAACATAATAAATATGAAAGGGGCAAAAGATAAT
Source organism: Pelosinus propionicus DSM 13327 (assembly GCF_900114615.1). Lineage (GTDB taxonomy): Bacteria > Bacillota > Negativicutes > DSM-13327 > DSM-13327 > Pelosinus > Pelosinus propionicus. Next base: position 82,556 of record NZ_FOTS01000018.1, on the reverse strand, counting down.
GCCACAATTTCTTATTAAAGGTATGAAAGTTAAAGAGGTACAAAATATCAGCACACAGTTAGTAAATGAACTGGAAGAAATTATTGGTTGCCCACGTGATTATTTTCGAATTGAATGTGTGGATTCTACTGTGATTAAAGATGGCAATATAGTCTCAGGATGTCCTATGGTACAGGTCAATTGGTTTGATAGAGGACAGGAGATTCAAGATAAAGTAGCAGTTTGTATAACGGATAATATTAAGCGAGCTGGGTATGAGCAAGTAGAAATATTTTTTATTCTATTGGAACGAAATAAGTATTATGAAGATGGTCTGCATCTTTGAGATAGATGCGGCTTAAATCCATCTTGCATATCCATATCTCTTTTGTTACTATTAAACTATTCAGACAATTGTAAAAGGCTTTATTATGCAACCTAGTGAAGTTGTAGAATATAATTCAGTAATTAAGGAGGATATAGCATGTATGATATATGCATTATTGGTGCTGGGGTTATAGGGGCTAATATCGCGAGAGAATTAGCAAAATATCAGATACGCATATGTCTTGTAGAAAAAGAAGAAGACGTGAGCTGCGGTGCTTCAAAAGCAAATAGCGGGATTGTCCATGGAGGATATTCTGATGAGCCGGGTACTCTAAAAGCAGAGTTATGCGTAAAAGGAAACCGGATGTATGAAAAGTTAAATCAAGAATTAAATTTTGGTTATCGAGAGACAGGTTCCTTAGTATTGGCTTTCCGCAACGAAGATGTGAAAACATTAGAAAAACTATACCAATATGGCATAAAAAATGGCGTTGGCGGGCTTGCGATTATTGATGGGCAAAAGGTAAGAGAGCTAGAACCTTATGTGAGTAAGGAGGTAAAAGCCGCCCTTTATTGTGGGAATGCAGGTGTAACTTCACCGTACGAATTTGTTATTGCCTTGGCAGAAAATGCGATAACAAACGGGGTTGATTTAAAATTAAACACTGCTGTCGTTGGTATTGAAAAAGTAAATAATTATTTTAACGTAACTACGAATAAAGGTGAAATACAATCCCGATATGTTATTAATGCTGCTGGGATATATTGTGATAAAATTTCCAGTTTAATCGGTATTGATGATTTTCATATCATTCCTCGCAGAGGGCAATATGTCTTATTAGATAAGGAACAGAATTATTTAGCTAATTCTGTAATCTTTCAAGTACCTACTGAGCTGGGAAAAGGAATTTTAGTAACGACGACATATCACGGTAACCTGTTAGTAGGCCCTAATGCAGAAGAGATCAGTGACAAAGACGATGTAGGTACAACGGAAGAAGTACTGGCCAATATAGTGCAAACAGCTAGAATGTCTGTACCTGATTTTGACATGAGACAAGCAATTACATCCTTTGCAGGGAATCGACCTATTTCCGGTAAAAAAGATTGGATTATTGAAGAGAGTCGTATAGCAGGGTTTATTAACTTGATTGGTATTGACTCCCCAGGGCTTACTGCTTCCCCGGCTATTGCGTTAAAAGTCATTGAAATTCTAAAAAACGCTGGATTAGAGCTGAAAGGAAAGAGTGACTTTATAGCATATCGTAAGCCGATTGTTCAAGTAAAAGATAAAAATTTTAAGGGTGATATAAACTCCACAAATCCTGATGAACATATCATCTGTAGATGTGAGCAGGTAACTGAAACTGAGATTGTTGATGCTCTGCATCGTTGCATTAACATTAGATCCATTGATGCGATTAAAAGACGTACAAGAGCAGGCATGGGAAAATGCCAAAGTGGATTCTGCCGTGCGCGGGTAAAGGATATTATTGCTCGTGAACTGCATATTCCCCTTGAAGAAGTGACGCAGCGAGGTAAAGATTCACCTGGTCTTCCAGAAAGAGCGAAACGAGGGCAATATATAAAATTGTAATATGTAGGTCCTCAAGGAAAATGTATAATGTGCTTGGTTATTCTTAAGCACAAAAGTAATGGGTGCAGAAAATGCAGGTTGAGAGGGGGAGTTTTACTCCTTCAGCCTGCACTTTTTGCATCCTTTATTTTAAAATTTATAGGTTTTCTTTATAGCTTTCGCATCTTTGTACTTTTTAAAGATATATAGTATTTTAGCGTATAAAGAATTTTGTTTATAGCAGCAGGATTTATAGGTAAATATAGCTAAATTTAAAAGTCATGCATTTTTTTAAAAAAAAGGAGAAAAATATGAAGATTAATATCACTAAAAAAGAATATCAGCTGCTTTTGGATTTGGTATACCTAAGTGATTGGGTATTACATGCTCATTCAGAGGAAAAAATGGAGGAAAAAAAGCCATATGAAGAATTGGAGCAAAAGATATTAGCATTAGCAAATGAATTTGGCATGGAAAAAATGGTGGAAAAAAACGAAAAATCGGGAGCGTATATTCTTAATAAAAAAATTATGACAAAGAGTCAGATTGTTAAGCATATTGAAAATTTTGAAAATGCAACATTTTGGGAAGAATTAATTGAAAGACTTGCTAGGAGGGATTTCATCAAAAAATATGGTGAAGAAGCCATTTTACAAATGTCTATTAGTGAACGATTTGAAAAAGAAATGTCTTTTCATCAAGAATACCACCAAGAGTTTGATGATTATGGTTTAGATAATTTACAAATTCACAATTTAAAGAAAGAATAAGTGAATAATAGAACTTATAATTTATCAGAAAATTTAGCGAATGTCAATAAAGTTTGCAAAAAAAAATATTTTTTTTTGCATTTATATAGGAATTTTGATTTCAATGTCGAATGATAACTGAGTAGAAAATTGTGGTGAAGTAATTTTTGTATGGAATCATGAATAAAAAATATGAATATTGTATACAAGATTACTTGTCGCATTTAGTAACATAAAGAGAAAGAAGGAGATACTTATGAGAAAAATGAAGACAATGGACGGGAACACTGCTGCAGCTTATATTTCTTATGCCTTTACAGATGTGGCAGCGATTTTTCCAATTACCCCATCTTCACCTATGGCAGAAGCTGTTGATGAATGGTCGGCTCAGGGAAAGAAAAATATTTTTGGACAAACCGTAAAAGTTATGGAAATGCAGTCAGAGGCTGGTGCTGCTGGTGCAGTGCATGGTTCTTTACAAGCAGGTGCTTTGACTACGACTTATACTGCATCTCAAGGTCTCTTGCTAATGATTCCTAACATGTATAAAGTAGCTGGAGAGTTATTGCCGGCTGTTTTCCATGTTAGTGCTAGAGCATTGGCTACCAATGCGCTTAATATATTTGGCGATCATCAGGACGTTATGGCTGCTAGACAAACTGGCTGTGCTTTGCTTGCTGAAAGCAGCGTACAAGAAGTTATGGATTTGGGTGCTGTAGCTCATTTGGCAGCTATAAAAGGTAAAGTTCCTTTCATCAATTTCTTTGATGGATTTAGAACATCTCACGAAATACAAAAAATTGAAACCATTGAGTATGATGAACTCGCAAAATTACTAGACACGGATGCTGTAGATGTTTTCAGAAGAAATGCATTGAATCCTGATCATCCAGTGCTTCGCGGTACAGCGCAAAATCCTGATATTTATTTCCAGGAGAGAGAAGTTTCTAATAAATATTATGATGCGTTACCAGAAATCGTAGAAAATTACATGGCTGAGATTAATAAAATTACTGGCAGAGATTATCATCTCTTCAATTACTATGGCGCACCAGATGCAGATCGAATGATTATTGCTATGGGTTCAGCTTGTGAAGCGATTGAAGAAACCGTAGACTATTTGAATGCAAATGGTGAAAAAGTTGGTTTATTGAATGTTCATTTATACAGACCATTTTCTATTGAACATTTCTTTAAGTATATCCCTGAAACAGTAAAAAAGATTGCTGTTCTTGATAGAACCAAAGAACCTGGTTCTTTGGCTGAGCCTTTATATCTTGACGTAAAGACTGCCTTCTACAATCGTGGAACTCACCCTGTAATTGTAGGCGGAAGATATGGACTTGGCTCAAAAGATGTAGTACCTGCTCATATTGTTGCTGTTTATGAAAATTTGAAAGCTGATGCACCTAAAGATGGATTTACCATCGGTATTGTTGATGATGTAACCTTCAAATCTTTGCCAACTGCTGCAGACGTTGATACAACTCCTGAAGGAACAAAAGCTTGTAAGTTCTGGGGCCTTGGTTCAGATGGTACAGTTGGTGCTAATAAGAGTGCAATCAAAATTATCGGCGATAAAACGGATATGTACGCACAAGCTTATTTTGCATATGATTCTAAAAAATCTGGCGGTATTACAGTTTCCCATCTTAGATTTGGTAAAAAGCCAATTAAATCTCCATATTTAATTAACAAAGCTGATTTTGTAGCTTGTCATAATCAATCTTATGTAGATAAATATGATGTATTAGTTGGACTTAAACCAAATGGCAGCTTCTTGTTAAATTGTATTTGGAATCAAGAAGAATTAGAAACTAAATTGCCAGGCTTTATGAAACGTTATATTGCACAAAATAATATTAACTTCTATACTTTGAACGCTGTAAAAATTGCGCAAGAAATTGGATTAGGCGGCAGAATTAATATGATCATGCAGTCTGCATTCTTTAAAATTGCTCATATTATTCCAGTTGAAGATGCGGTTAAATACTTAAAAGATGCAGTTGTTGGCTCTTATGGTAATAAAGGTCAAAAAGTAATTGACATGAATAATGCTGCTATCGACAAAGGCGTAGAATCTATTGTTAAAGTCACAATTCCAGAAAGCTGGAAAACTGCTGGTGACAGCACAAAAGATGAAGCTCATTTTGCTTGTGCTTGCAGCAATGCAAATCAAAAACAAGTACCTGAATTTATTGAAAAAATCCTTGTACCAATGAATAGACAAGAAGGCGATTCATTACCAGTAAGTGCTTTTACCGGCAGCATGGAAGATGGTACATTCCCTCTAGGGACATCTGCCTTTGAAAAACGTGGTATTGCAATTAATGTTCCTGAATGGCAAATGGATAAATGTATCCAATGTAATCAGTGCGCATTTGTATGTCCGCATGCTGTAATCAGACCTGTCTTAGTGAATGAAGAAGAGATGAAGAACGCACCAGAAGGCTTTACTGCAAAAGCAGCCGTTGGTATAAAAGATTTACAGTTCAGACTTGCTATATCTCCTCTTGATTGTACTGGTTGCGGTAACTGCGCGCAGGTATGTCCTGCAAAAGAAAAAGCATTGATTATGAAACCGTTGGAAACACAATTACATGAAGTGAAATTATGGGATCACCTTGCTAATATTTCACCAAAAGAAAATCCTATGAAAAAGAATACTGTAAAAGGCAGCCAATTTGAACAGCCGTTATTAGAGTTCTCTGGCGCTTGTGCAGGTTGTGGCGAAACTCCTTATGTCAAACTAGTTACTCAATTGTTTGGTGATCGCATGATGGTTGCGAATGCTACAGGTTGTACGTCCATCTGGGGTGGCAGTGCTCCATCAATACCTTACACAACCAATCATGAAGGACATGGTCCGGCATGGGCGAATTCTCTATTCGAAGATAATGCTGAATTCGGTCTTGGCATGCATTTAGGTGTAAAAGCAATAAGAGAAAAATTAGCTGCAACAATTAAAGAAGCTACAGAACTGAATATTAGTGCTGAGTTAAAAGCTGCTTTAGTAGATTGGCAGGAACATAAAGATAGTGGTGAAGCAAGTCGTTCTAGAGCAGATCTTGTGGCTAGCCTTGTAGCTGCAGAAAAAGGCGACAATGCTATATTGAATGAAATTGATAAGAATAAAGATTTCTTGGTGAAAAGATCACAATGGATCTTTGGTGGAGATGGCTGGGCTTATGATATTGGCTACGGCGGTTTGGATCATGTATTGGCATCTGGTGAAGATGTGAATGTTTTAGTACTTGATACTGAAATTTATTCTAATACCGGCGGACAGGCATCCAAATCTACTCCGGCAGCAGCAATTGCTCAATTTGCTGCTAGCGGTAAGACCACGAAGAAGAAAGATCTTGGTATGATGGCCATGAGTTATGGTTATGTATATGTTGCACAAATTGCTATGGGTGCTGATAAAAATCAGACATTAAAAGCAATTGCTGAAGCAGAAGCATATCCAGGCCCATCTCTTATCATAGCGTATGCTCCTTGCATAAGTCATGGTCTGAGAAAAGGCATGGGCTTTAGCCAGCTTGAAATTAAAAATGCTGTAGAATGCGGATATTGGGGAATGTATCGATATAACCCAGTACTGAAAGAAGAAAATAAGAACCCATTCATTCTAGACTCTAAGGAGCCAACAGCTGACTTCCAAGAATTCTTAATGGGTGAAGTACGTTTTGCATCTCTTAAGAAACAATATCCAGAATTAGCTGATGCCTTATTTGCAAAAACTGAAAAAGATGCTAAAGAAAGATTAGCAACTTATAAAAGACTTGCACAATCGTAAGTTGTAAGATCTTAAAAGAGGCATTTGACGGCTCAGTAGTGAGCCGTCAAATGCCTCTTTCTTGTAGTATCAAAATAGTGTATAATAATATCCAATAAATATTGGATATAGGCTTCTTTATTAAGGTTATATAGAAGTATGATACTATTTTAGATTGGGGATATATGCGAATATGGAAATTTTGTACCGCGCAGGAAAGATGGAAGATAGTATGAAAATTGCTGAGGGAATTGATCGTGCTTCTGGTGGAATTATGGAATTTCTCTTTCATGGTCTATTAGGGCAATATTCAAGAACCGAGGTGATGGCAAAATCAATAGAAGAAAAACAAGGTACTGATTCGTATGAAAATGCTATTATTGCAGAGCATCAAGGTAATATCATAGGGATTGTCTATTCCTATTCATCGGATTTTCATGGAATTACTGAAAGCACTAGAAGCTTTTTTCCGAGTGATCGACTTGCAGTTTTAAAAGAGTTTTATAATTCAAAAGTGGAAAATAGCTGGTTCTTAGATTCAATTTATGTAGATGAAGAGTTTCGAGGAACGGGTATTGGCAGTAAACTAATTGCATTAACAAAGCAAAGAGCGAGGGAGAATGGATGTAGCCAATTGAGCCTAATGGTTATGGCTGATAATACTGTTGCTAGAAGAGCTTATGAACGCAATGGCTTTAGAATCGTAAAGCATATTGATATACAGGAAACTCCTTTAATCCCCCATAAAGGCGGAGTATATTTATTAGTTAGTGATATAAATGAAGAGTTATCATTTTAGCATAAGTTTCAGGAAGTTAAATAGATAAAGATTTTGAGGAGAAAAATGTAATGGGTATGAGAAGAAAAGATCGAGAGATGGAGCAGGGAGAAGCTTATGATCTTCTATTTCAAGGTAGCTATGGAATTTTAGCGACTGCAGATTCAGATGGGCAGCCTTATGCGGTACCGCTCAATTATGTAATTAGCAATGGTAATATTTATTTTCATTGTGCCCTTGATGGACATAAGCTAGATAATATTACTTTAAATGCTAAAGTATGTTTTACTGTGGTGGGAAGAACTAGTGTTGTATCAGAGCAGTTTTCTACAGATTACGAAAGCGTGGTTGTATATGGAACTGCCGCTAAAGTAGAAGAACAAGAGGAAAAGAGAAATGTCTTGAGAACTTTTGTACAGAAATATAGTATTAACTTTGTGTCCGAAGGTGACGCGTATATTGAAAAAGCTAAAGATCTAACTGTTGTGTATAAAATAAGAATGGACTATTATACGGGTAAAAAAAGAGGTTACAAAGTGTAAACTTTGGAAAGATAAGCGGCCATTGCAGGCAATACGACTCTAACTATATTTTTGTCACATGCAAAAGGCAATTCCGCACCATGCTTGCGTGGTACGGAATTGCCTTTGAGGGTCTGTCCTACTTAATATAACGGCGTGAGCCGATATAATGTTCAGTGTAGTAAGTCTCATCTAAAGAGCTGATCGTTACTTGTTTTGCTGCTGAACTTGCATGAATAAATTGTTGATTTCCCATATAGAAGCCTACGTGTGATGCTCCTGGCTTATAGGTAGTGAAAAATACTAAATCACCGATTTCTAAATTTTCCTTATCTATTGGGGTACCTTGACTATATTGTTCAGCTGCTGTTCGAGGAAGAGTAATTCCATTTTTCTTCATAACAAGCTGTGTAAAACTGGAACAGTCAAGTCCTGAAGTAGGGGATTCCCCTCCAAAAACATATGGAACGCCCATATAGGTTTTTGCGGTAGCAATAATTGCATCTCCTTTTGCAGAAGCACTGGTTGCGGATTTGCTATCCGTTTCTTGAAGTGGTACGGGCTTGATGTTAACGTTAGGATTTTCAGATATATTGTTTTTTCCTAATAAATTTCCTAATAACATTCCAATTAGAACGTTAAGAAGATTAAAAGAAGAACTACTATTCTTTGGATTTGCAGAGGATGTTTGTGTGAGTGTATTCAAAGGCGAAGCCGCCATAGCAACTGTTGCAGGCATAATCAGTGTGAAGGAAAAAGTGAAAAGGATAAGAAGTATGATAGGCATACGATATTTCTTCATATAAAGACCTCCTAGTCCAATTTCGATTTGTTAGAGCCGTATTTAGAGATTTAATACTCTAAGTTATTAATCAGCTGGTAATGTTACTAACTAGAATAATGATACTAGACAATAAGTGTTATGTAAACAGGAAATATCTACTATTGATTAGGACGGAGAGGTTTTAGAGGTTTACGGATTGTTGGAGGAGATTATTTATAAAATTTAGTTATCAGATAATTCTTGGTAGACTTTGTACTGACGAATGCATTACAATAATAAGATATGAATCCTATTATACATAGTGATTGGGCAAGGAGGAGGAATCAGATTGCGAAAATTTATCCTTGTATATAATCCAATATCAGGTGATGCCAGCTTTAAATTTAAGTTGGATAATGTAATTGAGGCTTTTCAAAAAAAAGATTGTATTATAATTCCTCTTAGAGTTAGTAATGAACAAGAGAGTGATACTTTTATCATGCTGGTGAAAGAGATTGTTGTAGATGGCATTATTGTTTCTGGCGGCGATGGCACTATTCATAGTGTAATTAATAATATGCTCAGACACGAAGTAGATCTTCCTCTAGGTATTATTCCAAGTGGTACATCTAATGATTTTGCAGCATATTTGCAGTTAGATAAAAATATTGATACTTGTGTAGAGACAATTACAAAAGGACAGCGGAAAAGAATTGATGTAGGTCGAGTCAATGATGAATACTTTTTTAATGTTGCCAGTGCCGGATTAATGACATCGGTAGCTCATAATGCAGATAGCATGTTAAAAAACACTCTGGGAAAAATTGCATATTATTTAAAGGGACTTGGAGAATTGCCTAATTTTAAGGCATTAAAAATGCGAATTATTACAGAACAGCAGATTCTTGAAGAAGATATTTTTTTATTTTTGATCATGAATAGTGGTACTGTTGGCGGATTTCCTAATTTGGTACCTCATGCTAAAATTGATGATGGTAAACTGGATGTACTTATTGTAAAAAAATGCAACTTGCCTGAGTTAATGAGTTTATTTATTAGCTTTTTAAAAGGTATTCACTGTAATAGTAGATATGTTACTTGCCTGCAAGCAGAAACGATTTATATAGAATGTGCAGAAGAAGTAGAAAGCGACTTAGATGGAGAATTAGGACCTAAATTGCCTCTTAGTGTTACGATTCTTCCTAGAAAGATTTCCGTGTTCTGTTCCTAGTTGAAAAAAACTAGAGACCTTTTTTCTTCGTTCATCTATGTTCAATTCATTTAAAAGATCCTATTTGCTAAGTTAATTAACAAAAGTATGAATGAAATCGTAAAAAAAGTTCAAAAATGTTAACGGAATATTGACCATTTAGAATATCATATGATATAATCATACAAATGAATAAACTCTTATCGAGAGTGGTCGAGGGACTGGCCCGATGACACCCAGCAACCGGCAGAAATGCAGTGGTGCTAATTCCAGCAGGATGCGAATCCTGACAGATAAGAGGAAGATGGTTGTTCGAAAAAACCTCTTTCCTCGGAAAGAGGTTTTTTAATTTTAAAAATAAAGATTTAGGAGGCATTTATGAGACTAGATTCAAAAATTGTACACATTGGTGTCTGTACAGATGAAAAAACGGGTGCTATAAGCACTCCTGTATATCAATCAGCAACATTTCGCCATCCAGCTCTTGGTGAAAGCACTGGGTTTGATTATACTCGCAGCCAGAACCCTACAAGAAAAGTATTGGAAGAAGGTATTGCTGCATTGGAAAATGGTGCAGTTGGTTTAGCGTTTGCTTCAGGGATGGCTGCAGTTACTGCTATATTAATGTTGTATAAGACAGGAGATCACTTGGTGGTTGTAGAAGACTGCTACGGTGGTACATATCGGGTCATTGATAAAATATTTAGTAATTTTGGTTTAACAGTAAGTTTTGTAGATGGAAGTAATATAGAAGAAGTAGCACAGAGTATCACATCTGCTACTAAAGCAATATTGGTAGAAACACCGACCAATCCGCTAATGAAGATTGTCGATATTCGTGCTATTGTAAAATTAGCTAAAGGAAATGATATTCATGTTATTGTTGATAATACCTTTTTAACACCATATTTCCAACGTCCTTTAGAGTTGGGAGCTGATGTGGTCATTCATAGTGGTAGTAAATATTTAGCGGGCCATAATGACCTGGTCTGCGGACTAGTCGTTGCACGGGATGCTGAATTAGGTGCCTCGATACGTTATATCCAAAATTCAACTGGGGCAATTTTGGGACCTAATGATAGTTGGCTATTGATTCGCAGTATGAAAACCTTGGCATTACGGATGGAAAAGCATAATCAAAATTCGCAAATTATTGCGCAGTGGTTGACTCGCCATTCAAAAGTTGTTAAAGTATATTACCCGGGATTAGCGGATCATCAAGGCAAAGATATACATGATAGTCAAGCATCTGGTTATGGCGGTATGCTGTCTTTCGCGGTTGATAATCCAGAAAGAGTTAAGAAAGTACTGCGTAAAGTACAAATGATTCGTTTTGCCGAAAGCCTTGGTGGGGTAGAATCTCTGATTACGTTACCAGCGGTACAAACTCATGCTGATGTGCCGATTGAGGTTCGAGAACGTTTGGGAATATCTGATTGTTTATTGCGTTTATCCATTGGTATTGAAGACGCCAGTGATATCATTAATGACTTAGAACAAGCATTAGCAGATTAAAACTATGTTATAGAAAAAGTACTAGTCATAGAATCGTTAAGAGATGAATAAGGTGAAAGAAAGAGCATTTGTACCAACTTTTGCATGTCCGAGTAGAAGATGCAAAGGATCTTTTGGCAGATTTAACATTAGCAATGGAGGAGTAAGAGCATGCAAGAAAAAATCTCATTTCCTGCAAAAGCATTGGCCGTAATTGATCAGAGTATACAAAATATTAGTTTTGGTGAGATTGTATTAATCGTTCAGGATGGGCATATCATTCAAATTGAACGTACAGAAAAAATTATTATTTCTAGCCAGAAGAACTTTCGGCAGGAAAAAAAGAATACAGAAGAAATCAACCTTCTTCGCAAGAAAATCTTAGGAGAATTATCCCATTTACAATATGGTCAGTTAGTTGTGAAGATAAAAGATGGTAAAGCTGTCCAAATTGAAAAAACTGAAAAACGACGTTTTCCAGAGGTGGAAGGTGTCTATGGTGATGGTATATAAAAGCAAGTGATATAGGTAACTTTTCACAGGGCAGGGCTTGTGATTCAACGCAATTTTATTATTAAAAATTAAATATTAACTTGACAAATCAGAGTATTTATGATTAAATATAGACATAATATATTGGTTAGCCGATCAGAAAACTGAAGGCTAAGGAATTGTTCTTTTGTGGGACTTCCTTAGCCTTTTTCTTTTCTATCAAAAAAATAAAAAATGGAGGTCGTTTAACATGGCTAAAATTGCAAAACAGTTGACTGAACTTATTGGCAATACGCCGCTGCTGGAACTTACTAAATATAATGGTGAAAAAGGTTTAGCTGCAAAGGTAATTGCGAAATTAGAGTATTTTAATCCGCTCAGCAGTGTAAAGGATCGTATTGGTTATGCTATGATTGCGGATGCAGAAAAACAAGGACTAATTAATAAAGATACAATAATAATTGAACCTACCAGTGGCAACACAGGTATTGCTTTAGCCTTTGTAGCTGCAGCGCGAGGCTATAAATTAGTATTGTGTATGCCTGATACAATGAGTATTGAAAGACGGAATCTGTTAAAAGCTTTAGGTGCTGAATTGGTATTAACTCCGGGAGCAGAAGGGATGAAAGGGGCTATAAGTAAGGCTGAGCAATTGGCTGCTGAAAATAGCAACTCCATTATTTTACAACAGTTTAAAAATCCATCAAATCCGGAAATACATAGACAGACTACTGCCGAAGAAATCTGGAGAGATACAGATGGAGAAGTTGATATTTTCATTTCAGGTGTAGGTACTGGTGGTACAGTAACTGGTGTAGCTGAAGTGCTAAAGAAAAAGAAACCAAGCGTTAAGGTTATTGCAGTTGAACCTTTTGATTCACCTGTTTTATCAGGTGGTAAACCAGGTCCACACAAAATTCAAGGCATTGGTGCTGGATTTGTTCCGGCTGTAATTAACCTTGGTGTTGTTGATGAAATTTTTGGTGTCCATAATGAAGATGCTTTTGCAACTTCCAGAGAACTTGCAAAAACCGAAGGCTTGTTAGTAGGGATTTCAAGTGGTGCAGCCGTTTATGCCGCTGTTCAAATTGCATCACGTCCTGAGAATAAAGGAAAAAATATTGTTGTCTTATTGCCTGATTCAGGAGAGCGTTATTTATCTACAGCGCTTTTTCAGCAAGAGTCCTAAAATAACGCTATTTAGTTTCTAGTTTATTAATGAAAAAATAGTGAATGCCACATTTATTTTAAGTATCCCCAATCTTCTTATAGCTGCTTATTGGGGTACCTTGAAATGAATTGTGGCATTTTATATTAGGTGGAACATAGAATCCAAGAAAAAAATATATGATAGAATTTTCAGTAAAATAAATAGATATAATTTATCGTCATTGTCAGGTATCATTTGTAATGGTATAATTAATTTGAATTAAAAGCAGCTCTGCCTTTTGTCAGCAGAGCTTTGTTTAAGTTAGTGCTTGACCATCATTTCCGTATAGGCAGGAAAGGTGAGTGTACTATGCAAATAATTGATTTACATTGCGATACAATAATGCACTTAATGGATCAACCACATTTAAATTTATATCATAATAACCTAAGCGTAGATATAGAGAAATTGCAATCTGGTAATGCTTTAGCACAATTTTTTGCATTGTATATTGATTTAGCAAAGCAGCAAAATCCGTTGCAATATTGCTTAAGTATGCTTGATGTTTTTCATCGAGAGATGAAGAGTCAACATTCATATATTGCTATAGCACAGAATTATCAAGATTTGCTTTTAAATCAGCAAGCTGGAAAAATTTCGGCCTTTCTTACAATTGAAGAAGGAGGAGCTTTACAAGGACGCTTGGAGAATCTGCGGAATTTCTATCGATTGGGTGTGAGACTTCTCACGTTAACTTGGAATTATCCAAATGAAATTGGTTATCCCAATGTTGATGAGCGGTATGGGAAGCTGGGATTAACGGATTTCGGCAAACAAGTAATTGGTCAAATGAATCAATTAGGTATGATAATTGATGTTTCTCATCTTTCAGATCAAGGTTTTTACGATGTCGCTGCTTTGTCCAATCAACCTTTTGTTGCTTCTCATTCTAATGCGCGTGCAATTAGAGAGCATCGGCGTAATTTGACGGATGATATGATTACTCTGCTGGCGGAAAAAGGGGGAATCATGGGAATCAATTTTTCAGGGAACTTTTTGGCGGGATCAAATTGGAGTAGAGCGGATGATATGGTACGCCATATTAAACATATTGTGAAGATTGGCGGTATTGATGTCGTGGCTTTAGGAACAGATTTTGACGGTATTGAATACCAATTGGAAATTTCCCATCTTGGTAACATTAATAAATTAGTGGATGCACTTATTTCCAATGGATTTACTACAGATGATATCGAAAAGATTTGTTATAAGAATGCAATTAGAATTATTAAAGAATGTTTATGAATTTCGTACTTTGGAGGCAGAAATGAAGCATATTCGTGAAAATATTGGTTTCCATGATTCTCAAAATAAACGACAGCAGATACTTGAGGCAGCTTATGCTGTATTTTCCAGTAAAGGTTATCATAGGGCTACAGTAGATGAAATTATTGCTTTAGCCGATACTGGTAAAGGCACTGTATACAATTATTTTGTCAATAAAGAACAACTTTTTTATACCTTAATTAAAGAATGTAGTATGCCTTTTCAAATCATAATTGAAGGTATTGTTAATTCTTCTGAGCCTCCTTTAGAGAAGGTGGAAACCATAATTAAAGCTTTTTTGGAGTTTTACGTAAAGCATGCCAACTTATGGAGAGTTATGATGCATGAAGTGCGTGGATTTGGTGCAAACGGATCATCAAACTTTACTCAAGAGCAGCTGGAGAAATATCAAACCTGTTTCTGTGAGACGATTGGCATGATTGAGAAGGTTTTATTAGAAGCTCAAAGCAAGGGCTTTATCCGTGAAAGTTGTGATGCAACACGTGCTGCTCATGGTTTGTTTAGTGTTATTGTAACCTTTGTATTTCGCGATTTTGTGGATAAAAATATTGGTGATACGGCACATACTATTGCTGAACTTTTTTTGTACGGTGCTGCTGATAGATAAAAAATAGAAAATATGATTTACGGTTTGATTAAAGAGATTAATGCAATTATAATATAGTAAAAAAGGACTTGACCTAATGGGCCAAGTCCCTTTTATATAGGTTTATACTACTAGCTTTAAGCTTTAATTAAGTTGTTTGGTTATAAAAAAAACAACGGCTAATAAAGGGAAAATAACCAACAGCAACCGATTTCCGCTTTGGACTAAGAGAAATAATAAGCTAATAGCTAATAAAGGAATAACTATCCATATACAGAAGGCGGAAAAGAGATCGCTGATTCTTTCTCTGGCCATAGTGAAAACCTCCTGTTGTGGTATTATCCGTATAATGCCTCAATGCGAAAGCACATTGATTGATGTTATATATATGAAGTTAAGGATTCCACTATCTTGTACATTAGATACATCTCCCTAGCATCTAAGGTTTGCAGATCTTCTTCAGTGCTCAATGGAATCACCCCCATACCTAGTATCATACAATTGCTTAAAAAGTAATTGCTATTTTTGCCTTTAGTATATTACAAAGACAAACATTCTTCAATAGTTTCAAATGTATACTTGAAAAATATGTTGATAGTTTAAATAAATACAACAGACTACAATATTGTTTATTTCTATAGAAAAAGAAGAGTATATAGTAAAAGATCTAAAAGCAGGATTTTCTTTATTTTTGTATAAAATAAGTATAGAAGATAGATGATACAAAAACCTTGGAGGTAAAAATGTTATTTGATAGCCATATGCATACCTGTTTTTCTACCGATTCAAAAATGAAGATGGCTGATGCTGTAGTAAAGGCAGAGGAATTAAATATAGGAATTATTATTACGGAACATATGGATATTGCGTATCCAGAACCGAAGGCTTTTATCTTTGATGTAGAAAAATATTTTTCCCAGTATGCTCAATATCGTAATGAAAAAGTTCTTCTAGGCATAGAAATCGGTATGCGATCAGATTGTTTAGAAGAAAATTGTCGATTAGTAGAGAAGTATCCTTTTGATTATGTTATTGGATCTGTACATGTAATTGATAATATTGACCTATATACTCCAGAATTTTATCAAGGAAGAACTAAACAAGAAGCATATGAACATTATTTTAAAGCGATGAAGCAATGTGTAACTTGTTATGATGGTATCCATAGTTTAGGGCATATTGATTATATTGCCAGATATGCACGCTTTCAAGATCCAGAAGTCTACTATCATGAATTTAGCGATTATATTGATGAGATTTTAACGATTTTAGCCCAGAAAGAAAAGGCTCTAGAGATTAATACTAGGCGTTTGGGGAACAAAGCGGCAGTAGAGACAATAATACCGATCTACAAGCGCTTTTATGAGTTGGGAGGACGTATTGTAACAATTGGATCCGATGCTCATAATGTCAAAGATGTTGGTAGAGAGCTGCTGGCAGGACTAGAGATTGCGGAACGTTCTAACTTGAATGTTGTACATTTCAAAGAAGGAAAACTTCAATTCCATAAATAAGATAGCATCTCCGCAGATCGGAGATGAAAGAATATCCCCTCCATGGTTATGGAGGGGATATTCTTTACCAAGCAGCGACTACAGTACCTTGAAAATGTTCATTTAAAAAATTTTTAATTTCCTGTGTTTGATAAGCTGCAATGATTTTTCCTAGATCTTTATGATTGACATCGTTAGTGCCAGCTACTAAAAGATTTACATAAGGTGAATGTACATCTTCCAATACAAGTGCATCTTTAGTTGGCACCAAGCCAATTTCGGCTGCATAATTGGCATTGATAAGAGTAATATCTACCTTGTCAATAGCAGAAGTGATCTGTGTGGCATCCATTTGTATAAAACTAAGATTCTTAGGATTATCTATAATGTCATCAGGGGTTCTTAAAGAATCCTTTGTTTTTCTGCAAACAATTAGGCCTGTTTTCTCCAATAACAACAAGGCTCGGCTGCCATTCCATAAATCCTTTGGAATGGCAACTTGACTGCCTTCAGGTAACTCGCTAAGATTTTTTATTTTCTTCGTATAGATTCCCATTGGAAATAGAACCGTTTTAGCAATCGGAGTAATTTCGTAGTTGTGATCATCCAGTACTTTATCAAGATAAGGCTGATGCTGAAAGCTATTAAGACTAATTTCTCTGCGGTGTAAAGACTCATTGAGCTTGCCATAATCAGAAAATACAACAATCTGCAGATCAATACCGTCTTTTGCGACGATCGTTTTAACTTGGTTCATAATTACAAAATGGGGACCGGCCGAAACGCCTACTTTTATTGGCCTATATACATAACTCATATGCAACGAACTATGCCATGACAGCAGTGCCGCGATACTTGCCAGTATAAAAAAAGTAGTGACGATTTGCAACCGCTTCCCCATAAAGGATCCCTCCAAGATGATTAGAATGCTGGTATTACAGCACCTTGATATTTTTCGTTAATGAATTTTTTTACTTCGTCAGATGTAAGGGCTTTGGTTAATTTTTGAATTTCAGGGCGATTTTCGTCGCCTTTACGTACGGTCAAAATATTAGCATAAGGAGAATCTTTTGGTTCAAGGAATAGAGCATCCTTAGTTGGTACCAATTTCGCTTCCAATGCATAGTTGGTATTGATGACAGCAATAGTTACATCTTCAAGTACACGAGGAAGTTGAGGAGCTTCTAATTCACTAATTTGAATATTTTTAGAATTTGTTACAATATCACTTACAGTAGCGCTGACGCCTACGCCGTCTTTTAATTTAATAAGTCCTGCTTTTTCTAAGATAGCTAAAGCACGACCGCCATTTGTAGGATCATTAGGGATAGCTACTTTAGCGCCAGATGCCAATTCATTCAAATTCTTAATTTTCTTTGAATAAATTCCCATTGGCTCAATGTGAATGGCAGCAGTGTAGGTTAATGCCAAATTACGTTCTGTTGAGAATTTATTTAAGTAAGGAATATGCTGAAAGAAGTTTGCATCCAATTCTTTTTCGGCTACTGCAATATTTGGTTTTACATAATCGGTAAACTCAACAATTTGTAAGTCAATTCCCTCTTTAGCTAAAATTGGTTTTACTATATTTAAAATTTCCGCATGTGGAACAGGAGTAGCACCAACTTTTAATACAGTAGTTTTTGCAGCAGGAGCAGGCGCTTCTTTTTGACCACAACCACTTACTAATAGTCCTAGAGTAAGAATTCCAAGAAGAACAAGATATAGCTTTTTCATAATGATAACCCTCCTAAGTTTATGTGATGTTTTTATAGATAGCCAATTAGGAAATTAGCTGCTTCTATTTCTTGTTGAGGCGATTCGATATATAGTCACCAGTAGACTGAACAATTTGTACTTGAGCAATTAAAATAACCACTGTAATTAACATGATATCAGCACGAAAACGTTGGTAGCCATAACGAATTGCTAAATCACCTAAACCGCCGCCGCCAATTGCTCCTGCCATTGCTGAGTAGCCAATCAGACTGATAATAGTGAGGGTGAGTCCTAAAACAATCGCAGGTAAGGATTCAGGAATGAGAACTTTTGTAATAATTTCTCTTGGGGAAGCTCCCATCGCTTGGGCTGCTTCGATTACCCCGTAGTCCACTTCTTTAAGAGCTGATTCTACGATACGCGCTACAAAAGGAATGGCAGCAATACTTAATGGTACTATAGCAGCATTTGTTCCAATAGACGTACCTACTAATAATCTGGTAACTGGAATAATTGCTACCATTAAAATTATGAAAGGTGTAGAGCGGGTAGCGTTTACAATTGCACCTAAAATTTGATTGAGAGGAGTATTTTCTAAAATATGACCCCTGTTAGTGGTAACCAATATAATACCTAGGGGTATTCCTATCAATGCAGAAATTAAACTCGAAACAGCAACCATATATGTGGTTTCCCATAGGGACTTAGCCAACAGCACGAGCATTTCTTGCGACATAACCAATCACCTCAATTCCTAATTCACGTGTTTTTAAGTAACTAAGAGCTTGCTGCAAAGAGGCTTGCTCACCTGATAATTCTACAATTAATGTACCGAAAGGTATGGTTTGAATATGATCAATATTTCCGTATAAAATACTCGCATCAATCGAAAAGCGGCGAATCATACTGGAAATAACAGGTTCCTCAGTAGAATGTCCAATAAAAGATAAACGCAATATTAAATTACTATCAGCAGATGGATCCGATGCCAGACTAATCTCTTTGAAAAAGTCAGGAAGGTTATGATTAATGATAGAACTAATAAATTCTTTTGTAGTACTGCATTGAGGTTGGGTGAAAATATCAATTACCCTGCCTTGTTCAATGATCTTACCACCTTCAATAACTGCCACTCGGTTGCAAATTTCTTTAATAACCTGCATTTCATGAGTAATGAGAACAATGGTAAGTTGGAACTTACGATTAATATCCTTTAATAACTCTAAAATTGATTTTGTGGTTTGAGGGTCAAGAGCTGAGGTCGCTTCATCGCACAATAATACTTTAGGGTGATTAGCTAAAGCCCTTGCAATGCCCACACGCTGTTTTTGTCCGCCACTTAATTGCGCTGGATATTGATCCTTTTTATCACTTAACCCTACTAATTCTAGTAAGTGTAATACCTCTTTATCAATTTCTTCTTTACTGCATTTTGCCAATTCTAAGGGAAAAGCTATATTTTGATATACAGTGCGTGACGATAATAAATTGAAATGTTGAAAGATCATACCAATTTTTTTACGCTGTTCTCGGAGTTCTTGCTCATTTAGTGAGGTCAATTCTTGACCATCCACTGTAACAGTACCCTTAGTAGGACTTTCTAACATATTGATACAGCGAACTAACGTGCTTTTACCAGCACCGCTAGTTCCAATAATGCCGAAAATTTCTCCTTGTTCAACTGATAAATTGACGCCTCGTAAGGCATGAATTGTGCCGTTATCACTTTGATATATTTTCTCTATATCTTGCAGGTTAATCAATGGAATATCTCCCTTCCTACTATTGCTGAAATAACAAAAAAACCGCTTCATAAATGAAGCGTGTTATCAAACTGAATTGCGCTTCATCTGCCAGGAATCAATCCTGTGGAGTTGGCACCGTTTCACAAGTGAATGGTTGCCGCAGCTTCATTGGGCCAATCCCTCAACTGCTCTTGATGAAAGATATTAACTTACTAAAATATATATTAGCAGTTCTATAAAATAGTGTCAAGAAAAAAATGACTTTGCAAATAGGAAATCATAATGTTATAATTTCACTAAGTAAAGCTTAAAAGTAATAAAGGATTTAATAGAATGGGGGAAGGAAAAATGCCTACAAATCCCAAATTGAAAGATGATCTGACGGATCAGTTATTTCGTTCTATTTTGTTGTTAGAAAATCAAGAAGAATGCTATCAATTTTTTGAAGATATTTGTACTGTAAGTGAATTAAAATCTCTTGCTCAACGTATGGAAGTTGCTCGTATGCTAAGAGCTGGTCATACGTATGATGACATTGTAGATAAAACAGGAGCTAGTACAGCAACAATCAGCAGGGTAAAGCGTTGTTTGCATTATGGGGCTGATGGATACAAGTTTATGTTAGAAAGGCTAGATGATCAAAAAGATCAGAAGTAAACAGTATGCGAAGTACCGATGTGAAAGTTTAATTTATGCAAGGAGTGTTCTATTTATGAAGCAACATGAATTTGTTCCTCAGGTTCCATATGGAACAAGAGATTTCTTACCGAGAGAAGCTAGTAAAAAACGTGCTGTGGAAGGGGAGCTGGCTCAGCTATTTGCAAATTGGGGATATGATGAAGTTGTTACTCCCACAATTGAATATCTGGAAACGATGACTGTTGGCGTAGGAAATGATATCGATCAGCATATGTTTAAGTTTTTTGATAAAAGTAATCGCATATTGGCACTTCGGCCAGATATGACGACTCCTATGGCTCGTGTGGCGGCTACTCGATTTAAAGATAGCCCAAGTCCAATGAAACTGTTTTATATAACAAATGTATTTCGCTATGAACAAGCTCAGGCTGGTAGACAATGTGAGTTTTATCAGGCGGGAGTGGAAATTATGGGGGCATCAGAGCCGGCTGCTGATGCTGAAGTCATTGCTTTGGCTGTGGAGTCAATGTTAAAATCTGGTTTAAAGAAGTTTCAAATTGGCTTGGGGCAAGTTGATTTTATTAATGGAATCATGGAGCAAAGCGAATTTTCGCTCATACAAAGGCAGCAGATTAAACATGCGATGGTGACTCGGGATTTAGTAGGATTAGGTGAAATACTTGTTAAGAGTAGTCTTAGCCAAAGGGAGCAGACCTTACTAAAACACATTCCATTACTTCATGGCAGAGAAGAAATGCTCAAACAAGCTTATAGTATGGTGGAAAATGATAAAAGTCGTAATGCTTTAGATAACCTAGCAACTATTTATCAACTATTAGAAAACTACGGTGTTTCTCAATATGTGGATTTTGACTTAGGAATCATTCGTGATTTTGAATATTATACGGGGATGGTCTTTGAGGGTTATACGCCAGGGCTTGGATTTCCAATCTGTGGTGGTGGACGATACGATACGATGCTAAATTCATTTGGAATGAATTGTGGAGCTACTGGCTTTGCCTTGGGTATTGAGAGAGTATTATTAGCATTAGAACGCCAAGGAATTGAGAGCACTCAAAGTTGCAAAGATATTTATATTGGATGGAATAAAGAAAATTTAGTAGAAGCAATAAAGCAGGCAGATACTTTGCGTCAGTCAGGTTACAGTGTAGAATTAGCTATCATTCCAGAATCTTGTGCACAAGCAGAAGAAAGTCGAAAGAGTAAAGGCTATGCAAAGTTGGTATATATGGAATAATAGGCGGATGAATCGATGATATTACATAGAATAAAACAAGTGATTGCTGCTCTCAATGCTTCAATTACGCAAAAAGACAAAGTGTTTATTGAACGGTATTTAAGCTCGAGAGCCCAAAGTTTATTTTGGGCAATGAATGTGCCAGATCAGCGTCACGTTTTGAATGTGGCATATACATCTTTGCGTTTAGCAGAGTATCGCAAAGATGTAAATATTGAGCTTCTAATCAAATGTGCTTTGCTTCATGATGTGGGAAAAGTAAAAGGCCATATCAGTACGGCTGATAAAATTATAACTGTAATTGGAGATTATTTCTGCTCCAGTCGATTAAAAAAATGGAGCAGGCAGGGACGAGGGAACAAGTTAGCAAATCTTCGACATGCTTTTTATGTTTATTTTCATCATGCTGCTATCAGTGCCGCTATGTTGAAAGAAATAGGTGAAAGTCCTAAGGTAATTGAAATAATCGCTAAACATCATAAAACTCCAGCGGATGATGATCCACTGGAGTTAACGTTGCTTAGAGAGTCTGACAGCAAGCATTGAAAAACCGTTAATAGCCTTTTATCTTATCAATAATATTTAGCATTTCTTTATTTTGCTGAAACCTGGACAGGTTATCAGCAAAGAGTTTGACAGCCCTGTCCAAGTAGCTTGGTGATAAAGCGGCCACATGGGGAGTAATAATTACATTTGGCATATCCCATAAAGGTGAAGTATCCGAAAGTGGTTCTTCATCAAACACGTCCAAACAAGCACCTTTTATCAATCCTTGATCCAAGGCAGCTATCAAATCGTCTTGTTTAATGATACCACCGCGAGCAATGTTGATAAAATATGCAGATGGTTTCATTACGGAAAATTCGTTAATCGTAAATAAATGCTTTGTTTCTTCTATTAAAGGCAAAGCTGTGACTATAAAATCCGCAAGAGAAAGCAGCTCATGGAGCTTTTCAGGTGGGTATAGCTCATCCACAAATAGCTCCTTGGTCATGGTTTGCTTGCTGGCAATCACTTTCATTCCCATACCCTTTGCTTTTTTAGCAATTTCTCGTCCGATGCTGCCAAGACCTATGATTCCAATCGTCTTGTCGTGAATTTCATCAACGGTTGCTCGTTTCCAATGGTGTTTTGCTTGTTGACGAATAAATACATCTAGACCTCTCGTAAAGGCCAGCATCATAGCAAAAACATGTTCTGAAACCGGAATTCCATGAATTCCTTTTGAATTCGTGATAATCGTGTTGGTATTTTGAATTTCAGGAAAGATCAGACCTTCAACTCCTGCGCTTAAACTATGTATCCATGTTAATTTAGGAGCAGCAAGATAAAGGGGGCGAATGTCCATAGACCCCCAAGGAACTAAAATGTCAATGTCTCGAATATATTCTGCCGCTTCTTCATATTTACATGTCAGAACATTGCTGTTAGGAGCACTACTTTGAATTATTTTCATATGACGGTCTGCTAAGTTATTGATTACAAGAATATTTAAGTTGGGCATAATGTGACACCCCTTTAGGTATATTTTAAAAATGAATCACAGGACCTACAATGTTTCTATTCAAAGGTTAATTTTAGATTCTTATGAGAGAAGATTCTACATACGTATCTAAAATTCCTACATTTATATTGACGAATATTTTCACAAGTGATAATATAGCACTATATTAATGCTTTAAATAACTAAAGTGATTTAGGGGGATCTTCATGACATTGAGTGATATGGAGTATCTTACGATTGCTTTGCCAAAAGGCAAACTATTTTCGCCTTCGGCAGAAATGCTAGCAAAAGTAGGATGTTCAGCAGAAGACCTGAGTGAAAACTCACGTAAATTAGTAATCACGAATGAAAAAGAGAAGTTGCGTTTTATCATTACCAAAACGGCAGATTTGCCAACGTATATTGAATATGGTGCAGCGGATATTGGAATTATCGGCAAGGATGTATTATTGGAAGAAGAAAAGGATTTGTATGAATTATTAGATTTGAAATTTGGCTTATGCCGAATGATGGTGGCAGTACCAGAAGCACTAAAACGAGAAAAATTAAGTGATTATGCACATATGCGAGTAGCTACTAAATACCCTCGCATAGCAGAAAGCTTTTTTCATAGTATGGGCATTCAGATGGAATTTATTAAATTAAATGGTTCTATTGAATTAGCACCTATAGTAGGTTTAGCAGAGATAATTGTCGATTTAGTAGAAACAGGACGTACTTTAAAGGCAAATAACTTACTGGAGGTCGCTACCATTCAACCCGTTACAGCTCGTTTTATTGCTAATAGGGTAAGTTTTAAACTAAAGTTTGACCGTATTAATAGAATTACAGAAGAATTAAGAGCTCTGCTGGAAGGCGTGGTGGCTCCATGAAAATTGTATATGCAGAAGATAGTACGCTAATAGAATTAAACAAACTATTAATAAAGCCGCCTTTTGATCAAGTGATATTAGGAGAAGGTGCGAAGAGTCATATTAAAAAGGTATTCGGCAGTGAACTAACAGCTTCTCAAGTAGTGGACAAAATTATTCATGATGTACGCCAACAAGGAGATGAAGCAGTGCTTCAATATACTCAGGCAATTGATGGTGTCACTTTAAGTGAAGATACATTAGAGGTTACAGAATTAGAGTTTCAAGAGGCTTTGACAAAGGTTGATGAGCAAATACTGGCTGCTATACGACAGGCCATTGAAAATGTTAGATCTTTTCATAGCGAGCAGCTTCCTAAAACATGGCTTACCTATAGGGAATACGGAGCGATGCTGGGACAAAGTTGCATCCCTTTAGAAAGAGTTGGAATGTACGTACCTGGCGGTACTGCTATTTATCCATCATCGGTCATTATGAATGCAGTTCCTGCCGCTGTTGCAGGTGTAAAAGAAATTATAATGGTAGTGCCGCCAAGTAAGGACGGCAGCATTAATCCTAGTATCTTAGTGGCAGCTCGGGAATCGGGTGTGACTAGAGTATTTAAAGTAGGTGGAGCGCAGGCTATTGCTGCCTTAGCCTTTGGTACAGCACAGATTCCTAAAGTTGATAAAATAACTGGACCTGGAAATATCTTTGTTACTTTGGCTAAAAAAGCGGTGTATGGGCATTGTGATATTGATATGCTAGCGGGACCGAGTGAGATTTTAATTGTTGCGGATGAGACAGCAGATCCTTCGTATATTGCGGCTGACATGCTTAGCCAGGCAGAGCACGATGTTTTAGCATCAAGCATTTTAATTACGGACAGCAGTAAGCTTGCGAGTAAAGTAGAGCTAGAACTTCAGCTTCAATTGGGTAAGCTGCCTCGCAAGGAAATTGCTGAGGCATCGCTTGAGAAAAATGGGTTGATAATTATAACGAAAGATAGTATGCAAGCGATCGAATTGGCCAATATTTCAGCACCGGAACATCTAGAGATCATAACAGAGCAGCCTTTCGCCTTGTTGCCTTTTGTAAAAAATGCAGGCGCGGTATTCTTGGGACCTTATTCGCCAGAACCGTTAGGGGATTACTTGGCTGGGCCCAATCATGTATTGCCAACTGGAGGAACAGCTCGTTTTTATTCTGTATTAAATGTAGAAACCTTTATGAAAAGGACTAGTATTATTGCATATAGCAAAAACGCGTTACAGGCAGTGGCGAATCAAGTAATTACATTAGCAGAGGCAGAAGGATTACAGGCTCATGCCAATGCGATCAAAGTGAGGGGAAAAAGTGATGTTTGATTATAGACCAGGATTAGAAACTATAAAATCCTACTCAGTAGAAGAAAAGGAATGGGACAGTAAGCTTGATGCTAATGAAAGTCCTAATAATTTACCTCCTTTAGTGCATGAAAGAGTCATGAACCAGATCGAATATATGGCATTTAACCGTTACCCTGATATCGGAATGTTAGACTTACGAGCATTGATTGCAGAAGCTTTTGCGACCACGATTCAAAATATCGTAATTGGTAATGGATCAAGCGAGATTTTATTGGCTCTATGCCAAACTTTCGGAGGACCAGGCAGGAGCATTGTTTTTCCGGTCCCTTCGTTTTCCATGTATGGTATTTATGCTCAATTAACGGATAGCCAAGCTGTTCCAGTAACATTAAAGGAAGATTTTTCACTATCACCAGAAAAAGTTGTGGAAGCAGCTGAGCAGTCTCAGGCTAAGTTGATTATTTTATGTAATCCCAATAATCCTACTGGTACAATTATTCCACAAGAGGATATTGAATATATTTTAAGAAAAGTGCAATGTCCTGTTGTTGTTGATGAAGCTTATTACGAATTCTATGGTAAATCAGCAATTGGTTTTATGAAAAAGTACGACCATTTAATTGTAGCAAGGACCTTATCAAAAGCCTATGGCTTAGCGGCAATTCGTGTAGGATATATGTTGTCTAATGTCGAGATTGCATCTATGGTAAATAAAGTTATGATGCCTTACCATATAAATACCTTGTCCCTGATTACTGCCCAAGTAGTATATCAAATGCGGGATGAGTTCATGCCAATCATTGGGCAGATAATCGGAGAACGCAAACGCTTAGCAGATTCCCTAGCCGCAATAGCAGGTATTACAGTCTATCCTTCAGAGACTAATTTTATTTTAATAAAGACAGATAAAGCACAACGGTTGAGTGCTTACTTATCTGAAAAAAATATTGGTATTAGAGATTTTAGTACTGCCCCTCTTCTTACCAATTGCATTAGAATTACAGTCGGAACGCCCTTAGAGAATGATAATGTATATAAGACTATTAAAACGTTTATGAATGAGTAATATAAGATATTTTTAAATAATTGGAAAGAGGAGGCCAAATGATGCGTACTGCGACAATGAGGCGGCAAACCGCTGAAACAAATATCTCAACTACATTAAATATTGACGGAACTGGTAAAAGTGAAATCGCAACAGGGATCGGTTTTTTTGACCATATGTTACTGCTGCTTACCAAACATGGCTTTATGGATTTGCAGCTCATTGCGCAAGGAGATTTACAGGTAGATGGACATCATACTGTGGAAGATACAGGAATTGTCTTAGGCCAGGCTCTGACAAAAGCGTTAGGTGATAAAAATGGTATTAAACGATATGGTACTGCTTTTGTACCTATGGATGAAGCCTTAGCAATGGTATCTTTAGATATTAGTGGTCGTCCCTTTCTTGTTTTTGATGTAGCGATACCTTCGGAAAGAATCGGTGATTTTGATAGTGAATTAACAGAAGAATTTTTAAGGGCCTTAACTGTACATGCGGGGCTAACTTTACATGTGCGCCTACTATCAGGTAAAAACTCTCACCACATCGTAGAAGCGATATTTAAGGCGTTGGGCAGGGCTCTTGATGAAGCTGCGTCTATCGATGAGAGAATTGTTGGAGTGATGTCGAGTAAAGGGATGCTATAGGAGGGGTAACTATGATTGCTATTATTGATTATGGTATGGGTAATTTATATAGTGTAGAAAAGGCGCTTGCTAAATTAGGGGCAAAGGCTCAAGTTACCAGCGAGCCGGAGATTGTTACAGCAGCTGATAAAGTAGTATTGCCAGGCGTCGGTGCCTTTGGCGATTGCATGGAGAATCTTAAAGCCTATCACATGATTGATGCTATTCATGAGGTAGTTGCGAAGGGGACTCCTTTTCTTTCTATCTGCCTGGGATTACAAGTTTTGTTTGAAGGCAGTGAAGAAGATCCTGAAGTAAAAGGGTTGGGACTTTTTCCTGGTATGGTACGTAAAATACAGGCTCCTGCGTTAAAAATTCCTCATATGGGGTGGAATAGTATATCTTTTGCTGGTAAGAGTCCATTGTTTGAGAATATACCTCAAGAATCCTATGTATATTTCGTTCACAGCTTTCATGCGGTACCTGAAGATGCAAGTTTGATTACGGCAGTTGCTGATTATGGTGGTTCTGTAACAGCTGCTGTTGGGCGGGACAATATACAGGCAGTACAATTCCATCCAGAAAAATCAGGTAGTATTGGTTTGGCGATGCTGGCTAACTTTAAGGAGATGAAATTATGATTGTTTTTCCAGCAATTGATATTCGAAATGGAAAATGTGTTCGGTTGACAGAGGGACGTTTCGATAAAGAAACTATATTTGCCGATAATCCCTTGGATATGGCGGTTCAATGGGTAAATCAAGGTGCGGAATATCTACATTTGGTTGATTTGGATGGTGCTTTAGCGGGTAGGCCTGTAAATTTAGATGTGATTGCGAATATAATAAAAAATGTAAGGATTCCTGTTCAATTAGGTGGCGGTATACGAAATTTAGACACGATTGCGCAATTTTTGGAAGTTGGGGTAGCACGAGTTATTTTAGGATCAGTCGCCGTTAAACAGCCTGATTTAGTCGCAGCAGCATGTGAGAAGTATGGTGACCGCATCGTCGTGGGAATTGATGCTCGTGGCGGTATGGTTGCTGTAGAAGGTTGGGGCATTACTGGTGGAATTGAAGCGGAACAATTAGCTAGGAAAATGGCCCAAGTCGGTGTAGCAAGAATTATCTATACCGATATCTCTCGGGATGGTACTTTATCAGGTGTGAACATTCCTGGAACGGCAGCTTTAGCAAAATCATCTGGGATTCCAGTCATTGCTTCAGGAGGGGTTCGTGATTTATCAGATATTGAAGAGATAAAGAAAGCAGCAAGTGATGGCATCGAAGGAGTGATTGTCGGTAAGGCCATTTATACAGGAAGTCTAAAACTTGCTGATGCTTTGCGTCTGCTGCGGGGAGAGTGAAATCATGTATACAAAAAGGATAATTCCTTGTCTGGATGTGAAGGATGGGAGAGTCGTTAAAGGTACAAATTTTGTAGGACTCAGGGATGCTGGCGATCCAGTGGAATTGGCGTCTATCTATGATAAAGAACTTGCAGATGAATTAATATTTTTAGATATTACAGCTTCTTATGAGGAAAGAAAGACAATGGTGCAAATGGTAGAGCAAACTGCATCTCAGGTCTTTATTCCATTTACGGTAGGAGGCGGAATTCGAACAGTTGAAGACATTCGTAAAATGCTAAAAGCTGGTGCGGATAAGGTATCTCTCAATACAGCTGCTATCAAGAATCCAGAGTTAATTGCCGAAGGGGCAAAGCGCTTTGGCTGCCAATGCATTGTTCTGGCTGTTGATGCCAGACAAAGAGGCGAAGATGCATGGGAAGTATATATAAATGGAGGACGTACTCCCACCGGACTCGACGTATTAGATTGGGTGAAGCAGGCAACAGCGATGGGAGCAGGAGAAATTCTTTTAACCAGTATGGATAAGGATGGAACGAAAGATGGTTATGATATTAAATTGACAAGAGCTGTTTCGGAAGCAGTTGGCGTACCTGTTATTGCATCAGGGGGGGCAGGAGATATGGTACATTTTTATGATGTACTTACGGCAGGTAAGGCTGACGCCGTATTAGCAGCTTCTGTTTTTCACTTTGGGCAATTTACTGTTGGACAGGTAAAACAATATCTGAAATCAAAAGGTGTGGAGGTACGGTTATGAATACTATAGATCAAATTAAATTTGATAATAATGGTTTAGTTCCGGCGATTATCCAACAGGAACAGACCGGAATTGTTCTTATGCTAGCCTATATGAATAGAGAGTCATTATTAAAAACTGTAGAAACAGGAGTTACTTGGTTTTTTAGTAGGAGTCGCCAAAGTTTATGGCAAAAGGGAGAAACCTCTGGACATGTGCAAAAGGTGCAAGAGATGTATTATGATTGTGACGGGGATACTCTGTTGATCAAAGTAGAGCAAGTCGGGGTTGCATGTCATGAAGGAACATTATCTTGTTTCAGGCGTACAATTGTTCCGCAGAAAGTGGAAGGCGAAACAGCGGTAACGATACCGCCTGTTTACGGACAATCCGTGTCCACTATTTTACACGATTTGTACCATGTAGTGAATGACCGTAAGCGAAATCCACAAGCTGGTTCTTATACCACTTATCTCTTTGATAAAGGCCAGGATAAAATACTAAAGAAAGTAGGAGAAGAGGCAGCTGAAACCATTATTGCTTCAAAAAATAATAGTAAGGAAGAAGTATTATATGAAATGGCAGACCTCTGGTACCATTGTTTAGTGCTTTTAGTGTATCATAATATAAATATCAGTGAACTATTGGAAGAACTGCAAAAAAGAAGAAAATAGAGGTTAGTTTGTAATGGAATAAAACTGTCAGTCCCAATGATTGGCAGTTTTTTATTTTACAAAATAGCAGCTGGAAGGATTTTTTTTAAGGGGTGGTGAAGAATAGAGATAGTATACTTAGAATAATCCATTCATATAAAAGTTAGAGGTGTGATCATGATAAAGCCCATCGGAAATGAATTTATGGTGCAAACTCGCTATAAGAATATGGAGCAGAAAGACTCTGAAAGGATGGTAGCTCAGCCATCATTGCAAAGCGCGTATGATGAAAAAAATAAGATCATTGATTTACCAATGCCAGAAGAAATACCACCGATTACAATCGATTTTATGGCTCTAATCGAACTTAGATCCAGTATCCGTGATTACCAAGATGAACCAATCAGTTTATTGGAACTATCTTATCTATTGTGGTGTACTCAGGGCGTAAAGCAAATATTAGGGAATCAGGCTACTTTGCGAACAGTTCCATCGGCAGGTGCGCGGCATGCTTTTGAGACATATCTACTCATTCATAACGTAGAAGGCATTAAACCAGGTTTATATCGTTTTTTAGCTATTGAGCATAAGTTAATAGAAGTAAATTTGGCAGAGCATGTTTCCGCGGAAATAACAAAAGCATGTTTGGGTCAGAATTTTATTGCTAAAAGTGCAGTAACTTTTCTTTGGGGGGCGCAAGCAAGTCGTATGAAATGGCGCTATGGAGAAAGGGGATATCGTTACTTGCATTTGGATGCAGGACATGTTTGTCAGAACTTATATTTATCGGCACAAGTTGTTGGCTGTGGAGTATGTGCTGTTGCGGCATTTGATGATGAGCAGCTAAATGCTGTTGTTGGACTCGATGGCGAGGAACAATTTATTATCTATATAGCTGCTTTAGGAAAAAGATAGCAGATCTTAGTTAGGTAAAATAAGTAGTAAAAAATATCCAGTGAGAAACAAGGTTTTCTCTCTGGATATTTTAAAATGAGTTTGTTCTTCTTGTTTTTTGCCCGTTAGATTTTTATAATAGAGATATCTTTTAGAAAGTAAGGCGGTGTGTTTTTGTTCTTACATAGGAACTTAAAATTGCAAACTAAGATTATGTTGCTAACATTCGCGGTTGTAGCCATAGCATTGTTAATTACGAATATATTAGTGTCTCAGAATATTGAATTTGATGCACAAAAGGCGACAGCCAGGAAAGCTGCAAGTGTTGCTCACCTTATTGTAAAATCACCTCTTGTAGTTGAAGGTTTAGTAGAAGAAAAGAATATAGAGGCTATGCAGAAATATGCTAATGAGAGTGGCGTTGCAGCTGAAGTTGAATATATAGTGATTTTGGATATGAAGGGAATTCGTAAATCGCATCCTAATTTTGAAAAAATTGGTCAAAAATTTGTTGGTGGAGATGAAGCGGAAGCATTAGCAGGTAAAGAGTATGTTTCAGTGGCTAAAGGAACGTTAGGAGATGCATTAAGGGCATTTGTGCCTGTGTTTACTCCTGAAGGTGAGCAAATAGGAGTAGTAGTGGTTGGTGTCTTAATGGATAATATAAAAATTTTAGAAAAGGAGACACAAAAAGCACTATTTTTAGCAATTGTTATTGGTATGATCATTGGCATTATCGGTGCTTACTTTCTGTCAAAAAATGTTAAAAATATTTTATTCGGTCTTGAACCAGAGGCGATTGCTAATCGACTGGAGGAACGTAATGCTATGCTCCAATCGGTATATGAGGGAATTCTTGCTGTCGATAGTCGAGGAATAATTACATTGGTAAATGCTGAAGCCATACGCATATTAGGCTTGACAGGTAAAGATGATAGCCCGGTAGGGAAATCCATTACAAGCTATGTACAAAATACGAATTTACTAGATGTTATTGACTCTGGTGTAGCGCAAGTAGATCAAGAGCAAGAGTTCCATGGTTCACCTGTTATTGCCAACTGCCTCCCCATGATTGTAAATGGAAAAGTAGTGGGAGCTATATCTACATTTCGGGACAAGACAGAAGTAAAAGATCTTGCAGAGCAGCTTACGGGTGTTCAGGATTATGTAGATGCTCTTAGAGCGAGGGCTCATGAATTTATGAATCAGCTGCATGTTATATTAGGACTAGTCAAATTGAAAAGTTACTCGCAATTAGCAAGTTACATTAATAAAATTGCTTCTGAGCATGAAGAAGAAATTAGTTTTGTTACCAAACGTATTAGAGAACCTCTTCTAGCGGGGTTTATTCTAAGTAAGTTAAGTTTATCAAGGGAAAAAAATGTAATTATGAATTTAGCTGAGGAAACTTATGTGCCTAAGCCTTGGAATAATGAAGTGATTCATGAAATGGTAACGATTATTGGTAATTTAATAGAAAATGCTTTTGATGCAGTGAGTAGTAGTCCTTATAAAGAGATCGAGCTGCATATGTATTATGATAAAGAAACATTATCAATTCACGTAAGTGATACGGGAGAAGGAATATTGCCAGAAGTAAGCAATACTTTGTTTGAAAAAGGCATATCTAGTAAGGATGGAAACCGAGGCTTTGGTCTCCATCTAGTGCAACGCAGTTTAGAACGCCTTAAAGGAACTATTGAATTTGAAAGTAGGCCAGGAGAAGGTACGATATTTATGGTAACTATTCCTTATGCAGTGAAGGAGAAAGAACCCCCATAAATTTGAAAAGATCATTCGAGTTTATCGATATGAGTCTACTTATTTAAGTTAGTTATTGTTTATTAAATATTTATAATGTACAATTATTTGTTTCATTCCATTACAATACACTTATTGGTTTTAAAGTAATTAATGTTTATATATAATCGCATACAAATTAAATTAGTGGAGGTGTATAAATATGCCAAATGAAGCGGTGGTAAAGAAGCCGCATGTTGTAATTATTGGCGCTGGTTTTGGAGGAATTCGCACAGCAAGAGCATTAGCAAAACAAGATGTTAAAATTACTCTGATTGATAAGTATAACTATCATTTATTTCAGCCCTTATTATATCAAGTGGCAACGGCTGGTTTGTCAGTGGATGATATAGCCTACCCTGTCCGAGCCATCTTTAGAGAGCAAAAGAATGTGGACTTTCGCTTAGCGGAGGTATCAGATGTGGATTTTGATAATAAAGTAGTGACTATGAACACCGGCAGCATTGCTTATGATTATCTTATTGTGGCAGTAGGTGGAATGACAAATTATTTTGGAATGAAATCCATGGAGGCCAATGGCTTTGGCATGAAAAACTTAGATGAATCAGTAACAATTCGTAATCATGTACTACGTATGTTTGAACTGGCTGCTCATGAAAAAGATGCGGATAAGCGCCGAGCGCTACTGACCTTTGTGATTGTAGGTGGCGGTCCTACTGGGGTAGAATCAGCTGGTGCTTTATCTGAACTTATTTATCATGTAATGATTCGAGAATATCATCATTTGAATTTTAAAGAAGTACGCATTATGCTGGTTGAAGCTTCTGACAAATTGTTAGCTACTATGCCAGAAGAACTGCGGGAGGTCACTGTAGAAACCCTAATCCGCAAACATGTAGAAGTGCGTATGTGTGTTCAGGTTACCGATTATGATGGAGAAAAAATGAGTCTAAAAGGTGGCGAAGTCATTCCAACCTATACTGTTGTTTGGGCAGCGGGAGTAAAAGCGAATGCTTTGCTGGATACCTTAGACATTGAACAGGCTAGTATGAGACGAGCTATTGTAAATGATTTCTTGCAATTACCAAATCGTCCTGAAGTGTTTGTGATTGGTGATGCAGCTCATTATGTACAAGGAGAACGGCCTTTGCCTATGATAGCACCTGTGGCGATACAACAAGCCGATATTACAGCAAAAAATATACGAAACTTAATTCGTGGCAAAGAGCTTAAGAAGTTCTTGTACAAAGATGTAGGCAATATGGCAACGATTGGTCGCAATGCAGCCGTGGTGCATATGGGGGCATTTAAAACCCATGGATTCATTGCTTGGTCTATATGGTCGTTAGTGCATATTTTACGTCTTATTGATTTCCGCAATCGGGCAGTTGTCTTTGTAAAATGGATGTGGGATTATCTCGTTTATGAAAGAGTAGTACGTATCATCACTCGGCAATAGCAAGCATTCAGAAAATTGCAAGTATACAAATAGAATAGAGTGTATTATAATAAATACACTGTAAGTTATAAGACTTGAACTTTTGCTTAGGGATTGAGGTAAGCATAGGACAAGTCTTTCTGTTTGGATAAGGTCAAATTATATTTTTGTAAAGTAAAAAATGTAATAAGTATTTTCAAAAATGTGATTATGATATTTGAGTTCATGAGAAGATAAGTGTAAATGATAACGTGAGACGTTGTAAAGGGGAATCAGCATGATAAAGGTCTTAATTGTAGAAGATGATCCTATGGTTGCGGAATTGAATCGGCGTTATGTTGAACGGGTAGAAGGCTTTTTATTTTATGGGATCGTAAAAAATGGAGAGGAAGCCTTGGCAGCTCTTAAGGCAAAGAATA
Organism: Pelosinus propionicus DSM 13327; assembly: GCF_900114615.1. Lineage (GTDB taxonomy): Bacteria > Bacillota > Negativicutes > DSM-13327 > DSM-13327 > Pelosinus > Pelosinus propionicus. Next base: position 48,304 of record NZ_FOTS01000018.1, on the reverse strand, counting down.
TTGACTTGGTGTTATTGGATATTTTTATGCCGAACATGAATGGATTAGAGTTATTATCTGCGGTTCGTCAGCAAGAATATAATGTGGATGTTATTGTAGTCTCTGCTGCAAGAGATAATCAAAGTATCCAAATGGCTCTTAGGCATGGCGCAGTTGATTATTTAATAAAACCTTTTGAATTTGACCGAATGCAGGCGGCATTAATTAATTTTAAAAAACGTTTACAGTTCATGCAGGAGGCCTCTAATTTATCGCAAAATCATTTAGATCAGCAGATATTTGCAAGACATTCTCAAATTGAAGGCGAACTGCCTAAAGGATTAGATCGTAATACCATTAAGCGAGTGTGGGAACATATCCTCGAACAAAAGGATGAATTTACGGCTGAAGAGATGGCAAATCATGTAGGGTTGTCACCTGTTTCAATTCGTAAATATCTTAAGTATTTTCAAAGTGTGGAGTTATTGCATGTGGAAATTAGCTACGGTGCTGTAGGAAGGCCTGTATATCGATATCGTTGTAATCGTAACTAATAATGGAAATGGATGTATTGAGAAGGGAGATTTATATATGGCAAAAGTCAAGGATAGAAGAAGCATTTGGCTGGTAATCATTGTTGCTTTAATAATGGTGTCTTTATATGTAACGTTTTTCCATGGTTCTAATCAACAAGATCCTGCCAAACACAATCTTGAAAAGACTGGTGCTGGTGCAGTAGTTGATTTTACAGATGCCACAAAAAAAATACATATTGCTGTTGACTCTGTACTGGCGAAGAAGGGATTTTCTGCAGGAGAGATAAAAGAGCTCACTAAAGAAGTTCCGCGAAAAAATATTGAAGGAAGCATTCGCTGGCATACAAGACAATTATTGATAACAGTCCCGGCAGAAGTATCGGTTGAATCAATAAAAGAGAGTTTTCAATTGGCAGTACATAATGCGGATGGACAAATCTTTTCTTCCCAGCCGGATACTTATCAAGGAGTGGCTGTGGTTCGAATTGACATTGGTTTAAAAGATCAATTAGCAAAAGAAGATGTTACTATCATTAGTGATAGAGTTTATTTGACTCAAGGGAAGCCACTGAATCCAAAAGCTTCAAATAAAATAGATGCAAAATATGATGGAAGCATCAAAGGGAAAATGGCGATTATCATTGATGACTTTGGCTATAATAAGGAATCTATTTCTGCATTTGCTGCGTTGAATCGTCCTATCACATTTGCTGTAATACCATATCGTCCTTTTAGTAATGAGGCTGCAGCTAAAGGGTTAAGTTCAGGTAACCAAGTTATTTTGCATTTGCCGATGGAGCCATTATCGCAAAGTGCACAGTCGGAAGAGCTGACAGTTTCCGTTAATATGAGTGATGAAGAAATTCAAAGCATGGTGAAACAAGCAATTCAATCTGTGCCTGGAATCATTGGGGTTAATAACCATCAAGGTTCAAGAGCTACCGCTGATCGACGAGTGATGAAAGATGTACTTGCTGTCTTGAAGGCAAATCATTTATTTTTTGTTGATAGTCGTACTAATAGCCAATCAATAGCAGCTGAGACTGCCAAGCAAATGGGAATTCAGACGGGCGAAAATCAACTATTCCTTGATAATACAGATGAGGTAAGTGCTGTTAAGGCGAAATTACGAACTGCTTTAGATATGGCAAGCCAGCATGGTACTGTAACTGTTATCGGACATGCTCGGATGAATACTGCGATAGCTGTGAAAGAAATGATCCCGGAAATTGAATCTCAAGGGATACAATTAGTTTTTGTTTCTCAACTTTTGCAGTGAAAATTTCCTGTCAAAAAAACTTGCTAATTTAGAATGATTATGTTATTATTTAGTCAAGCACCATCCTTACAAGTGACTTAGGTAATGCAAAGAGTATTGGAATCCAGGTTCCCAGTCTTGGCAGTCAATTAGTCGGTTTGAGGTAGAGTGTTTTTTGTTTTTAAATTTTTGAAAATGTTCGATGAGATTTTTAAGAGTTACTTTTGGTAGTAAGTTTAATAAAAGAAGTAGTTCGTTCTGAAAGGTTGATATTGCGATTTGTTTTTAAGTGAGACCCAATGTAAGGATGGTTGCTTTTTGAGAGAAGGTTTTTGACCTTCTCTCTTTATTTTTTTTACTGCGCTAAAATAAACCCTTACTAACGAGTATCGCTGAGCTGCACCTTATATATTAAACAAAAAACAGTTTCAATTCACATGAAATTAATGGTACAAAAACAATATGAATGCTTGACAGTTACACCTGATTTCAGGTAATATATATGCAAGCACGATAATGATAATTGGTATCATTTCTTGGAAAGGAGAGTACAATATGAGCAAGGTTCTAAGCGAGTTATTACCGGGAGAAAAAGGAACCGTTAAAAAAGTAACAGGCAATAGTATGATTAAAAGACGTATTATTGATATGGGTGTTGTTGCTGGTGCTGTAATTGAAGTGCAGAAATATGCACCTTTAGGAGATCCGATGGAAGTCAAGGTAAAAGGCTTTAATCTTTCTTTACGAAAAAAAGAAGCGGAAATGATAGAGATGGAAACGGCTTAAGCAAAGGGAGATGTTTAGAATGCCATTGGTATTTGCTCGAATAGGACAAAAATGTATAATTAAAGATTTTTCTTGTTCTTGTGAAATACGTATGCGCATGGTAAACATGGGGCTTTTCCCTGGATGTCCTATAGAAATATTAAATTCTATAAATGGAACCTTATTGCTAAAAGTAGGTAGTGCTAGGGTGATGTTAGAAAAATATTTAGCTCATCAAATTCACGTGAGCTAATATACATATTATAAGTGATAATGAGAATTAATTCTTAATAGTTTAGTGTTTGAAGTGTTGGATTGGAAGGGGCATGAGGATGACAAGAAAAAAAATAACGGCTGCGTTAGTTGGTAATCCGAATTCAGGTAAAACGACGATCTTCAATAATGTAACAGGAGGACGTCAACATGTAGGGAATTATCCTGGTGTTACAGTTGAGAAAAAAGAGGGTTATAAAAACTTAGGTGATAAAGAATTTGCAATTATAGATTTACCAGGAACGTATAGTTTAACCGCATATTCACAAGAAGAGGTTGTAACACGAAATTTTATCGTAAATGATAAACCCGATGTGGTAATTGATATTTTAGATGCATCTAATCTGGAAAGAAATTTGTATTTAACCGTACAACTTTTAGAACTAGAGCATCCTTTATTATTGGCATTAAATATGGTAGATGTAGCTGAAGATTTAGGTGTGAAAATTAATGACTCCAAACTTTCTCAGTGCCTGAATGGTACCCCTGTTGTGCGTACAATCGGTGTGCGCAATGAAGGAACCGATGCAATGCTGCTGGCTGCTGCGGAAGCAAGCGGCAATAAACAAAGCAATGGTTTTAAGCTTGACTATGGAAATGATGTTGAAGAGGCAATTAAAAAATTAGAACCTTTATTAATAACATTACATAATGAAATCAAATTTCCTGTGCGTTGGTTAGCATTGAAATTGTTAGAAAATGATGCGAATATAAAAAAATCGCTTATTAAATTATCAAGTTCTGATTCTGTTGTTAATGAATGTGATAAAATTAGGATTGATTTAAGTCATAAATTAGGTGAAGATGTCGAATTATTTGTTGCCGGTCAGCGTTATCAATTTGTAGGAAAAGTATATCAGCAGATTGCAGATGTTAGAGATGCGCATGCAATAACGACTTCAGATAAAATTGATAAAGTTTTAACAAATCGATTATTTGGGTTACCAATATTTTTTGGTTTAATGTGGGTTGTATTTAATTTAGTATTTACCATTGGTGATATTCCCTCTGGATGGATTGAAGATGCATTTGGCAAGCTGGGCGAACTTATCGGAAGTGTTATGTCGGATGGTCCTTTGAAATCCCTAGTTGTTGATGGTATCATCGGGGGTGTAGGCGGAGTTCTTACCTTTGTACCTGGCATTATATTACTGTTTTTAGCAATATCCATATTAGAAGATACGGGATATATGGCTAGAGCAGCTTTCATTATGGATAGAATGATGCGTAAGTTTGGTTTGCATGGTAAATCCTTTATTCCATTATTGTTGGGATTTGGTTGTAGTGTACCGGCAATTATGGGCTCTAGGATGCTGGAGAACCCTAGAGATCGAATGATTACCATATTAGTTTCTCCTCTTATGAGCTGTAGCGCAAAGTTACCGGTGTATACCGTTTTAATAGCGGCTTTTTTTGATCCAAGTGTAGCTGGTAATGTATTGTTTTCAATTTATATTTTGGGAATCGTATTGCTGATGATTATGGCGAGTATTTATCGCAAAACGTTATTTAAAGGCGAAAGCGAACCGTTCGTTATGGAATTACCGCCATATCGTATACCTACAATTAAAAGTATAGTTCTTCATATGTGGGAACGTAGTTCTTTATATTTGAAAAAAGCTGGGACCATTATTTTAGCAGCTTCTATATTAATGTGGTTTTTGACGAATTATCCTAGTGAGGTAGAGTATAGTAAAGATTATGATGCTTTAACAGTACAAGCTGAAGAAACTTATACGCAGCAAGTTAGGGAAGATGTATTAGCACCGCTAAATATTGAAGATGTTGAGCAAAATGAGCAACTTACAGCTTTGGTTAGTGAAATTCAAGATGTTAATACAGAATTTGACGAAGCTACAGCAGAATTAGAAGAAGATAGTGCAGAGTATGCAGAACTTGATGCTGCGAAAACAGAAAAATTACAATTAATTGAAACAGAAAATCCAGAGTTATATGCCAGTGCAGCAAAGTATGTTGAACTTACTAGTGGTTTAGAAGAAGAAAAGACCCATTTGGAAAATGAAAAAACGGGAGAAAAGCTTGAACGAAGTTATTCCGGACAATTGGGTAAATTTGTTGAACCTGCCATACGGCCTCTTGGTTTTGACTGGCGAGTTGGTGTGAGCCTCGTTGCTGGAGTCACAGCCAAAGAAGTAGTCTTGAGTACAATGGGAACCATTTATAGTCTAGGAGAGACAGATGAAAATTCTAAATCATTAAAACATGCACTAGCACAAGATCCTAATTTAAACCCGCTAGTTGCTTATAGTCTAATGGTGTTTGTTTTAATATATTCCCCGTGTTTAGCTGCTCTTGCAGTAATGAAAAGAGAAACTAATTCATGGAAATGGCCAGCATTCAGCTTGCTCTATGGGACAGCTTTGGCTTGGGTGGTAACATTTATCGTATACCAAGGTGGTAAATTACTAGGTTTTGGTAGTTAGGTTAATAATTTGTATTGGTTTGTTGGTTTGCACTAGCCCTATTAGTGCAAACCCAAACCTTATCAATATTAGTTTTAGCAATGCTAAAAGGGAGGGGTTGAAATGGAAAATCTGATACTATATACTATTGGTGCAGCGGCTTTAGGTTATTTTGCCTTAACAGTGTGGAAAAAAGTGACTGGAAAAGGAGGATCATGTTGTAGTTCAGAGAATTGTAATGAGTGTGGATGTACTGATAAGAAAGATGATGATAAATAAGTAAATGGATGAAGATAGCTTTTGGCTAACTTTATTTTTTAAATAATTAATGAGAATGATAATCAATAACAAATAGCGAATAATAAAAAAATGGAGAGGGGATTTTAATATGTCTATTGTTGTAATTGGAGCAGATTACTTGGGGATTATTGAAAAAAATCTGTATTCGTTAGGAGTCACTAAATTGACGCATATCGATGGAAGGCGAGTATCAAATCAAAATAAAATCAGCATCCCTAAGAAAACCCAGTTTGTATTAGTTTTAACTGATTATGTGAATCACAATACTGCGAAAATGGTAAAAGCGGTTGCAAAAGCACAAGATGTACCACTAGTATTTGCCAAACGTTCTTGGGGATCCGTTGAAGAAAAGCTAGTTTCTGCAGGTGTCATGAATTAATCAGCATTATTATTTTTACAAGGTGGTATAGATATGTGTTGGAAAGAATTTTTGCAAGTTCAAGGTAGTAAGAATGATGCTGATTTTTTCTTTAAGTGGTTAGCGGTGGAATTAGCCCCGACAATTTACGGTGAAAAACCAAGTACATTGCTTAATCTAATAGATTCCTCCAAAATGTTTATGAAGACAATATGGCTTCAATATGGTGAAGCATTATTAGCAAATGGTAATGTGAAGTGGCTGGTACTTAAAGATGAGCCCCATAGCATGAAAATACTTTTTTATCGTGTAGATTTATTAAACAGCTATGTTAATGATGAAGAAAATCGACGCTTTTTAGAAGGATTCGGTTATCATACAAGCATGAGTTTAGAAGATCTTCTGCTATATTTTAAAGGACGTTTTCAATTGATGTGCCCTCATGAAATGGGAATTTTATTGGGAATACCTTTAAAAGATGTTATGGGGTTTATGGGCATGGGAAAAGAAGACCATACCTGCCAGGGGATGTGGAAAGTGTATGGTGATCCTGAAACTTCACTGGGTATCATGCAGCGGATGGAAGAGATGAAAAGCCAAGTTGCTGGCTGGATGATGCAAGGTTACAATGTGATGGATGTATTGTGTGGTCCTTGTTCTCAAACTGCTTAAATCTCTTTCTCATTTTCTGACTTAATATAATATGTATAGTAAGGGGAGTTTTGCTATAAAAATTTTTATCTTTACATTATAGTAAGAATAAAGTTATAATCTGTAAGTCGATATTAGAACTTTATTCTTACTATAATTGAGGTTTATACGGAATAATGATGATGCTATGTGAAAAGAAATCAGCCATGAAAGCTGGTTTTTTATTAGTTTTAGTCTTTTTAGGTTTATTATTTGCACATGTTGTAGGAGTCAGCCGGCTGACTCCTGAATCGATCCGTAATCTAATAGTGTCTTTTGGCTGGTGGGGGCCTATCATCTATATTTTTATGTATAGTATCAGACCACTGTTGTTGTTTCCTGCCATAATTCTAACATTAGCTGGTGGCTTGGCTTTTGGTCCTTGGTGGGGGACTTTTTATGTTGTAGTAGGTGGAGTGATGGGGGCAAGTTTGTGCTTTCTGCTAGCTCGCTTATTAGGGCGTGAAAAAATGCAAAAATACCTAAGTAAATTTTCTCATTTACAAATGTTTGAAGATAAAATGGCAGCTAGTGGTTTTCGTACTATGCTATTTATGCGAATCGTACCTATTTTTCCTTATGATCCCGTCAGTTACTTAGCTGGTTTATCCAAAATTTGCTTTCGCGACTATGTCTTGGCAACTACTCTTGGGATGATTCCAGGAGCTTTTGCTTACAATGTTTTAGGTTATTCACTTTTGGATATATTTTCTACCACTTTTTTATTTGGAATTGTTTTAGTGGCATTTGTTTTTCTTACACCGCTGGCCTATCATTTATTTAATAAAAATAGAAGGATTTGACTACTCGGCAAACCCTTCTATTTTTTATTTAGTAACTTGCTATTCAATTATCAATAAATAGGGTAAAATATAAGGTGGAAAAATTGTAGCAATATAAGAAATAGCACTGGAGGACTAATCATGACAGAACTTTCTAAACCGACTTATGTTGTAGGGCATCGCAATCCTGACACCGATTCCATATGCTCGGCAATTGGCTATGCTTATTTTCAGCAAGTTAGAGGAGTCAATGCTGTAGCAGCCAGAGTTGGAAAAATAAATAGCGAAACAAAGTATGTTTTGGAAACGCTAGGCTTTGCTCCACCGGAATTGATTACGGATTTATATCCAAGGGTCAAAGATATTATGCAATCTGAAGTTGTAACGGCGGGACCTAAAGATACATTGCGTGATTTAGGGCGTATTATGAGACAGTTAAAGGTCAAATCAGTGCCTGTCGTTGATGAAAAACGTTTTATGATGGGCGTTGTAACCGTAGGTGATTTAGCGAACTTATATTTTGATGAATTACAAATGCAGGATTTAAGCCAAGCAGGTGTAGATTTTACCGGTGTACTAAAGGCGTTAGAAGGTACATTAATTTGCGGAGATAACTTAGAACGCAAAGTTGCAGGTAGAGTACATATTGCAGCGGGAAGTCACAGTTTAATACAAAAATTTGTTAGTGCCAATGATATTGTATTAGTAGGGGATCGTAAAAATGCACAATTAACCTGCTTAGATTGTAGTATCTCTTGTCTGGTGGTTACAGGAAATGTTAAAGTCGATGAGGAAGTAATTCAAAAAGCAACTGGACTAGGTATTATGGTTATTGCATCGGCTCATGATACCTATACTTGCGCTCGTTTAATCAACCAAAGTATTCCCTTAGAAATGGTTATGCGTAAAGAAGTAATTTCCTTTAAACCTACAGACTTAGTTACTGATATCAAGAAAATAGTTGCTGATACAAATTATCGGGTGTATCCAGTTGTAGAAAATGGAAAGTTAGTCGGAGCAATTCATCGTGACAAATTGATTGTGCAGGAGCGTACTAAGGTAATTCTTGTAGATCATAATGAAAGCGGACAGGCCGTTGAAGGAATCGAGGAAGCACAAATCATTGAAATCATTGACCATCATCGTTTAGGAGGCTTACAAACGAGTGAACCAATCTTTATTCGGCATGAGCCTGTTGGCTGCACAGCTACGATTGTTGCGAATATGTTCTGGCATCGTAATATAACCATACCGTCCAATTTTGCAGGCTTATTACTAGCGGCTATTTTATCTGATACGGTTCTATTTAAATCACCAACATGTACTGAGAAGGATCAGCGAACTGCTAAGCAATTAGCTGCGCTTGCGCAATTAGATGTTCACGAATTTGGAATGAGCATATTAAAAGCAGGAGCTAGCATCAAAGGTATGTCAACTGCTGATATTATTGCCAATGATATCAAGGAATTTCAAATTGGCGATTATCGTATGACGATTGGACAAATATCTGTTATGGATGCGGAGGAAGTTCTATCCATAAAAAAAGAACTGCAACAAAGTATGGAAGTACTGCGGCAGAAGGAAAACTATGATATGGTTTTATTAATGGTCACAGATATATTGAGTGAAGGTACTCATTTGGTGTATAGCGGGCAGCCAGTTGGTTTACTAAAGCAAGCATTTGGCAGTGAGGGTAAAGATCAAGTTCTGTATCTTCCAGGTGTTATGTCGCGAAAGAAGCAGATTATTCCCCCTATGTCTGAAGCAGCAAGAATATAGATCAATGGTTTGGTTATAAATAGATTATAAAAGAGCTTAAAATGTTCTTTATAATCTATTTTTTTTGGATTAACAGGAACTATTGTACTTTTGCCGAATTAATTAAGGTTATTAGAATCTTAAAAGTTGTGTTATTACGGAGGAAACTATGCAAAAAATTATCGCTGGCTTAAATCCCATGCAAAGGGAAGCAGTTTTACATACCAATGGACCACTACTCATTATGGCGGGTGCAGGATCTGGTAAAACCAAAGTATTAACTTGTCGTATTGCCTATCTTTTGGAACAAGGTGTAGCACCTTATAATATTTTAGCTATTACCTTTACAAATAAAGCTGCTGCAGAAATGAAAGAGCGCGTGCATATGATGGTTGGTGCTCAATCTAAAGATATTTGGCTTAGTACATTTCATGCGTTTTGTGCAAAATTTTTACGTATAGAAATTGGCGGCATGGCTGGTTATAAAAGCAACTTTGTAATTTATGACACATCCGATACCCAGTCTCTCGTTAAGAGCTGCTTAAAACAATTAAATCTGGATGATAAGCAATTTCAGCCAAGCAGCGTTCTAGCTGCCATATCCAATGCTAAAAATGCTTTGCAAGATGAACAGCAGTTTGCATCCTTATCCAGTAATTTTCACGAACAAAAAATAGCAGAGATTTATCAGTTATATCAACAGAAATTACGTGCTAACAATGCATTGGATTTTGATGATCTGCTTATGCTGTCGGTGAGACTTTTACAGAATAATGAAGAGGTTTTAGCAAAATACCAACGTAAATTTCACTATATTATGATTGATGAATATCAAGATACAAACAGAGCCCAATATCTGTTGGCAGGTATGCTGGCGGATAAGCATCGTAATCTTTGTGTTGTAGGTGATGCAGATCAGAGTATCTATGGCTGGCGGGGAGCGGATATTCGAAATATTTTAGATTTTGAAAAAGATTATCCAGAAGCCAAGATGATTACCTTAGAGCAAAATTATCGTTCAACACAAGTGATTTTAGATGCTGCTAATGCTGTAATTGAGCACAATAGTTCTCGTAAGCCGAAGGAATTATGGACGCAAAATCCTCAAGGTGAGTTGATTACTCACTATCTAGCTCACCATGAAAAGGATGAAGCGCAATTCATTGGGGATACTATTACTAAGTTGAATACAGTGTATCGTACATCTTATGGTGACGTAGCAATACTATATCGTACCAACACTCAATCTAGAGCGATTGAAGAAGCTTTCATGCAGGCTGGTATTCCTTATGTGATTGTAGGCGGCTTAAAATTCTATGACCGTAAGGAAATCAAAGATATCTTAGCTTATTTGCGTGTTATTTTTAATCCGGCAGATAGTGTCAGTCTTTTGCGAATTATCAACGTACCCAGAAGGGGATTAGGAGATACTACGATTAGCCGCTTAACTGCTTATGCGGCAGAGAATAATATGACTTTATTTGATGTAGTGAGTAACCCTGAATTGGTACCAGGTCTTACGGCAAGAGCAAAAGCTCCGTTAGAGTTTTTAGCAGAATTGATTTTTAACTTAATGTCTCAAGTACATTCTTTGTCTGTTGTAGAATTAGTTAATAAAGTAATGCATGACTCTGGTTATGTTGATGAATTGCAAAAGAGTACAGATCTGCAAGATGAAAATCGCCTAGACAACTTAAAAGAGTTTTTAAGTGTTGCGAAGGAATTTGCCAAGGGTGACGGGGAAGAAACCTTAGAACGGTTCTTAGAGCAGGTTGCTTTGGTTGCTGACATTGATAACGCAGAAATATCAGAAGCCCGTGTTACACTTATGACGCTGCATTCTGCAAAAGGATTGGAATTTCCAGTTGTTTTTATGGCTGGCATGGAAGAAGGGCTTTTCCCTCATTCACGCACATTAATGAACGAAGAAGAAATTGAAGAAGAACGGCGCATTTGCTATGTTGGTATTACAAGAGCCCGCCGCAAATTATACATGACTAATGCCCGCATGCGCACTATTTATGGCAGGACGCAAATGTTTCCTTTATCCCGGTTCTTGAGTGAAATTCCGAGTGCCATGGTGGAAAAATATTCAGGCAGGCAAAACCATTATGGTTTTGCTAGTAATGGAAGTAAGGCGACCATCAATCCGCCTGCTTCGACCTCTTCCGTTGTGCAAAGTCCCCTGCGAGCTCCTATTATAAAAGCTCATCCTCAAAAAGAGCAAAGCAGTGGTGCTTGGAAAGTCGCTGACAAGGCTCAGCATACAAAGTGGGGAGTTGGTACTGTAATTGAGGTGAAGGGGAGCGGAGACAGCCAGGAACTTAAAATTGCGTTTCCTGGTCTTGGCATCAAACTTGTCGTTGCGAATATGGCACCGATTACCAAAGTGTAATAGAAAAAATGATAAGCAGTAGGCTGTTTGTTAAAGCAATTATACTTTAAGACAATACAAGAAAGCTGCAGTTTATGCTGCAGTTTATGCTGCAGCTTTCCTGATTCTAATTTGGGAGTGATCAAAGCCGTGGAAAAAAAGCTAGATGATCTACAGGAAATTCAAAACAAAATCATCCAGTTGCGTGAACAACTCCATTATCATAACTATCGTTACTATGTTCTTGATGATCCTGAAATGGAGGACCTGAAATTTGATTTGTTAATGCGCAGTTTAATTGAGCTGGAATCATCCTGTCCCCAGTTGATCACGGCGGATTCTCCTACCCAGCGAGTGGGTGGCATGGTTGCAGGTGGTTTTAAACGTGTAAATCACGCTACCCCCATGCGCAGTTTAGGAAACTGCTTTTCTGCAGATGAATTACTAGCTTTTCATAATCGAGTGCAAAGTGGTCTGGGAGAAGAGCAGGATATTGAATATGTAGTAGAACTAAAGATTGATGGATTAGCAATTAATCTAACCTATGAAAATGGTCATTTAGTGAGTGGTGTTACCCGGGGTGATGGTGCCCAGGGAGAAGATGTGACTACGAATATACGAACCATTAAATCAATACCCTTAATTCTGCGTGGTGATCATGGAGAGATTCCTTCTTTTCTAGAAGTACGTGGTGAAATATATATGCCTAGTAAGGAGTTTGGACGATTAAATCAGGAAAGGGAAGAAGCAGGAGAAGCATTACTAGCCAATCCGCGTAATGCTGCTGCAGGATCCTTGCGCCAGCTTGACCCTAAGGTGACAGCAAATCGAGCCTTAGACGTCTTTGTCTACGGCATTGGTACTTATACAGGGATTGAATTAACTACACATGGACAAGTGCTAGGATATCTCAATCAATTAGGACTAAAAACCAACCCTCATTATAAGATCTTTCATCAGATTGAAGATGTGATTGCCTACTGTACGGGTTTTGCTGAAAAGCGTCATAAACTTCCTTACGAGATCGACGGGATGGTCATAAAGGTAAATGATTTAAGCAGTCAACAAATCTTAGGTTATACAGCGAAAGATCCGAGATGGGCAATTGCTTATAAATTTCCTGCGGAACAAGCGATTACTGTGGTAGAAGATATTTTTGTTGGGCTTGGCCGGACGGGGGTTTTGACGCCAACAGCAATTCTTCGCCCTGTAAGAGTAGCCGGTTCCACCGTTAGCCGAGCGACCTTACATAATCAGGATTATATAGAAGAAAAAGATATTCGTATTGGAGATACGGTAATTATTCATAAGGCAGGAGAAGTCATTCCGAAAGTTGTTGCAGTAGTAATGGAAAAACGCACTGGAGGGGAGATCCCTTTTGTTATGCCAGAGGAATGTCCTGAATGCAAAGGCAAAGTAATAAGGCAAGAGGGGGAGTCTGCTCACAAGTGTACAAACCCCCACTGTCCTGCACTTTTTCGCGAAGGCTTGATTCATTTTGTATCTCGTGATGCAATGAATATTGATGGCTTGGGCCCAGCAGTATTAAATGCCTTAGTGGATACTGGCCTTGTTAAAGATGTGGCAGATTTGTATCAATTAGAAATGGAACAAGTCCTTACAGTACCCCGAATGGGTAAAAAGTCAGCAGAAAATCTGCTGACTGCGATTGAAAATAGCAAACAGGCAGGATTGTCCAGGTTATTATTTGCTTTAGGCATTCGTCACGTTGGTGTAAAAGCTGCCGGGATCGTAGCACAGCATTATGGTAATATGGAGGATATAAAGCAAGCCTCAGTAGAAGAGCTGCTGGAACTGGATGAAGTCGGCAATAAAATTGCAGAAAGCATCGTTGCATATTTTGCTGCTGAAGAGAATTTGGAACTGGTTGCTAGGCTTGAAACTGCTGGCTTAAACATGATTGAAGAAAAACAAACAATTACGGAAAATCAGCTTTTTTCAGGGAAAACGTTTGTATTAACAGGAACCTTAGAAAAAATGAGTCGCAATCAGGCAGCTGAGATGATTCAAAAATTAGGTGGTAAAGTATCCGGCTCAGTTAGTAAAAAAACGAACTATGTGGTTGCTGGTGCAGATGCAGGCAGTAAGCTTGATAAGGCTCAGCAATTAGGGGTAGAAGTGCTAGAGGAAGAAGATTTTCTAAGAATGGTTGGGAATGTTGAATAATTTAAAAATAGTGAAAAGGAATATTAGGACTTATTGGAGAATTGCATTAGAATAAAAGTACGTAAATTGTTCTAATGATTTTTCAAGTGAAAAGGAGTCAAAGAATATGCCTATAAAAATCCCCAATAATTTGCCAGCTGTAAATATTCTTGAGAAAGAAAATATTTTTACAATGGATGAAGATCGTGCCTATGCGCAAGATATACGTCCACTTCGAATATTACTATTAAATTTGATGCCGACGAAAATTGTTACAGAGACACAATTACTCCGGTTATTGGGGAATTCACCCCTGCAGGTAGAATTTGATTTCATCTACACAGCAACCTATGAACCTAAAAATACACCTCATGAACATCTCGTTAAATTCTATGAAACTTTTGCTGACGTAAAAGATCGTAAGTATGATGGCATGATCATCACTGGCGCGCCAGTGGAAAAAATGCCTTATGAGGAAGTTGTCTATTGGAGTGAGTTGTGTGAAATTATGGATTGGAGTAGAAAGAATGTCTACTCTACCTTACATATTTGCTGGGGCGCTCAAGCTGCTTTGTATCATTATTATGGTATTCCTAAACATGACTTACCTCAAAAATTATTTGGTGTGTTTCCTCACACAGTAAATATGAAAGAAAAAATGTTATTTCGGGGCTTTGATGAAGTGTTTTATGTTCCTCATTCCAGGCATACCGACATCAAAAGAGAAGATGTGGAGAAAGTGCCCCAATTATCTATCCTGTCTGAGTCAGAAGAGGCGGGGGTTTATGCAATCATCGATAAAACTTACCGACATTTATTTATTACGGGTCATGCTGAATATGATGCATTAACTCTTAAAACAGAATATGATCGTGATGTTGCAGAAGGGTTGCCGATTAACATTCCAGCCAATTATTATCCCAATGATGATCCTGAAAAAACACCAATTGTGCGTTGGCGCAGTGCAGCCAATTTACTGTTTTCCAATTGGCTTAATTATTATGTGTATCAAGGAACTCCTTTTGACCTGAATCGCTTAAGTGAAGATGAATTGCGTGGTATTGATGGGGATGGTATTTAACTAAATCTTTTCTACATATTTAAAAAACTAGAGGCTAAATTCCATTCATAATGGAATTTAGCCTCTAGTTTTTAGTATGAGTTATTTAAGGTATGACTACTATCGTATTATTATTTAATAATCGTTATTGTACCTTCTTTGCGCGGGGCAGGAGTTGGTATCTCGCCAGCATTGTAGCCAAATGCTCCGGAAGCAACGATTGTATAGCCCTCAGGAATACCTAATTCTTTATTTAAGGATCGTCCTTCCTCAATATCAAACAAAGAGCGTAGAGAGTGAATCCAAACAGATCCGATATCCAAAGCATGGGCAGTGAGAAATAAATTTCCTAATGCAAGACTGCCGTTATGTTGTGGAGCAATGGCTTTTTCATCACCAGAAACAATAATTAATGTTGGTGCATGGTAAAAGGGACTAAAATTTTCAGCTTTGGCTCGTTCTGCAAAATCTGGGTTTCCTGAATTTAAAAAGATTGTCCGAATGACTTCGTTGATTTTGCCTAACAAAGCCTTGTTTTGTATTACAGTAAAATGCCAGGATTGTTCATTTCGGGCACTGGGAGCAAATTGGCCTGCTTCGAGAATTACCGCTAATTCACTGTCCTTAATCTGCTCTTGTTTGAAGCTTCTAATGCTCCTGCGCTGCAAGATTACCTTTACAATTTCACTCATGTTGTTGTCCTCCTACTGTTTTTATATTAACAAGTTACATAGCAAATCTCTTTAAGATATGCAGCTTGTTTAATATGAATTTTTGTTGCGGAACTCCAATTCCATTTATCCTGGCTAGGATGAAGATAGATACAGGCAAGTACTTAAGGGCGTCGAGTCGTAAAGATTCGAAAAACGTTAATACTTCAGGACGCAGAGAACCATAAAAAACACCAAGAAACTTATAGATTTTAGCAAAAAGCAGAAGGCTAAGTATATTGTTGAAACAATATACTTAGCCTTCTGCTTTTTGCGATCAGCTATGTAAAATAGGATATTTCTCTATTTGAAAAAGTAATTGAGCTAATACTACTACAGACAAATTCTGCTGTCAAGATCCATTAAGAAAATGCAATGATATAATTGTATTGCCATTGACAACGTAATTTATACGTGCTAATATCATGTTAAATAAAGATAAATGTATCTTATAGCGTGATTAAAGCAAGCTGATTAGCAAAAAGCTGAAGGCCTGGCAGAGTTATTTCTGTGCAGGCTTTTTATTATTTCCATGCAAGGTTGCCAAAATGGCAGTATGTAAATAGTATATAGTGACCGATCAGTAGGAAACTGAAGGCAAGAATTGATTCTAGATGTGTAGAATCAGTTTTTGCCTTTTTGTTTTTAGTATGTCAGGTAAAAGATGAAATGAGGTGCGAGAAATGGCTATTTTGAGTCTTCGTGATGAAATGACACCGAAGGAACGTTTGGAAGCAGTATTGAATGGAAGACCCTATGATCGGGTGCCTTGTGGAGTAGTGATTCATAATCAGGCGGGGAAAGTGGCAGGAATTCCTCATTGGGAATGCTATTTTTCAAGCGAGAAAACAGCGCAGACTCAAATTGCCGCTCACAATATATTGGGTGCTGAAGCAGTGGCAGCTGGGCCAGGTTTGCCGGGAATTGCTGAGGCAGTAGGCAGTATCGTGTATTATCCGAAAGAGGAGAACAGTCCTTATATTATGGAAGTGGCGGTGAAGCAGCCAGCAGATTTGGATCAACTGAAAATCCCCAATCCGTGGCTCGATGGGAGGCTGCCCATACATTTAGGGGCTTTACAAATTCTGGTTGACCGTCTGGGTGATTTTGTTCCGGTGACTAGTAATGTAGCCGGCCCCTTTACTACAGCAGCTAATATAAGAGGAACAGAGGATTTTTTGCGGGAGCTATATCGGAATCCAGAATTTGCCCATCGGCTATTGCAGTTTTCGTTAGAGAGTACAATTGCCTATGTGAAAGAGGTTGCTAAGCTGGGAGCTAAAGTAAGTATCGCTGACCCCACGGCTTCACCGACACTAATCAGTCCAAAACAATTTCGTGAGTTTGCTTTTCCCTATTTACGAGAGCTTGTAGCGATGATTAGACAATTAACTGGCAGTGCTCCTTCTCTGCATATTTGCGGCAATACTACGAAGATCTGGCAAGATATGGTCGCCACTGGTGCCGGTATATTGAGCTTGGACGATACGATTGATTTGGCTGCTGCCAAAAAGGCAGTTGGTGAAGAGGTTACCCTGTTTGGTAATGTCAAACCGACAGCAACCATGTATCTGGGAACTCCAAAAGATGTACGGCAGGATGCTAAAGAGTGTTTGGCTAAAGGTTACGATAATCCCAAAGGTTATATATTGTCTTTAGGGTGCGGGTTGCCGATGGGGGCTCCAGTGGAAAATATACAGGCTCTATTTCAGGCAGCCCGGGAATTTGGCAGATACCCTCTACGATTAAGCAATTTTAGCTGAAAAATATAAATAGAATGTGTAAGCAAAGGAGAAGGATAGTATGGCAAATAATAAAGAAGAATTACTCAAACAGTTAGCTGATGCTGTGGTAGACATGGATGAAGAAAAAGCAGTAGAGTTAGCCCAAATTATCGTAGCGGAAGGTATTGATGCCTATGAAGCGATTGAAAAAGGGCTTTCTGCTGGTATGGAAGTGGCAGGACGGCTGTTTGAAGAGGAAGAATATTTTATTCCTGAATTGCTAATGTGTTCGGATGCTATGTATGCCGGACTTGGAGTTCTAAAACCTCATCTTAAAGCGAAAGAAGGAGCTGCAGAGGAAAAAGTTAAAGTTGTTATTGGCGTTATTGAAGGTGATACTCACGATATTGGTAAAAATCTGGTGAAAATTTTATTAGAAACCTCCGGTTATGAGATCATTGATCTCGGGCGGGATATTTCACCACAGAAATTTATTGATGCAGCGAAAGAACAGGATGCTAAAATTATTGCTATTTCCACGCTAATGACAACAACGATGGATGGGCTGGCGGAAGTAATCCGCTTACTGCGCCAACAAGATATTAGGGAGCAGTTTAAAGTCATGGTCGGTGGTGCGCCTGTCTCACAAGCTTTTGCTGATAAAATCGGTGCAGATAGTTACGCCGTGAATGCAGCAACAGCCGTACGTTTGGCCCGGCAGCTGACGGACGGTGTGGCCTGATGGTGACAGAGCAAGAAGAGGGTGATTTGAATGAGCAATTTTACACCAAAGGAACGTTTATTGAAAGTATTGCATAAAGAAAAGACAGATAGACCGCCGATCATTTGCCCTGGTGGCATGATGAATGCGGCTATTGTGGACGTTATGAACCGAGGCGGCCATGTTCTGCCTATCGCTCATAGTGATGATAAATTAATGGCTGAATTGGCTGTCGATGTTTTTACTAACACTGGTTTTGAAAATTTAGGTATTCCCTTTTGTATGACTGTTGAGCCTGAGGTACTGGGCAGCGATGTTGATTATGGCAGCATGAAGTGTGAGCCTAAAATTACGCAAGAAGTTTTTTCATCGTCATCGGCTGTAGATTTCCACGAATTTGCTGTTATGCTCCAAACAGGACGGGTTAATACGGTAATGCAGGCGACCTATAATGTGGCGAGGCGATTTCCTGATATTCCGGTCATTGGCAATCTGACCGGACCGGTCAGTACAGCGGCTTCTATTGTTGATCCCATGATTTTTTTGAAGGATTTACGCCGCAATCAGCTAGCTGCCCATAAAGTAATGGAATATGTAAGTGACTTTTTAATTGCTTATGCTGCATTAATGATTGACAATGGTGCGGATGTTATCTCCATTGCTGATCCGACAGCTACTGGAGAAATCTTAGGACCTCGCATGTTCTGTGAATATCCTCTGGTATATATCAACAAGATTGTTGAGGCGATTCATTCTCAAGGCGTACCTGTCATTGTACATATTTGCGGAAATATAAATGCGGTAAAACATGCTTTACCAGAATTGAAGGCTGATGCCATTAGTACGGACGCCATGGTGAATTTGCGGAAGCTCAAAGAGGAGTTTCCCAAGTTGATTACCATGGGGAATGTTAGCACCTATTTGCTAGAGATGGCGACTCCGGAGAAAGTAGTCAATAACACTAGGCATTTACTGCGAGAAGGCATTGATATTATTGCACCAGCTTGCGGTTTGAGCACCTCAACCCCTTTGGATAATATAAAAGCGATGTCTGGTGCTGTGAAGGAGAAATGAAGTATGCCGGTAGTGCATTTTAAGAGCAATGATAAAGAAGTAGACGTAATAGCTGGGACAACAGTACTGGCAGCGGCACGTATGGCGGGGGTTATGATTGATTCACCTTGCAACGGGAATGGAACCTGCGGTAAATGCAAGGTGAAAATAACTGGCGATTTTGCCAATAAAATCGCAGTAAAAGGGAATTGCGGACTTTCTGATATAGAAAATTCTCAGGGAATTGTCTTGGCTTGCTGTACAGATGTGCAGGATGATGTAGAAGTAGAACCCCTAGAGCGGCTTGACAATGAAAGCCTGCAAATTGTAAGTAATGGACAGAACCTTGTGGTGGAATTAGCAAGCCCTATCCACAAAGAATATGACAATCAAACCGATAAGACAAAAGTAATGGCAGGCAAGATTCTATTAGGGACAGAGGAGGGAAATACGGCTAAAGAAAATTATGGAGCAGTGGTGGATATTGGAACAACTACGGTGGTGCTCGCTTTGTTTGATATTCACTCCGGTCAGGAGCTTGCTACAGTATCCGCTTTGAATCCTCAGAGCCGTTATGCCCAGGATGTTCTTTCCCGCATAAAATATGCATCCACTCCCGAGGGACTGGATACGATGTATTTTGCTTTGATCAATGAATTAAATCACCTGCTGATTGAAGCTGCGGATCGGGCAGGAATTAATCGTCACCATGTCTATGAAATCGTGTTTAGCGGCAATACCTGCATGCTGCATCTGGCGACTCGAGTGAACCCCGCCAGCCTAGGGAAGTACCCTTATTTGCCAGCGTTATATGGACATGAGCAGGTTCATGCTGCTGACCATGGTCTGCAAGCTTCTCCTTTGGCTGGCATTTATCTGCCGCCTATTATTTCAGCCTATGTAGGACCAGATATTACTTCCGGTATTTTGGCAGCCCAACTTACGGAGCTTGCTGGCATCAGCCTTTTTATTGATATTGGTACCAATGGTGAAATGGTACTGAGTAAAGACGGTAGTCTGTCTGTTACATCTACGGCGGCTGGTCCGGCTTTTGAGGGAATGAATATTGCCTGTGGTATGCGGGCAGCGGCTGGTGCGATTGAAGCTTTTACCATTACTGATGAAGGACTGAAAATGAACACAATTGGTGATGGGGAGGCAATTGGAATATGCGGCAGCGGTCTTATTGATATTGTAGGTGAACTCGTTGCCCATGACATAATTGGTAAGAATGGCAAGCTTAAGGATGGTAATCTACCAGAGCACTTGGCGGAGCATTTGGTCAAACGCGAGGAGAAAACCGTATTTTCATTAGGCGAAAATGTCTATCTTTTGCAAAAGGATATTCGGCAGGTTCAACTGGCCAAAGGGGCTATTCGAGCTGGTATTGAAGCTTTGTTAACGAGTCAGGGTGTGGCAGGACAAGAGGTTGATCGTGTATTTATTGCTGGTTCTTTTGGTTATCATCTCAATCCTGATAGTTTGATTCATATCGGGCTTTTGCCTCAAAGTTTCCGCAATAAAATTCAATTTTTAGGCAATACTTCGAAATCTGGTGGGCAGGCGTTTTTATTGAATCAATTCGTCAGAGGCAAGATGGCCGAAGCGGTGAAAGAGATTCATGTGATTGAGCTGGCAACAGTGGATCACTTCGATCGCTTATTTGCTAAATGTTTGGAATTTAGTTCGGTATAACTCAATTGTATAGAATGAGTTTGCTTTCTTATAAAATGAATTAGTATAAGGAGCGCAGCATGGAGTTGATCGTATGACGATAAAAATTATTGCCTGTGAAGTTATGAAAGAAGAATTAGTAAGAGCAGCATCAGGTTGTGATATTGATTTCGAGTTTATTTCCATGGGATTGCATCTGCATCCAGAAAAACTAGGTGAAGAGCTGCAACATCTTCTTAATGGTTTATCAGGGTATTCTAGAGTGATCCTAGCCTTTGGATTATGCGGTGGAGCAGCTAGGAATTTGAAAGCTGCTGGCTTTCAGTTGACAATACCCAAAGTGCATGATTGTATTCCCCTGCTTTTAGGTTCCACAGCATCTTATGAAACATTTCGTTCAGAAGAGAAAGGCACTTTGTATTTGTCAGGCGGCTGGATGAATGGTGAACGAGCCATATTATCAGAATATGATCGCATTTATCAAAAATATGGCGAAAGAAAAGCGATCGCTGTTTTTAGCAGAATGTATAGCAGCTATCGACGGGTACTATTTATCCGAACAGGCAGTGAGAGAGAAACATTTTTTTTGCAAAGATCACATCAGATAGCAGAGTTGCTGGGATTAACCCATCAGATCATAGAGGGGGAGATCTCTTTTATTGAAAAGATTGTAAAAGGACCTTGGGATACGAAGGATTTTATTACGGTTCCTTCTGGGGAATCCATCGATGAGTGGGCATTTTATGAAGGGAAATTGGAAATGTGAATGAGTTCAACGATATCCATAATAAGAATATCTCCCTATGATGAAATCGCAGCTAACATTGTTTGAAAGCAGCATATTAGTGATAGCAAACACCTGAAACCTTGTTACAGAAGGAGTTAGGTGCTTTTTGTTGACCTTTTTCATGATTATACAATAATAATCAGTAGGTAAGAGGTTAAAGAACCCTTATGCTAAATAATTCTATAGTAATAATGTTTGCAAGGAATTGCATATCTATAATATAGATTTCATCTATTCGAAAGCCTCTAAGAAATTGTTTCTAAATATCTTTTACTACTGCAGGATAGTCTCTCGGAAAGTGCCATTTAAGACGGAAAGATGAGCACATAACTAAGGCTTCAACCTGCTACTTAACCCACACTTTATGCTCATTTGCTAGTTTACGGCTATATATGGTTTTTCTCCGAGAGTACGCTTGTAAATTAAGGGGAGGGGCAATTTTATGAAAAGTTTTGACTTTGCAAGTCTTATACAACAAGACCGGGAAGCAAAGACGCATCGACAGTTTGATGGTGTGCTTCTTGATTATCTGGCAATCATTAAGGAAAATCCTAAGGTCGTCATGCTGTCGCATCAACGCATGTATGATTTGCTGATTGCTGCTGGCGTAGAAATAGTAAAAACGGAAGAGCATCCTCGTTTAAAACGAATTTATGGCAATGATTTATTAAAGCGCTACACATATTTTAAAAATGATTTTTATGGCATCGATAAGACACTGATGAAAATTATGCGTTATTTTCATTCTGCAGCGATGAAAGGAGAAGAATCTAGGCAAGTTCTTTATTTTGTTGGGCCTGTCGGTGCGGGCAAGTCTTCTATAATGGAAGCTTTGAAACGAATGCTGGAAATGAGCCATTCTATTTATATCATAAAAGATTGTCCAATGCGGGAAGAGCCGCTTCACTTGATTCCGAAACACCTTCGTCCCAAATTTGAAGAGCTGTTAGGTGTAAAAATTGAAGGTGATCTTTGCCCTGTCTGCCGCTATCGTTTAAAAAATGAATACCATGGTGAGTTTGAACGCTTTCCTGTAGAAAATGCAGAATTTTCCATTCGGTCCCGTAAAGGGATAGGTACAGTACCTCCAGTTGACCCCAATAATCAAGATACTTCCGTGTTGATTGGGTCTGTTGATATTTCTAAAATGGATTTATATCCTGAAGATGATCCTAGAGTATTGTCATTAAACGGAGCTTTCAATGTAGGAAATCGGGGATTGGTTGAGTTTATTGAAGTCTTTAAGAATGATGTGGAATATTTGCATACGATGATTACTGCGACTCAAGAAAAGTCCATACCGTCGCCAGGCAAGGGCTCTATGATTTATTTTGATGGCATCATTTTAGCTCACTCGAATGAAGCGGAATGGAATAAATTTAAATCTGATCATACGAATGAAGCGATTTTAGACAGAATTGTTAAAGTGGAAGTTCCCTATTGCCTGGAGCTGGATGAAGAAGTAAAGATTTATCAGAAAATTTTAAGAAGCAGCAGTTTTGATGCTCATATTGCACCTCATACGATTGAAATGGCATCCATGTTTGCCATTTTAACTCGATTGAGCCCGTCAGCCAAAGTAGACCCATTAACAAAATTGAAACTATATAATGGCGAGGAAATCGTGGAAAAAGGTTCTACGAAGAAAATCGATATTTTTGAGCTCAGGGATGAAGCGCAGCGAGAAGGTATGACGGGAATTTCAACTCGCTTCATTATGAAGGCTGTAGATGTTGCCCTATCGGAATCAGAAAATAATTGTATTAACCCAATTAGTATTTTAGATACGTTAACGAAGGCAGTAAAAGAATTGGCCATTGCTGAAGACGATAAAAAACGATATTTAGTTTTTTTACAAGATACCATTAAAAAAGAGTATCATAAGATTTTAGAGAAAGAAATTACGCGAGCCTTTATACATGGATATAGTGAACAGGCGGAAAGCTTATTTAATAACTATTTGGATCATGCGGAGGCTTTCGCTAATTCAACTAAGATAAAAGATAAGAATACGGGCGAAGAGCTGGAACCTGATCTTAAGTTTCTTCAGTCAATCGAAGAACAGGTTGGTATCTATAGTACTGCGGCACCTGGTTTTCGTCAGGACGTGACTGCTTATATGTTCTCCGTCTTGCGTAATGGCGGCAAAATTGATTACCAGTGCTATGAACCCTTAAAGGAAGCCATTGAAAAGAAGTTAACGGTAGCCGTTAAAGAAATTTCACGTATCATTACGAAGGCGAGAGTACGGGATAAAGAACAAGATACCAAATATAATGTTATGGGTGAGGAATTAAAGGCGAATGGTTATTGTGACCATTGTTGTAATGTCATCTTGAAATATGCGGCCAATAATCTTTGGAAGGACTAAGGGGTTGGTAGGAGGGAGATGACAAGTAGTGGCTATCTTTAAGGATGGAAATACGAATAGTTCAGATCGTTCGGCATGGGACCGCAAAAGACATCGTCAACTAGTGGAAGAAAGCATAAAAAAGAATTTAGGTGATATTATTGCCGAGGAAAGTATTATTGGGCAAAGTAAGGATAAAAAAATAAAAATTCCCATCAGAGGAATTAAAGAATATCAATTCATTTACGGAAAGAATGCCGGTGGCACAGGTTCTGGGGAAGGGCAGGAAGCAAAGGGGCAGGTTATTGGCAAGACGAATGGTCAGCCAGGGCAGCAGCCAGGACAGGGGCAAGCTGGTAATAATCCCGGTGAAGATGTTTACGAGACAGAAATAACCATAGAGGAACTTACTAGTTATCTTTTTGATGATTTACAATTACCGGATATGGAAAGGAAAAAGTTCGCGCAAATCGAGTCAGAACGCAAATTTAAGCGCTCAAGCTTTCAGCGCAAAGGGATTCCACCCCATTTAAATAAGAAAAGAACGTTGTCAGAAAAAATTAAACGTCAAAAAATGGCGCAGCGGGATAAATGTGATAGTGAGGAAAACGAATCTCCGGAACGTATACCTTTTCATGAAAATGACTTGCGCTATTGCCGCATAAAAGAAGATACCCGCAGGCATTCCAATGCGGTAGTAATTTGCATCATGGATACATCTGGATCGATGGATCAAACCAAGAAATATTTAGCGCGCAGTTTTTATTTTTTGCTGTACCAATTTGTGCGCTGGAAGTATGAACATGTTGAGGTAGCATTTATCGCTCATACGACCACGGCTCAAGAAGTGAATGAACAAGAGTTCTTCCATCGAGGCGAGACTGGAGGAACCTATATCAGCAGTGGGTATGAAAAAGCGTTAGAAATTATTGAACAGCGTTACAATCCAGCCATCTGGAATATTTATATCTTTCACTGTTCAGATGGTGATAATTGGGGTGAAGATAATGCTAAAGCTGTTGCTTTAGTAAATCAGCTTTGTACGATCAGCAATTTATTTGGGTATGGAGAAATAACAACCAGTAGCATGTATGGGAGTGCTATTAGCAAAGAATATGAAAAACAAATACACTTGGAGAATTTTATTATGGTTATGATGGGAGATAAAACAGATATTTGGCCGGCATTTAAGAAGATCTTAGATACGGAATCCGGAGGTAACAGCTGATGGCAGCCTATAGCTTAGATGAATTAGAATATTGGAATGATAAAATTGAAAAGTTAGTATGGGATGCAGGATTAGATTGTTATGAACAGCATTTTGAAATATGCAGTTATGAAGATATGTTGTGTTATGAGGCATACGTAGGTATGCCTTCCCATTATCCTCACTGGAGCTTTGGTAAGGCCTATGAAAGGCAAAAAACATTTTATAAATACAACCTTGTTGGATTACCTTATGAAATGGTGATTAACTCCGATCCTTGCATTGCTTATTTAATGCGGGATAATACCTTGCTCATTCATATTTTGACCATGGCCCACGTATACGGGCATAATGATTTTTTTAAGAATAATCGTTTATTTAAACGGGATACAAGGGCAAATCTGGAGATGGAAATGTTTAAGGCTCATGCGAACCGTGTCAGAGAATATATACAAGATCCCAGCATCGGTCCGGATAAGGTAGAGCGTATTTTGGATGCCGCACACGGACTTAAATTTCAAACGTGCAGGCATGGCGAAAGAAAGAAAATTTCTGAGGAAGAGGAAGGAACCGTTCCAGAACGGCTAAAAGATGATTTATTAGCTTTTCTGGCGGAGAAAGGAAAGCTGGCTGAATGGGAACGTGATTTAATTCATATCGTACGGGAAGAGACCATGTACTTCATTCCCCAATTGGAAACTAAGATTATGAATGAAGGATGGGCCAGCTACTGGCACTATCAAATTTTAAATCAGCTTGAGCTGCCACAGGGACTTCACTTGGAATTTTTACAACGCCATCATTTGGTGATACGGCCTCATCAAGGTCAGATTAATCCTTATTTTCTGGGCTTTAAGATGTTTGAATATTTGGATCAGCAGCCTGGGGGGCGAGAGAAGATTATGGCCATACGGTCTGAGGATCGGGATCAGTCTTTTATACGCCGTTATTTAAACCAGGAGTTGTGTGAGAAACTGCATTTGTTCTCTTATAGTGTGCAAGGCGATGATATCGTTGTAACAGAAGTTGCAAATGAAGAAGGCTGGAAAACCGTACGAGATAATTTGGCTAATGCAGTTGGATTAGGGAGTATACCAATTATTAGACCTGTAGGGGTGGAAGATGGTACCTTACTATTAGAGCATGTTTGTGATCACCGAGAATTGGAATTAAACTATGCCCAGGAAACCGTCAAATATATTGTTGATCTTTGGGGCGGAAAAGTCAATTTGCGAGTCAAGATCGATCATAATCCTAAAATCATTAGTTGTAGTGAAGGCAAAATAGTGAATATACATGATTGAGAAAGATAAAGATTGCTGCAACGCCCGATCTGCGCTGCAGCAATCTTTATCTGTAAGTGAAAAATATAATCCTCGCATCTTCGTGACTTAAAATGTTTTATTTTTGAATTTCTCTTAAACATGGTATAATATAGTTTATTATGAAATTTCCTAACAATACTAAGTTTGGATGGTGAGATTGTGAAGATTACATGTAAAGATGTAGCAAATGTTGCTTTATTGTCACGACTGGAGTTTTCCGAGAGTGAGCTTGAAACATTTACTGGACAAATGGACGCTATTTTAGAATATGCAGATGTTTTAAATAAGCTAAATGTTGATAATGTACAGCCTACTGCTCATGTGTTGCCGCTAAAAAATGTAATGCGGGCAGATGAAACAAAGCCATCGCTGTCTAGGGAATTAGCGTTGTCAAATGCACCTGAACAGGAAGATGGTTATTTTAAAGTTCCCAAGATCATGGAAGGATAAGGAGGATAAGCATGGAGTTATTTAAACATACAGCAAGTCAGTTGCATGAAAAAATAATAGAAAAAGAAATATCCGCTGTAGAATTAACAAAGGCTGTGCTAGGGCGGGTTGATTCTGTCGATAAAGATGTACAAGCCTACATTACCCGAACGAGTGAGACTGCTTTGGCTCAGGCTCAGGCAGTGGATAGTAAAATTCAGCGCGGTGAGAAGGTTTCTGTGCTTGCTGGTATTCCAGGAGCTTTGAAAGATAATATATGCACTAAAGGAATAAAAACAACTTGTGCTTCAAAGATACTAGCAACTTTTGTGCCTCCCTATGATGCAACCGTTGCTGAGAAATTGGCAGCAGAAGACGCTGTTATTGTTGGTAAAGCTAACATGGATGAGTTTGCTATGGGCGGTTCTACAGAAAACTCAGGATTTTTTCCTACTCATAATCCTTGGAATCTGGAAACTGTTCCAGGTGGTTCCAGTGGTGGTTCTGCGGCCGCGGTTGCAGCAGGAGAAGCAATTTGGGCGTTGGGGTCAGATACAGGTGGTTCGATCCGTCAGCCAGCAGCCTATTGTGGTGTAGTTGGACTAAAGCCTACTTATGGTCGTGTATCTCGTTACGGCCTGGTGGCATATGCTTCTTCTCTTGACCAAATTGGACCAATTACCCGTGATGTTACGGACAGTGCTCACGTGATGAATATCATTTCCGGTTATGATGCCAAAGATTCGACTTCGATTAATACTGGAGTGCCTGATTATACAAAATCATTGGTAAATAATATTAAAGGTTTGAAAATTGGTCTTCCAAAAGAGTATTTTGTTGCTGGGATGGATACTGAAGTAGAAAGAGCCATTAATAAAGCTATTGAACAATTAGTAGCCTTAGGTGCGGAATATAAAGAAATATCTATGCCGCATACGGAATATGCTTTATCAGCTTACTATATGATTGCTCCGGCTGAGGCAAGTTCTAATTTGGCTCGTTATGATGGCGTGAGTTTTGGTCATCGAGTAGAAGGCAATGATATTATTGATATGTATAAGAAAACTCGCAGTGAAGCCTTTGGCGCAGAAGTAAAACGACGTATAATGCTTGGTACATATGCGCTAAGTTCTGGTTACTATGATGCCTATTACTTAAAAGCCTTGAAAGTTCGCACTTTGGTTAAACAGGATTTTGACAAGGCGTTTGAGCAAGTGGACGTATTGATTACACCGACGGCACCTACGACTGCTTTTAAATTGGGTGAAAAGACGAATGATCCTCTTGCTATGTACTTGCAGGATGTGTGTACAATTCCTGTAAACTTGTCTGGAGTACCGGCTATTTCCATTCCATGCGGTTTTGCTGCTGGCATGCCTATCGGTATGCAAATCATCGGCAAACCTCTGGGAGAGGAAACGATCATTCGTGCTGCCTATACATTTGAGCAGAATAATGATTACCACAAGGGGTTTGCAACCCTAGGGGAGGTTTAATCGATGGATTATGAAATAGTAATAGGATTAGAAATTCATACAGAGTTAAAGACCAATTCAAAGATTTTCTGTGGCTGCAGTACAAAATTTGGCTCAGAGCAAAACACCAATGTTTGCCCGGTATGTTTGGGACTCCCTGGGGTTTTGCCTGTTATTAATGAAAAGGTTGTAGAATTTGCTGTGAAGGCAGGATTGGCTCTTAATTGTGAAATCTTGCCGTTTAGTAAGTTCGATCGTAAGAATTATTATTATCCTGATTTGCCGAAAAACTTCCAAACCTCTCAATATGACTTACCCATTGCTGTAAATGGGCATTTAGATATTGAGGTAAATGGAGAAACCAAACGTATTAATATTACTCGTATACATATGGAAGAAGATGCTGGAAAACTAGTGCATTCAGGTGCTACGATCAGCAGTTCGGATTCTGCATTAGTCGATTATAATCGTACAGGAGTACCATTATTAGAGATTGTTTCTGAACCAGATATTCGCTCCGCTGAAGAAGCCAGAGCGTATTTGGAAAAAGTAAAGGCTATTTTGGAATACTTAGACGTATCGGACTGCAAAATGGAAGAAGGCAGTTTGCGCTGCGATGCCAATATTTCCCTGCGCCCACATGGACAAGCTGCCCTTGGTACAAAAGCGGAAATTAAAAATCTCAATTCTTTCCGTTCTGTACAGCGTGGTATAGAGTATGAAGTGATTCGTCAGGAAGATATACTTGACGAGGGGGGAAGAGTGATCCAAGAGACACGTACTTGGGATGAAAATAAAGGGATCACTGCTTCTATGCGTAGTAAAGAGCAGGCCCATGATTATCGGTACCTGCCAGAGCCTGATTTGGTGCCAATTGTGGTTGACCCAGCTAGAGTGGCCGAAATTCGTGCCAATTTGCCAGAACTGCCTGATGCTCGCAGGCAGCGCCTAATGAATGATCACGGATTATCAGAATATGATGCTGGCATTATCACGTCTAGTAAAGCAGTTGCTGATTATTTTGATCAAAGTGTGCAAAATAATGGAGATGCAAAAGTAGTAGCCAATTGGTTAATGGGAGAAGTATCTAAACATTTAAATAGTGAAGGCATAACAATTTTGGACTGCCCTGTTTCACCGAAGCAATTGACAGAACTGCTTGCTTTAATTGAAAAGGGTATAATTTCTAATAAAATAGCCAAGGCCGTATTTGAAGAAATGTGGACCAGCCGCAAAGATGCAGAAGTGATTGTCAAAGAAAAAGGACTGGTGCAAATTTCTGATAGCAGTGAGATTGTTGCCATTGTAGAAAGTGTAATCGCAGCAAACCCTCAATCTGTAGCTGATTTTAAAGCGGGTAAAGACAAGGCCATAGGATTCTTAGTCGGACAAATTATGAAGCAAACAAAGGGACGAGCGAATCCGGATATGGTAAATACATTACTGCGTGAAAGATTATAATGTCATAGAGTGAAAAATAGCTTTTCTGCCGATACCAAGGCAGGGAAGCTATTTTTTGTTTAAAAATTTCCAAGCATGAAAGATGATTTGGACGTGCATAATGGTATTGATATGTCTTTCTAATTTAAGAGGTAGTATTATGCTAGAAAACAGAGTACCTTGGAATCTCAAGGATGTTTTTTCAATTCATGTATTGCGACTACTGGTAGGTTTATTCTTAGTACGAATTTTATATCCGATGATTTTTGTGGCGACACCTTTTGTCATAGAAGTGACTGACCGTTTGGTGGTATTAGCGCTAGTTTGTTTAGTAGTCCGAAGGCATAATGGCAACTTCAAAGCGCTAGGACTAACCTTTCAGCATTTTAACAGAAATTTATTCTATGGAATCGTTGTTGGTTTTATATTGCTAGGCTTGAGCATTTTTAGTGAAAGAATATATACAACAGTTCTTTTTCTCACACCTAGTCAGCATCCTTTAGTTGCCCAAGTTGAAAAAGCCATTTCATGGCGTGATTTAGCCTCTCCTTTATTCCTAGCTGGGGCATTAGCACCTTTGACAGAAGAAATACTATATCGATTGTTTACGTTTTTACCCATGAAAGATAAATGGGGATTTTGGGGAGGGGCGATTGCAAGTTCCTTTATTTTCGCACTTATGCATTTTAATTTGTATTGGCTTAGTGAGATGATTCTGGTTGGAGTGGGCTTGTCCTATCTTTACTATAAGACCGGCTCGCTTGTTAGTTCAATTGCTGCCCATTCGGTGCTGAATACATCTAAAGTTATTATGTTGTTTTTAGGGATATCATTTGTATAAAAGGAGATGAAGGTATGCCAAAATGTCAAAACTGTGGTAATATAAAAAGTTTCGGTGCAAGTCAGATTCCTCCCGCAGGTATGTATGCGAATGGTCCTCTATCAGGTATAATCGGAGAATTTAAAACGGATCGTGAACTGATGTGGGTCCATAGTTCTGGTGCTACAAAGTCCATGATTAATGCTGCATGCCACGAACCTCAGAAATTTTTTGACATATGTGTACAATGTGGTTATCAATCTGTTTTGTGGAATGAAGAAAACGAGTAACCTGCTCGAAGATGAAAGACAAAATTGAGAATGTAAAAGGGGTTTTTATGGAAATAGTCGAAGTATATCTTTAAAATGTAGAAAAAGGGAGCAGATATGATGACCAAATATCCTGAGCTGCCAGTAAATAAACTTCGTTTTACTTGTGATGAAAATTTGTTTCATTTTGAAACTACAGCGAGTATATCTCCTCTTGATGTAATGATTGGACAAAAACGTGCTGTTAAAGCGGTAGAATTTGGTTTGTTTGCAAAAAATCAAGGATATAACATCTTTATCTCTGGTCTGGTGGGAACAGGAAAAATCACTTATGCGAAAGCGGCTGTTGCTAAAGTTGCTAAAGAACAGGAACGTCCAGGAGACTGGTGTTATGTGAATAATTTTAAAAATAGCAGTCAACCTATCGCATTATTATTGCCAGCAGGCATGGGTCATGTATTTTGTCAGGATATAGAAGATTTAATCGAAGATATTAAGACTGAAGTTGGAAAGGTTTTTAGCAGCGATGATTATGAAAGTGCTAAAAATAATACCATAAAATCATTTCAAGAAAGACGTACGCTGATCATTGACTCTTTTAATGAAAAGGCCAGTGAGAATGGAATACTGCCACAATGGTCAACGACTGGTTTTGTTGGCATGCCTATGAAGGATGGAAAGACGCTAACGCCTGAGGAGTTTCAAAGTCTAGAAAAAGAAGAAAGAGAAGCTACTGAGAAAAAAATATTAGCTGTTCATGAAAAAGCCATGGAAGTGGTAAGGCGCATGCAGGAACTGGAAAGAGAAATGCGGGAAGAAATCCGGAAATTGGATGGTAAGGTAGGTTTGTTTGCTGCTGGCAGCATGATTGATGAAATACGGCAAAAATACCAAGATTATAGCGCTGTCGTAGAATATTTAGAAGCTGTAAAAGATGATGTTGTAAAAAACATTAATGATTTTAAGAACAACAGTGATGATGATCATAGTAATCCTCTTGCCTTTTTAAAAAAGAACACTCAAGAGTCTATTCGAGATAAGTATAAGGTTAATTTATTAGTGGATAATCGTGAGTTAAAAGGTGCTCCGGTCATTGTAGAAGCTAACCCTACCTATTATAATTTAGTGGGCAGGGTAGAATATGAAACACGTATGGGTATGGTAAGCACCGACTTTACTATGATTAAGGCAGGAGCCTTGCATAAGGCCAATGGAGGTTACCTTATTTTGAATGTACGGGATGTTTTAACAAACATCGGTGCATGGGAAGCGTTGAAACGGATTTTGAAAACACAAAAATTATATGTAGAAAATCTGAGTGAACAATATGGGATGATGGCGATGGCTTCATTAAAACCTCAGCCTGTTCCCGTTAATGTAAAAGTAGTTTTAATTGGTAACCCCTATTTATATTATTTAATGTACAACTATGACGAGGATTTTTGTAAATTATTTAAAATCCATGCTGATTTTGACACGCAAATGGATAGCAATTTAGATAATGTACAAAAAATGGCTAAGTTTATCAGTTCCGCAATTGAGACTAAAAAATTAAAGCATTTTGATCGTTCTGCAGTAGCTAGAGTGGTAGAATATTCTTGTCGATTAGCAGGCAGTCAGAAAAAATTAACCACTCGCTTTAGTGAAGTGGTAAAAATATTATGTGAAGCAGATATTTGGGCTACCATGAATCAGAATGATATTGTCACAGGAGAACATGTCAAGCAAGCGATAGAAGAAAAAAAATATCGCAGCAATAAATATGAAGAACACTTGCAGGAAATGATTGCTGATGGTAAACTCATGATTGATACGCAGGATAAAAAAATTGGGCAAGTGAACGGTTTAGCTGTTATGGCAGTTGGAGAGTATATGTTTGGAAAACCTTCTCGTATCACTGCTAATACTTATATGGGAAAGAGCGGTATTGTAAATATTGAGCGCGAAACCAAGATGAGCGGTACAAGTCATACTAAAGGTGTACTGATTTTAAGTGGCTATATAGGACAAAAATATGCACAAAAATATCCTTTGGTTCTTACGGCAAGTTTAACTTTTGAGCAACTTTACGGCGGCATTGATGGCGATAGTGCTTCTAGTACAGAGCTGTATGCGTTATTGTCTAGTTTAGCAAGTGTTCCGATTAAACAATCGATTGCTGTTACAGGGTCGGTTAATCAAAAAGGTGAAGTCCAGCCCATTGGAGGGGTAACAGAGAAGATTGAAGGATTTTTTAGCATTTGTAAAATGAAAGGCTTGACAGGTGAGCAGGGGGTTATGATTCCGTACCAGAATATAGATGAATTAGTACTCAATGATGAAGTCATTGAAGCAGTGAAACAGGGGCAATTTCACATATACGCGGTGAAGACAATTGACGAAGGCATAGAATTATTAACGGATGTACCAGCTGGTGAATGCCGTGTAGATGGAACTTATCCACCTGGCAGTATTCATTATTTAGTAGCTCAAAAGTTGAAAGAATATACCGATAGCTTTATTACATTAAGTAAAGCTGCAGCTGATACAAAACATTAATGATGTCTTATTGATAGGGTGCCTTACTCGGCACTCTTTATTTCTGGATAAAAAACTTGCTAAATACTCTTGATGTAATGGAAAGGTGAATTAAGATGGTAAAAGAAGAAAAACCGATTGTAAAAAATAATACATATGTCTTGGATATTGTTAGTTTGGGACATAGTGGAGAAGGTGTAGGAAAATATGAAGGGTTTACTGTTTTTGTACCTCATGGTTTACCGGGTGAACGGGTAGAAGTTACAATTACAGAAGTGAAAAAAAGTTATGCAAAAGGCAAGTTAAAAGCAATTTTAGAACCGATAGCTGCGCGCTGTCAGCCGCGCTGCACTATTTATTATGACTGCGGTGGCTGTCAATTGCAGCACATTGCTTATAATGAACAACTTATTTTGAAAAGGCAAACTGTGATTGATGCAGTGACTCGCATTGGAAAAATAAATGATGTAATTATTCATCCTACGATAGGAGCTGAAGATTCTTGGTATTATCGAAACAAAATGCAGTTTCCCATTGGTTCAGTCAACGGAAAGGTTGCAGTAGGCTGCTTTGCACAAGGCACTCATAACATAATTAATACGGAGCACTGTTTTATTCAGCATGAGGCTAATAATCTAGTTGCTCAAGCTTTGCAAGAGATTGTAACAGAGCTTGGCATTAGTACTTACGATGAACGTACGGGTCGGGGCATTATGCGTCATGTATTAGGGCGAGTAGGTACAGCTACTGATGAAGTTATGGTAGTTTTAGTAACAGCAACAGCTGATTTGCCTCACAAAGAGCGTATCATTGCCCACTTGCGTCAAAGAGTGCCCAAGTTGGTTAGTGTCATGCAAAATATAAATAGCAATAAGACGAATGTTATATTAGGAAATCAGACGAAAACCTTGTGGGGAGAAAGTTATATTACAGATACATTAGGCGAATTTACTTTTCATATCTCAGCTCGATCCTTCTTTCAAGTCAACACGAAGCAGGCAGAAGTGCTGTACAATAAAGCTGTAGAATATGCGGGGCTTTCTGGAGAAGAAATAGTAATTGACGCCTACTGCGGTACTGGAACCATTACATTGTTTTTAGCGCGTCATGCCAAAAAAGTATATGGAATCGAAATTGTTGCACCTGCTATTCGTGATGCTCAGCATAATGCGCAGATGAATCAAGTTTCCAATGTAGAATTTAGTGTTGGAGATGCGGTAGATAGCATGCCCAAAATGTTTAAAGAAGGTATCCGTCCGCAAGTCATTGTCGTTGATCCTCCCAGAGCAGGATGCGATAAACTAGTATTGGAGACCTTTGCAGCTATGCAAGCTGAGCGTATCGTGTACGTATCTTGCAATCCATCCTCTTTAGCTAGAGATTTAGCCTTATTAGAAGAGTTGGGATATAAAACCAAAGAAATTCAGCCGATTGACATGTTTTCTCATACATATCATGTGGAGTGTGTAGCGTTGATACAGCGCCGTACCTGCTAAAAAACCTCTTGAAATTTGTTGCTTTTACGACCATTTCAAGCTTGTAGAAAGTGTGGAAATGCGAATATTTTAGATGGAAATAGACGTTCAATGTTTGTGTTGGACGTCTATTTTTTTACTTAAAACAGAGGTTTCAAGCGGAAGCCAAAATACTAAAAGAACAATCTGAAAGAAAACAAATTCAATAAAGCAAGTCATAATGTAAGTATGGCGTTGACAAAGTTAAGGGATAAAAGTCCTTGGCTTCACCAATTTGATGGTATCGACTGAATTTAAAAGGTAGTTCTTTTAATTTGAATATTATAGTTTTGGAGTTTTCTATATAGGGTAGGCCTAGATATTCCTAGTATATCGGCTGATTTTTTGATGTTAAAATTTGAGCTTTCTAAGACTGAACGGATTTTGGCTTCCTCAGATAGTAGATTAAGCGAATTGTTTGTGGCACTGGAAAAAGTTGAATTTCTTGTATCATATTCTCTACTTTCCAGAAATTTTTGCAGGATATCTTCAGTAATGGTAGTTTTTCCTGTTGTTATCACAAGCCTCTCGATAAAGTGGTTGAGCTCGCGGACATTGCCTGGCCATGCATATTGCGTTAGATAGAAGTATGCGTCTGTAGTAAGCTCAATTTGCTTCTGATAAGTACGATTGTACAACTTGATAAAATGGTGGGCAAGGTATTCAACATCACCGCTTCTATCGCGCAAAGGTGGCAAATTTAGAACAAGTACTTTTAAACGATAAAATAAGTCTTGTCGAAAGTTCCCTTTATGGATTAGTTCTTCGAGATCTTTGTTGGATGCGGCAATGATGCGGACATCAATAGGGATATACTTGTTATCACCCAAGCGCATGATTTGTCTTTCTTGAAGGACACGCAACAATCTGGATTGTCCGTATTGGTCCATTTCGGAAATTTCATCCAAAAATAAAGTACCTCGATGGGCCATTTCAAACAATCCCTGTTTACCTTTTTTTGTAGCGCCGGTAAAGGCTCCTTCTACATAACCGAATAATTCGCTTTCCAGTAAATTTGGCGGCAAGGCTGCACAATTTACAGCAATAAAGGGGGCAGAGCTTCGTGAACTTAGGTTATGAATACTTTGGGCAAATAATTCTTTACCAGTACCTGAATTGCCGATGATTAAAGTAGTAACATCTACTTTGGAGATTTCGCTGGCAATTCTTTTAACTTCAGCTATCTGAGGAGAAATGCCAATAATATCTTGTAAATTATACTTAGCTATGAATTTTCGTGCTAATACTTCATTACGGATTTTAGCTTCGGCTTCTTGAATGCGGCTAATATCCTGAAAAGTAACAAAAGCGCCGATAGGTACGGAATCAACAATGATTGGTCCAATATTTACACTTATCCAGCGATGAGCTTGCTGTAGTACGTAGTCTTGAATTTGCTGACCTTCTGAAAGGCAGCTGTCAATGTTAGGCAAATTGAGAATGGCATCTAGCTCTCGTCCGATCATGTCTTTAGCGGAGCAATTTAACAATCGTTCGGCTGCTCGATTCAATATCAAGATTTTTTTGTCCTGACTGATACTGATAATACCTTCCATGGAATAGTCAATTAAGGCTTTGAATTTTTCAGCATTTTCTTTTTCTATTTGGCGTCCTTGGGCAATTTTTTGCGCTTCTAGCAAGGCTGTTTTTATCGCATGGTCTCCCGAATGAATCATTACAGTTTGTAAACCTTTTTGTTGAGCAAGCATGACGGTCTTATTACCGCCAAGGATGATATCGTAATGTAATTGCGATACCTTTTTAACCATTATGGAGATATCTTCATTTGTCTCTAGGCGATAAATTGTCAAGTCAATATTCAATATTTTTGCAAGCATTTCTACATCCGCAACCATATTATCAAAAGCAATAAAGGCAACTTTAGGGCTAGAAAGCCCAGTCTTGATTTTTGCTTCCTGAAATACATATGCCAAATCTTGGCCGGTAAAAACAACTTCTACAACTGGGATTTTTATATTTGCATCAATGATTAATTGTGCCAATCCACCTCTAGCGATAATAACATCTGTGTCTTGTGACTGCAGGTGATGGGCTAATGCAGTGGCATTTGACAACTGGCAGAAGTTGAGATGTACTTTATCCTCCAAGCCAAGGTCGGACGTACTTACTTTTACTTGTTCTAAAAAAGTTTGATCGGAAGTAATGAAAGCAATTTTGGACATGGTTATCACCTCGTGACTCTAGAGTCAAATTATCTATTTACTAGAAAATAGGTAGTTTCTTGATATTGCAATTGTAACATAAATGAATTACAACTGTAATGCAGAAATATTTACAGTTGTAATATTTCTGCGCAATAAATTCAGTAAAATCAATGTTTTCGGATTTGGCATGAAATTTGCTATATAAATAAACAGGAGGTGATAAATATTGAAAAAAGTTTCCTATAAACAAGTGATGGAACAATACCCTCAGACTATGGGAAAAGAGGCAGATACCTTAGTAGATAAAGAACTACAGAAATCGGGTATAAAGCTAGTGGTGCTTGATGACGATCCAACGGGAATCCAAACTGTTCATGGAGTTTCTGTCTATACTGATTGGACAGAAAAGAGTATTTTAGAGGGATTTCTAGAAGAACGGCGGATGTTTTTTATCCTGACAAACTCGCGGGCTATGACATCCGAGCAATCTGCAAAAGTTCATGTTGAAATTGCAAAGAATATTGTTAGTGCTGCAAAAGCAACTGGAAAAGGCTATATGATTATTAGCAGAGGGGATTCCACTTTACGCGGGCATTATCCTCTTGAAACAAATGTGCTAAAACGTATCATTGAGAAGCAAGAACACAGCATAATCAATGGTGAGATCATCTGTCCATTTTTACCGGAAGGGGGCAGGTATACTGTTGACAATATTCATTATGTTATGGAAAATGAATTTTTGATTCCTGCTGCCGATACAGAATTTGCAGAAGACAAGACGTTTGGATATGTAAATTCACATATGGGAATGTGGGTAGAGGAAAAGACACAGGGTGAATATACTGCTGATTCTTTGACGTATATATCGCTTGATGAACTGCGAAGTCGATCTGTTGAGAATATCTGTGAAAAGCTGATGCAGGTAGAGCGCTTTTCAAAAGTAATTGTAAATGCGTTAGATTATTATGATTTAAAGATATTTACAGCTGCGTTATACAAAGCAATTCGTCAAGGAAAGCGATTTATGATAAGGTCTGCGGCCAGTATTGTAAAAGTTCTTGGTGGTATAGAAGATCGCCCACTTCTTAGCCGAGATGAACTGGTCGATAGGGAAAATTCAAATGGTGGTATTATTCTTGTGGGTTCCCATGTGAAAAAGACAACTATGCAATTAGCTAAGTTGAAAGAATGTCCGAATATCAAGTTCATTGAATTCGATGTCCATTTAGTGCTTGATGATGTTCTTTTTAAGGTCGAAGTACAGCGAGTAATCACTGAAACAGAAGATGCTATTGCCTCTGGTTGCACTGTCACAGTTTTTACCCGTCGCGAAAGGTTGGATTTGAATACAGGCAACAAAGAAGACGAACTGCAGATAGCTGGAAAAATTTCAAATGCAGTAACAAGTATTGTAACTAATCTTAAAGTTAGGCCTAATTTTATTATTGCTAAAGGTGGAATCACGTCCAGTGATGTAGGAACCAAGGGCTTAAATGTAAAAAAAGCACTTGTTTATGGGCAAATCTTGCCAGGTATCCCCGTATGGCTTACTGGCGAAGAAAGTAAGTTTCCTAATATGCCATATGTAATATTTCCTGGAAACGTTGGAAGTGAAACAGCTCTAAAAGTAGCTGTAGAAAAAACGCAAAAATAATTATACTGCATAAAAGGAGGATTTTGTTATGAGGATTGTTGAGAGAGAAGACATTTACAAAAATATGCTGCCAGGGAGAATTATTGCTGGTGCGGTAGGTAAAAACTCGGCTATTAGCAGTGAAAAAATGACCGTTTCTTTTGCTACATATTCGGAGGAAAGTGGTCCTATGGAACCACATAATCATGCCGAGGAAACAGTTGTAGTTCTCGATTGCCGGAATGGATGGGTGAGAAGAGGACCTTCAAAAGATAATTTAAATGAAAAACATTTATTAAAAGAAGGCACAGTTATGTATTTTGATGAACTTGAATGGCATGTTTTTGAATATGGAGAAGACGGCTATATTGATGCGCTTTGCATTTATGGCCAGGTAGACAATATTCGACCTGAAGATATTAAATCCCAAAAATAAGAATGAGGAGAGAATACACATGAAAAAGAAGATTATTGGTGTGATTCCGCCGATTATTACACCGGTGGATGAAAATGAAAATGTAGATGAAAAAGGATTGCGTAAACTTGTCCGCAGATGTATTGATACAGGTATTCATGGCATTTTTGTTGCAGGATCCAATGGGGAGACCATGGCGCTTACCCAGAAAGAGAGAAATCGGGCGATTCAAATTACACTAGATGAAGCTAAGGAACAAGTGCCCGTAATTTGCGGTGTTATGGATGCGAGTACCCGACGTGTCATTGAAAATATTAAGGAATTAGAGCAAATGGGCGGTAAGGTTGCAGTTGTAACCCCAGTTTTCTATGCGCGGCATGCAACTCAGGATGAGACGGTTCGTCACTTTGAAGAAATTGCCCGCCAGACAGAAATTGATTTGATGATATATAATATTCCACCATTCACTGGACAGACTCTTACTCCTCAAACAATTTTTAAAATCGCTAAAATAGACAAGGTTATTGGCTATAAGGATACAACAGGGCGCTTCCCAGATTTCCTCCAATGCCTAGAACACTTTAAAGGTACGGACTTTGTCTTACATCAGGGGGCAACCAATCTTGCGGCAGCAAGTCTTCTACTAGGTGCGGATGGCTATATTCCTTCCATGGCACCGTTATATCCTAAACCGTTCATTAAGCTTTTTGAATATGGTCAAAAAGGTGATATTCAAAAAACCAAATTCTATGATCATATTGTTAGTCTGACATCGGCAATCTGGCCAATGGCTAAAAGTCAGACAGCTTCGACTAAATATGCGCTTAGCAAATTAGGGTTTGACCATCGGGTTGTTCAGCCTTCCGAATCAATTACGAATGAGCAGATGAAAGCAATTGACAAAAAAATGGCGGAGATTGAAAAATATCTGGCAGAAAATGATTTGCTTAATTAAAGACGCAGGTAAGTAGTATTGAAACTCACACAAAAAGGAGGATGTAGGATGGCAAAGACTGTATTAATGTCACATGCTTTATATGAAACAGGAATGGAATTATTATATAAGAATGCCAATGTTATCGTTGCCAATAATAGTGATATGAGCACTATTATTAATGATCTAAAAAAAGCAGATGGATTAATTCTGCGTGTCGGCAGAATTACACGTGAGATTATGGAACAGTGTCCAAATCTTAAAGTGATTGCGCGCCCGGGTGTTGGTGTAGATAATGTGGATCTGCAAGCAGCCACAGAACTTGGCATACCTGTTGTCATTGCGCCAGGAACAAACAAAAGATCCGTTGCGGAACATGCCGTTGGGATGGCATATGCGATAACAAAAAATATTGTGGAAAGCCATAAGGAAACATCTGAGGGCAATTTTAATATACGGAATAAATATATGGCTATTGAATTGGAGCAACACCATGTAGGCATTGTAGGATTTGGCAGTATCGGTAAAGAAACTGCTAAAATATTCTCCAATAATGAAATGCATGTGCATGTGTATGACCCTTTTATATCACAAGAAGTAGTGGAAAAAGAGCATCATTACATATATCATGCTGAATTGGCAGATTTACTCAGTGCTTGTGATGTAATATCACTGCATATGCCTTCTCTTCCTGAAACACAAGGGATGTTCAATGCCGAGCGATTTGCCCAAATGAAAGATGGCATATTTATAGTTAATTGTGCACGTGGTGACATTATTGTTGAAGAAGCATTTTATGAGGCATTGAAAAGTGGTAAAGTAGCTGGTGCGGCTGTTGATGTTCTGTGTTCAGAACCGATGGACATAAATAGCAAGCTTTTTACTCTGCCTAATTTTATTGCTACGCCACATATGGCAGCGCTTACTAAGGAAAGCGCTGACCGTACTGCACGATTGACTGTGGAAGGTACCTTGGCTGTTTTGCGAGGAGAAAAGTGGGATAAGGTGGTCAATCCAGAAGTGTATCAGCATAAGCGCTGGCAATAACTAAAAAAGATATAGAATATTCCCTTTTAATGATGCTGGTTTAGATTTCAGTATCATTAAAAAGGGAATTAAGTCAAAGATAAATTAGTTTATATCATGTATGTTAATGGAAATAGTAAAAATTTTCGAAATAGTAATTTTGTTTTAAAATATAAAATTAAGATAAATGAGGGAGATGAAAGCAATGAATAATCATGCGAAAATTCCAAATAAAAGATGGATACATATTATACCGGCAACTATTATATTGTATATTATGACATTTATGGATCGTATGAATATAAGTTTTGCAATCGCCGGGGGGATGCGAGAAGAATTAGGTTTAAGTATGACGATTGCCGGCCTGGCGGCAGGGCTTTTTTTTATTGGTTATATGTTCTTGCAAATTCCAGGAGGTTATATAGCAGAGAACAAAAGCGCGAAAAAGTTTATAACATACACTATTCTTGGCTGGGGTACACTGACAGTTATCAATGGATTTGTTACGAAAGAATGGGAATTGCTTGTAATTCGTTTTTTGTTAGGCTTTGTAGAGGGTGGGGTTTATCCTGCGATTCTTGTTATCTTGGGCAATTGGTTTCCTGCTAATGAAATTGGCAGAGCCAATGCAATGTTTATGACAAGTACTTCACTTGCAGCTATTATCACAAATCCCATTTCTGGTTGGATTGTCGAAAATTATCATTGGCAATGGTTGTTTATTGTAGAAGGCATCTTATCTTTACTTTTGATTTGTATTTGGCTGCCATTAATTGAAGATACACCGGAAAAAGCGAAATGGCTGTCAAACGAAGAAAGAGAATATTTAGTATCTACCTTGAAAAAGGAGAAAGAGTCAGCGTTAGAAGAAATGAAACGAAACCATATTAAAGTGTCTTATAAAGAGCTTCTTTGCAATAAAAACATGTGGCTGCTCATCTTGATATTCAATTGTGGTATGATAGGCGCTTACGGATTTAATCTTTGGCTGCCGACAATTTTGAAGAGCCTTACCAAGACAGGTATGACACAAGTCGGATTTTTAAGTACTTTGCCTTATATCACCTCTATTGTTGGTTTATATGT
Source organism: Pelosinus propionicus DSM 13327 (assembly GCF_900114615.1). Classification (GTDB taxonomy): domain Bacteria; phylum Bacillota; class Negativicutes; order DSM-13327; family DSM-13327; genus Pelosinus; species Pelosinus propionicus. The sequence goes on along the minus strand of NZ_FOTS01000018.1, from coordinate 6,308 downwards.
TATTGGGTATTTTTCTGACAAAACTCAAAATCGCAGGTTCTTTACGGCATTTCCGCTAGCGTTTTTTGGTATAGGTTTGTGGCTATCAGCTATATTTTCTGATAATACTTGGCTGTCCTTTGGTATTATGGTTATTACTGGATTAGCTATCAAATCAATGCCGTCTTCATTCTGGACAATGGTTCCAATGTTATTCCCGCCGGGATCTATTGGCGCTATTAGAGGCTTTATTAATGCACTTGGCAATATAGGAAGCTTTATTGGGCCATATATGGTTGGTTCGGTAACAAGCGCTTATGGCATAAAATATGGTTTGTACAGTCTAGTTGGGGCATTGTTGCTGGGCGCTGTTTTAACACAGTTTTTACCAGCTAAAACTGCAGGAAAATAACACGTCAATTTTAATACAAGAAAAATTAAGTATTGTAATATAAGTACGGTAAGTAGCTAAAAAGATGTTGAATTTTATTATTAAGCAGGTGATGTTATGTTGGTTGATTTAAATAAAATGTTAGAGCATGCAGTGAAAAATAATTGCGCAATTGGCTCTTTTAACGTGTATAATTTGGAATCCATTCAGGCAGTTGTAAAAGCTGCGCAAGCAGTTGGCCAGCCAGCAATTATTTCCTTTGGTGAATCTTATATACAACATGCGTCGCTTGATGTGATTGCTGCAATTGTAAAAAAATATTGTATTGATACTGAGATACCTTTTGTTTTGCATCTGGATCATAGCAAACATTTTGAAACAATTGTAAGAGCGATTAGCGCTGGATTTACATCGGTAATGTACGATGGCTCCTCTTTGCCATTAAATGAAAATATTGAAAAAACCAGATATGTGGTGCAGATTGCTCATGTGGCTGGTGTAAGTGTTGAAGGTGAACTGGGTTATATGAATAACGAAGATGGATCGGCGTCGCCAGGACTTTCTTTAGAAAAAGGATATACAAAACCGGAAGATGCTAAAAAATATGCAGAAGCCTCCGGCATTGATGCATTGGCAATTGCTATAGGCAATGCACATGGTATTTATAAAGGCATACCAGAGCTTGATTTTAAACGTTTAGCTGAGATTTCTTCAGTCGTAGATATTCCTTTGGTATTGCATGGCAGCTCGGGTATTCCCATACCCGAGCTGCAAAAAGCTATTGCCTTAGGAATTCGAAAAATAAATATCAATACAGAGATATCGACACAGGCGATTAAGACGGCTCGTCAATTTTTAGATAAAAATAAACAAGAGAATCTTCGTTTTGAAACCTTAGCGAAAAGCGCTGAACAAACAATGAGTAAGGTTATAAAAGATTATATAAGCATATTAAATTAACAAAAAATATAAAAGTGGGAGATTTTGACTTAATTGTGAGTTGGGATGTAACTTGTTTGAGTTTTATCTACTTTTATAGGTAACATTTGTTAAAAAAAGATACCTTTTGACCAAGTGGTATAAGGGTCTTGCGGCGTAATAAAGTTCGCAAAGAAACTTAAAAAATGGAGGAATGCAATGAAAAGCATTCAGACAAAGTTAATTGCTTCGATTCTTACTTTTTTTCTTATCTCTCTAATGGCTCTTGGTGGTTTAAATTATTGGAAGGCCAGAGAAATTATTACCAATGGTGTCAAAGACGATATGCAACGTCTAGCCCAAGATAATGGTGAATTTGTAAGTCTTTGGTTGGAATCTTACAAGCAGGAATTGTTAATGCTGGCTGTTGCACCTGTTTTTCAAAGTGGGAATAAGGAAGATATGATACCTTATCTTGCGCAGGCACTAAATAAAAACAAGGAATACGATGGGATTGCTTATCATAGTGATGACGGTCTATTTATAAATGGAAGAGGACTTAAAGGAAACAATGCCGATAGGCCATACTTCCAGAACGCTATGAAAGGTCGTATCACTGTATTTGGACCGCATACATCCCGGATGACTGGAAGAACAATAGTGACAATTGGTGTTCCGGTTAAGCAGGGCGAAAAAATAGTCGGTGTGATTACGGGGTCTATTGATATTACGTCTCTTATAGACAGGATTTCCCAAATAACTGTAGGCCAGACGGGGCATGCATTTATTGTGCAGCGCGATGGTTTAATTATTATGCATCCGGATAAAGATATAGCGATGAAAGTTAATCCACTAGAGAATTTTAATGCAGATTCAACTTTTAAAGAGGTAGTTGAGAAAATCGTTAATACGGAAAAAGGGGAACTGTCTTTACAGATACAAGGTATTGCAAGATCTTACGCATTTGCATGTATCCCGAATACAAATTGGAGCATGGTTGTTACGGTGCCTCAAGATGAGGTTACCAGCCAAGTTTCTGCCCTTACTACAATTACTCTTTTTACTATTGTTATTGTCTTAGCAACTGCCGCATCATTTATAGTTTTGTTTTCCAGAAGGATAGCAAAACCAATACAGGTTCTTGAATGTGCAGCTACACAAATTGCAGACGGAAATATTTCATTGTCCAATTTCAATATTAAATCTAATGACGAAATTGGCCGTCTCAGTCATTCATTTGAAATTATGACAGCAAATCTTCGTAAACTGGTTCATCAAATAGCAGGTGCGACTGCGCATGTATCCGCTGCCTCTCAGCAGCTTACGGCTAATTCAGAACAGTCTGCTCAAGCTTCAAACCTTATTGTTGTATCAACGACAGACGTAGCCGCAAGGGCCAATGATCAGGTTGCAGCAGCCACGGGTGCACTCATTGTTGTTGAGCAAATGGCAGACAGCCTCCAAAGTATTGCTGCAAAGGCAAATCAAGTATCTGTTAGGTCCAACCAGGCTGCAGAAAAGGCTAAGGTTGGAGGCAAGGTCGTTAATGAAGCGATTATACAGATGAAACGAATCGAAAAAACTGTTGTAGAATCAGCTGATGTTGTAAAAGCATTAGGCGAGCGTTCTAAGGAAATTGGCCAAATTGTTGATACTATATCTGGTATTGCCGGACAAACCAATCTATTGGCGCTGAATGCAGCTATTGAGGCAGCAAGAGCTGGTGAGCAGGGACGAGGCTTTGCGGTTGTAGCAGATGAAGTTCGGAAGTTAGCCGAACAATCTCAGGAATCTGCCAAAAAGATAGCTGAGCTCATTAATCATACGCAAAAAGAAGCAGATAAAGCGGTTTCAGCTATGGGCAGTGGTACGCATGAAGTCAAAAATGGAGCGGAGGTTGTTTTTGCTGCGGGAACGGCTTTTTGTGAAATTGTAGAACTGGTAACTAAAGTATGTGAACAAATAAACGATATTTCTGTAAACATGCAGCAGACAGCTTCTAGTAGCCAATACATTGTCCAAGAAGTACTGAAAATTAGCAATCTTGGTAAAAAATCTGCTGATGAAGCAGGAAATGTTTCAGTAGCTGCCGAAAAACAATTAGCGTCCATGGAAGAAATTGCATCGTCAAGTCTAGCTTTAGCAAAGTTGTCAGAAGAATTACAGGAAGTTGTGTCTAAATTTCAAGTATAATTCAATTCCAAAATCCTTTAAAAACGAGCGGCTTAGGGTCGCTCGCTTTATATTGTCGCTAGCACTTTGCTGAGGCGAATTTTTAGTACTTAAGCACATACAAATGAGATAGTACTCAATGCAATTTTCTCTAATGAATTTTATCACCTCATGTATAAAATAAAGTTTGTTTATACATAATGATAAATAAGAGTGATTTTCTTTGTTGTCTAAAAAAATACTGACTGCTTGAAATAAGCAGTCAGTATTTTTTTGCTATGTAAGCAATAATTTGGAGATGTTGCTATATCATATTCATTCTATCGCTATTTGTGTAAGAAAATAAAAAAATAGCTCTCCTTAGGAGAGCCAAAAAAAAATGGGAGAGAAGAAGTGTTAAAAACGACAAGAGAGGTCGTCAATAAAAGTATGTCCAGGTAAACCAGATTCTATACGTTAGTAATTAATAACAATATCTAACGATGTCAAGCTAGTAGTGTAGATAATTATCTAAGCTTGCACCTAATAGAGCCCGAACGGATAAATTTTAATGATTTCTCTATTTATAATCGCATTTTTGATAAAAATACACTAATTAATCTACAAAAACCAATTAGAAAGGATAATATTGCCTGCTATTGGATAAGATAGAAGTATATTCCGAATCATCAGACAATAAAGGGAGAGGGTTATCATAAATAAGAACACTGATTTTACTACTCCAATGTTCAGTAATGACAAATCTTCAGCAATTGTTGTATCTAATGGTGGATTTTTTTTCTTAAATTTCAAAACAAAACAAGGTAAAATTATTGGGCAGACAAAGAGTGAGGCAATGGAACAGTTAAGCAATATGGATAAGGTTGATGATTTTCCGCATTTCTAAAGATTTTAGGATTTTTGCTAAAAAACGTTGCAAAAAATAATGTATTGTAATAATATTAGGAACCATGTCTAAAGAGAAAAAACTCTAAGATATGGTTTTCTTTTGATATAATTAAACTATCTAGATGAATTATATCTTTTATATGATACCACCAAAAAAGGAAACAATAATTGCAAGTAGTATCCATATATATATTACTGTTGCAAGAATCATTTTCCAAGGTGTTTTAGAACGGAAGCCTGGTAGATACCTCCAATTAGGTATTGGACCTTCAACCTCTAGATCCATTTTATAGCCGCAATGAGGGCAATGTGAAAAATTAAATCGTGTACTTGTACCGCAATTTGGACACTTCATATTAACACTCCTCGTCTTTTGGTTTTGTAAGCACAGTTAATTGTTTGGTTACATAGTATGTAGTAAAAAATATTTGAGGTGTTGAGCGTGACTTTAGAGGATTCAGTCATGGTATCAGCTATGATAGTAGTTTTAGTTTCAAGTATGGATTTAATTATATCCTCTGACATGCCTTTAAATACATCAATGATGGTTTCCAGCATGGAATTGCTTAAGGTTTCAGGGATAATAATTGGTGCCAGGTTTCTCACAAAATAATAAGAATAGTAGTCGTCTATCTTTAAGTTTAAGGAAGGCGGCTATTATTTATTTTCGTCATAGTTTCGTCATAGTTTTTTTGTAATATAAAAGTAAGTAATCAGACAACTGGTATTTCATGATGATTATATTTATCTATAAGTAAGGAGATGGTACTGTGATTTTAGGTGATTGGTTATTTAACATAGTCCATATTATATTAACAGCAGGCTTAGTGTTATATCTTTATAGTCTTAGCGAATTATCAGATAAATAATTTATCCTTTTATAAGGATTGTGGATATTTTTGTAAACCGAATATATTTGATATATGATCTTTCAGAGCCCGCTGTGCTAAACATTTTAATAAAAAATAACACAAAAGTACATGTGTGTTTATATAGCAAACATTAAAATAAAAATGTGCAATAATCATATGGAAATGTGTTTGAATTGTAACAATTATCTTGTATAATATATTTAACAATATATTTGATTATGATAAGGTGCGAAGAGGTGACTTATGACTCATAAAAATAAAGAATTTGAATGGAAAAATAATCCAATTGTGGTTTTTGCAGGAGTGTTGGCAGTATATACTGCTGGCAACTCAATTATTACATTGTTTAGTTAGTACAAATAAGCAAATTTTTAAATTTCGTGGTCGTCTATCTGGAAAGGTAGGCGATTTTTTTATTTTACCCTGTAGCATTTAAAGTAGTAGCTGAAAAAAATATATTTTAAGATAATCTTGACGAAGAATGTTAGCTCGATAATACAAAGTGTTCAGAAAATTTTTATTGCAGAAATAAGTACTGGTAAGGACTTAATTAATATATTCAATTAGTAAAGAAAGTACTTTTTTCAAGTAATATAAACTTTGTGAGAGTAATTTGTAATAAGTGTTGACATAGAGTGTCGTATCGTGTTAATATGAGCAAGTCGTTAAAAACGATAGCGAAACAATAAAAAAAGTATTGACACTTTTTGTTGAAAATGATATACTTTAAAAGTTGTCGCAAAAGTGATAACGGTCTTGTGAAAAACATGTGTTCCTTGAAAACTAAACAATGTAAGTAAGGTTAAAATAAGCCAGATGTGCGGTACTCGTTTTGGAGTACAAAACAGTTGGTTCATGTAAATGAACTAACACAAACAATTTGTTTTTTTTAAAGAGCCATCAAGGTTCTTCATAAATAACTTTTATGGAGAGTTTGATCCTGGCTCAGGACGAACGCTGGCGGCGTGCCTAACACATGCAAGTCGAACGGTCTGGTATTCAACACTGAATATTTAGCGGTGTAGCCAAGCGTCAAGCGCGAAAGAAGAGAGCGCTTCACGCATTTAACAAGTGGCAACACAAAAGCT
>NZ_FOTS01000012.1 GCF_900114615.1 Pelosinus propionicus DSM 13327 | reverse complement strand
AATATACCTCGCACGGCTATTTGAACCTAACCAAACAGTACGGCATTCTGCCGTCCATGTCAAGAGCGGCTACACCTCTGGATAATGCCCCTGCCGAAAACTTCTTCGGCATTCTAAAAACCGAGTGTATCTACCGCCAAAAAATTCAGACCATTCACCAAGCACGTCATCTTATTGACCAATACATCCACTTCTACAACTTCGAACGCATCAAGACAAAAAATGGCCATACTCCCTTTCAAATCAGGAGCATGGCCGTGTAATTCTAAGCTATCCTACGACAGGGCGTTTCCTGCCTGTCTATTTCCACGGGAGCGGTCTAGTATGCGAAGGCTTTTCTTATGATGGATTCTGCATAAAATGAAATTAACCTATATCACTAGTTCCGAGGAAGATTTCTCTAAGCAATGCATTTTATTGTTTTGCTTTCTTTTCTTGCAAATAACTATCAATCGCTGCTGCTGCTTTTTTGCCTGCTCCCATGGCTAGTATGACAGTAGCCGCTCCAGTTACAATATCACCACCAGCAAATACTCCTGGCTTACTGGTAACTCCCGTTTCTTCATGAGCAGCTATATTACCCTTTTTATTTGTCTCTAATCCTTTTGTGGTAGATTGCACTAAAGGATTAGGCCCTTGGCCAATAGCAATAATGACAGTGTCAACCTCTAATACGAATTCAGAATTTGGAATTTCAATGGGTCGGCGACGACCAGAAGCATCGGGTTCTCCCAGCTCCATTCGTACACATTGAAGACCTGTAACCCACCCTTCCTTATTGCCGATTACAGCGGTAGGAGCGGTAAGGAATTGAAAATCAATACCTTCTTCCTTTGCATGATGAATCTCTTCTAATCTTGCTGGCAACTCTGCCTCCGAACGACGATACACAATATAAGAGCGATCTGCTCCCAAGCGCAGAGCAGTTCTTGCTCCATCCATGGCTACGTTCCCACCACCGACAACCGCTACTTTTTTTCCTACATGAATGGGTGTACCACATTCTGGGAAACGATAGGCTTTCATCAAATTGCAGCGAGTCAAAAATTCATTTGCCGAATAGACACCATTGAGATTTTCTCCTGGAACTCCCATAAAGTAAGGAAGTCCTGCTCCTGTACCAATAAAAACAGCGTCAAACCCTTCTTCTTCCATGAGCTCATCAACGGTAAAAGTACTGCCAATTACAGCGTTTACAACAATTTCCACGCCAAGCTTGCGTAAATTATTAATTTCTACTTGAACTACTTCATCCTTGGGCAAACGAAATTCGGGAATACCATACATTAAGACACCACCTGGCAAATGCAAGGCTTCGAAAATCGTAACTTTGTACCCCTTTTTCGCTAAATCGCCTGCTACTGCCAGGCCTGCTGGTCCAGAACCGATGACAGCTACTTTTTGTGCATCTGGGGCATAATCAATTGCAATGATCTCTTCCCCTTTATTTCGCGCAGTATCAGCCACATAACGTTCTAAACGACCAATACCTACTGCTTCCCCTCTTTTAGCCAAGACACAGTATTTTTCACACTGCTCTTCTTGAGGACATACCCTGCCGCAAACTGCTGGAAGGCTGTTCACTTCTTTTATTTTTGCAATGGCTTCGTCCATATTCCCTTCTTTTATCTCTTTGATAAATGCAGGAATATCGATTTGTACGGGACACCCCTTACGGCAGGGTGCTGTTTTGCATTGCAGGCAGCGAGCTGCTTCTGCTTTTGCCAATTCTTCCGTATAGCCAAGGCTTACCTCGGAAAAATTCTTTGCCCGTATTTTAGGTTCTTGCTCTGGCATTGGATTTTTATTTAGTGAGAGTGACATTTACAGCCCTCCTCTCTTTTACCAGCAATATGCTCACTATGCTGTTTTTCATGAGGTTTATACATACGCTGACGGGCCATTAAACTTTCAAAGTCAACTTTATGGGCATCAAATTCCGGACCGTCAACACAAGCAAATTTATTCTCCTGACCAACAGAAACTCTACAGCCTCCGCACATGCCAGTCCCATCCACCATGATAGGGTTCAAGCTGACAACTGTAGGTACACCATAAGGCCTAGTTGTTTCTGCAACAAATTTCATCATAATAACAGGACCAATCGCTACGACTAGACTGATTGTTTTATCGGAGTCTAATAACTCTTTTAGTGGCTGGGTAACCAAAGCTTTAATCCCTTTTGATCCATCATCTGTTGTAATAATCAATTGATCACTGACTGCCGCCATTTCTTCTTCATAAATTAAAATCTCTTCAGAACGAGCACCAATAATGGAAATCACTTCATTACCTGCTTCTTTTAAACCTCGAGCAATAGGATATACCGGTGCTATGCCAATACCGCCGCCTACGCAGACCACAGTACCAAACTTTTCAATATGAGTAGGCTTACCCAATGGGCCAACTAAATCTAATAAGAATTCTCCTTGCTGTAAGCGGCCTAACTCAAGAGTAGAAGCGCCTACTTCTTGGAAAATAAGAGTAACACTGCCCTTTTCCCGATTGAAATCGGCAATCGTTAGAGGGATACGTTCCCCATGGTCATTTACACGCAAAATAACAAATTGTCCTGGTTTTGCTTTTTTTGCAATAAGAGGCGCCTCCACCTCAAAAAGTTGAACACTTGGCGCCAGCTGCTGTTTCACAAGAATTTTATACACAAGAAACCTCCTTAATTAAGGAAAAGTAAAGCCCTTACCGATTTTACCCTTCCAGAATCTTCTCGAATCGCAATGCAAATAATAGTCCAAATTTTATTGGTAACAATGTCTTTAATTTTATCGTTTTCTCATGATAAGTCAATACTTAATCAATTATGATTCATTATTTATAATGAAAACTGTCTTTTTCTTGTTTGTCTTAAAACAAGCCAACAATTTTTCCTGCATTATCAATATCCATTTTTTCTGCCGCTGGACGTTTGGGCAGTCCTGGCATGGTCATCACTTCACCTGTCAGAGCTACTAGGAATCCCGCTCCTGCTGCTACTCGAATCTCACGCACAGTGATGGTAAAACCAGTAGGCCGTCCTAATTGATTCATATCGTCACTCAAAGAGTATTGAGTCTTTGCCATGCATATGGGTGTCTTATCAAAACCTAAAGCTGTAAGTTCTCTAATTGTTTTCTCTGCTTGTGGAGTGTAGCTGACCCCTTCAGCCCCATATATTTCCCTGGCAATAGTTGCAATCTTATCCTTAATCGATGCATTCACATCATATAAATAATTGAAATTGCCGGGCTGTTCACAAGCTGCAAGAACTTTTTGGGCCAGTTCTATACCACCTTGACCGCCTTTAGCCCAAACTTCTGATAATGCAACCTCAGCGCCCAACTCCATGCATTTTTGTCTTACAAATTCAAGTTCTTGAGGAGTATCTGCAGGAAATGCATTAATAGCAACGATTGCAGGCAAACCAAATTTCTGCATATTTTCAATATGTTTTGTCAAATTCGCCAAGCCTTTTTCTAAAGCTGGCATATTTTCTCCCACTAACTCTGTTTTAGGTACACCACCATGCATTTTTAGAGCACGAACAGTAGCAACAATTACCACTGCATCCGGTTTAATCCCCGCAAACCGACACTTAATATCTAAAAATTTCTCAGCACCCAAGTCGGCACCAAAACCAGCTTCTGTAACACAAATGTCAGCCAATTTTAATGCAAATTTAGTCGCCATTATACTATTGCAGCCATGAGCAATATTAGCAAAAGGTCCACCATGGACAAAAGCTGGAGTATGTTCTAATGTCTGCACTAGATTAGGTTTTATTGCATCTTTAAACAATAAGGTCAAAGCTCCAGTAACATTTAGTGCTTCAGCAGTAATTGGTTCATTTTCGTAGGTATAGCCAATAATAATTTTGCCAATACGAGCCTTCATATCGTCTAAATCGCTGGCTAAACATAAAATAGCCATCATTTCAGAAGCAACTGTAATATCAAAACCGCTTTCCCGAGGTATACCATTTATTTTTCCGCCTAGTCCGCAAATAATCGAGCGTAGTGAACGTTCATTCAAATCCATTACACGGCGCCAGGTAATACGCCTAGGATCTAAACCGAGTTCATTTCCTTGATGAATATGATTGTCAATCATAGCGGCTAATAAATTATGAGCCGTTGTAATTGCATGAAAATCTCCAGTAAAATGCAAATTAATATCTTCCATCGGTACTACTTGCGCATATCCGCCACCAGCAGCACCACCTTTCATGCCAAAACAGGGTCCTAAAGATGGCTCCCGCAAGGCTATAGCCACTTTTTTTCCAATTTGATGTAACGCATCGCCAAGACCGACAGTAGTCGTTGTTTTTCCTTCTCCCGCTGCTGTAGGATTAATGGCGGTAACCAGTACTAACTTTCCATCAGGGCGAGTTTTGATCTTTTCCCAAGTTTGTAATGCTACCTTCCCTTTATATTTCCCATAAAGTTCAAGGTCATCTTGAGTAATACCAAGCTGACTGGCCACTTCTTCAATATGTATCATATGCGCCTCTTGCGCAATTTCAACATCACTTTTCATTTTATATACCTCCTTATATAATTACAGCCAAATTGATTACTTGATACAGTCGCTTCGTTCAAGCATCATTTGGCTATAACACTACCGAATAATGATCTACCTATCTTTATTACACTGCAACTGAGCAGCTGTTACCGTATTACTAAGGAGCATCGCAATGGTCAAAAGACCAACGCCTCCTGGCACAGGGGTAATGGCTCCTGCCACTTCTTTTATATCGTCAAAGTTAACGTCACCCACTAATTTTTTATCTGCAAGACGATTGATCCCCACATCAATTACTACGGCACCTGGTTTTACCATATCTTTAGTCACAAAATGAGCTTTTCCAATTGCGACGATTAAGATATCCGCTTGAGAAGTGATGCTGGATAAATTGGCAGTCCGAGAATGGCAGATGGTTACGGTAGCATGACGGGATAATAATAAATTTGCCATAGGTTTACCAACAATATTACTCCGCCCAATGATAACTGCATGTTTACCCGCAATTTCTATATTGGCAAGCTCCAAGATTTTGATACAGCCAGCAGGTGTGCACGGTACAAGATGTTCTTCACCAATTGCTAATTTTCCAACATTTACAGGATGAAATCCATCCACATCTTTATCAGGGTGAATTGCTTTTAAAAGCTCTGTTTCATCATGTTTTAAATCATCAGGCAATGGTAATTGTAATAGGATCCCGTGAATGGCAGTACTATTATTCAAGATATCAATCTGCGCTAATAATTCTTGCTTAGTTACACTTGCCGGCATACGTATCACTTCTGAATAAATGCCTAATTCTTCACAAGCCTTATGTTTATTAGCTACGTATACTTTTGAAGCAGCATTCTCACCAACAATGATTACTGCCAATCCAGGCGTAATTCCTTGTGACCTTTTCAGTTTCTTAACTTCCTCTTGCACGTTCTTTTTTATTTCTGCTGCAAAAACTTTACCTTCTAATAATGTTGCTGTCATATGACATCCCCCCGTGCTGTTTATCTTTCTGGTGCAGAAGAATTATTTCTGCCTTAATCCGATCTTCTTTATGCCAGAATACTAATTACAGTAAATACTAATAAGGCAATACTTACTAATCCATTACGCATAAAATAAGCTTGAGTCACTAAGCGAAAATCAGTAGGGGTGACAATAGAATGCTGATAAATTAATACAAATCCAGCAAGTATTACACCTGCATAATAGATTCCATGCATATTCATAAGTTGTCCTACTAAGAAAAAGCCTATAATACTAAGCATATGCATCACTTTACATATAAGCAATGTTCTTGGTATGCCAAAGTGCACTGGCATAGAATGCAGCCCATTTTTTTTATCGAAAGCAACATCTTGACAGCCATAAATCGCATCAAAACTAGCAATCCATACCCCAACAGCTAACCCAAGCAGAATGATAGGCATAGTAAGATCACCCCGTATCGCTACCCAAGAGCCAATGGGTGCAATAGATAACGCCAGTCCCAAAACTAAATGACAAGTCCAGGAAAATCGTTTCATATAAGGATAAATGACTAGAGGGAGTATTGCCAAGGGAGCCAATTGTAAGCATAACGGATGCAAATTAGCTGCAGCCCAAACAAATAGTCCCAAACTGGCTAATGTTAAAAGTATTGCCTCCCAAGGCTTAACCGCCCCGGTTACCATGGGGCGGTTTGCAAACCTTGGCTGTAATTTGTCATACTTTAGATCAATACAATTATTTAATGCCATAGCTGCACTGCGTGCGCCCACCATAGCCAAAGTAATCCAGAAGAATTCTCTGCCTGTAGGCATACCGCCAGATGCTAATATAGCACCAATATAGGAAAAAGGTAAGGCAAATACAGTATGCGATAATACAATATTATCAAGATGTGCTTTAATTTTACTCAAGGCCTAATCCCTTCCATTTCTTGTCAACCATTTCTTTAATTTCAGCTGACATTTCAATTTCATCCGGCCATTCTCGGGTATAGCCTTCCGCAGCCCAAGCTTTTGTGGCATCAATCCCCACTTTTGTTCCCCAGTTTGGCATCGGTGAGGAATGATCCAGTACATCCAGTGGTCCATCCACCATTACAATATCACGGCGAGCATCAATGTTATTATACACGCGCCACCATACTTCATTCATATCCTGCACATTGACATGTTCATCCACGACAATAACCATTTTAGTAAACATCATTTGCCCCATACCCCATATCGCATGCATTACTTTTTTGGCTTGCTGGGGATAGGTTTTCTTTATCGAAACTACGGCACAATTATGAAAAACGCCCTCTAAAGGCAGATTTAAATCGATGATTTCCGGCAGATTCATTTGCAATACAGGCAAGAAAATACGTTCTGTAGCCTTTGCTAAGAAACAATCTTCCATTGGCGGTTTGCCTACGATGGTAGCTGGGTAAATAGGATCTTTACGATGAGTAATACAAGTAATATGAAACACAGGATAATCATCAGCAAGGGAATAATAACCCGTATGGTCACCAAAAGGTCCTTCCCTTCTCAATTCATCAATCATCACATATCCTTCTAGGACAATTTCCGAATGTGCTGGTACTTCAACATCTACCGTTTCACATTTAATCATTTCTACAGATTTTTTACGCAGAAATCCTGCAAATACCATTTCATCAATATCTTTCGGCAAAGGAGCCGTAGCTGCATAGGTAAGAGTCGGATCAGTACCAATAGCTACAGCCACCTCAATACGATCTTTACCTAATGCCTGATGAGCCCGATAATTTTCTGCCCCATTCTTATGAATATGCCAATGCATACCTGTCGTTTGTCCATCATAGACTTGCAAACGATACATTCCCACATTTCGCTTGCCATTCAAAGGATTTTTAGTAAATACTAAAGGTAATGTAATAAAGTTTCCAGCATCACCCGGCCAACATTTTAAGATAGGAAATTTATCTAACGAAGGCTGATCTTTAATAATGACTTCTTTACATGGCCCGCTCTTTACATACTTAGGAAAGTTTATCGCACGCTTAGCGGTAGGAATAATCTTCAGTAAATCTAATTTATTCTGCACAGAAATATAAGGTAGTTTGAATATTTCTTTAACTTCTGCTGCAATATCATCAAGCTTATCTACGCCTAAAGCCAACGCCATACGCTCCATACTCCCAAAAGCATTCATAAGTACAGGCATATTGTATCCTTTTACATTTTCAAAAAGTAACGCTACATTTTTCTCACCAGACATTTTTGATACCCTGTCTGTGATCTCTGTAATCTCAAGATCACAATCTACTTCTTCTTGAATGCGCTTTAGCCAACCTCGCTCTTCTAGAGCATGAATGAATTCACGTAAATCAGTATATGCCATATACAACTTCCTTTCATTGGCTTTTCATGAATATTATTTCTTTAAAAGATATTTTACAATCAAAATACTAAGTTCATATAATACAATTACGGGCACAGCTACCATCGTCTGAGAAAAAACATCTGGAGTAGGTGAAATAACAGCACCTACCACAAATGATAATACCAAAACATGTTTACGCTTGCCAGTTAAAAAACTCGAACTTATGAGACCAAATTTAGCCATGACGATGATAAACAACGGCAACTCAAAGATAAAGCCAAAAGGAAGTAAAAAAGAAATGACAAACGATAAATACTCACCTAAGGATAGCAATGGTTGTAGATTGTCTGTAGCAAATCCCATAAAAAACTTAATTCCAGCTGGCAATACAAGCAAATAAGAAAAAGTAATTCCTATAAAAAATAACAGCACCGAGGAAGGCACTAAAATAATAGAAGCCATATGCTCCTTCTTCGTTAGCGCTGGCACAACAAATGCCCAAACTTGGTACAGTACAATTGGCAATGCTAGTAAGAAACCAGCAAAAACAGATACTCTTATATATGTAAAAAAGGCTTCTGCCGGACTCATGTAATACAATTTACCAGCAGGAGCCGTAATATATTGTACTAACTCGGCAGCATAAAAATAACTAATCAGACTCCCCGCAGCCACAGCTATAATGATAATAATCAGCCTACGCCGCAATTCTTGCAGATGTTCTACTAAAGACATTCCATCATCAATAGCAGCATTGTCCGGCTGATCATCATCCTTATCCATATTTATTATATCAGACATTGGGTATTCCTCACTTCTTTTCTTCTGTCTTACTCTCTTCTTGTTTTATCTCTCCAGTTGTAGCTTTCTTAAATTCCTGAATCCCTCTCCCAAGCGCTTTACCAACTTCCGGAAGTTTTCCAGGACCAAAAACCACAAGCGCGATTACTAAAATTAATACTAATTCAGGCATGCTGAAACTAAACATCGATACATAACCCCTTTCAAAGTAGAACTTACTTACTTACTTATTATACCTAAAATTATCTTAAAAGAAAAGACTTGGCTCTCACCAAGTCTTCCGCACTGATCACAAAATCCTTCATAATAAATACTACAAAATTTAATAATTACGCAAACCTACAAAATCAGCTACTGCAATAAATGCTTCCCGATGATCTCCTACTATGTTTGCAGGTATAACCTCACGCGCATATTTTAAGTAATCTGCAACACGGCTATAAGAATACTCAATTGCATCGGTTTCATGCAGGATCGTCAATCCACGTTTAATTTTTTCTTCTGACATATTTTTAGTTTGGACAATCTCATGTAGTTCATCCTTATGCAGACTATGCTCCAAAGCATAAATGATAGGTAATGTTACAATTCCCTGCCGTAAATCATTACCAACAGGTTTACCAATTTGTTCAGAAGATGCGGTAACATCTAAAATATCATCTGTAATTTGAAAAGCCATTCCTAATGAGTATCCATATTCCCGTAAAGCTTTCGTTTCTTCTATAGGTAATCCCACTGCTAACCCACCCAATTCACAGCTAGCAGCAATAAAATTCGCAGTTTTTTGTTCAATGCGCCC
Organism: Pelosinus propionicus DSM 13327; assembly: GCF_900114615.1. Taxonomy (GTDB): domain Bacteria; phylum Bacillota; class Negativicutes; order DSM-13327; family DSM-13327; genus Pelosinus; species Pelosinus propionicus. The sequence goes on along the minus strand of NZ_FOTS01000012.1, from coordinate 120,639 downwards.
TAAATAGTCACTTTCTTTTTGGTCTGCATGAAATGTACTTCGATTTTGGTTAATTTCACCTTCACACATAGAGCAGATAACATCTGTCAATACTTTAAGCATTTCATTACTAACCTTATTTGCTACTAACGAAAAAGCTTTTGCAAATAAATAATCACCAATTAATACCGATGAATGATTGCCCCAACAAGAGTTAGCAGTTGCTTTCCCGCGACGAGTTGCTGCGTTATCAATTACATCATCATGAACCAAAGTAGCCATGTGGATTAATTCAATAGCAACTGCCATTGGCATTATTTTTTCCATATCGGTTACTCGGCCTTTGGTGCACATAAAGTATAAAGCGGGACGCAATCGTTTCCCACCAGCTTCTACTAAATGCTTGCTAATATCCGTTATTAATTTTTCGGGAGAGTGTATAACAGAAAGTAATTCCGTTTCCAATAACATTAAATCGCTTTTAACAACATCAAACATCGATTTTTTATTCACTATTTTAATCACCTACACGCAAAGTCTGTTACTATAATACACTATTATCCGTCTTTACGTCTATTGCTTTTTTTTAATTTTATGACAACATTCGAGATTTCTTTTCACACAATATACCAAATTCTCATATAAAATAGCAATTATTCTTATTAAATCCACTTTAGTACTGCCATAAAAATACTGGGTGGAGAAAACTCTCAACCCAGTATCTTTTCTTATGCTTTAAAAGATTAAGGTATCATCCAACTGAGCCAATATGCCTGGACATAGGTTATGAGACCCACAATTACAGCCAAGACTAGTGAATGCTTTACGGTGAAACTAAACAAGTCACCCTCTTTGCCAACTAATCCTGTAGCTGCAGTGGCTACAGCAATACTTTGCGGAGAAATCATCTTGCCGCAGACACCACCTGATGAATTACCTGCTACAGTTAAAATTGGATCAACACCAATCTGTTGTCCCGTAACAGATTGAAGGTTGCCAAATAAAGCATTAGCAGAAGTATCCGACCCAGTTAAAAATACACCTAACCATCCTAAAAATGGCGAGAAAAATGGAAATAATGAACCTGAACCGGCAAGAAATAGACCAAGAGTAGAACTCATTCCAGAGTAATTCATCACATAAGCTAAGCCTAGAACACAAGGAATAGTAATTAAAGGTTTCAATAATTGGTTAAACGTTTTTATAAAGATAGAGATAAACCGACTGATCCCCACTCCTAGGACAGCAGAAGTCAGTATACTAGCAATAAATAACGCTGTCCCTGCTGCACTTAACCAATTGATTTTGTAAAGAGCAGCTAATGCCACTGGCTGCTTTGCAATTGGAGCAACCTGCGTCACCAGTTTATCTAACCCTGGAACGAGCCATTTAATTGTTACAGAGTCTAAAACTGCTACTACAGGTTTTAAGCCCCATAAGATAACCATTACCGTTAATATAATAAAAGGAGACCATGCTTTTAACACTTTTCCAAAAGTCAAAGCAGCTCGATCTGCAACAAGAGTTGGTGCTGGTTCATTTTCAAATCTCCAGATATTGGCAGGCTTCCAATATTTTAGAAATATAGTTAAGGCAATGATGCAAGCAAGTGAAGATAAAATATCAGGAAGTTCTGGCCCAATATAGTTAGATGAAAACCATTGTATGCCGGCAAAGGATATACCCGCCACTAAACATGCTGGTAAAACTTCTTTTGCAGCTTTCCAGCCCGACATCAATACCACTAACCAAATCGGAATAATAATAGATAAAAACGGAAGTTGTCTTCCTACCATAGAACTGATTTTCATAGTATCGAGGCCAGTAACTTGGCCAGCAACAATGATAGGAATACCAATGCCGCCAAAAGCTACTGGAGCAGTATTGGCAATCAAACATAATCCTGCTGCATATAAAGGATTAAAGCCGAGCCCCACCAACATTCCAGCAGAAATCGCCACAGGTGTTCCAAATCCTGCTGCTCCTTCCAAGAAAGCACCAAAGCCAAAAGCAATTAAGAGAGCTTGCAGGCGCCGGTCATCAGTAATCGTTGCAATAGAATCTTTGACAATTTGAAATTGTCCTGTCTCTACTGTAAGGTTATAAATAAAGATAGCTGTAATAACAATCCAAAAAATAGGAAATATTCCATATAAAGCTCCCATAGCAGCTGAGGTAATCGCTAACCCTGGAGGCATTTGATAAACAAAAATGGCTACTAATATAGCAGAAACTAACGCCAATGCACCAGCAATTTGTCCAGGAGACCGTCGAATAGCTAATAAATAAAAAATTACGATAATCGGAATAGCTGCCAATAATGATGAAAGAGCAAGATTTTGCATAGGATCATATACTTGCGTCCAATTCATTCAGTAACACCCCTTTCTTTTTACCCTATTAACTATCAGATGAAGGATACAATAATTCCATATGAGTTAAGCAAGTAATAATTACTACCACCTCCTCATTCCCTGTTTAGTTTTATATAAATCATTACAAGTTATGCACCTCCTAAACAAATAATGTCTGTATAGCGATTGTTGTAAAATGCAGAATTTTCACATATTTACTTTTTTCTACACTTATATATAAATCCCCTCTTTTTTCTGATACACAACAATAAGTTACTTCTTTCACTATAAAATATCACTCTGATCCAAAAAATAACAGCAGCACATGTACACCCCATGTGCTGCTGCTACGGTTTATTACTAATAATTAATCTTTAAAATATTGCATGCTAATTTTTTTCCATTCTTTAGTGCTAAATAGCATAACATATTCCTGCAATCCTGTACGCTTAGCGATATCTTCTGCTAGCACCTTACAGTCCTTACGGGTATGAGCATGAAGCATTGTATAAAAATTATAGGGCCAACCAGGCTGGGATATTCTGGAATAGCAATGAGATACTACTGCATCTTTTGCTAGTAATTTTCCAATTTCATCAATACGCTCCTCAGGAACAATCCAGGCACATAAAGCATTCGCTGCATAACCAACTTCCCGATGTCTTAGAACAGCTCCCATTTTGCGAATCTTACCTGATTGACGATATCCCTTCAATCGTTCTAAAAGTTCATCTTCATCAATCCCTAATCTTTCTGCTATTTCCAGATATGGTTTAGCCACTAAGGGAAAGTCTTCCTGCATAATCACAATAATCTTTTTATCTAATTCGTCTAACATAAGTCACCTCTTTTCCAGCTTATTTTAAAGTACGATCTCACATTTTCTAGGTTAAAGAAAACTGTACACTCACTTTAAACTTTTGCGTAGCTGGTAAATTAAGCAATCGCACGACACCCTCAAGATTACGAATTGTTTCTAATATTTCATCTTGTTTCAAAAGGTTTGGACTCAATAGCGTAAACCACAAATTTAAATCTGCTTCCCGTTCATAGTTATGGGTAACCCCATAATAAGAATTAATAACTTCTGCAACTTGAGAAATATACTCCGCTTTTACTTCTAATGCCACTAAGGTCCCAATATAACCAAGCTTGGTAGAATCAAAAAAAGGACCAATACGACGGATGAATCCGTGCTCTTTTAAGAACTTTAGTCTTTCAATGACAATTGTTTCCGTTGTTTCTAGTTTTTCTGCCACTAATGCGAAAGGACGCTTCTCAAAAGATAAATCCGTTTGAATGATATTCAATAAACTCTTATCAAATGCAGTAAGCATAAACAACTCCTTTTTATTTATTTTTTACCAGATACCCCTATGCAACAGTCAGAATGCCATAACATGGTAAGTGTAACGGCGTATAGCAATAGATAACATTCTGATGATATTATATAAGTAAACCTATTCATTTTTTAGTTTATTTATCCACAAAAGCAATTCGATATGCCTTAAAAGAAAAAAACCTGGATTGCACCAAGTCCACTCCTTTGCTCAAAATCAGCAGTGAATTGTTAGTTATTTCATCAAAAAGGAGAACAGCCTATGCTATTCTCCCTTTGCATTTATATTTCATTTTAACAGAATCTGCCCAATTACGTCAAGTAACTCTGGACGCCCTAAACCTTTTTCTGAAGAATAGGCAATAATATGATCACCTTTCATTCCTAACCCCTTACGTATTGCTTCCACATTCTTTTTCACAGCCATACGATTGAGTTTATCAGCTTTGGTTGCAATTACTTGTACTGGTACATCCTTTTCAATTAGCCACTTATAGGTGTTAATATCACTCTGCATTGGGTCATGGCGGATATCAATTAATTGACATACCAGCTGCAGTCTGGAAGACTTTAATAAATATTCTTCTATAAACTTCGCCCATTGCTGCCGATTGGACTTACCTGTACGGGCATAACCATATCCAGGTAAATCTACGAGGAAAAAATCACGCTTATCCGTGTCACTTAATTTAGCCATCAGCTTATAAAAGTTAAGGGTTTGTGTTTTTCCTGGACTGCCACTTGTACGCGCTAATCCATTACGTCTTGATAATGAATTGATCAAGGAAGATTTACCTACATTAGATCGCCCTATAAACGCAATTTCATGCAGCTCCCCTTCGGGATATTGATCAATTTTTACAGCTGAAGCGATATATTGTCCACTGGTGATATTCATATCTTTCTTTATTACTTCACTATTCACTTTTGCTCACCAATGCCGCTTTTAGCACCTCATCCATGTGTTCTACTAATATAAACTCCAAGTGCCGTTTTACATTTGCAGGTATCTCATCTATATCCCGCTTATTTTCTTTTGGCAGGATGATCGTCTTAATACCAACACGATGAGCAGCTAAGACTTTCTCTTTTATGCCACCCACAGGCAAAACTCGCCCTCGCAAGGTGATTTCTCCTGTCATCGCAACATCACTCCGTACAGCTCTGTTCGTCAACGCTGATACGACTGCTGTAGACATACTAATGCCTGCTGAAGGTCCATCTTTAGGGATACCACCTTCTGGTAAGTGAATATGAATATCCGTTTCCTCTTGAAAATTCCCATCAATCCCCAATTCTTGAGCACGAGTACGAATGTAGCTAAAGCCTGCTTGTGCTGATTCTCGCATGACCTCGCCCAGCTGCCCTGTCAGGAGTAGTTTTCCCTTTCCCTTCATAACAGAAACCTCAATAGCAAGAACATCCCCGCCTACTTCGGTCCAAGCCAGGCCTGTACTTACTCCTACCTGCGGCTGACGCTCGGCCTGCGTATGACGATATCTAGGAGCACCTAAATATGTGTGCAAATTTTGAGCAGTTACTTTCACATTCGTACGCTTTTCTTGTACAATTTGGCGCGCAACTTTACGGCATAACGTAGCAATATTTCGCTCTAAACCACGTACTCCTGATTCCCGAGTATAATCACCAATGATCTTTTGCAGGGTAGTGTCAGAGAAAACAATTTGTTTATCCGTCAAGCCATGATCTCGAACTTGCTTAGGGACTAAATAGCGTTTTGAAATCTCAATTTTTTCTTCTTCCGTATAACCAGGAATATTAATAATTTCGATACGATCTAGCAGAGGGCGAGGAATGGTATGCATCACATTCGCCGTTACTACCCATAAAACTCGGGAAAGATCATAAGGCACTTCAACATAATGATCACTAAAAGTATTATTTTGTTCCGGATCTAAAACTTCTAACAAAGCAGCAGACGGATCACCTCTAAAATCTGCACTCATTTTGTCAATTTCATCTAGCAAAAATACTGGATTTTTCGAACCTGCAGTACGGATTCCTTGAATAATTCGACCGGGCAAGGCTCCAACATAAGTACGACGATGACCGCGAATTTCGGCTTCATCTCTTACACCACCTAAAGAAACTCGAACAAATTTTCGATCCATTGCTTTAGCAATCGAACGAGCCAGAGACGTTTTTCCTACTCCGGGAGGTCCCACAAGGCAGAGAATTGGTCCTTTCATCGTTTCTGTCAATTTGCGAATCGATAAATATTCTAATATGCGTTCTTTTACTTTTTCTAGACCATAATGATCTTCATTTAATATTTTTTCAGCGTTATTAACCTCTAGCATATCTTCAGTCTCTTTGGTCCAAGGTAATGCCAATAAGCAATCAAGATAGGTACGGATAACAGCGCTTTCTGCTACCATTGCCGGCATTTTTTCAAGACGTTCAATTTCTTTATTAATTTTTTCTGCAACTTCCTTAGGAAACTCTTGCTCTTTGAGTTTATTTCTATACTCTTCCACCTCAGCTGCACGATCGTCTTTTTCACCTAATTCTTTTTGGATTGCCTTTAATTGTTCGCGCAAATAATATTCTTTTTGCGTTTTCTCCATTTGTTTACGAACACGAACGCTGATCTTCTTTTCCAGTTCAAGAATCTCCATTTCACGCCCGAGAATTTCACATAACTTTTCCAAACGCTCTTTCACATCAACTGCATCAAGTAATGCTTGTTTGTCTTCAATTTTCAAAGATAGATGGCTGGCGATTAGGTCTGTTAAACGACCTGGCTCTTCAACCACTACAACTGAAACCAATGTTTCCGGTGGAATCTTTTTGCTCAGCTTCACCCATTGCTCAAAATGCGCAATGGCTGTACGAGTTAAGGCTTCTATTTCTAAAGTACGTATTTCTGGCTCATCAAATTCCCTTACTTCTACTTGATAAAAGTTCTCCGAATCCGTATACTTTATTATTTCAGCACGGTGTAATCCTTCTACTAGTACTCGAATCGTACCTCCAGGCAGCTTTAATAATTGCTTAACCTCGGCTACTGTTCCAAATGTAAAAATCTCCTCAGGCGTTGGTGCATCATTTTGCGCATCCTTTTGTGTAGCAAGCATAATGAAACGGTCATTTACCATGGCTTCTTCTAATGCGCTAATTGACTTTTCACGCCCCACATCAAGATGGATAATCATATATGGGAAAACTAAGATGCCTCTAAGGGGCAGTAGCGGTATGGTGCGTACTTTATTTAGCATAAAATTAATCTCCTTTAAATTGTCCTTATCCTATTACTATTATTTTCATCCTTAACATTTATAAATATTCTTATTTACTCTGCAAAAATCCTTTTTGTAGAAAATAAAAAACGTATAAAATAGTAGAATTTTACCTTTTACACCATTTGTAATCAATAGTATAATATATTATGTTAACTAGATATTCTTTATTCACTAATTTAGCCCAATAGCTAAGTCAGATGCTCGTATCAGAACACAAGGCATGGATTTGAGAGGGGAAAAATATATGAATTGGCAAAAATATAATTGGTCAATTATTATCATCAGTGTCCTCTTCACCTTCGCAGCTGCCAGCAGCAGCTATTATTTTTGGCAGCAGCACACAATGACAAAACCATTAATATTGGCCATAGAAGACATTGAAGGTGTAGAAGCTGTAACCTTAAACAACCAAGACAAATCCCAAAGCATTTTAGAAATTCATGTGACTCTTAGCAATCTCAATAATCTGCAAACAACTTACGAGACTATCAATCACGCCATTAGGACGAATATCGGAGCTAAGCAATATAAACTCATCCTTCATGACCATAAGACTCCCTCCTTAGAGAATTTTTATTATTCTATTCATCATCAAATATTTGAAGGGCTCGCCACAGGAAACTTTAGCAGCATGCATAACAGTATTCAAGAAAAAGCCATTGCTGCTGATATAAAAGCACAGGTATATATAGATACGAATTATCTATATATACAGCTCACCACTGCAACAGGGAATCTCTACCAAGTAATTCCCAGACAATTAGAGGATAAAGAGGTGAGATAGATGTATTTAACGGAGTTGGGTATAGGTGTAACCACAGGTCTTCTCCTTTTTATGCTTTGGCAGGGATATGACAGCATCCTACTATTTTTTATTGTTGTACTCGCTGTTACTGGAATCTACTTTTATTACGCTAATGGTACTAAGAGGTCTTTTGCTGTGAATAAGAAGAAACGATCTGCCTCTACCCTCATTCAATTTGATGATATTGGGGGCCAAGAAGTTGCAAAGCAAGAATTGCGGGAAGCTGTAGAGTTTATAAAAGATTCATCTCGTCTCAGTCATTTAGGCATCCGCCCAATAAAAGGAGTGTTATTAAATGGTCCGCCAGGTACCGGAAAAACTCTTTTAGCAAAGGCAGCTGCTCAATTTACAGATTCTGTTTTTCTTTCGGCTAGCGGCTCTGAATTCGTAGAAATGTATGTCGGAGTTGGTGCTCAGCGTGTTCGTGAATTGTTCCAATCTGCCAAATCTCTCGCTAAGCAGCAACGCAAAGATAGTGCAATTCTTTTCATTGATGAACTGGATATTCTGGGAGGAAAACGGGGGCAGAATGCAGGAAATGCAGAATATGACCAAACCCTAAATGAACTTTTGGTGCAAATGGACGGACTATCTTTTGATGACAGCATTAAGATATTAATTATTGGCGCTACCAATCGTATAGATATTCTAGATTCGGCCTTACTGCGCCCAGGACGTTTCGACAGACACGTAAAAGTAGAACTGCCTGATAAAAAAGGACGTTTGCATATCCTCAGACTGCATACTAAAAATAAGCCCTTAGCATCAGACGTCTCATTAGAAACACTTGCCAGAAATACCTTTGGCTTTTCAGGAGCCCATTTAGAAAGCTTAACGAATGAAGCAGCCATTCTGGCTCTGCGTGAAGAAAAGGTAACCATCACATCTGAACACTTTCAAAGTGCAATTGATAAAGTCATCATGGGTGAAAAATTAGATCGAAGGCCAAACACACTTGAAAAAGAACGTATTGCTATTCATGAAGCAGGACATGCATTAGTAAGCGAAATCACACGGCCTGGTTCTGTAGCGACAATCAACATTGCCTCTCGCAGTAATGCCTTAGGTTATGTAAGGCAAACAACATTAGATGATACGTATTTATACACATTAGATGTAATTAAAAATAAAATTGCAGTAGCACTAGCTGGTGCCATCGCTGAAGAAATAAACTTAGGCAATCGTAGTACAGGCGCATCCAATGATTTTAAGCAGGCAATCGACTTAGCAAAAGAAATTATTCATAATGGCTTGTCAACATTAGGCATCATATCCGCAGAAGATCTCGCAAAAGATCTTTTACATGCTACTATAACAAGCATTTTAAAGGAAGTAGAACGTTATGTTTACACTCTTCTTTTAACTCACCAAGCCACCCTACAAGCTGCAGTCACCTTATTGTTAGAAAAAGAATATCTGGATGGTGATGACTTTAGATTATTATTGGCAACAACATCTTAATTTTAATAGCAAGATAGCCTTCTTTATTTAGAAGGCTATCTTGCTAACTTGCAATATCTTATGCTGACCTTCTACCTCTATTTAAAAAGCTGATGGACCAGATGCCTGATAAGCCTACTAGTACATAGATAATACGACTTAAGAAAGAAGTCTGCCCACCAAAAATCGCAGCTACTAAATCCACTTTAAATAACCCAACTAACAGCCAATTAAGAGCACCTACAATGACCAGTATTAAAGCAATTCTATCCATAACCATCCTAACCACCTTTATAAACTTAAATTTCCATGCCTGCCGCTGCTAAAATTTCGGACTGAGGCATTATGGCATCTTTGTGAAGTCTATCAACTGTTTTTAATAAAGCGTGCTCGATAGCTTCCTCAAGGGATTCAATTGCAATGACTTGGACTGATAACCCCTGATAGGACTCTTGCCAGTTGTCTTTTGGTATTAATACCCTGGATGCTCCGGCCAATTCTGCTGCATAGATCTTGGCACTTACTCCACCCACAGGTCTTACTAATCCTCGAATAGAAAGTTCTCCTGTCATAGCTATTTTGTTATCAACTGGAATCCCTTTAATGGCAGAATAGATTGCAACTGCCATTGTTACTCCTGCTGAAGGACCATCCACAGGACCTCCACCTGGGAAATTCACATGGATATCATAGCTATGTATATCCATTTTAAAACAATTAGAAAGTACAGTCATAACATTTTCCAAAGAACATTTTGCCATACTTTTACGCCGTATGGTACGCCCTGGTACATCTAATTCTTCTTCATCAACTACTCCGGTTATAGTAAGTTTACCCGTCCCTGAAACAGCCGTTACCTCTATTTCTGTAATTGCCCCTATATCAGCCCCATGCACTGCCAATCCATTCACGAATCCCACTTGGGGAGCATCAGGAACTTTCTTTTCTGGTCGTTTGCTATAATGTCCAAAATTTATGACCCATTCCACATCCTTACAAGTGATAGACTCTCGGCACTCATTAATTGCAACACTTGCCGCGATTTGTACAATATTAACACCATCACGCCCATTGGTAGAGTATTGTTTAATTACTTCAACAGCTTTATCCTCAATCGGAAAATTAAGTTTTTTAGCAGCATTGTATACAATTCTACTTATTTCTTCCGCTAGTATTGGACGGAAGAATATTTCTACACATCGAGAGCGGATAGCTGGAGGGATATCCTGAGGCATGCGTGTCGTTGCACCTACTAACCGGAAATCAGCCGGCAAACCATTCTGGAAAATATCATGGATGTGACTTGGAATGTTGGTATCCTCACTATTGTAATAGGAGCTTTCTAAAAATACTTTGCGATCCTCTAGTACTTTTAGCAGCTTGTTCATTTGGATATGATGTAACTCACCAATTTCATCAATAAATAATAATCCGCCATGAGCTTTCGTTACCGCTCCAGCTTTTGGCTGAGGAATGCCAGCAACCCCTAAAGGACCTGCACCTTGATAAATAGGATCATGAACTGTACCAATTAACGGATCTGCAATTCCACGTTCATCAAATCGAGCGGTCGTTGCATCCATTTCAATAAATTTTGCACTAGACGAAAAGGGTGACAGACTGTTGCGCTTGGCCTCTTCTAGTATCAATCTTGCTGCTGCTGTCTTACCAACCCCAGGCGGCCCATACACTAATACATGCTGAGGATTAGGCCCGCATAAAGCTGCTCTTAATGCCTTTAAACCATCTTCTTGCCCAACAATTTCAGCAAAAGTCGTAGGTCGAGTTTTTTCTGATAAAGGTTCCGTTAAAGAGATTGATCTTAATTTCTGCAACTTGTCAATTTCTTTTTTTGATTCTCGTTCAACTGCTACTCGGTTTCCTTGCTGTGATCGCAGTAAATTCCAAAAATACAACCCGATAACAACTGCAAAAAAGAATTGTATCACAGTGACAATGTTTATCGCATAATCCACTGATTCAAAAACCTCCTCCCCAACAATTCTGATTCTAATTTTAGTATAGGCAAACAACCTGATTTTATCCTGTAAAAAACAGTAAATAAAAAAGGAGAGACATTGTCTCCCCTTTGCATTCGCTATCTTTATGCGGACTCTTCTTTTTTCTTAGACTTACGGTCAACCGTAACTAATATCGGCTCTTCTTTATTTAAAACCACTTCTTTTGTTACAGTGCATTTAGCAACATCAGCACGAGACGGTACTTCGTACATCACATTGCACATAATACCTTCAATGATCGCTCTAAGCCCCCGTGCTCCCGTATTACGCTTCAAAGCTTCTTTAGCAATCGCATCTAATGCATCTTCTTTAAATTCAAGCTGCACATTATCAATCTCTAAGAATTTCTGATATTGCTTTACTAGGGCATTTTTAGGCTCTAACAATATACGTACCAGCGCTTGTTCATCTAGAGCATCTAATGTTACCACTACTGGCAAACGGCCAACAAATTCTGGAATAAGACCAAACTTTAAAAGATCTTCCGGTAGAATTTGCTGCAGCAAATCACCGATGTTCTTTTTACCTTTACTTCTTATTTCAGCACCAAAGCCCATATTCTTCTTACCAGTGCGAGCACTGATCAACTTATCAATGCCATCAAATGCACCACCACAAATAAACAGAATATTGGTTGTATCAATTTGAATAAACTCTTGATGAGGATGCTTACGTCCTCCTTGTGGAGGAACACTCGCTACTGTACCTTCAAGAATTTTTAAAAGTGCCTGCTGCACACCTTCTCCAGATACATCACGCGTAATTGACGGATTCTCCGATTTACGGGCAATTTTGTCAATTTCATCAATGTAGACAATTCCTTTTTCTGCTTTCTCCACATCATAATCAGCCGCTTGGATAAGTTTTAATAAAATATTTTCTACATCTTCTCCAACATATCCAGCCTCTGTAAGTGATGTAGCATCAGCAATAGCAAAAGGTACATTTAGTAGTTTAGCTAATGTTTGCGCCAATAGTGTTTTACCACTACCAGTTGGTCCAAGCATTACAATGTTGGATTTTTGTAATTCTACATCGTCCATTTTACTGCCAAAATTGACACGTTTATAATGGTTATACACCGCTACAGCCATCGTTTTTTTAGCAGCATCCTGACCAATTACATACTGATCAAGAATATCTTTTATTTCTTTAGGTTTTGGAACATCACGAAGCTCAATATCAATTTCTCCGCTTAGTTCTTCCTCAATAATCTCATTACACAGTTCAATACATTCATCACAAATGTATACACCAGGACCAGCTACCAATTTTTTAACTTGTTCCTGCAACTTACCGCAAAAAGAACATTTGAGTTGACCTTTGTCATCCCCAAATTTTAACATACTATATCACCTCTTTATTTGGGACTTTCATGACGTTTTTCTCCACGGACAACTACAGCATCAATAAGACCATATTCTTTAGCCTGCTCAGCAGACATAAAGAAATCACGTTCTGTATCATGCTCAATTTTATCTTTTGTCTGTCCAGTGTGTTGAATAAGAATCCCGTTAAGAAGTTCCCTAAGTCGCAATATTTCTCTAGCATGAATTTCAATATCGGTAGCCTGCCCTTGAGTACCACCCAAAGGCTGATGAATCATGATACGGGCATAAGGAAGTGCATAACGCTTTCCTTTTGCACCTGCAGTAAGCAAAAGAGCCCCCATACTTGCCGCTGAACCGAGGCAAATAGTAGAAACGTCTGGTTTAATATACTGCATGGTATCATAGATAGCCAATCCAGCTGTCACTACACCACCTGGACTGTTAATGTACACATGAATGTCCTTTTCAGGATCTTCCGATTCCAAAAACAGTAATTGGGCAATGACAAGATTCGCCACATTATCATCAATGGGACCACCAATAAATATAATTCGATCTTTTAGAAGTCTGGAAAAAATATCATAGGACCTTTCCCCGCGACTTGATTGCTCTACTACTATTGGTACAAAATTCATAGCATAACACCTCTATTGATTTATTATTCTATTACTCTTTTTCTACACTGTCAATAATCAGTTGAGCTGCTTTTTTACGTAATATAGAATCAAATACAGTAGACATCTTTCCTTGTCCGTTGATAATCGCTTTTACATCTTCGATTTCAGCGCCGTATCCTTTAGCAATCGTAGCAATTTCAGCATCAACTTCTTCAACACTTACCTCTAATGCTTCAGCTTTTACAATAGCTTCAAGCAGTAAATCAGTTTTAACATTTGCTACAGCTGATTCATGATAATTTTGACGTAATGCCGCTATATCTGTATTCATGTACTTCATATAATCATCCAGCTTCATTCCGCGACTTTCTAAGTTGGCACCTAAGTCTTCAATCATCTTTGAAATACGGTCTTCTACCATAACGTCAGGAATCTCCACTGTGGCATTTTCCACAGCTTGCTTAATCGCTTCATTACGGAAATCACGATCCGCTTTATCACTAGCAGCCTTTTCTAATTTATTCTTAATATCAGCCTTTAATTCCTCAACTGTATTAAAATCGCTTACATCTTTAACAAATTCATCATCTAATGCTGGCAGTTCTTTGCGTTTTACATCGTGAACTTTTACTTTAAATACAGCTTCTTTGCCTGCCAAATCAGCAGCGTGATACTCCGCAGGGAAGGTTACATTTACATCAATTTCAGAACCGGCTTTTGCACCAATTACTTGTTCTTCAAAGCCAGGAATGAAAGTGTTCGATCCAATTTGCAGCGGATAAGCTTTGCCGTCTCCGCCAGGGAAAGCCACACCATCTACAAACCCTTCAAAATCAATAATAGCAAAATCACCATCTTCAATAACCGCATCTTCTGCTACTACCATTTTTGCATGGCTATTACGCATCGTTTCTACTTCTGCGCTGATTTTTTCTTCTGTAACTTCTTCTACTGCTGCAGCAATCTTCAATCCTTTATATTGTCCCAAAGTAATTTCTGGTTTTGCCACTACAGTAGCTTTAAATAGTAAATCTTTATCTTCAGCTAAAGTAACAACATCAATATGAGGACGGCTTACTGGTTCAATTTTATTATCTTCAAGAGCTTGAGCATACGCAGGGCTAGCCATGATTTCAAAAGCTTCATCCAATAAAGCTTCTTTACCAATATGCATTTCTAAAATGCGACGAGGTGTTTTTCCTTTACGGAACCCCGGAATATTCACTTTATTAGATAATTTACGATATGCCTTTTCAACTGCTTTTGCTACTTCCACTTGAGGTACTTCAATTTCAAAGACCACTTTATGATTGTCTATTTTCTCCATTGTTGCTTTCATTTCGTATTGTATCCTCCCTATGTAATTAGTTGGCGACATTATGTGTAACGCCAAAAATAGTATTACCATTTTTAACATGTTTTCTATGTTAGTTCAAATAAATTCCTTACTTTAGACATAAATCACTACACTTTAGAATGTCATACCCCATATGATACCATAAGTAAATAACAAAAACAAGATATATGCAAAAAACCCAGCAATAACTGCCGAGTTCAAAATTTCTATGGAGCGGAAGACGAGATTCGAACTCGCGACCCTCGCCTTGGCAAGGCGATGCTCTACCACTGAGCTACTTCCGCATATTATATTTAACTTTAATTAACAACGTTGTTAATTATATATGTAATCTTATTCTTTGTCAACATTCGATTGTTTTTTTGAAAGATGGCACACACCAAGATACCGTTTTTTGCATATTATGTAATAAATCCATAAAAGGAGGCTGATCTGTTGTATTATAACTTACAAAAACACTGCAAATTAGTAAAAGGTGCTACTCGTGCTGCAATCTACGACTTTAAAACAGGAAAGGTTCATTCCATTAACCAAAGTGCAGCCGGGCTACTCAGTGCCTGCCAGAACAACGCATTGGAAGATCTTTGGGATATGTCTTCTAGCGAAAGCACTCAATACATGACTTTCTTAAATAAATTAGAACAAAAAGATTTAGGATTCTTTGACGAAACATCTTCCGCATCTTTGCCAGAGCGCTCCTTGCCAGACTCCCCCGTCAAACTTGAGTTTCTGTGGTTAGAACTAACAGCAGCCTGCAACAGCAAGTGTTTGCACTGTTACTCTGAAAGCGGTCCTTCACGCAAGGAATTAGATCTCGTACCTCATCACCGCTGGCTTTCCTTAATAGAAGAGGCAAAAGCAGCAGGAGCTACCGATATTCAATTCATTGGCGGTGAGCCATTACTATATCCAAAATGGCGTGACTTAGTCATCAAAGCTTATGAAATCGGTTATGACTACATCGAAATCTTTACAAATGCTACATTAGTTGATGATGACTGTATCGATTTCTTTAAGCAATATAATGTAAGCATCGCCACAACTATTTATGCTAATAACGCCTCCGTCCATGACAGCGTGACCTTGCATCCTAATAGTTTTACAAAAACCATGAATGCTATCAAGAAACTACTAGAAGCCAAGATTCCTTTGCGCATCGCTTCTATTATTATGAAAGCTAATGAACATGAAGTGCCTAATATCCTTAAGTTATATGAAGAATTGGGTATGCCTGATGCATATCCCGATGTGATTCGCCCCACCGGCAGAGGGGACGATCAGCATTTACTTCCAACTACTTATACCAAGCCGCCTATTAAGCCACCTTTTTACACCGATGAAACTTCTTTTATGGCTTCTCAAACTTACTGCCAATGCCTGGCAGGAAAACTTGCGATTACCTCCACAGGTGATATCATACCTTGCATCTTTGCAAGAAATCAAGTATGCGGCAATATTCTCACACATTCATTAGCTGAGGTACTTACAGATTCGCCATTACAACAATGCTGGCACACGAATAAAAATCAAATTGAAAAATGTAAGGATTGTGAATATCGCTATGCTTGCACGGATTGTCGTCCGTTAGCTCAAGGCAACGATCCTAATAAGTCATGGCTGGCCCCTCCTGCTGCCTGCTCTTATAACCCTTATACCGGCGAGTGGTAACCTAGATATAGCGAATATCATTAATTTAAAAAGGAGAATATGCATATGTATTATGACGATGATGATGATGATTTCTATGATAATGAACAAAGACCTAAATGGGATCGACCAGAAATGTCTGAGTGGGATGATGATGACGATGATGAACGAGTTGTTATTATAGGGTGCGGTCCGTCATCTTCTTGTTGGCCCCGTCAGCAGCAGTGCTGGCCTCGTCAACAATGCTGGCCTCGTCAGCAATGCTGGCCTCGTCAACAATGCTGGCCCCGTCAGCAATGCTGGCCTCGTCAGCAATGCTGGCCCCGTCCTTGCAATCCAAATTCTTGCTGGCCTCGTCGCGATTAGAACTTCTTAGCAAAGCTTTCCCACTCCCTTAAGCATATACACTTTAAAGGCACTGGATACCTCCGGTGCCTTTAAATTTAGATATTTAGAACTTTTTCTACATTTTACTGCCCTATTTGCATCATAATTGTTGTAAATAGAGCTAAACAAAAGAAAATAGTCTTAATCTCAAGGATATTGATGATAGCTATTTTATTTGGTATAAATTATTGTTATTTATTACTAAATGGTTCAAAATCGTCCTTTCCTTTTACTATAACTACTGTATAATTGATTCTATGCCAAATAGCCTATCATCCCTCAGCCAGCTACAATCAAGAATCTTATGGCATTATTATTCGCACTTATCCTTTGGACTTAGCCGCTTTAGCTCCCGTTTATAGAAGACGGGATTCTTAAAGCGGTTTAGTAGTCATCGGATAAAACACATTTCACAATAAATATCGGAGGTAGATTCAACTATGATGCGATTCGTTCGACGAATCCTTATTGGCAAACCATTACACAATCAAGAGATACATAATGAAAAACTTCCAAAATGGAAGGCTCTGTCCATTTTTTCTTCTGATGCCTTATCCTCTGTAGCTTACGGCCCAGAACAAATTATGCTCATGCTAACTCTTCCTGGTATGTTAGCTTACGGCTATTTGGCACCTATATCTCTGGCTATTCTTGCCCTCTTGGCGATCGTTACCATTTCGTATGTACAAGTAGCTAAGGTTAATCCGGGAGGCGGAGGTTCGTATTCTGTTGCCATTACGAATTTAGGAGAAATGCCAGCGCTCACCGCAGCAGCTGCCTTGTTTGCGGATTATACACTTACGGTTGCTGTAAGCGTCTCTGCCGGAACTGCTGCTATTATCTCAGCTTTCCCCAATTTTGCTCAACACGAAGTTGCAATGGATTTATTTATTCTTTTTGGAGTCCTAATGTTAGTAAATTTACGCGGCATCCGCGAATCTTCCACCGCATTTGTATTTCCTACCTACGGTTTCATCCTTGGCATTATCGCATTAATTGGTACAGGAATTTATCAATCACTTACGAATCAAGCACCTATTTTCCCTCCTGCATCACTCGAAAAACAAATGGATTGGACGATTCTGGTTCTTGTTCTTCGAGCCTTTGCAAATGGCTGTAGTTCCATGACAGGACTTGAAGCAATTTCTAATGGTGTTCCCATGTTCCGTTCTCCAGGAGCACGCAATGCTACAATCACTACTTATTGGATGTCAGGAATCCTTGGCATCATGTTTATTGGCACTTCATTTTTAACTATGCATTTTCACATTTTGCCTTTACACGATATAACAGCCTTATCCCAAATTGCCGAACTCACTTTTGGTCGTGGCTGGGCATATTATTATATACAAATTACCACTATGTTAGTCCTCTATCTGGCTGCCAACACTTCTTTCAACGGATTGCCTCTTTTATTATCTATCCTTGCTAGAGACGGCTATATGCCGCGTTATCTGGGAGTAAGAGGAGAACGGTTAAATTTCTCTAATGGAATTGTGCTACTTAGTATTGTTGCTGGTATTTTAATCCTAATTTATCAAGGAAATACAGAACATTTGATCTCATTATATGCTATTGGTGTTTTTCTTTCCTTTACGATTGCGCAAATAGGCATGGTGGTGCATTGGAAAAAAGAAAGAACTCGTGGTTGGCATCTACGCGCTACAGTGAATACCATAGGTGCCACCGTTACCGGAATCGTTGTCTTAATTATTGCTATTACTAAGTTTTTTTATGGCGCGTGGCTTGTCTTAATATTTATTCCCATTATGATTTGTATTTTTAAAAAAATTCGCTCTCATTATAATGATATGGCCGATCAATTACATCTCCCCCTAGAAGATTTCAATCCAAATATTAAAGCTAATCTAAAAACAGGCAGAAATGTAGTAATCGTCCCCATCGCAACCCCCACCAGTGTTGTAGCTGAAACACTTAAGTATGCTAAAAGTATTAGCAACGACGTAGTAGCACTGCACATTGCAACAGACGAGGAAATCGGAAGAAAAGTAGAAGACAAATGGCGCGGCTGGAATCCTGGAATTGAACTTGTAACTGTATATTCTCCTTATCGTTTGGTAATCCAGCCCATACTAGACTACATTATCAATTTGGAACGTCAAAAAAATCCAGAAGATTATATTACAATTCTAATTCCTGAGTTTCAAACAAAAAAATGGTGGCATCGCTTATTACACAACCAAACAGGTTGGATACTTCGCACACTATTAATTTTAAGAGAAAATGTTATCGTAACTACTATTCCATTCCATTTGCAAAAATAAATATAGATCTTAAACAAATAGTACGGCATCAAAACAGATACGCATTATTAAGTACCACAGAGAGTACAACGAATATATATATATTCGTTGTACTCTCTGTGTCTTTTTATAGTTTTCCTTACTTTTTGCAACTATGAATAAAATTGAAGTTTTGAAACAAAATACTAAAAGGAGGTGATATATATGACACTGCAATTAACCCCAAAAGAAAAATCTTTGTTAGAAGATCAAAAGAAGCATGAGCAAATTTGTATAGAAAAATACCAATCCTATGCAAACCAAGCCCAAGACCCTACTCTAAAACAGTTATTTAACTCCTATGCCGGACAAGAACAGCAGCATCTAAACACTGTAAACCAAATGTTAAACGGTCAAATTCCCAACATGACTTCACAACAAAATCAGCAATCCAGCCAAAGTACCTCAACAACAACTCCATCATCCTCACAAGGAGCTGTTGCCAATAAAAACGATAGCACTCTCTGTACGGATATGCTAATGACTGAAAAATTCGTTTCTGGAGCTTATGATACAGCAATCTTCGAATTTGCTGATCCCAATGTACGTCAAGCT
Source organism: Pelosinus propionicus DSM 13327 (assembly GCF_900114615.1). Lineage (GTDB taxonomy): Bacteria > Bacillota > Negativicutes > DSM-13327 > DSM-13327 > Pelosinus > Pelosinus propionicus. Next base: position 101,241 of record NZ_FOTS01000012.1, on the reverse strand, counting down.
CTCAACCACATACAAAAAGAAGAACAAGGACATGGTCAAGGGATCTTCCAATACATGCAAAGCCACGGTATGTATAATACACAATCCTAATACTATACACTACATAAAAGGAGACAAATCATTACCTTACAGTTATGATTTGTCTCCTTTTATGTTAGCAGAAATACGATACAGGCACTCTAAAGGGTGTAGAGGTATAAAATACGCAGATCGTCTACACAAAAAAAGACTCCAGAAAATTCTGAAGCCTTACATCTTTGAATGGTGCGGGAGAGGAGACTTGAACTCCTACACCTTGCGGCGCCAGATCCTAAGTCTGGTGCGTCTGCCATTCCGCCACTCCCGCATAATTAAGTTAAATGGTGGCTCACCCGCGGCTCGAACGCGGGACACCCTGATTAAAAGTCAGGTGCTCTACCAACTGAGCTAGTGAACCATAATGGCAGGGGTAGCTGGACTCGAACCAACGCGTGCGGGAGTCAAAGTCCCGTGCCTTACCAACTTGGCTATACCCCTATATTGTTACTAGAGTTAATGAATGGGGTGGCTGAAGGGGATCGAACCCTCGAATAACGGAACCACAATCCGCCGTGTTGACCGCTTCACCACAGCCACCATATATCTGCGATATTTCCTCTTAACATCCCCTAGCGACAAGATTTATTGTATCATGTCTACCTTGTTATGTCAAGCACTTTTTAAAAGTTTTTTTCTTTTAATCAGTTAACTCGCTTATCGCCTCTCAACAACTTCATTAGTATATCAAATCATTTATAGATATACAATTGTTACATTAGGTTATTTTATTTGATTATATTAATAAATTATCCTATTTCTCTTCTTTTCTCTTTATTTCTCATGTTTACTATATTTTTTTTAAAAAATAAGCTTTATCTTGCAATCTCTTATAAAAAATGGATTAATAAGATAAAGGTACAATGCGACATAATAGAAGCATCGTACCTTGCCAATTTTATACTTTAAATTTATGAACAACTTCTTGCAGTTCACTAGCCATGGTTGCTAAACCAGAAACAGCTGTTACGATTTCATGCACAGAAGCATTTTGTTCTTCACTAGCTGCTGCAACTTCTTGAGAGCTCGCAGCATTCGTTCTTGATGCATCTGCAATACCAGTAATCGATTGACCAACTTGTCCACTTCCAGTTAACTGCGAATCCATTAATGCTAAAATACTGTCTACTTGCCTTCTCATTTCCTTTACATCTACGTAAATTTCCTCAAATGCTACTTTTGAAGCAGAGACCACTTTAACGCCTTCTCCTACCTCTTTACTTCCTTTATCCATTGCATCTACCGCTTGTACTGTCTCACTTTGGATTGCACCGATAATCTCAGCAATTTCTTTTGCTGCTTCCTGCGATTGTTCAGCTAATTTTCGCACTTCATCCGCTACCACTGCAAAACCTCGTCCTTGTTCTCCAGCTCTTGCAGCTTCAATCGCAGCATTTAACGCCAACAGATTCGTTTGTCCTGCAATATTTGTAATTACTTCAACGATTTGTCCAATCTGCCTTGACTTTTCACCAAGAATATTTATTTTTTCTGCTGCATTCCCCACATCTTGACGAATATTATTCATCAACTGTACAGCCTGATTGACTTGTTTTAATCCACCTTCAGCTGACTGTTCACTTCTCTCTGAAACGCCAGCCACTTCACAGGCCGCTTGGACTGCATCCGCAATACCCGCTTGCATTTCTATCATTATAGTAGAGGATTCATCCGACAACCGAACTTGAGTCGTAGCACTTTGCGCCACATCCTGAATTGTGGCCGTAACTTCTTCCGAAGCTCTTCCCACTTCTGTAGCTGATGCCGTTAACTCTTCGGCAGAAGCAGCTACAGATTCAGCAACGGAAGCTGCATGCAGAATAATTTTTCGTAAAGCAACTGTCATTTGATTTACACCTTGCACCAACTGATTTACTTCTAAAACTCCATCGGCAACTAAAGTATGCGATAAGTCTCCTCCGGCTACTAATTCAACAGAATGAACTACTTTCTGCAGCGGAGTAACGATGCTACGAGCTATATAAAATGCTGTAACTGCAGCTAATATCAAAGAAATAAGTAAAATTCCAATTATAATATAGGATGCTGTGATCGCTCCATCATAAACATCTTTAAGCGGTTCATTTACAATAACGCCCCATTGATACTTAGCTACTGGTATAAAAGCACTAATCGTCTTGTCACCACGACTAGAAACAGCTTCTATTGTTCCAGTTTGACCTTCTATTACTTTTTTTACATATTCAACTGCTGCAAAGCTTTCCTTTTTTAGTACCTTTTCATGATCCGGATAAGCAATCACGACACCATTGTGATCAACAATTTCAACATATCCATTTTTACCTACCTTAACATTATCAGCAATTGCCCAGAGGCTTTGCAAGCCAATATCTGCAGCAAATACACCTAGAACTGTTCCTGTAGGACTCTTAATGGGAACAGAAATCGTTATACTTGGAGCATTTGTAAAAGAAGATATGTAAATATCAGTAAAAAAAGTACTTCCCTTCATCGCTTCTTTAAAATAAGGCCTATCTGCACGATTTGCTAACGTACCAGCTGTTCTTGCAACTTGCATACCACTTGCATCCATTACATAGATCAATTCAAATTGAGGGTTTTTTTGTTGGAAATTTATAATCATATCACGTAAGGCAATCCCGTCTAGAGAACGTGCTGTCGGACTTGCGGCCAACCCCTCAGTCATCCCTATAGAGTCATCTAACATAATTTCAATTTGTTTGGCAATTTGGGAAGCGGTATTATTATTGCTATGTATCACTGCCTCTTTCGTCGTTATTACGCTTTTATAAATACTGATTGCTCCACCAATTGCCGCAGGAATAACAGCAAATAATATAAAGAATATAATCAACTTGGTTCTTAAACTATTTCCCTTAAACATAATAATCCCCTCTCTACATTCTACTTATTTAACAATAGCTCTTCTTTCTTCTATGCAATGAGAGCTTTATAACCACTACTACTATTCTAACTTTTTTTCCCATTTCCTGCCTATTCTTATAAAAAAAGAAGATTGCTTACAAAATTTGATATTGCTCGTTATTATAACATACCAACTTCTGTAAAACTACAAAAAGCAACGACAATTATTATTCAATTCACAATTATCACTCATTTTTCTAGTGAATACCATAATTAAAATAAAATCTTAAAGGAAAGTCTTAAGACTAAACTAATTATCTTTCATAAGAATTCCTTATCCTAGCCGAATTCGACCAGTCCACGGCCAAAATAAACCTAATCAAAGAAGCATTCTAATCTCCGCCACACATTTCAGTCGTATAAAACAAAAAAGCTTTACGAAAAATTCGTAAAACCTTCAAATACCTAATGGTGACCCCGGCAGGATTCGAACCTGCGACCTCTTGATTCGTAGTCAAGCGCTCTATCCAGCTGGGCTACGGAGTCATTGTTCAATTACCTTACTTAAATAGTATAATGGTTTTAATCTGTTATGTCAATACTTTTTTATTATCTACAATTTCTGCATAAAATTGTCAAGCTGCAGTTTCATTATCAGCCTATTTTCGCCTGGTCCATATTCATTCTCTCTCAGTTCTATAATTTGAAATCCCAACTTTTTTTCATATATTGCAACAGCTGCAGCATTCTTCGGATCGACTGTTAATTCAATTTCTGTAATATCTTCTCGATACAAACTCTTAAAACTTTCTTCAATCAATCTGGTTCCTAACCCTTTCCCCCGAAAATTTTTATCCGTAGATACACCAACCATATATGCTCTTTGAGGACAATCCCAATCCAGCATATATTGGATCAAACCAACAACCTCCTGATCCTTGCGAATAATAAAAACACGTCCATGCCTTATAAGTGGAACCAAATGCCATTTATTCAACCCACCATCATCAAAAGCGCTTATTTCTAACTCTACTAGCCGCTTAACTAAATCTGGCTCAACATTTTTTACTAATTCAATCATACTATCCCTCTTTTAAATTTCTTTGTTACATAACTAGAATCACTCACCGAAAGCAATCCAGAATAAGATAAGGAAAATTCAACATCGTCTCCTACCTTTATTTCCTTTTCACATTCTGTAATGTCAAGAATTAAATGGTCACTACTTGCCCCTATAATTTTAATACTTTTTTCTACTGGAAATATACCTTCTACATCCACATCTTGTTTTCCTAAAGCTAAAATTGCTCGATTTCGAACTCCTTTATCAATAAATTGAGGTATATTCCCAAATGCGTCTCTACCAATATCTCCAGTCGGTACAGAAGGTTTACATTTTACTTCAATCACCTCAGCTCTAAGAAGAAAAGCATCCTGTAACAGCCAAGGTATTCTGCGATTATGGGTGGTATCCGTACCTAACAAAATTCCCTCACCAATACGCAATTGATTAATTCCCAACGGAACATTGTTCTTCTCTACTAATGATAAACTGGAAGTTCCACCACCAGAAATCACTTCTAGCGCTATTCCGATTTTTTTCTCTATTGCATTAGCTAAAGTAACTAAAACCCCTAAATTCTCCGGACTCGGCAAAATTCCACCAAAACACCCCATATTAGTTCCCAAGCCTAATAAATGTACTCCGCTTAGACTTGAAATTTGTATCACGGCATCAAGAACTTGATCAATCATCAATCCTTCCCTAAGATCTCCTACATCTACCATTAAAATTATATTGTGTTTCTTTCCAACCCTTTTGGCAGTCTCCGATAGAGCTTGGATTACTGCCATTTCCGAATTAATGCTTATATCGGCGTACTGAACAATTGTTTCAATATTACTTAATCTCGGAAGCCTCAATAAGGTTATTTCCTGATTAAAGTTTCGTTTGCGAAGCTCTATGATGTTTTCAAGTCTAGCATCCGCTAATCCATCAACCCCTCCTTCTACCATAGCTGAAACGATCTGATGCATTGCGCTAAATCCTTTAGTTACTCCCAATACTGAGATTCCCAAACGATGGCATCGTGCAACGACTTGAGAGGTATTATATATAATTTTATCTAAATCCACTTCTAGAATTGTAGTATCCATACTATTCCCTCCGTCGCATAACATTACGTGCTTCACAATCAATTACATCATTCATTTATCTATTTAATTTTTTAGATTTTATCTCACCTGCGCAAAATCAAAATAGAAATTATGCTCCCGTTTATCTTTTGTAGTAATTGATAATATAACCGGTTTATCAATTGCTATCTTTTTTTCTAAAAAATATATATAGCATTGTAATCTATATGTAGGTTTCTCAATACTCTTTGCCATTTTTTCTGCCATAGGGGGTATGACAATCTGATACGCCTGAATGGAAGCATCACCTTGTTTTAAACTAGCAATAGCATTCTGCCCAAACTTTTCTTGCGAACCATACAACGTCACACTGAAGGTAAGATAACCATTATAATTTGTTAATATATCTTCACTATCCTCTAACTGAGGGCTTACTCCTCTTAGACTCTTCTCTCTTGCATCTGTAGCCAATAATAAAAACTTTGTATATAGGTACGCTTTCTCAGAAAATTCGTTAAGTCGTGGGGTTTTCTCTTCATAAGAAATCCATGGCATTAAAAACGCTTCCCATTCCATGTTAGCATGCTTCTCACCATATTGCTGCGCTGCTTTAATTTCTTCTCGATTAATAAGGGCTATGGCAAAAGCCTGATTGCATACTAATACCAACAAGACGATAATGGACCCTAGTATTCTCATAATAGTACCTCCTAATGTTTCGATATAATATCTTCCCCTATAAAACCTTGTAAAATCGACATGCTGCCGTCTTTGCTATGCTTCGTTTAAACAAAAAGGCAGAGCCTTCTATACAGACTCCACCTTCCTTTCTTTATCTATATAGATTACTAAGATCTAAAGATATATCTAAGGATAAAATATCAAATTCAACATACATCTCTTGTACTATAAGCTTAATAAATGTACTAACATTATATAGAATATTCAAAATAAAATCAATAGAGTACAATCGAGCAGTATCGCTCATTAATTCTTATTTTTACTTCATTATATTCAGTTGTGAAATTTAAAGCATAACGACTTCTCAACTATTATTCATCACTGCTCTCTTCTAATAACCAAAGTTCATCTTCTGGAACAACAATCAATTTTTTATCATCACCGCATTCAACTAAATATATCCAATTGTAATTAAGAAATCGATAACTAACAATAACCCCTTTCACTAAAGAGCTTCCAAATAATGTTCGCTTCTCAAAAGATACTTTATCATTGTTTTTATATCTATTAATTTTGTTATCCACTACAAGTCCCTCCCTGCTAGCTATTAATCTGCATTTGCATATAAAGCAACTTATTATAAGCATTAAAAAATACTTTTAACAGCATGATCAAACTTTCATTTACAGATATAGTTATTATGACCACTCGATAAAAGAAATATGACCTTCTAATATGGAAGTCTAATTAAATTTAGTTTTTAACTTTACTCTTTTACATCTTGATTTACACATTTATACACTAAAAAAGCTTGCATAAATGTATGCAAGCTTAAACATTTCATGGTGTGCCTGGCACGATTCGAACGTGCGACCCACGGCTTAGAAGTGTGATGGGCGATATTTTTAGACATTTTCACGAACCCTTATATTCCCCATTAGCCATTGATATTACTGGATTAATCACATTTACAGTACAATATTCCACTTGTCGTTGTTATTCATCACACTAGGTTTTCTTGGTTAAATTCGGTGGCGTAGCAGAAACTTTGCAGAAACTTTTTATACTTATTAACCCTTTATTTCCGTAGGTTTTTCCGTGGATTTCTGTAGTAATTCAGATAGTTTTTCAGCGGTTTTCATATCTGTCTCAGGCATTATGTGTGCATAGGTCTGCATTGTGAAGGAATACGAGGAGTGACCTATTCGCTTGGATATATCTTTGGGATTGACGCCCTGTAGAACCATCATAGAAACATTTGTATGACGAAGGTCATGTATCCTTACATGTTTTTCTATGCCAGCCTTCACCAGTAATTTCTCAAAGAATCTATTAAAGTTATGTGGGTCTGGCGTTCCCCTTTTATTATTGCAGAATACATATTCGGTATCACCCATGTATTCCTTATGTTTACTTAAAATCTCAATAACTTCGGATGGTACTGCTATTGTTCGTTTACCTGCGTATGTTTTAGTGTCATCTTCTTGGTAGGCTTTCTTACCAGTAATTTGTAATAACGTTTCTGTAATGGTTAGTATACCATTATCTAAATCAACATACTTCCATTTAAGTCCCATTAGTTCACTACGCCTAAGTCCAGTGTACACAGCGACTACCAATGCAGGATAATAGCTTTGATTCACTTTTTCGTTAATTTCACCGTTCTTCTTGATATTATATAGCCTAGCTGTTTCTAGTAGTTTCACAACCTCTTCGACAGTTAGAATATTAATCTGTGGTTTTACTGCTTTGGGCTTACTACAAGCAGTAGCAGGATTATAGGCTAGTATCCTATGTTTTATAGCATGATTCAGGATATTATGGATTATACGATGGAAATGTATTACTGTATTTGGGCTGATTGGTTCATTCTTCTTTTCTTCAGTTTTGCTATCTCTTTTTCTTTGAGAATTAGTTCCCATCTTTTCACTATAGAAACTATTTAGTTTTTCTGTGGTTATATCCTTCAATGCTATAGAACCCAATGAAGGCAATATATGATTATCCAGGTATAATCTCCAACCTGACAATGTTGTTTCTTTTTTACCTTCAATCTCCTTATCCTTTAGCCATGTATCAGCGAACTCTTTGAATTTCACCTTGTTCGATACTATGTATATTCCTTTGCTGGCTTCTTCACGTTTCTTTTGTAGCCATGCAGAGGCTTCTCTTTTACCTTTGAAGGTCTTGGTGCACCTTTTGTTATTGATCATTATTTGAGCTTCGACATACTTTAGCTCATACTCTTCGCCATTCTTACGTTTCTTCTTGACTACCTTGTCATAGATTGTACCCTCGCCATTCTGCCGGCTTTTGGTTTTCTTCTTTTTGGCTGCTACATCTCCATTATTAACTAAGTCTTCCTTTCTTTTCATAAAATTCCACCGCCTTCCTTAAGGCTATTATATATATTTCTGCAGAAAAAGACAAGGGTCTATATGTTTAAAACTCAGATTACCTTATATTATTAATGTAATCAATAAAATTTTTATAGTCTAGCACTTTAATGGATATTACTTCTTCTACGCTCTGTTTAATGTGATCATTTGTAACTAATATATCAACATCAGCATTTGCAGTTAGTGCAATTATTCGATCTTTTATATCATTTTTAGGATCGCCATCTGGTTTAATGTTCGAGTATAATTTTTCATTCTCAGAAGATATCCACTTAGATTCGTCATAGCCCGATCCTACAACATCATATGCAAAGACTTCTGTTGCAACATTTTCTGTAAACTCATTAAGAAACTTCAATAGCCACTCTTTCTTATCCGTCTTCTCAGGATACCTATTTAAATCTATTGCTTCTAACTCGCCTTCAATAATCTTGTTGCTATATAATTTTATATTCCCTGTTTTGATTTGTTCTATAAGTCTATCTCTGCTAATATCATCCTCAAAGAGTTTATCATAGATATTAGTATCAATCATCATTTTTACGCTTTCCTTATAATTTGTCATAAATATAACTCCTTTTTAAATATAGGCATGACTTTGCTAACAACTAATAATCACTCTGCTCTTACTTCAACTAAATCTCTACCACAATATCTACATACTTTTGCATCAGGCTTGATCATCTCCGCACAAAATGGACACTTCTTCATGCCAGCTTCAAGCATTTCTTTTTCCTTGTGCTCTACTGTAGACTTAATAACAATAGAATGAATCAATGCAACTATGAATAACAGTACTCCATACACGTACCACGAAAAGAAACTACGTCCCTTTGATTTTGCTATGACTCCAGGGATTAGACCAAGGAATAAAGCAGGAATAAATATTTCCATTGTACTGCCTCCAGTTTACATTATTATACAAAGATTACTTAGGCATAAGCTGACATTATTCCTTTATTTTCCCTTTAAATATTTAAAATAATATCTGAACTACAAATAGAAATACGCTAGCCTATACACTTATAACAATGTACAAACTAGCGTTTATATTTAAAGAAAACGATATGAATTGCTTGAAACTAAAATTATTTTTGTCTTATTTCTTAAATTCAGGTGGCATGTACTCTGATGTTATGCTATGGATCTTCTCAACTTCACCACGTTTAATTAAAAACTTCAATGTTGTTTGTCTAGTTTTATCAAAGAATAATCCGTCAATAGCATCGCTATTCCTAGCTTTCTTTAACTTAACATCATTAACAGCAATTAATACATCACCAATCCTTATTCCTTCTTTTTCAAATGCGCCAAATGGTGAAATATCCGTGATTGGAAAACCACCATTTTCTTTTTTGCTACTACAGTTAAAACCAAATAGATACATTCCATTAAAATATCCTTTTACATTTTGCAAATAAGGTATTTCAGTATTTGCAGTACCGACAGGGGTAATAGTAGTCGCTCCATTAGGTGCATGAGAGGTACATGTTTCACTAACAGATAGAATAACATCCTTATCTTTTTGTACAAAAGCAAACCCTAACCTATTTTCGTATGACCAAGTATATTGACCAAATAAACCTGCATTTTGTGTTCTTGTAGCTAATAAAACTAAATTGTTATCACTAGCCTGTTCAATTATCCAATTAGATCCACTGAGTGCCAGTTTTTCAATTATGTAGTTTTTAACTTCCTTTGTTTCCACATCATTAATCACAACATGTGATGCCGCAAAAACCGTTGTATACATACAGCTGAAAACGATACCTAAAATGATAAGTGCTTTTCTAAACATATAATATTCCTCCATTTACAAATCTACCCTTATTACTTAGGCATAAACTGACATTTTCCTTTATTTTCCCTTTGAATATTTCAAATCATCGCTACATCGGAATATAACCACCTATACTTTACTATGGACACACTCTCTAAAATTCAACACAGGCGATTTATGGAGGTCGGATATCCTAAGAACTTAGTAACCCATGGCACACAGTGATAATGCCACAGCTACCTGAGAAACAGTTCCCTCATTAGGCTCAGAATTATCACCGTACCCTATTACAAGGGCATACTAAAACAGTGCATCATATATGCAGGAAAATCAAAAAGGCTTCAAGCATATCGCTGAAAGCCTTGTATTTCCTAGATGATGGAGTTAGACCGACTCGAACTGCCTCTTCAATATCAACGATAGTCTTTAAATGCCTAAGTTATATAGACCACTTTGAAACCTTTGATTACGAGGGTTCCCATTTATTTATCCATGGGAAATTGTATTGATATTTTATACAGTATCGTAGTAGTTCCAGGTAGTCCTTTTACCGACACTGTATGTTTTACTGTATTTTTTGAGGCTTATTAGTACTTTAAATAACTCTTTTCATACGCAGCTAATTCATTGCACAATACCATTCTTTCTTCGAACCATTCTGTAAATTTTTCTTCATCTTCCTTGGATAGATATCTCTCTATTAAGCAATGGTAAATATCACAAAGTAATATCATCGCAAAATTAGTGGTACTAGCAAAACTGTTTGGATGTCTTAACTGAGTCATTTCATATTGATCCCCTACTACTTCTAGTTTATTAAAAGCTGTAAAACCATGAGCACTCATAGACAAATATCCGTAAACAATTCTGCACGTTTCATCATCATTAATAGCCTCCAAGAGTGCATTTATACTCTTACGAGGTTTTTCAATAATATTATACCAATTAGGATGATAACCCTTTTTCTTATACAGCTTTATCCATCTACTATCAATCTCTTTATATTCTGAGCTATGTAGCACCTTAAGCAAATTCTTAATTATTTCTGCATCTTCTTCCTTCTCGCTCACTCCTTCATTGTCAGGTTTCTGAAAAGTATCTATTTGTAAATGAATATGGCAAACCATGTACGCCCTCGCGTTGTTCTCAGAATTTCCTTCTATTATGAGTTTCATTTGAGCGTATAATTCTAATAGTGTTCTAACTAAAGGTTTTGAAGCCACAACACAACTAGATTTTAATAAGATGTTGATTCCATCAACAACTTCTAAAACTTCACGGAACATAAGTCCCAATACCATATCGGCAACCCTAGTTCTACTGTGGTTGCTTTCATAGATTATTTCATATAAATATACTCCATATCTAAGTCCTTCATCAAGTATTTTACTTCCATCAGTGAGTAACTTGGCAATTTCAGGAGTAATCGGCTGCACAACATCTTCAAATTCTTTCATATAAAATTCCCCTACTCTTTATCTTTAAACTGCTACAAATTGTTTTTATTTTTATCAATATATACTTTAAGCTAAAAAGTATGCGTCAAACTCTCCACCTGTAAATGTAAGTAACCTTATTAATTCTTTTCTATGTTCCAGATCTAATTTATTGAACTCGTCGTCCAAATAATCAAAAATTTCTGGGGTTATTTCATAACCATGAATTTGAATCTTCGTAAGAACACCATTATTTAATAATTTTCGAAATTGAGGATTATCCTCCAATTCCTGATGGTAACTTTTTCTTCCTTTTATACTATTTTTTACTTTAAACCAAAATAGCCCCTCATAACATGAAAGGTCTTCTTTTTTCAACCAATCTAACCCCGTGGGTGGCGTACTATTTATTTGATTCTTAATATTACTTGACTCTTGAATTAGATTTGTATTTTGGATATTCAAACTATCTACTTGTATATTGAGCTTGTCCACCTGCCTCAATAAATTAGCATTCTCTTCTTTTACCGACTTAACTTGTTTTTTTAGTGACTTGTTTTTTATACTTAGAAATATGATAAGAACTACTGCGATACTAATTGTAGGGATATACCAATTTTCACGAAGCCACGGAACAGTTATGCTTATTATAGTTACTGTAATTGTAACTAAAGCTCCTTTATTCTCCCAAATAGCAGTAGCAATTATTTTCGACCAAACCGCATCCTTCCAAAACTTGACGATTTTCTCCATATATTTATCTCCATTTAAAAAGTTCTACATCTATCATTTATACATTGTTTTACAAAAAACCTTTATTTTCTAAGACATGTCTATGAATCGTTTCCAAAATTATCCGCAACCAGCCGAGACTCTATTGTGGTTTCATCGTTAGCAACGTTTACGAGGCTACTCATTGACATTCGTTAATGCCATTTGTTTATACATGGATAATTCGCTATGCAACTTTATTACCGTTCATTGTCTTTGTATGTATCCTCTCCCTTGTTAAGGATATCACCGAAACTTTGCCCTCGTCCTATCGTTGCATACCTCCTTTAATAATTTCTGATAAATTTTGATAATTATTGTTATTTAGTATAAACTATTGCAATCATGATTTTCTTAGGCTAAAATTCAAATATGCACCTATGCATTACTATGTAAATCAAAATAAAGCCTCGCTATGAAGCTGCTGCGAGGAGTTCGTCGTTTATAATCATAGAAAATGAAAGGGAGTGATATTATGGAAGTAAAGCCTAAATATGTAAAAGCTATACACATCGCAGAAATCACTGGAATAAAAAAAGCAAGCATACTAAGACTCGCAGGTTGTCATTTAATCCCTGCCTTAAGAATTGGAAGCATAATACGGTTCGATGAAATCAAAGTTCTTAAATGTCTAGAGGAACGGTATTTTACAAATTATATCAGCATGGATGAAACACCTGTTTTAAAAGACAATCTTTACAAAGAAGCTACCTTTATTTATACCAACGCACGACGCATTGCAGACCTTTTATCAACTTCTATAGCTAGCGTCATAAAACTAGCAAATGAAGACCAAATCCCTGCTTTAAAGATTGGCGGTGCTTGGAGATTCAACGAATCAGAAGTGATAGAGTATATCGAGAAAGTTTTTAGTAATTATTATGATAGTACAAGTGGATATACACATAAAATAAATGACCGTCGTTTTCTACACAATCGCCAAAGGAAAAGCAATACATAAGAATTAACATTTAGGAATTTAATAATCACATCATACATAGGAGGAGAATGATGACTACGCAAACTAGAAAGCAACCAATTTATGTAAATGCACAACGCATTGCCGACCTTTTATCCCTTACTCCAAGTTGCATCACTAGACTTGCAAGAAATGGCAAGATCCCTGCAATTAAAATAAAGAACTCTTGGAGATTCGATGAAGCCAAAGTACTAAGATACATAGAAAAGCGTTATAGCAATGCCTACCCCCAAATATAGAATACCTCCAATGTAAAAGGCATATCGAAAAATCACCCAGGGGGGTCTATGTGTGGCATAGGATTCCAGTGATATTTTGGCGTTCACAGTAGGCTGAGGTAATACCGCGCCCCGTACCTTATATAAAAGGGCACTTTGGCGGTGAAATATCACCGTACCCCATCACAGTGTACATATATACTATACATCGAGCACACAGTACACCTATGAGAGCAGAGGACACCAAGTAGAACAGTGCATATCATAGATGTTGCATAGCCTAAACAGTGTACATGCCATAGTATACGAGGCAAGGCATAGCTATTACATAATAAAAGAGTACTACAGTATTAGCCTTTGCTAACCTTTAGTACTCTACGTTTATCTATGATATGCTTATGCTTTTTGTTGTCTCTTCTCACGTATGAGTGTAGATTTACTAATACCAGTTAACTTCTCCACCTGCGTATATGAGTGATCTTCTAATAACTTCATAGCGTTCTGAAGTTGGTACTCTGTATACTTGGGAGGTCTACCGTCTCTGAACCCTGCTTTAGTCTTAGCAATTTCTTTGCCTGCCTGTGTGCGCTCAGCGATCATACTTCTCTCAAGCTCTGCAACTGCTAACAATGTCGTTAAAAAGAAGTTACCCATTGCAGTGTCTTCGAGTAAACCAACGTTTAACACATGAACCTTAACACCTTTGCTAAACAATTGACGTACAACCTCTATACCTTCAGTGACGTTTCTAGCAAAGCGATCTAGCTTAGTAACGACCAACTTGTCACCTGTCTGTAGTTTGTTGACTAGCTCCGAAAACTTAGGTCTGTCTGTAGTCTTGCCAGTGTATTGTTCTTGAATGATAACTTCACAGTTCTCACGTTGTAATTGTTCGACCTGTCCTTCTAATGAATTACCATTGTTCGCTTGATGAACTGTTGATACCCTCGCATATCCATATATCATATCAAAAACCTCCACATCGTTTTGACTATAAGTTTTGACACCGTTCTATATCCTTATTTTACTACAGTGTTTTATCGGTGTCAATAGTCAAGACTTGTGAATATGACGGAGTTTCTTTCTATAAATAGAATTGCATTTCAAAGAATCTTTTATAATTAACATTGGCTTGACTATCCATTTAATATCGAAAATCTAACAATCCTAAAGCAAATACAAAGACGGCTATAGTTGCAATAGTATGTAGCATGATTCGCACCTTCTTTCTTTGTATTTATTATAAAGTAAATATATGACAATGATATGACAACTCATAGAATAAGTGAGGTAATCTTTATGCCAATCAAAAGTCCATTTCTTAATGTCAAAGAAACTGCGGAATATTTGAATATACCATTATCTAGAGCTGCATGGGCAGTTGGAGGTATCAAGTTCCCTGCGATTCAATTTGGTAGTCACTGGAGAATCCATAAAGAAAAACTTGATGAATGGGTAAAAGAAAATCCAGAATTTTTGGCGGAACTTCGAGCCCCACTAAGAGGGAGGGAACAACATGGAGACTAAACAAAGTCCTCTCATGACCGTAAAAGAAACAGCAGAGTATCTTAGATTCTCCAAAGAAACCATATATAGGCTAATTGCTTCTAATGATATCCCTGCGTTAAAGATTGGGCGCTCATGGAAAATACATAAATTTGAACTAGAAGAATTGATCGAATGGGAACTAAAGAATAAGACTATAAAACAATGCTATTAATGGAGGCTAAGATTATGCCATTTGAAAGTCCAGTATTTACCATGAAAGAAGCTGCGGAGTACTTAAAGTCAAATGAATCTACTATGTATTCTCTTGCAAAATCCAAAGGGTTTCCTGCATTCAAAGTAGGTGGACGCTGGAAAATACACAAAGATAAACTCGATAAATGGATACTTGATCAAATTAAGAATAGGAATTACTAATAGGTACTTTGTTAGTTTGGGAATCCCTAGAAACAAAAATAAGCACCAGCCTACCATAGAAAAAAATCTATGATAAACCAGTGCTATTTTATAAAGCTTAGATTCTACTATAACATAAAATAAACTTCTCCTCACTAAAAGGAAAAGTCTTTTGATTGTTCTAAATTATCAGGAGTAATAACAAACTTATACATTGGAATACAATCAATGGTATCAGTTGGCTCATACACTGAATATGAACCACAAATTTCATTGAAACCTTGACGTTTATAGAAAGATAAAGCTTTAGCATCATCTACAGAATACAAAATAATTCCCGATATACCTGCGAACGTTTCACGAATTATTATAATAAAATCCATTATGTTATCAAATAAATAATCGGAAAAATTTAATTCTTCGTAACCTACAATAGGACATTTCTTTCCTTGATAATTTTTATCTATGGCAAAACGGGAAATTTCAATAGCTGGAAGAGCATCTTTAACTTCTTTATTGGTAAATTCATCTTCGTATTCCCATTGTAAGCTAGAACACTTCAATGTAAAATAACCTACTATACAGTCTTTTTCTGTGTCAACTAGAACCTTTGTAATGGCTTCGCCTTTTTTGTGGTGCTTATATGCATAGTTCGTATCTATAAAGAAATCCGTCATAGTAGACTTAGGACTATTACAATCAAATATTTGGATAAGAGATTGTCCAACGTCTGTAATATCACAAATTTGATATGTATTCTGTGTATTCATTTATTAGTTTTTAATGCATTAGCCCTGCGTAGTCGAAGAGCTCTCATATACGTGTCTTCATGATTTCTTTTCTGGTCTGGGGTTGGATTTATAAATTCATCTCTTAGCTTCTTTGCTGCATCTCCACGAATTATTGGAAAGTTACAAATTGAAACTGCCATCGTGGCACCTCCTTTTTCTGTTGTAGATCTCTTATCCTCTTTGTTATCCATATTATATCATTTCCTTTCATATATACAAGCATTATTATGCAAACCATAACTTAATTGCCTGTATTTGATATTTACCCATATACTATAAATATTATACTTTTTTTAAAATATACACCCGTAGTTCAATACTATCTTAATAATTACCACCTTCGTAACTCGCAGTTACTTTAAGGTTCCCTTGATATACGCCTCCGTTTACAATGTAGTGGTATAGATTGCCAAAGCCTTCAGTGATTTCATAGGCTCTAAGAATCTGTGATAATTCATTGATTGTCGGTGGATGCCAAGAGTCATAGACTTCTTTTTTCCCAATGTATATCTTACGCTCTGTATCTCCTACGAATACAATTTTAATCATTCACTTTGCCTCCTGTATTTCACATATAATATTCTGTTCACCATTGCAGTAACATTGACCACAATAAATAACTTTGCATTTGTATTTGAAATAATCTTCTAGGACTGCTTCGGGGAAAGTCTGGCTATACCCACACTTGGGACAAACAACGTTTTTCATCGATCATCCTTTCAAGACAAAGAAAAGAGCACTAGATTTTACACTAGTACTCTTCAGTCTTATGCAGTTTATATAGTAAAACCCTTGATGTACAAGGCTCCAATGATTACTCAATTTACCCAGTGAACACTTAGTATTCAAAGCCTCTTCATATTCGACACAGACGATTTATGATACCTGTGGCAAACCATAGTAGCACCTAATAGCCTTCTGAATAAACTCTGCATCAACGAACTTCAATAGCTTTTTCTCTGTATAACGTTTGTTCAATGCTAAGTACACGATTTTTATCATAGCCTCATAGGATTCTTTATCATGGTTCTCCAGCATATTAAAGACATTGACTTTTTCCAAGAGCTCCATTGCGACTTGAAAGTCTTTAATAAGGTAACTATATGCAATATGTGAATCTCCGTTCCTATCGATAATAGGTGTCCCTGTAGTAATCTCTTTTTCCATAGTTGCCACGTCTCCTTTGTTTGCCTTTATAATCTTATCTAATGCACCTGCTCTATCCAGGGATGCAAGGATAGGCAATGGTGGCATAGGTGGCTTATCCAGACCTAGAACGTGCAATATAACCTTTCTTGCCATGCTTATGTCAAAGGCTTCAACATTGCTACCTTTGGTAACTATACTTAGCATCTCGACCAATGCTGAATATTGTTCATCTAATGTATAAGTACGGCTGCCATAGGAAATCCCTTTATCCTCTAATTGCTGGGTTACCGCTAGCATATCAATAACTTTAGGAAGTAACTGTGTAATTGCCATACTATCCTTTACTATTGGTGGTGTAACTTCGTATGTCACAGAGTTTCTATCAATGATCTTCATTTATCGTTGCCTCCTTCGTTTATCTTAGAAATACTAAAGAGAGCCAAGTAAGGCTCTCTTTTCTACGTATATCCATTGGCTTTCATTCGTTGCATCTGAGCAAACAAGGCTTCATCGGACTGTGCCTGTGGCATAATAATTGGCTGCGTCACAGTACCTTTGCTGTTGCCACTCTGGTTTGCCATGTATGTCATGACTTGCAACTGTTTCTGCATGAGTACGTTGGACTTTTGTAGTTCCGTGACGTGCTCCCTGCTCACCGCTGCATTTTGTGATATCTGCTGCGCTGTATCCATGGTTCTCTGAGAAACGTTGGCAGTTACATGGGTTCCTTGGTGCTGATTAGCATATGCAAGGAGTCCCTTTTGTCTCTTGTCACCTCTTTGGAGTTTTCCAAGGTTAATCACTGCTTCCTTTTCCCCAGTTTCACCAATGAGTGCATTGGTTGGCTTGGATACTACGCCACCATCGGCAAACTTGAATAGCTTAGAGAATTGCCCTATAAGCCCCAAGTAGTCTGTGGTCTTAGGCTTATCTGTGTTGTCTGTGGAAGTTTTCTGAGTAGCACTGGTGCCATAGACTGATGCTGCCATTCCTAGCCAGTCTTTGTTGCTAGGGAATAAGGCTGAGGAAGTGTTGGTTCTGACATTGGAACCGCTGCCAGCACTGGGGGCTTGTGTAATACTCTTTTGTGCATTCAATAGCTGCCCTAGTAGGCTAGTAGGCTGAGACTTTCCATGAGTCGCAATATCTCTCAGTGCATCAACGGCAAGACTACGCCATAACTTTTTCCATATGTTGTTGAATTTCTCGCCTTCAAGCAGTAAGGAATCCAACACATCCACAAAGCTATTGACTATTTTATCTTTGTCTACATTCATGGCTTTTGAAACTTCGTTAGTCAATTCTTGTACGGCAATCTTCTGCTTTTGTAGATCTTCTACTGTGGTAGAAGGCTCATCTTCTAATTCCTTGAGTCTCAGCTTTGCAAGATATAGTTTTTCTGTGACTGCACGAAGTTCTTCCTGTTTCTTGGCGAGTATATCGGGATTGTATCCAAGCTCTGCAATGGCAAGAGTAGAATCACTTTCTACATTAGCCATAGACTTACTATAAGCATCTGCTTTATTCGCCTTGGTATCAGTGATTACCGAAGTACCCAGCTTCGACGCTTCTTTACTGGCAGAGGCTGCATGTTCTCTCAGCTTGTCAACGAGTCCCATGAGTTTACTTATATTTTTCTCATCCTCCACATAACCCTTGTTTTTAGCAAGAAACTCCTTCTGCTCTTCTTTGGTCAAAGAGCTCCACAACACACCTAGATTTTTAAGTTGTTCTTGGAGTTCAGAGTTTCCAGCTATGGTGATATCAATGGTTCTTTGATACTCATTGGCTTGGTCAGTATATTCCATACTTGTCGCTAAGAGGTCTAGGGTTCTCTCATTTTTAAGCTTTAATATAGCATTGTTACGTTCTTCAGTTTTACCAAGAATGGACGACTGTGTATTTAAGAAGTCTAGGGTTTGCTCATACCTATCCCCTGCAACTTTTTGTTCACTAAACATTGCTGCGACTTCCCTGCCTACTTCAAGCCTAAATACCTCATTGGAACTGTCTGGCATTTTAGGTGATGCAATGCCTTTCCCTTTTTTCTTGGTTCCTTCATCGGTATCCACGGTGCCTGTAGATCTCCCAGTATCTATGCCCTTTGTTAACTCTGGGACTATTACGCCTTGTGCCTTGGCTTTCCTGGCGTTCTCTTTATCTATGGCTTCCTGGCGTATTGCATCGGCTTGAGCTTGGGCAGCTTGTGCCTCTTCCTTGGCTTGATCACTGCTGTATATCCCTGTATCCTGTGCCATTTGCTGGTAACCTAACTGTGCATACCAAGGTAAATCCTCGGCTTCTGCGGATTGTAGCATTTCAGCAGTACTATTCATAAGGTCTGCCTTGCCTTGGTAATACTGGTACTTCATTTTACTAAGTCCACCCAATGCTTCTCCAATAGCGTTTATGCATTTTATAGATTCATTGGCTTCGTTGGTCATAGCCTCAATGCGAGCATTTGACATGTCAATCGTATTTTGTGCATTGGCTTTCTGTGCAGCACTAAGATTATCCAGCTCAGTTTGGATAGCTGTGGTTTTATTACCGTGAATCTTCATTTCTTCCTTAAGAGCAGCTTGAATATCATCGGATGCAAGGACTCTGTCTGTTGCTTCTTTACCAATAATGGCAGTAAGCTGTTCTACGACTGTTTTCATTGTCTTTTTTATCTCAGTGACCTTGGCTTCGTCATCGGCATATTCCACTAACTGGTCTTGCAACTGCGCATATGTTTTTCCTAGTGTGCTCATGAATTGCACTTGCTGCCCAATCTGAGAAATCTGTGATTGCTTCTGCGTTATTGCATCTTCCTGAGCTTGACTTAGCTTATCCTGGGCTTCCAATGCCGAACCACTAAAAAAGGCATACGTCGATAATGCAGAGGCAGCAATGAGTACTACTCTAGCAAATGCACCCCACGGATTAGCAGCGGTGGCAACGTTCAATGCTGTCTGTGCTGTTGTGGCTGAAACGATTGTAGTCCTCAGTATTGTATAGGTATTGACTAAGAATCCTACAGAAGACTTCAAAGCCATAAGACCAATGAGCCACTTTGTGGTACTGCCTGTAATCGCTGAGATACTAGGATCAAGGTTATTGAATCCCTTAATGACTTGGTTTATTACATCGAGTAAATCCTTGATGCCTGAAGTAAGACCACTGTTTTGCCCACCGATTACGATGAGTTCTTCGAACTGAGTTTTTAATGTAGTAAATTTCCTTGAGATGGTGTTTAATTGGATTTCTAATTGTTTATTTGTGAAGCCAGCAGAATTCACTGCAACGCCCATGAGCCTAATGTATTCTTGAGGATCTCCCAATAGGGCAGAGAGCTTCGAAACCTGGAACTTGCCTCCTGCCAAACTTCGGAACGCTGTTTCTACGTCCTTCCCTGCTACCTTCGATTTTAAGGAAACGTCTAGGAGTACATCAGATATCTTGCGGAATTCTTTTTCTCCATTGGTGCCTATTTGGTATACTGCAACACCCATTTTATCAAGCTCTCCAATGGCTTTGTCAGAGTGGATTGAGTTAAGGATTGACTTTATACCCATCCCTATTGTACTTCCGCTGAGTGCTGTAGATCTTGAGATACTGCCAATCATTGCTGTAAGTTCCTCGTATGACACGCCTACAGTATGAGCAGCACTGGCACTTCTTTGTAATGCTGCGGATAAATCATTGGCACTAATCATACCAGTGTGAGACACGGCAGTCATTGAGTCCATGACATGTTCAGCGAATTGAATGGCATTTGCTTGCTTACCATAGGCTGCTACTGTACTTTCAATGGCTCTCGTGGCTTGTTCCGCAGAGAAATTGTCTGCCACTGCAAGTTTCATCGATATCTCACTTAGCTTTTCCACAGTGGATAAATCTTTATAACCACGCCCCATGAGTCGAAGACTCTCTGTGACTTCCTCGATCTTTTGACCGTATCTCTCAGCAAGGTGAAAACTATCTTCCATGACTCCATTAAAGTTCGTAGTGTTCTCGTGCATGCTAGGGATAACCGTTGCTAGATTATGAAACTCTGTTTCCAAAGATGTCAATGCGTGCACTGCTCCAATGACTCCACCAATGGCAAGGCTAGTGCCTATGAATCCTAAGTGGCTCTTTAAGCTTTGCCCAAAGCTAGACAATGAATTACCTGCGAGTCCAAGAGACCTATTAAAATTCTGATATTGTGCATTCAATGTCTGTATCTTGGGAATGAGTGCTTGATACTGGGAGAGTGCTGTTGTGCTGCCCGTAGTTTGCCATTGCTGATGTAGCCTCTGAGCAGCAAGAGTCATTTGATTAATTTGTTGGACATACCCTTGACTAAGTTTAGAGCTTCCAGAGGCTTCGCTTTGATTCCTTATACCATTGAGCGCAGTCTTCAATTGTTGAATTTCTGCAAGTGCCTGTTTAACATCTACGACAATTCTAGTACTTATTACATTGTTCATATTTTCCATTTATCTATACCCCCCTTATTTGTACATAAGAAAAGAGCGAAGTATTTTACCTTCGCCCTACTCATGTTATTTATTGATTTGCCTTGTTGCCCTCGAACAGCAACGACACTATGAAATTCGCGGTATGCTCAGTAACAAAGTAAAACTCTGTACCGTAGGATTTCTCGAATTGCTTAAGCTTTGCAAGGTAGAACTTCGGTGCCAGTCCATGGGAATAATTACGTCCTGCAATGTCTTCACGATTCCCTATGGTTACTACTGCCATATTCCCTGCACTGCGTTCAAATTCTCGTTTGAATCGTTCAATATTCTTAGGGAGGAAATTCGTTGCCAGTTCATCGTGTCCATACTTCTTTTCTACTGTGAACTTCATGATTTCACCGTTACACTCAAGTCCATAGTCACCATAGTTGAGCTTCTTTTTCTTCCAAGGGATACCTATAGTATCACAGTACTCTTGCATCAATGTTGTTTTCTCTCTGGTGTCAATGATAATTACATAGTCTTCCAGGCGTAACACACCTTTCAATGTTAATTTTGGCATAAAAAATATCCTCAATTATGAGGAGGTCTCAGTGCTTACCAGTCTGGTTATTGACTACCCACTGCGGTATTATATTCTTCTCCACCTACTCGGTATTGGTCAAATATATAGCGGATATCTTTGTGCTTTACTCCTGCCTTAGACATATATCGGTGAATTGCTAGAACTAACTTTGAATACTCTGAAGCGTCGGCCATCTCATAGTCTGCAATGGGCTCAGAGTTATACCCTAGTTCTTCAAGGACTATACGCACAGCCTGAATTGCAATCATTCTGTCTGTGTCGAATTCCATAGCTGCATCGCGTTCAAAGTGTTCGCGCAATGACTGTATGGCAAATTCATCACCTCCGTTTATCACCCTTGCTATTGCTTGCATATATTCAATGCTGTCCATCGTTACACACTCCTTTGACATTTCATATTCTTCCTTGGCATTCCGCTTTGCTTGTATATGATTTCTTAGCTCAGCTTTGCTAATAATGGCTTTTACTCTTTTAATCAAAGTTTCACCCCTGTAGTGAGCCTAACTCTTTGCTTTTGGTATTCTGTGGGCATATCGCCACGGATGATATCAAGCAAAGTATCTTGAGATAACTTTGTAACTGATGCAACTTCAGCAATCGTGAAATCATAGGTTAACATGAATACCTCTAAGGGTGTTGCCGATAAAGGTATTACAAGTTTCTTCCTTCTGGTCTTCTTAGGAGTCAGAATGACTTCGGAACTAAGGTTTTCTTGATCATCGAGATTGTAATCATCGTTTGCAGTGATTTCCTCAGATTCCAGTTCCCTGAGCTCATCTAAAGATTCTTCCATTGAATCGGTAACTTCCTCATCATCAAACTCAGTTTCTTCCATATAAGCATCGACCTCCTAGTAATATACTGAGTCTCTATCATTGACTGTCTTTGCCAGCCTCCCTTTGATGTTCTAGGTATCTTTGCCAGCCTTCTAGAGTCTTCAGATATTCAAATTCCTCAATGAGTTCCTGCCCTTTTTCTCGATATTTCTCTGCAAGCTCATATTCCCTGCTTCCTTCGAGTACGATTTCCATGCACATGCATTCTGATATGAGGTCTTGGTAAATCTTTTCTGTAGCTTCGTTCATTGTTCATCCATCCTTTCCTTGAGTTAATCCTCAACAAACATTTGATAGTGTACAGACCAAAAAAATAGACAGTCCATAAGACTGCCTTAAATTAGCTCTGTAGATTGGCAATTGTAGTATGATGTGAACTTCTTCAATAATTCTCCAGTCATTCTTTCCCTGTTGTTCTCAATAGCAGCTAGGTATGATCTACTGATAGAAATGTTGTCTGCTACCTCTTGTTGTGTTTTGCACATCAAGAGCCTTTTTAGTTTTAATTTGGATAGCACTGGTTTCATTTTATCCCACCTCCTTCAACAATCATTTGATAGTACACATACTAAAAAAAATAGCCTTAGCATTTAAGCTAAGACTAGAAATGTCTTAAAGTTTTCCTTACTAACAGTGGCAAAAAGTTGAATTTTGATAACCAAGACACCTTTGTATCCCATGTATCTCCTTGTCTCGCAGGTTTCAAAGATTACACCATAAAATCAATGAATATCCGCTTGTTAAACTTAAAATATCCCTCAACTACAGTGCAAAAAATGGCATTCCTTAGACAAACCCCAGCAATACTAAGGCTTCACAGTGCATATTTTGGGTCTGGGAATCTATGACCCCATAAGTTACGGTGTCACCCAATGCGTTGTAGGTTCACGTTTACATCATGAAAATCTATAGAAAATATCTTGAAAGTGGCTCGGGATTTTTGCGGAGCGACTTATAAATAATTGGTGGCACAAAATTGAGCTGCCACTTGTGAAATACATCATTACCTATCAAGCAGGTAATAAACAATGTTTACATCTTTTGACTTCCATATTTGTCCTGTGTTGAATTTTAAGCCCTGACCTATAGTTAGTATCAAAGCTTATTCTAGTAATAATTGACACAAGGAAAATCAATGCTTCATAAGGTGTCAATTTGGATTTTCTGGCTTTCCAGTGATTTTCAAAGTTGCCTAGCGTAGCTTTATTCTTCTAATAATAAATAATTATTATTTTACCTCTATTTTTTAAAGGAATTACCTATTATTAAATTGAATTGGTATTATCGTTCTAATATAGAAAAATTTGGAGGTTTTTGCGAAATGAAAGTTCCTAAAATTCTAGTAATTGCTGTACTAATGGTTTTTAGCTGTAATTTGGTCGGTTTTGCCAATGCTCCACAAGTATCTAATCTAATACCAGGTGATGTTTACATTCCCAAAGGAACGCTTTTGAAAACAGAAATCATAACTCCTATTAATTCAGGTAAAAACAAAGTAAATGACATAGTGCTATTTAAGACTACAGAATCAATTGTGATTAATGGTGTTGAAGTTATTCCTAAAGGAACTACTGGAGAAGCAATAGTCACCAAGGCGACCCCAGCAGGTTCTTGGGGTAAAGGTGGAAAGCTTGAATTGGCTGCCAAAAGTATTAAAACTCTTAACGGAATAGAAGTGCCTCTTACCTTAGATGCTCAAAAAAGTGGTGGCGGTGCTAATATGGTACTAGGAGTGATAGCTTTTGGAGTTTTTTCTGGTTTTTTACGTGGTTCAAATCAAAACATTCCTACTGGCACAAAATTTCAGGTAGCTGTGGAAAGTGACACTGATTTACAAGTTACAAATGAAACACTCGCTGAAGTTATGAAGAATAGTAAAATAGTTACTGTTACCGTACAGTAGTTATATATCTAAATTGGACAACTTTGAAACCATAGGCAATCATTGGTGCTAGTGAACATCAACACTGGCTATCTAATGTTAGCTCTATGGTTTCTTTTGTGTCCTTTGGTATAGCTTTTTGTCATTAAAACATTGCACCACTGTTGTAAATATGATATGATACAATGTTAATCAATAATAATTATTTGTTGCCCATAACTCTACGATGGTATACATTCTTTAAAACAGTATTATATTCATAGCTTCCAATGCCACACCGATAACCACAGCATCCAGGCAATTCCTAGTATTCACTGTTATATAGCAACAAAGAATATTCATCAGCTTCACTATATCTACAAAGAATATATCGTGATTTATAACACCTTTATAACACCTTAGAAACTCACTTGTAACACCTATGTTAAAACATCGTGAGTCCTTGTACTGCAAGGGACGGTATTAGTTTAGCTATGATGGCAATGTCACACCTTGTAACAGGGGACTAAGGGTAGACATTCAATGTCGAGCAGGTTCAATGCACTAATCTGAAAATTAAGCTCAGTACTGGTCACTTTGGTATACGCTGAATCTCGTAACGCCTCTAGGTGTCCTTGATTCTAAGGTCAGCTACGAACCAGCTTAAAATTAAGCCCGATAAATCTGCCTGTAATCCTAGCTTCATATTTGCGCTGTATTGAATCTATGCAGCTTTGAATACTAAGTATCCAATGACGTACTTTAGTAATAATTGAAGCTATGTAAATCAAGGGTTCATGCCATGTAAATTCCATAAAATTGACTTTGTACTGCTATGGATTTTAGAGCTTCGAAGATTGACATAGTTGTCTTAGTATACATTGTAATTCCGTGTAAGTGCTTTTCACGGCTTCCAATGTTGGTTAAGTTGTCTATGCATCCTTCATGTATTAGTAAGGGTACAGTGTTATACATAGGTTCTAAGATAGTCATTGGTGAGGTATTCAATGTTAGCCTTAGATAGTTATGTATAGCACTGAGATAAAGATCAAAACAAGGAACGTTGCTTTCGCTCGCTGAGGCGATAAGGGTTTTACATACAATTACAGCCAAACGATTAACATACATAATAGTATTCATTATTTGTATGCTATATCGTAATCTTTATCCTATGCCAATCGTGTTCCTATACCGAAGCATAGCGAGGATATAGGATTATGTTTAGCATAACTATCCTAAGATACCCTAAAGCATCATAGTTACCATATGACACTATGAAATACTGTGATAAATCTTTCCACAGGTAACCATAGATACCATATGAATAGCTATGATAGCTCATATAGTCAGTACTTTGTGTCATGCTATATTCATCCCATAGTAAACTCATAGAATATATATAATAGAGTGTCATTTTTATTATGTTAACAAGTCCTTAGTTTCTCAAACCTCTCCATATAGCAATCATACCTATCATGATTCCATTCAAATCTCCCATGTACCACATATTGAAAAAATTGTGCTAAGCGGTCTTTTGTAACCTTAGAAAATCCATTGCTATTATCATCATAAATGAGGTTCTCAGCATCACACCACCATTGATAATGCTTTGACTTGACCCCTTGCCAACCAAAGCAATACTTCAAAATAGCAATGTCTTTCTTAAGTTGTGAGTCTATAGAGCCCACAGGAAAATAGTAAAGACTGCCTATGCCCTTAATTGTTTTCCCTGCATCCTTTAATAATTCTAAAGCTAACTCATTAGGATTCCGTGTGCCATTGTAAACTCGAAAGACAATATTGAGTTCCTTGAATTTGTTCAAATGACGATATATAGTACTCTCAGATACACCTAAGTCTCTAACACACTGCTCTATGTCTAAATGAAAGTAGCCATCTTTGCTACCCCTAGCTAGATTATATAGATAAATCAATGTATTTCTAAGTTTTCCCTTCACACTATACAATAACTCCTCATTGATATCCGAATCTATTCTCATTTCATCTTCCTTTCATCCATTAATAATTTTAGCTTAGCAATGGCATAACAAAGAAACCTTAGACTCAAATAGGCATTATACCCTTATTACCTATCTAACCAAAACTTAACACCACATTCCTTATAGACCGCCCTTGCCTCTACCTCTGTGCAGTTCTTATGTATCGTTAATACAGAATCGTCAAACACAAAAACATTATAGGTATACTTACTGAAATCTGGGAGTTCTTCATTATCATACGCATAGGCATTATTAACGTTGGCTTGATAAATTGCTATGCAAGAGCTATTAGATATAGGCTCTGATTTTATGAATGAAGTCTGAGGATTAGACATGTCTTGGCCGTCCTGTCCATCCTTATTGATTCCTTTTAAGATAATGCGAATCATTGTTTCATCTGTAATTTTCTCTATTTCTTTTTTCATATTTGCCCACCCTCTTATTAATAATTTGTTTAATATATTGATAATTTTAACTTAAACTAGGTATAATAAATAAGTCTTCAAATGCCCTCACTAAAATCTGTAGACCACTGTTGAAGAGATTTAATATTGATTCTGTAATGTCGCCCGATTCGTTTAACGGGAAATCCCTTGGTCTTAACTAATGCATACACCTGTGACACTGGAACGCCAAGGTATGCCGCAGTTTCTAAAGGTGTATAGAACGCTGTCTCTGCCATGAACTAACCTCCTTTCATTGATAATTTTAACTTACGAAGGATACAAGGAAACAAAGGCAATCCTTGAATACACCTTATTATTTGGCCTTGTCGGTAGCCCATTTCACAAAGGCTTCCTTGACGTACGATGTTGATTCAGGATTCATTAACCATTGTGCAACAACATCGTCAAAGCGATCAATAATAAAGTCATTGACTCCCATTAACGATCCAACCTTAGTTTCCAGTGCAGCAGCCATTTTAGCTAAAGTTGTATCATCGGGCATTACTTTGCCTGCACCTTTTTCGTAATAGGCAACACTGCCTTGCGATTTTCCTATAAGTTTGGCAAATTCAACCTGAGATATACCTCGTTTTGCACGAAGCCATGCTAAGCGAGTACCAAAGTCTTTCATTTTATTCCCTGTGTCCATTGTTGTGCCTCCGTTGTTTGTTATTAATTTCAGTATAATTCAATATTTTATCTTAGTCAATACAAATTTTGATATTTTTAACTTAAATAGTTATAAAGAAAAGGTAGGCGTATTGCCTACCTCATTTCTATCTAGCTTCTAGACCTGCTTTGAATCCATCTAAGTACATTTTTTGTTGCCATTGAAATTGGCGATCACCGTAAACCCCATCAAGATGTGCTAGAACACTCCATAATTCCATTGGAAGAGCTACCCTGAGTATATCATATGTTGTTTGCACCTTAACCTCAGTTTCATAAATTTCTTGGTTTGATTCAAAGTCCTCCATTGCTAATTCTTCGAATTTCTCTTGCGCTGTTTTCATTTCAATAATCTCCTCTCATGTGTTCACACGTTTTCGTGTGTCTCTATATTTGAATCTTATCACACGTTTTCGTGTGTCTCAATGCCGAATAAAGTCTTTACTTCTTTGTTTTAGGTATGTTATATACAAAATTCTCTAAAATGCTTCACTAACCACACGTTTTCGTGATATTATATATTTAAAAATCGTAAAGGTGGAATATTCAATGACTATTAAAGAACGGATTAAACCATTGTTAGATAATCAAGGTATGACTATTGAAGAATTAGCTTTGCGACTCAATTGGAGCGGCAACGCATTGCATAATAAGTTAAGCCGAGATAGCTTAAAATATTATGATGTTGAAAAGATTCTTAATGTATTAGGATATAACATTGATTGGAATCCCAAATAACATATAAACCTTTGACTCACCGTCAGTACTGGTCATTTGGTAACCACAAGTAGTAATCAGTGGAAAAAGGGGTAACTGTATTAAGTACAAAGTTATCCCTGTATACCTATGCCCACTTATGGGCATGCAAGCTCCCATGTTAGGAATAGAAATATCACTGTACCCTTAGAAATTCACCAGCAGAACTATGGGCAGTTTCTGCAATTCATAGGCTATTATCCCTTGTATTCTGTGCCTCCAATTATCACTAAAGAAGCCTTTGATATATTCCTATGGAACACTGCTTAAAATTCAACACAGGCGATTTATGGAAGTCATTGGCTCAGTGCAATATCACTGTCACCTAGTTCTTTTTGAAATGCAGAACTTTCTTCTATTGCAGAAACTTAGCCTATAAACACAGAAAAGACCCTAACGTAAACGCTAGAGCCATTGAATTCAATGGTGTGCCTGGCACGATTCGAACGTGCGACCCACGGCTTAGAAGGCCGTTGCTCTATCCAGCTGAGCTACAAGCACATATTTTTTTGAAATAAATGGAGCGGGTGAAGGGAATCGAACCCTCGTAACTAGCTTGGAAGGCTAGCGCTCTACCATTGAGCTACACCCGCAGATAAATTAAATACTAATTCTAATGGTCGGAGCGGCAGGATTCGAACCTGCGACCCCCTGGTCCCAAGCCAGGTGCTCTACCAAGCTGAGCCACGCCCCGTTAATCACATTATCTATTATAATATATTCCAGTAAAATTGTCAAACACTTTTTTTCAAAGTATTTTTTTATGTTTACTCATAAATCAACTGTAGCCGAGCAATTTCCTCGGCTACAGCCAACTCACAAATACTATAATAACATAATTAGTTTATTATGTCAATAACATTTTTAAAAGATCTGCAAATATCTTAAGGGTAAATTAATTACTTTGTAGAAATATGAGATCTTCCTATGACGTCTATACTGGCTTACTTATTAAACAAGTTTCTAAGTGCTTGTTTATTCGTGTCACGATTTAATTTCGCAATATACTCAGTCAACTTAATTTCTTTAGGGCATGCTTGTACGCAATTTTGGCTATTACCGCAGCTTGCTAATCCGCCCTTTTCCATTAAAGCATCTAGACGCTCTTCTTTCTGATATTCACCAATTGGGTGCAAATTAAAGAGATGTGCTTGCGCCATAGGAGCAGGTCCGATAAATTCAGAACTCTGATTTACATTTGGGCAAGCATCCATGCAGCAACCGCAAGTCATGCAACGAGAAATTTCATAAGCAATCGTTGCAGTCTTTGGATTTTGACGCGGAGCATCATTATGAACTTCCCAGGTTCCATCTACATCTACCCATCCGTGTATCTTTTTTAGACTTTCAAACATTACCGAACGGTCAATCATAAGGTCACGGACAACAGGGAAGGTTCTAGCAGCAGTTAAACGAATTGGTTGCTCCAGATGATCAATTAGAGCAGCACAAGCCTGTTGAGCTTTACCATTGATCACCATCATGCAAGCGCCACAAACTTTTTCCAGACAGTTACATTCCCAAACAACAGCAGTTGTCTTTTTGCCATCTTTTGTTACTGGGTTCTTTTGAATTTCCATAAGAGATGCAACAACATTTAGCGCAGGGCGATAGTCAACTTCAAACTCTTCTGTATAGGGTTGTGAATTAGGACCATCTTGTCTTTCTATGATAAAATGTACTTTTTTCTTTGTTTCTGCCATTATTATCTACCTCCTTCTTACTCTTTCTTCGCAACAGCATAGTTACGTGGACGGGGTTTAACCAATGAATGATCAAAATCATCATAACTGATCTTAGGCTCTTCTGTTGCCTGATCATACTCAGCAATTGTTATTTTCATGAAGCGTTCGTCATCACGGGTTGGAAATTCGCGTTTGTAGTGAGCCCCACGGCTTTCATCACGCATACGTGCTGCTTTTGTTACAACTAAAGCGTAAAGAATCATATTGCGAAGCTGTCTTGCGAACATACCTTCTTGGTTTGCCCAGCCTGCTTTATCAACTATACCGATATTATCCCAACGTTTAAGAATTTTCTTTACTTCGTCGAAACAATAATCAAGGTCTTTGTTCACACGCTCAATCGTGACGTACTGGTTCATTAAATCACCAAGTTCATGATGAAGTTCATGCGCATTTTCCGATCCACTCATTTTTAAAATAGCTTCGTACTCATCACGACATTCTTTTGCAGCTTTTGCTAACTCTTCGTCAGTGAGTTCGGAACCTTTTTCGCCTTCTTTAGCCCAGCGCATAGCTTCCGGACCTGAAACAGTACCAGAATAAGCAGCGGATAGAAGTGAGTTTGCACCAAGACGGTTTGCACCGTGGTATTGATAGTCACATTCACCAGATGCCATAAGACCAGGGATATTTGTGTTATGTTTTGCATCTACCCAGATGCCGCCCATAGAGTAGTGAACAGATGGATAAATCTGCATTGGAACTTTACGTGGATCATCGCCAACGAATTCCGTATAAATTTCCAAAATACCGCCTAATTTACGCTCAAGATAATCTGCAGGAATATGGGAAAGATCAAGATATACTTTATTTTCACCATTAATACCAAGTTTTTGATTTACGCATACATCGTAAATAGCACGAGATGCTACGTCACGAGGTACAAGGTTACCATACGCAGGGTACATTTCTTCTAAGAAATACCATGGTTTACCATCTTTATAAACCCAAACACGTCCACCTTCACCACGGCAAGCTTCAGACATTAAACGGTTTTTATCTGAACCAGGGATAGCTGTTGGATGAATCTGAATGAATTCAGGGTTACCAATAAGAGCGCCTTGCTGATATACAGCAGATACTGCTGAACCATTGCAGATTGTCGAAGCAGTACATCTACCGAATACCATGCCAGGACCGCCTGTTGCAAGGATAACCGTGTCAGCACGAAAAGCTCTTACTTCCATAGAATTCATGTCTTGTGCTACGATACCACGGCAAACATTTTCTTTATTTTTAATAATTTTAATGAATTCCCAGAATTCATATTTTTTAACAGCACCTTTTACTTCCCATGCGCGAACTTGTTCATCAAGTGCATAAAGAAGCTGCTGACCTGTTGTGGAACCAGAAAATAAAGTACGCTTATTTTTCTGACCACCAAAATTACGAAGATCAAGTAAGCCTTCTGGAGTACGAGTAAATGTAACACCCATACGATCAAACATTTTAATTAATTTCGGAGCGGCTTCACACATGCCTTTTATTGCTGTCTGGTCAGCAAGGAAGTCACCACCATAAACAGTATCATCAAAATGCTCATGGACAGAATCATTTTCCCCCTTAGTATCCATACAAGCATTCATACCGCCTTGTGCACAAAGGGAATGAGAACGTTTTACGGGGCAATACGAGAATAATTCAACTTCTCCGCCAGCTTCACAAATTTTAAGTGTTGCCATAAGGCCGGATAAACCGCCGCCAACAACTATAATTTTCTTTTTCACTAAGCTCTCTCCTTACTTTAAATTATTTCACAAAATGCGTAAGAGCTGTAAGTCCTACACTAGAAATGAGTACAAATAATGCCAAGGTTGCTATACTCACGACACGCTGTCCGCGTGGTCCTGATACGATTCCCCAAGTAATTGAAAAACCAAACAAACCATTGGTAAAATGAAAGACGGAAGATAACAAACCAATTACATAAAATCCAAAAGTTAGAGGGTCGGATAACACCTTGTGCATAAAATCATAGCCAATTAAGTGACCACCCATTGCTTTACCGACAATACGCAATGTCCATACATGCCAGATAATGAAAATAAAGGCAATATAAGCAGTAATGCGTTGTAAGTA
The DNA here is from genome assembly GCF_900114615.1 of Pelosinus propionicus DSM 13327. Taxonomy (GTDB): domain Bacteria; phylum Bacillota; class Negativicutes; order DSM-13327; family DSM-13327; genus Pelosinus; species Pelosinus propionicus. The sequence goes on along the minus strand of NZ_FOTS01000012.1, from coordinate 68,654 downwards.
GAACATCCAATTGTTCCAGTAACCATAACGAAGTGGATTATTTTTCGCTTTTAAAGCATACACTACACCTAAAATGCCATGAAAAGCAATTGGTAGTCCGATTGCGATTATTTCAATTGGAACCAAAAAAGGCATAGCTGCAAGTGCCGCTACGGATTTATCAAAATTCGCAGGGCCCCCCATTACTGTTGATACAGTAAATATATGCTCCAATAAAAATGCACCCAATGCTATAACACCAGATAGAGAATGAATACGACGAATCCAAAAATCAAAATTCTTCATGCTTTTACCTCCTGTAATATTTACATAGTTGGTATAAAATACATACCAACACACTGTACAAATAAAGCTATTTCGACATTGCATCACTTTTTCCTTTAATAATTTTACATAAATGTGAATTTATTCGCATATGTCGTTTTACGAAGCAGAAAGTTTTATCTTATGGGGCCAAGCAGCCCTAGGCTTCTCCTTTATCAGCAGTACTCCTAAGTGCACCTTGGCCCTTTCTGTTTATAAACACTTTTCAGCTATTTTAGCTTGTCCGACTCAAGAGCGCTCTATAACTCAATTTGACAATTATATTTTACGATAAGGCTTTTGTCCTTCTTCGTAATAATTATTGCCATCACAGTCAATCGCTACAATTGCAGGGAAATCTTCTACTGTAAGCTTAGCCAATGCCTCTGCACCCAATTCAGGATATGCTAATACTTCATAGGCTTTAATGGTTTTCGCAATCAAAGCTGCTGCACCACCAATAGCTACCATGAACACAGTACTATTTTTTTTCATGGCCTCCACTACTTCCGGAGAGCGGTATCCTTTACCAATCATTCCACTAAGACCTTGTTCAATCATTTGGGGTGTATACTTATCCATACGTCCAGCAGTGGTCGGACCAGCTGAACCAATAGGATCTCCTGGTTTTGCAGGCGTAGGTCCCAAATAGTATACGATTTGATTTGTAAAATCTACAGGCAACGTTTCGCCTCGATCAAGAGCTTCTGTCATTACCTTATGAGCCGCATCACGTGCACTAAAGATCGTTCCAGTAATTAACACACTATCACCAGCTTTTAAGGAACGAGCCATTTCTTTTGTTAATGGAGTGGTAATACGTTTTACTTCTGCCATCTTCTCTACACCTCCTAAAGTTCAGCTTCAGCATGCCGTGTGGCATGGCAATTAATATTAACAGCAACAGGTAAACCCGCAATATGGGTAGCAAAATATTCAACATTTACTGCTAAAGCAGTTGTTACTCCGCCTAATCCCTGAGGACCAACACCTGTTTTGTTAACCATCTCTAATAATTCTTCTTCTAACTTTGCATACTCAGGATGATCATTACGTTTGTTAACAGAACGCAAGAGAGCTTTTTTAGCAAGTATAGTAGCCTTTTCCATCGTTCCACCTATACCTACACCAATGACCATCGGAGGACAGGCATTAGGTCCTGCTGTTTTTACTGTATCAAGAACAACTTTTTTTACTCCTTCAACACCATCAGCAGGTACAAGCATTTTTAATGCGCTTTTATTTTCGCTGCCAAAACCTTTAGGTGCTAGTTTAATTTTAACTTTGTCACCAGGCACGATGTTAGTATGTAAAATCGCCGGAGTATTATTGGTGGTATTTTTACGATTAAATAATGGCTCGGCCACTACAGATTTACGCAAATAACCTTCGGTGTAACCTTTGGCAACACCAGCGTTAACTGCCTCTTCTAAGCTACCACCCACAAAATGAACATCTTGTCCTATTTCCATAAAAACTACTGTCATACCTGTATCTTGGCAAATAGGTCTTTGTTCATTTTTAGAAATATTAGCATTTTCTACTAATTTACCAATAATTTCCTTACCTAGGTCCGATTCTTCTTTTCTTCCAGCTGACACTAATGCATCATACACGTCTTCGGACAAATAATAGCAAGCATCCATGCACATCTTTGCTATTGCCTGAGTAATTTGCTCTACCTCAATTGTACGCATGCTCATCCCCCTATTCTAATATTCAAGTGTATTATATCACAAACTTTTCAGGTAAACCACTCACTCTATCACAATAATATAAATTTTATAGAATATTTGCGATATATATTTATTTTTCTCTAAACACTGCTATATATGTAGCAGTCGTATAAGATTTACGGCCAAAAAGAACACTATAAATGTACTTCTTGACCGTAAATTGACCAAATTCATTTCATTTATTTTAAGAATTGTTTGCCAGCAATACCTGGCTGTGTCATTTCACTTGGTGATAAAATAATTTCCAGTTGAGCAGCCGTTAATAAGCCGTTAGCAATAACTAATTCTTTAACAGATGCGCCTGTTTTTAAAGCCTCTTTTGCAATTGCAGAAGATTGTTCATACCCAATATGCGGTAACAACGCCGTAACAATTCCTACACTTTTATCAATCATCTCACGACAGCGGTCTTCATTGGCTTCAATATCTTTCACACATTTATGATTTAATGTATTTACTACGTTTGTTAAGATTGTTAAAGAATTAAAAAGATTATATGCCATAACTGGTTCCATAACATTTAACTCAAACTGCCCGTTCTCTACAGCCAAGCTAATAACCAAATCATTACCAATCACTTGATATGCCACTTGATTGACAACTTCCGGAATGACTGGATTTACTTTACCAGGCATAATTGATGACCCTGGCTGCCTTGCCGGAAGAGAAAGTTCTCCCAAGCCGCACCGTGGTCCGGATGCCATCAGTCGCAAATCACTGGCAATTTTGCAAAATGCTAATGCTGTAACTTTGAGAGCACTGGAAAATTCAGCAATCTGATCTGTATTTTGAGTGGCATCCACTAAATTATCCGCAGAATGAATCTCTTCGCCTGTTAGACGAGAAAGTTCTTCCACTACGAAGGCAATGTATTCTGGCTCAGCATTGAGACCAGTACCAACAGCAGTAGCCCCCATATTTACAAAATGCATATTCTTTACATTTTCTTTAATGCGTTTAATTGCCCGTTTCGTAGCTTCAGCATATGCATAAAACTCTTGCCCGAGCGTAATCGGCACAGCATCCTGCAAATGAGTGCGTCCCATTTTTAAGATATGATTAAAGCTATCTCCTTTAGCAGTAAAAGTCACGGCCATATCTTCTAATGCAGCAATCAGCTTTTTAGCTTTTGTGATCGTACAAATGCGCATAGCTGTTGGCATAACATCGTTAGTAGATTGTGCCATATTTACATGATTATTAGGTGAAATAATCGAATAATTTCCCTTTGCTTCACCCAAAATCTCAAGTGCTCTATTGGCTATGACTTCATTAGCATTCATATTCATCGAAGTCCCTGCACCACCTTGAATACAGTCAACGATAAATTGATCATGCAATTTACCCTCAATAATCTCTTGCGCTGCTTGCACAATTGCATTTCCAATTTTAACTGGCATACGACCAGTTCTCATATTAGCTTTGGCTGCCGCGGCTTTTACAATACCAAAAGATGCAATAAAATCAGTATTCATTCTATGTCCAGTAATAACAAAGTTTTCTAACGCTCTAGTCGTTTGTACTCCATAATAAACTTCATCTTGTATTTGTATTTCTCCTAGAAAATCATGCTCAATGCGCACAAAACAGCACCTCCACTATTCTTTTATTTGATTATAGCACGGCAATTGTATTTTGTATACATTATTCTTTTTCATTTATTGCAAAATTCTTTCTATTTCGCAAACAAAAAATATACCTTTCTATACATAAAATAAGAGTTATTCGCTGCAAAGCAGCCGCGAGAAATAGAATATAGGTAAAGAACCTTCACAAGAAATAATTCAATCCCTATATTCATTCCTGACAGTCTATCTTATACGCTAATGTCTCGATATACTACTTTGTATTTTTTCTATAATAGGAATTGCTGCAGGAGAGCAAAGGAATTGATAGGTCGTATCCGGTACTAATGCACGAATCGCCTCCCATCCTTCCTGGCGAATGAGTTCTCGAACTCTAGATGCACTCACGGCATTTCCGTGAACAGAGATCCTTGGCATTTCCAGCACATCAATCTGATGCTCCGGTAAAATATCGAACATCGCTTGGTTATAAGCCTTTGTCACTAGGCAATAAGGTTCATCCCCCACATACCGGCAAGTAATCCCCATAGCAGGCGCAATATGCTTAGCAAAAATAGTAGCATCTAGCCTTGTCTGAGCCATTACCGTTTCATTTCCCTTGGTGAAATAGCCAGGAAACGTAGCCGCCGACACAATATATTTACCTCCAGGCAATACAACTACGTTATCATAATCTGCTAACCCCTGCTTGACCAGAGAAAGTCGGATGTCAAAAGGGAATACCGATCCTTCTTCACTGACTACCAATACCACCACAGCTGCATTTTCCTTAGATGCTTTAGCAATTACCGCTTGATGTCCCAATGTAAAAGGATTGCAGTTTACTACTAAACCAGCTCTTTTTCCCGAAGGCAGATGCGCTGTCAAAGCAGCCATTTCCTTGCAATACGAATCAATCGACCCGATACCAGCTTCTAAAAGCACCGCATATGGATCTGCCCGCCCAACTTCTTTAAATCCTAATGCACTAAATAAATGCGCCTTGTCAGGCTTGGTGAAAATAAAATAATGATAGATTCCCCGCCTTCCTGCTTCCTGCATTAAATTGCTGACGACTGCTGACGTCAGACCTTCCCCCTGCAGAGACTCATCAATAGCAATGTTACGCAATACTTCTCCAGCAAACGAGCCTGTTGCTACAATAGAATCATCTTTATATAAGGCAATGGTATAGTCTACTTGTTCAGTAAAGGTTAAGGAAAATCTGGAGAGAAACTCTCTCACGGCACTAACCTGTCTAACATTATTCAGATTGATTACCCGCTCTTCCATAGTGCCCCACAACATCTCTAGCCCTCCACTTGGCGCACAACATCAATAATTGTGCCATCACGATATTCTACCACCGCAACAATATTTTCTCCTGTCTTTATCGCCTTAGGAGCACCAGCAATTTTCTCAGCTAATTGCTTTAATTCTTGTATATCTTTAACCGGCAATCCTGCTGCCAAGAATTTTTCTTTTAAATCGCCTCTGAGAGGATTTACGGCTACCCCTCTTTCTGTGACAAGAACATCAATCGTTTCACCTGGAGTCGTTGCCGTCAGCACTTTATTCACAATAATAGGCAAACGTCCACGCAATAAATTAGCTACGATGATTGTAACTTTTGCACCTGCCGCTGCATCTGCATGGCCACCTGAACCGCCCATAATAACACCATCGGAGCCTGTAACTACGTTCACGTTAAAGTCAGTGTCCATTTCTGTAGCCCCTAAAATGACCACATCTAGCTGATTAACGGCACATCCGGCATTAAATGGACTTGCATAAAAATCAGCACCAATTTCCAAGTGATTCGGATTCGTAGATAAAGAACGAATCGCTTCTAAATCAAATCCCTGCACATCCATAAGTTTCTTAAATAGACCACTCTCCAACATGTCTACCATATAGCCTGTAATACCACCAAGAGCAAAACTGCCCACGACACTATCTTTCTCCATCATTTTCCTGACAAAAGCAGCTGTTGCTAATGAAGCGCCACCTGCTCCTGTTTGAAATGCAAAACCATTTTTTATAAGTCCAGTAGCTTGAATTACTTTTGCTGCTGTTTCAGCAATTTTAAGTCCTACCGGATCTTTAGTAATACGAGTTGTACCAGATACAATGCCTTTAGGGTCTCCAACGCACTCTACTTTTACTACATAATCGACCCTCGTCTGAGGTATGGAAATTGGTGATAGAGGATATTCACCTAGATAATCAGTTACAGCCACTACATAATCTGCATACTGAGCATCCGGAAAAGCATAACCGAGTGAGCCGCATGCTGCCGGACCTTCTACACCATTCAGATTACCATATTCATCAGCTGCCGGCGCTGCAATAAACGCAACATCAATTTTAAGCTGACCACATTCGATCGCCCGTCCTCGTCCGCCATGAGTACGCAGGATGACAGGTTTATCAAATAATCCTTTCGATACAGCCTGAGCAACTGGACCGGACATATAATTTGTATCAAGACCCGTTACCACACCATTTTTTACATGGTCAATAATCGGTGCATGTACAGGAAAGACAGAACTTAACGCAACGGTTAGATTTTTTAATCCTAATTGCGCCGCAGTTGCCAGAACCATATTTACAACACCATCACCATTTCGGAAGTGATGATGAAAAGATAAGGTCATTCCATCGGTTACGGGTATTTTTTTAAATACTTCAACTAAACTATCGACCAATTTACGGTCGGTAGGTTTTATGATTTTAACTTTAGGTGCCTGACGTGCCATTTCTGGTACGGCAGTAAAAGCACCAGCAAAAGGCTTTATTGCTGCTATGCCGGAAATAGTTTCAGGTATTTCACGTCCAATTGCATTTTTCATTATTTTTCTCCCCCCATCAAACCTAACAATTCCGCTAAATGTAAGATGCGTTCTGCACGATTTACAATTGGTAAATCTACCATCTTACCATTCAACGACGCAACACCTGAGCCTTCCGCCTCTGCCTTACGAATAGCATGAATGACTTGCTGGGCCCAATCAATATCATTTAAACTAGGATTAAATACAGAATGAATTACATCAATCTGCCTTGGATTGATAGACAATTTTCCCTTGAAGCCCAATCTCTTAGCCAGCTGTGTATCAGCAAGCAAACCTTCTTCGTCATTAGCATCGGTATAAGGAGTGTCAATGGATTGAACATTCGCCGCTGCAGCTGCATTGATAACAATGGTACGTGCAGTAAAAATCTCAGTACCCTCTTTAGTACGCATTGCCCCCAGACCTGCTGTATAATCTTCCGCACCTAAAGCAAGAGCAACTACCCTAGGGTCCGCTTTCGCAATATGATACGCCTCAACAATTCCGCAAGGTGTTTCTAAGAGAGCAATAATCTTCACAGGTGTTTGATCTGGTTTTTCCGCCGCGGCAATCATAGCAACTACTTGATGAATATCAGCTGCACTTTCTACTTTTGGCACCAAAATTGCATCAGGACAACATGGAACAATCGCTTTAATATCCACAGCAGCAAAGGTATCTAAAGGATTAATCCGAACCACCGTTTCACTAGCTCCATAATCCACAGTACGCAGGGCCTGGGCAACCAAAAAACGGGCTGCATCTTTTTCCATAGGTGCCACAGCATCTTCTAAATCCAAAATAACTGAATCTGCGCCAAATACACCGCCATTTTGCAGCATTCCCGGGTTATTACCAGGAATAAATAACATACTTCTTCTTAAATCCATTATATGATTTCCTCCTTTAGCACAGCACCTGCACGACTCAATGCAGCCAGAGTCCGGGCACAAATGGTACAATCCAGCGCCCCCCGGTCTACCGCCTTAATATAAATATCCGTAATCCCCTGATCCTTCACAGTTTTCTCCAATATGATCTTAATATCTTCACCGTACTGAGCCAAAACAATACTTTCTAATTCAATAATAATACCGCTTCCTTGGGTACCAGGAGCTACAGTAATCATAACATCGCTCGATTCTAAGGTTCCTGCTTGAGCAGTTTTTGCAATACTTGCCATTTTTCTAACCTCCTAGTGAAATTTCTTTTATATGTAATCTTTTTGTGCAATCAGGATTTTGATGCTCTTATGGGTACTGCCTTCTCATTAAGAAAACAGTACCCATTTACAGCTAATTATACACTTTTACAATGACGCATGAAAGATCATGCTGGAAAAACCATCAAGATTTTCTTCTAATGGCCCTACCAAGCCAATAATAAGGTAGGTTTTCGTTTTTGGGTCATATTTATATTCATGGAGCAGACGAAAACCTTCAATATCTTCTGTATTATGTACATGGGTCCGGGGTCCCGTACACGCCCATGAAACTTCGCCAATTTCAATATGTCCTTCATCTGAGTAACAAACCTTCAGCCCCTCATCAATGATTCCCTTAACCTTTTTTTCAACTTCCTTTAGATCGGCATCAAGTTCTACTGGATATTCAAGAACAAAACCATGATGTACATCTCTGTGAGCAAAAGGCAAGATCGCACCATAATCTTTTAATAAAATACTTTCTGTCAGATCTTCAGCAGTATGCGCCATTTTACGATACTTTAAAGTCTTTACAACCACGTCAGCAATTTCCTGGGGAAAAGGACCAAAGACATTAGGACGAACAGCGATAACCTCGCCACCTACTCCTAAGAGCACGTCAGCATTTGCCCCCAGAGCAGGATATAACAGATCAAAATGTTCTACAATGACCCGTTTATCATGAGATAATGCTTTCTTAATAGCATCTGCTAATACATGAAGTTGAGTAAATGCTAACTCAAAACGAATATCAATATGATACGTATGACTAGAAAAGAAATCTTTTTCAATATTTTTGAGCAAAGGCAAGGGGCGTACATTTACACCATCATCATCATTTGTTAATTCTAATCCAGGAAACATGCCCTTAATTAAGGAAGATTTACCTGCACCAGGACCACCAACGATGCCAATCAGCCTATCCAGCGGTGACAAATAACGCTCACTAATCTGCTGCCCCAAGACAAACATCCGGTTACGTCCTCTTGGTGCAAAGTAACTAGCATACATTAATTGCTCATGCATTAACATTCTCATAATTACGCCTTACGAGCCTGGCGAACAGCTAAGATACGTTGCATTTCATTATATACAATCATAATGCCCTCATCCACACCCATGCCTGGTTTTGCTAACATCTGCACTGGTTTAGTTGCCATTGCAAGGTGTACACAAACCTGTGCGGAACGATCTGTTTCGTTGCAAGTACCGCCTTGGTATGCACCTACGCCTTTTTCTTTACAATATAAAACAGCTTCGATAGTATTGTTAATTCCGCCTAAATCCGGTGTTTTGATTTGCAGCATATCACCCGCATTATTATCAGCGAAATATTTAATATCTTCCAGTGTATTGCACCATTCATCAGCAACCACTTCTACATTGATTTTTTCTTCGTGCAAACGAGCCGTAATCTCTTTTAACGCTAGCATTTGTTTTTCGCGATCTTCTACGTCCATCGGGCCTTCAATGCGAAGTTTTAAAGGAGCAGCTGCTTTTTCTAGTTCGCGGAAGTAAGACACCATTCTTTCTGTATCCAAGTCAAACGCAGCACCAATTGTGCCATACACATCAATGTGCAGTACAGGATTATAAGAATCGCTGGTACGTAGGCTTAATACACGATTCTTTAACCAAATAATATATTCAATCAGCAATTCACCATTCTTGCCTAATTTTTCTTCTACATTATTAATCAAGGCATGGGGTAATACTTGAGCGCCTTTGATGATCATTTTATCAGCATTTTCATAACGATTGTCACCAGACTGGGTAAAGATATCAATAGCCGTTTCACTAACAGTCGTGTTATATTCTTCTGCAACTACTTCGCACATTAATTTATGTTTTGCTTTGGATACAGCATCTAATATTGCTTGGGTTACACCATAACGCAATGCAGTATGGATCAGTTTACCTGTTTTGGCATCAACCATACTGTCAATTTCTCCTGCCAATTGTCTAAAGGAAGTTAATTCACGACCCACGAGACGTGGTTTAATTTCTTTTTCAATCACAGGAATAAAATCTTCGGCTAAAAATAAAGGGTCACGACCACCTGCTCCGCTGTATTGTACAGCAGCACAATCGCCGTAAGCCACTTGTCCATCTTCTAATACGATCATTACGGATACAGCTTCCCCAGTTTGACGAATGGAATGAAATCCAGGAGTAACCGTTTCTCCTACATAGCTAAAACCATCATGCTGAGCTCCTGCTTTAATAGCCCGTTGATCATCAAAATAAAAACCAGTACGACCTTTTGAACATACAACATTAGCAATTTTCATGAGTTACACTCTCCATTCCTTTTTTATGTAGGGCGGCAAAAGGCAGAATACCTTTTGCCGCCCTGCTGATTTTATAATTTATTTACTAGGTCTGCCTACTAAGCGTCCCTTGGAAATCGCATAAATATCATCAATAACCATTTGGAAACTTGCTTTACGTCCTTCTTCTTTAGCACGCGCATCAATTTTAGCTTTATGGAAATCAATAATATCTTGTGTGAATGGTAGATTTCCTACATCAAATAAGCGTACAGCACCATTATTATCACGGGCTGGCAAAATTTTATTCAAAGAATATTGGCTAGGAGCAAAAGGTACGTCTAGAACACCTGCTTCAAAAGCACGAACACTACCAGATGCAAAGTCTCCATTGCCAAGTTCAAAAACTTTGTCCAAAATACAACGGGTTTCTGCTTTTATCATTTCCACTTCGATATCTACTTCCGCAGTGATCGGGAATGGCTGGTCTGCCAGCATATTGATTAATTGCTTGGTTGCACGAAGTCCCATCGCATTGGCTTCTTTGGTAGGAATCCCCAATGCTTCATGAGGAGTTTTAACAATAACTTTTGTAGCCTTTGCCAAGGCAGCAGCTGCTGCACCCCAAGAAATTACCGCAAATGCCTTTGCTTCATCTTGCGGGAATCCACCCATCCATTGATGGAATACAGTAGTTAACACACAATCATTATATCCATGTTTTACCAAATACTCTTCTGCCAACTGTTCCAAGGCTTTAATTGCTGCAACGTCTTGGAATAGATTGCCACATTGGCCATAACCTAATGTAATATTTTTAACCCCCTGCTCTGCTGCCAAGATACCTTCAATGATGGCTACTGCATGAGAAATACAAGGTGGTACTAGCGTACCTGTTAAGGGTCCAAAAGGTTCTCTGTTAATTTCAATGCCATGTTCAGCATAAATACCTACCAAGCGGTCATTATACTGCCAATCGTAAATTGTTTTTTCCAAAGAAACACTTTTAGCATAAGGAATATTGTAGGAGATACCGCCACCCTCATAGGATGTGAAGCCACCTGCTAGTGTAATTTCTGTTAATAAACGAGCATCTGGCGTACCATGTCGTACTTGCAATGGACCATCTACACTTTCAACCAGCTTACGTACACCATGAACTCCATGATTTACTGCTGGAAAACCATTTAACAATGACCGACCGGCTTTCATACTTTCTTCAATTGCATTTGCACAATTTTCATATTGATTTTGACGCGTATAACTATCAATCGTAGTTGGCAGAAGATCCGCTTCCCCCTCCGTACGTAAAAAGTTCAAAAGATTAATGTGTTCATCCAATAATGCAACCCCAGCTCTAGGTTGAGTTAATGTTTCACCATTTTTCTTCGCCTTTACCAAGCGTTTTGCAAAGTGTTTTCTAGCTGGGATTGTCTCATGATACTTAACAGCTTCCTCAAAATTTACATCTGCACCCGTTGGCCAATGTTTTATTATTTCTTCGCGTACACCATAGAAGTGATCGTGTGTCCACTTTTTATTTTTCAATTCCATTACTGCTACCCCCGCACAATATATTTTTTCATCATTCTTACTGCTACATCAGGATATACTTCGCCCAAAAGACCCATGGATGCCATAATATATTCTTCATCGATCAAGTACTTCGGACACTCTGGTTTTAACATCTCAGGCGTGCTTTCACTGTATGCTGCACCCTTTAAGATTTCTTTCGGCTGTTCATGATGGATAATTACGCCACCAGTACCTACTACTGTCTTGACATCACTCAGATCCTTACCTTTTTGTACAAAAGCAGAACCAAAACATGTGAATATCGTTTCAAGTTGTCCGACATGCCGTTCCACCGCTAAGGAAGTGCAAGCTTTCCCCATGGCGATTTCTACTTTTTCCTCAACCTCATTTTGTGGCAGGTATTCAATATTTGCTTCAACCTTTTCCACATATGCCTCCACATCTTCTGCAGAAAGATTGGCATAATCTGCAATCCTCTTAGCACCAGCTGCTTTAAATAGAGCTGTCGCACTATACCTCATTCCCAAATCGCCTTCTACTGTACGTTTCGCAAAGGGCTCTGGGAGTCCTCGCAAGGCAACATTGGTTTTAGTAGGATCACCTTTGGCAATGGAATATACATCTGTGGTTGCACCACCAATATCCACTACCATTAAGTCGCCTAAACCAGACTCATATTCGGTACCTTTGCTTAAAAGTTCTGCAGCCTTTAATACTGCCGCCGGCGTAGGCATAACAACATCATCGACAAATTGATTGGCTTTATTGAGACCTTTCGCTTCAACAATCCGCCTTAAGAATACACTACGAATGGTTTCACGTGCAGGCTCAATATTCAGTTCGTTTAACTTCGGCATTACATTTTCAGTATGTACTACCTCCGTCATTGCTTCCAATAAGATCTTTACTGCTTGAGGTGCTACCGATTTATTACCTGCCACAATAACAGGTATATCTTTACCAAGAGTGGTAAGCATTCTAGCGTTATGCAAAATTACTTCTTTATTACCGCCATTGGTACCACCAGCTAACAGAATAATTTCCGGTTGCAACTGAGCTATTTCTTCTATTTCATATTCATTTAATTCGTTACCATATACACCCATAATCTTGGCACCGGCCCCTAGAGCCGCACGTTTGGCAGCTTCTGCTGTAAGTTCAGGCACCAATCCAACGGCTACCATTTTCAATCCACCGGCCGCACTAGAGCAGCCTAATACTTTTGAAAATTTTAATTTACCCGTTTTAAGAAACAAGGCTTCGATCGCCTGATTCAATCCATTCATAATATCAGTTTCTACAGTAGTTATACCACGAGCAGTGCCTAATACTATTTCTTTTTCAATATCCACTGCAGTAATTTTGGTATAAGTACTCCCAAAATCAATCAGTAAAATATGATTCATTATCAAGACTCCCTTATAAACCTAAATCATTTTTTAAATCAATGACCACTTGATCAGGAAGTATACCTGGCTCATAGACTCTGTCATAACCCATTTCAATAAACTTGCTGTGCACTTCTGCAAAATCAGTTTTGCCAACTACCAAATTTCCGCCAACATACAATAAAATGTCACCTAGACCGGATTCACGGCAGCGTTCTCTCAAACCCCGACAATCAATTTCTCCATGTCCATATAAGGAAGCGACGAGAATAGCTTTTGCATCTGTTTCAATAGCTGCATTTACAAACTCTTCTTGAGGAACCAAAACCCCTAAATTAACTACTTCAAATCCTGCAGAAGTAAAGGCATAGTTTAATATTTTGTTACCTACTGCATGACAGTCAGCGCCAATAACCCCCAAAACTACTTTTACTTTATTGTTTTCCATCCTAACTACTCCTTTGCTATTAAAATCTATATCTAGTATTTCTACTATCTAAAGTGCTTGACTGACTAACTTCATCAGAACCTGATTTAAGGAACCGCGGTCAATTTCATAATAGAATGTAATCACTTCTTGACTTTCATTCACCATTTGGCGCACAAGCATTTCACGCTCTTCACTGACAATTACTACTTTATAATTCGCAATCATCCTATTAACTTCTGAGAAATCACTTGATTGCACAATTCTAAATTTCAATTGATTAATTGATGTCTTCTCCAGTAAATTTTGCAGGTTAGTTACAAATGCATCACTCTTTGCCACAATTGCTACTTGCGTATTTGCGGGCAAACGAGCTAATTTAATAACCGCATCAAGATTTGGAACCGTTGCCACACCAATTACTTTACTTGCCTTTCCCAATAGACTAACAACTGCAGCCTGGTGCCCCAGCGTCGTAACAACTAAGTCACAAGCCTGCAATAATTCAACGGGAGTTCGACCTTCCATTAGATCTGCTAACATTACCGTTTCAAATCGCACGTTAGCAATTTGTCCAATTTGGTTAATAAAGCGTTGAATAAATTCAGAGGCACAATCAACAACAGCTACTCGCAATTCTTTAACAGCTTGGTTCTTTTCAATAGCCCTGATACTGGCAATTGCAGCAAATTGATCTACTGTGAAGCCTAGCTCTACTACTTTTGCCATAGCATCATCAATAATTTTAACCAATCGCTCCCGTCTTCCACCGATGACTTGCTCTTCCGCATCATCCGTAGCCGTTTTTACAAACGTCCCTCTACCTTGCTGCGCTTCGAGCACGCCCTCCAATAAAAGTTCTTTGTAAGCAGCACTGACAGTATTGCGACTCACACCTAATTCAGTAGACAACTCTCTTTCTGTAGGTATTTTAGCACCCGATACATACTCTCCAGACTTTATTTTGTCCAAAATGTATGTTTTAATTTGCAAATAGATCGGAATACCGACTCGCTGTAAAATCATGATTGCACCCCACAATTGGCTTAATCCATTAATCCAATTTATTAACCATGATTAATTATGTCATATTTTTCGCAAAAATGCAACCCACCTCACAGCATCATACAGAAAGTATTATAAATATTCAAAAAACTACTGCTACCTTTTTTTTAAATAAACCGCATGGATTTTAGCGGTGCTAACGTGCTCACAGACACATAGCACCATCTATCCCTGCGGTTCATTGCATTTATCAAATTCAATACAATAATATTTTAATACTTCCAGAACATTTGTTGAATTTCATTTACATCAGAAGTTTTGGTAAGAGCCAGCATTAGTAAAACGCGTGCCTTTTGGGGATTCAAGTTATCGCTGGCAATAAAACCATACTTGTCATCATTCGCTTCCCCATTACGAGCGATAATCCCACTGCCAACACGGGCACTCCTTACAATAACTACACCATTTTTAAGAGCATTTTCAACTGCAGGATATTCCGCTTTTCCAATACTGCCGTTACCAGTTCCTGCATGAACAATCCCTTTTGCACCAGCATTTACAGCAGCATCAATCATGGTTCCAGCATTGCCGGCATAATGATACACAATATCGACACGAGGCAATGACGTCAGGTTAGTGACATCAAATTCCGTCGCCACCGTATTTTTGCGTAACGATTGACGATAGAATACAGGTTTATCACCAGTAAATACACCTATTGCACCGATGATTGGCGCTTGAAACGTATCAACACGATCAGTTATAGTTTTTGTTACCTCACGCCCGGAATGAATCGTATCATTGAGCATTACCATGACACCACTGCCGGCAGCTTCTTTCGTGCCAGCCAGAATAACAGCACGATATAAATTCAGAGGCCCATCAGCACTCATTGCTGTACCAGGACGCATGGAACCAACAAGTACAACAGGTTTTTCACTTTTTACTACCAGATCAAGAAAATATGCGGTTTCTTCTAATGTATCAGTCCCATGAGTAATAACGATGCCGTCTACATTATCTTGAGCAAGAAGCTGATTGACACGTTTGGCCAGCGTTAACCAATTGTCCATGGTTATACTTTCACTGGCAATTTGAAAAACTTGTTCTCCGCGTACATTTGCAACCTTAGCCAATTCGGGAACATTCGAAATAAGTTTGTCTACAGCAGTAACAGCAGCTGTATACCCGACGGTTGTAGTACTGCTAACACCTGCACCGGCAATAGTTCCTCCTGTTGCAAGAATGACAACATTAGGTTTTTCTGGAGTTTCTGCCGCAAAAACAACCACTTGTAAAGACAGCACCAAGAGACAAAGAGTTACAAAAATACCGTAAATACGTTTCTTCATAATACCACCTCTTATAAAATTTAATTGTCATAGGACAATCAAGATGCTACTTCGTACAACGCTATCCAAAATCCTTTTAAAAAACCACAACATACTCAAAAAATTAAGAATATTCAATAAACTACTAATTTAAGTATATTCTTTTTGACAAATAGCCTAAGGGGACTACAACCGGCATGTTGTAGTCCCCCACTTAACCATCTTATCCATCAGACTTCTGCAATAAATAATAGCCCTTCAATAAACTTTTTAACATTAATTTTTCCGCGGTATTGGCTTTTTCCTAAAATGTAATTCATTTCTTGACGCACTTCTTTAAAATCAAACAGAGAAGAACTATGGGATTGAAAGATTTCGTTGTAATAATCATCAATCCCCAAATTGGCAAGATTGTGTAAGCTTTTCGTTGTGGCACGACGTACTCGCTGCTCAATTGCTTTCGCATCTTGCTCCATTCCTTCTGACATTTGCTGATAAATATCACATAACTGATAGGACTTACTTTCTATACCTTTTTTCAGGATTAGCTGTACCATTCGATAAATATCTTTTACACCCGCCTCACCAATAATCCCCAAATCAGAAAAGACTTTGTAAATGCGAGTCTTTTGCATATTTTTCGTCCCATCCTCAGATGCAGGACGAATATTAGGATATTGAGAAATGGTTTGATGCATCAAAGACATAATCTGTTTTAACTTACGATGCTCTTGCACTTTATTAATCACAGATACCGTTTCTAAGACATTAATGGGTTTATGAATAAAAAACTCAATCCCAGCTTCATAAGCTTTCGTAATTAATTGTTCGCTCGTGGCTTGGGAAACCATGATAAACGAAGTATTGGTCGCTGCAGCAGACACCTTTTCAATGAGTTCCACTCCATCTTGGCCTGGCAGCAATAAATCAACCAATGCAATATCCGGCTGGTATTCTCGAATGATCCTCTCACCCTTTAAGCCGTCATTGCATTGCTCAACAACAGTACCTAATTGATTTTGCTCAATAATTTTTTGTAGAATTCTACAAATCACAAGATCATCATCAACAATCACAAAACGTAACGACATATTCGCACCACTTTCTTATAAAAATACTTTATTATGAATCGTTTACTCCAATATATGAGGTTAAGAGTAAGGTACAGAAAAATCAGTACCCTTATTAGAAATCAGTACACCCAAGCGAGGTAACGCAATTAAAAACCGAGTACATACATCAGGCTGCGATTCCACCCGAATGGTTCCACCTAATAGCTCAATGTAATTTTTCACATGGGCCAAGCCTAGTCCTGTTGAAATTTTACCAGTGCGCGGCGAAAATTTTGTAGAATAACCAGGATTAAAAATGAGTTCAAATTCTTGTTCATCAATACCAACTCCATTGTCTTCCACACAAAAATAGATAATGTCATTGGAACTGGTTTCAATTACCTTAATAATTCCGTCATCACCACAGGCCTCAATTGAGTTCATAATGAGATTATCTAATATGGAAACTAAAGTATAATGCTTGTCTGTAAGAAAATCATCCGCTAACTCATAGGTGATATCAATCTTTTTATCGATTACATTCAAATACCGTATTGTATTTTGTTCAATGATAAACAATATTTCTGATAGTTTTATCTTCTGAGCCCTGCTTGAGGGTCTAAGAATATTTTCAATTCCAGTTATGACTCGATAGTAATCTTTCTTTATCTCGTGAATTTCTCTTGCCACTGCAAGAGCATTCTCTGCAGGCAAATGTTCTTGCTCTCTATCAAATTGTACCTTAGAGTTTAATTGCTTATAAAGCCAATAGGCTTTCTCCATAACATTTTCAATATCTTGAGATGATTTTTCTAGATAAAATAGCTCGCTTTTCAATTTAGCAACCATGAGAGTTTGCTCGATATAGCGCTTTGCCTGATCATTAGCTAGAATAAAGGATTGATATTGCTTTAACGCATAATACCCAACAAAGGCTAAACTAGCCCGCACAATAGCCACAACTACAATACTTGGAAAAACCACTGCAAATTTTGCACCAATCAATTCAGAACGACAAAAAAGTTCGACCATATTACTGAGGATATCAACCACGCTCAATAAGAGAATAAGGACCAAGATGTGATCTTTGTACTTTCGAATGGAAAATAAGTAAAATAGTACGGCAAAAGAGATATAGTATGCCAGGGAAGGTAAGTTATACATGATAGCAGTCTTATAATCATGACCGGTTATTAAAAAATCCGTTGTCGTACGAAAAAATACAATCACTGCTCCTGTCAAGATTGTACCAGATAAAATGGGAAACTGCTCAAAATATAATAAAAAGACGATTAACAATACAATCGCTAGGGTAAAACGAAAATAGCTGCCAAAAGGGTAAATATATACAATACCAGTTAAGGAAACAAGCAATATCGTATTGATAAGGGATTTATATTTATGAAATAAATCTTGTATACCTCCAAAGACATCATGCACTTTTTTTAGCAAAGTAGATAACAGAAAACTCCCTCCTTTAGTGAACAATTTAGCCACTCATTGTAAATGCAAAATTCGACATACAACATTATAATCCTCATCGTCCTAAAAAGCTATTCTTATATAATTCTGAATTGCATAATAATTTTTTTCAGTTGTTTTCTGTAGTTTAGCAGATGGTTACATTCTATACTAGGAGAAGAAAGTATTTCATCATTAAAAATATTTTCTCTTTACTGTGCAGTGCAGTAAAGGTAATCAAGGCAATCCCCTTGATTACTTTATCTCTTGGTGTTTCCAAGTAATCAAAATTTATAGGAGGATTCGTTTATGGAAAAAGAAAAAAAAGGAATAGGCCTAACAACTCAAATTTTTATTGCTCTTATTCTAGGTGTTGTGTTCGGTTATATCTTCCCTGTCTATGGACAAGCATTAAAGCCTGTCGGTGACACGTTTATCCGTATGATTAAAATGATTGTGGTACCTTTAATTTTCAGTTCATTAATTATGGGTATTGCAGGTACTGGTGACTTTAAGAAACTAGGTCGTTTAGGCGCAAAATCAATTATTTGGTTTGAAGTCGCTACAACCTTGGCTCTCTTCGTTGGACTGGCTGTCGCAAATGTATTCCAGCCTGGTGCAGGTGTCGCAATTGCAACTGGTGCTGATGTGAGTTCTGCAGCAGCTGCAGCAAAAAAGACCATTGATATGACGCAAATGATCGTTAACATTGTACCTACCAATGTGGTAGATGCCATGGGACGCGGCGACATGCTGCAAATCATTTTATTCTCTACTTTCTTCGGTGTAGCAGCTGCCGCTATGGGAGAAAAGGGCAAACCAACCGTTACATTAGCAATCAGCGTTGCTGAGATTATGTTCAAATTCACTTGGTATGTCATGAAATTGGCTCCTATTGGTGTTTTTGCTCTAATTTCTTATACAGTAGGTAAATTCGGCTTGGGTATGCTAATTCCTTTAGCGAAGTTGATCGGTTCCTTATATTTTGCTCTAGTACTTTTTATTGTTTTGTTATTAGCCTGTGCTTCACTAATTATCCGTATGAATTTCTTCCAGCTCTTAAGAGCTATAAAAGAGCCTATCTTGATTGCTTTCTCCACTGCCTCCAGCGAAGCAGCATTGCCAATTGCAATGGAAAAATTAGAGCAATTTGGCGTTCCAAAGCATATTGTTACCTTCGTGCTGCCGACAGGTTATACATTTAACTTAGATGGTTCAACCTTGTATAGTGCATTAGCTGTCATTTTTATCGCTCAAGTTTATAATATCCCCTTCCCAATCGAAACTCAACTAATTATGCTTGTAACATTGATGATGTCTACAAAAGGCATTGCAGCAGTGCCCGGTGCTTCTTTGATCGTTATTGCCGGTACCGCAGCAGCTTTTGGTTTGCCAGTAGAAGGTATTGGTATTATTCTTGGAGTTGACCGTATACTTGATATGGCTCGTACGGCTTGCAATCTAATTGGTAACTGCGTAGCTGCTGTAGTAGTAGCGCGTTGGGAAAATGAACTGCCAGATGAAGTATTACAAGTAGCTTATACCAAGAATTATGATTGAGTAAATCATTAAACTAAGCACCTTTTATCGTAATGAGGGTCTGTTCTACACAAGATGTAGAACAGACCCTCATTCTATATTCATTTTACTTTCTTACCCACTGTAAGAATCTCCCCTGCTATTTTCCCTTCATGATCAATCGTTAAAATACCACAAGTACCATATCCAGAGCGAGGTTCAGCAGCACTGCCAGGATTGAAAACCAGTAAATTTTCTTCCCAGTGGCTATCTGGGATATGAGTATGTCCATAAATTACAATGTCCACCTCATAATGCCTGCCCCATTCTACCAATTGACTAACACCTTGCTTTACACCATAGCGATGCCCATGGGTTATCCATATTTTCTTACCAGCCACTTCTACAAATTCATCAATTTTGGCTGCTGCCTGCCCATCACAATTTCCTCTCGCTGCAAATACAGGAACATTGACTAACTTAGCTAAATAGTTTGCATCTTGGCTATAATCTCCTGCATGCAGCCACATATCCATAGAACCTGCTGCTTTTATCCCTTGCCTGACAGCCGCCTGGTCACCATGGGTATCACTCATGACCCCTATTTTCATTTTAAATACTCTCCCAGTATCTTGGTCATAATCTTCAGCGCTTGTCCTCTATGGCTAATATCGTTTTTTTCACTCTTTGAACATTCAGCCATGGTTTTCTCCATTTCAGGCATATAAAACAATGGATCGTATCCAAATCCGCCTAAACCACGCAAGTCTTGACCAATAATTCCTTCTCTTACTCCATCGGCAGTCATGATCGTCCCATCAATGTCAGCAAGAGCCAAAACACAACGAAATCTAGCAGTCCGCTTTTCAGGGACAACACCAATTAATTCTGCTAACAATTTTTGATTATTTGCAGCATCATTAGCATCCTCCCCGGCAAAGCGTGCAGAATAAATGCCTGGTGCGCCTCCTAATGCATCCACTTCTAGTCCAGAATCATCTGCTAAGCAGGCCTTTCCCGTATGGTGGGCATAATGCTTAGCTTTTAGCTGGGCATTTGCCATAAAGCTATCACCATCTTCCACAGCCTCAGGAATATCACTAAAATCACTTAGATCTAACACTTTGACAGGCAAGTTAGCCAAAGCTAAGGCAATCTCGGCAACTTTCCCTTTATTCGTAGTTGCTACCACTACTTCTTTCATGGCTCACGTCCGATTTTCCACGATAAAGGTCCTAGAATATCTTTTTGATAATCAATTAATTCCCCTACCATCTTTTCGGCAACGGCCAGCATTTCATTTAGCTCCTGCCTACTAAAAGGACGTTTTTCACCTGTTCC
The DNA here is from genome assembly GCF_900114615.1 of Pelosinus propionicus DSM 13327. GTDB lineage: Bacteria > Bacillota > Negativicutes > DSM-13327 > DSM-13327 > Pelosinus > Pelosinus propionicus. The sequence continues at coordinate 47,683 of NZ_FOTS01000012.1, read as the reverse complement.
CTGCACTTCTACAAATTGGCCGCTCCCAGTCATTACAACGTTCATATCCACTATCGCTGCTGAATCTTCTTCATAACACAAATCAGCAACCACTGCATCTTTTACAACACCGATGCTAACCGCTGCTAAGAACTCTTTAACAGGGAAAGGTTTCTCATGATTGGTATAAATACTATTGACTGCATCAACCAAAGCGACAAACGATCCTGTAATCGCTGCTGTTCGAGTACCGCCATCTGCTTGTATAACATCACAATCAATCCAAATTGTTTTTTCTCCTAAAGCTTTTAAATCAACCACACTTCGCAATGCTCTGCCAATTAGCCGTTGTATTTCATGAGTTCTTCCTGTTATTTTCCCTTTAGCAGACTCACGAATATTACGCACCTGCGTAGAACGAGGCAGTAAAGAATATTCAGCCGTGATCCATCCTTCACCTGAACCCTTCATAAAATGTGGTACTTTATCCTCAATTGTGGCAGCGCATATTACCTTTGTATTGCCTACCTCTATCAGCACCGATCCTTCCGGGTATTTTAAATAATTACGAGTTATTTTTAATGGACGCATTTTATCAGCCTTTCGGCCATCTGGTCGGTTCATCTATTTGACTCCTCCTACAATATATAGTACTGCATCTGCATTTAAATTCTGCTACTTCAGCAGTCTTTTTTCCGAATTACTTCGTTGTGCCACCTTACAAGTCAAAAACTCCTCACTAACTCTATAGTTTAGCACAGATAAGGTATTAGTTCTATTTTATACACATTGTTACAATCTTTCCAGCCGATCTTCCTGTTTATTTTGCACCATATAGTGCTGATATTCTCCTTTTTTCTTTGCTGTATGTACCTCATTGTAAGCTGCTTTTAGACAAGCTGGGCAAGCTTTCTGAGGAATCATACCAATATAAGCTGTTTTATAATGAAGACTGCTGCGCGCCTTCGTTTCAATTGTTACATATCCAGAACAATGAGAGCATAAGCGTATTCTTTCTTTCTGCTGTTCGTTAATACCTTCATCATCATAATAGATACTGCGTTCTGTCTGCCAGAATTCACCATGCTTCATAATTGCTTCACGCTTCAGTTTCTCTTTTCTCCCCCACATATCTTGGCGTTCCTTGATGATTTCTTTTATATAATGAGTGACAGAAGAGGCTTGAGAAGGACAATCTACAATATTAGGTTCAATGACTCTGCTATAATCCATTCCTGCCATAGCTAATACAATCCCTACATTTACATAAGGCAAAGCATCTTCAATCGAATAACCGCCTTCCAATACGGCAATATCAGCTTTTAATGTATCGGCTAATCGCGCATACCCCTGCGCTGTAATTGCCATATTCGCTAAAGGATCACTAAAATGATTATCCTGACCGGCGGAATTAATAATTATTTCAGGTTTAAATTCTCCTAGAATAGGCATAATCAGGTGATCTAGCACTTCATGAAGACCGCAGTCACCTGTTCCTGGCGGCAAAGGTATGTTCACTGTAGTACCAAGAGCATTAGGACTCCCCATTTCATTGGTAAAACCAGTCCCCGGATATAAGGTCCGCCCATCCTGATGAAAGGAAATAAATAGGGTGTCAGGGTCATGATAAAAAATATCTTGAGTGCCATCACCATGATGTACATCTGTATCAACGATGGCAACTTTACCAATACCATAGGTCTTCCGTAAATATTCTATCATAATTGCTTCCATATTAATGGTACAAAATCCACGAGTCCCATGAACAATGCGCATGGCATGATGTCCTGGCGGACGTACTAAAGCAAAAGCTCGCTGCACTTCCTTCTTTATTACCGCATCAGCAGCTGCAATCGCTCCACCTGCTGACACTAAATGAGCATTGGTAATTAAAGAAAATATGTCAGGAACTCCCACATGCACTCTTTCAATATCCTGAAGGTTAGCGATTTTAGGCTTATATTCCCGTATCGATGGCATATCCAGAAGTCCTTCTTCTACAATCTGGTCACGGGTATATAACAAACGTTCCTCCCTCTCAGGATGAGTTGGGCTAATCGCCCAGTCAAAAGCTGGAAAAAATACCAGTCCTAACTTTTGAGCATTCAACATAACTCCTCCTCACCATACTGCAGCACGCCAGGTTTTATCTGCAAGCGGCAGGTCATAATTTTTCCCACTGAAGTAAAACCACGAACCATATTAAATTCCTCTGATTGTACGATTTGCGTTTCACCAGCAAAAATACTATTTCTCTGGGCTAATTCTGCCAAATGTTTTTCTGCTAACTCATACATATTTTGTAAGGAAGAATTCCCTCGAGGCAGTCTATTTTTGATCCCTAATTCTGGAACGGTATAATATCCTTCTGCGGTATCAGCACGAAGAGTAATAGCAATAGTTGGCCTTGCTACCGCCGCACCAAAGGCATTAGCAACCTTCCCATTCTCAGGAAGTGTATAGCTAATTCCCAGCTTTTTAGCAATCAGAGGTACAAGACCAGCCGCTCCGCCACCTACACCAATTATAGTTTCTAAGACGAATTTTCTTTCATAAACAATTTCTTCTACATGATATAAAGGTTCAGCAGCTTGCTCATCTAACAAATCTGCTATCGCCTGACAAATATCATTCACTGCCTTATCTACTACTTGACTCGCCATCTCTTCTGGGCTTTGTCCTTGTAAAGCAAGCTGTTTCATTGCCTTTACTGCTAAGGCACGATCGCCAAAATCAATGAACCCCGCCGCTACCATAGCATCAGTCACAGTTGGCTTAGGACCTCCTGCCGCCATAGCAGGGCCATGACGCATTGGTCCTACTTTCAATACATGATTCTCCCAGAAGACCAAACTATCACCGCCGATTCCGGCAGACTTAAGGCGAAATCCTTGAACTCCAGTTCTATGTCCAGCAACAGCTGCCCCTTCTTTTGCTAAAGCAGGTCTTCCCTTTTGCCACAATGCAATATCGGTAGTAGTACCCCCAATATCAAGAGAAATTCCAGAAACGGCAGCATCCCCATTCATACCCATAACACCGATGGTACTGGCAGCGGGTCCAGTAAAAATAGCCTCTATAGGACAGTTTCTGGCTACTGATAAAGGTAGTGTGCCTCCGTCAGCTTTTAACACAAAAACAGGACTGTAAACCCCACGAATCGTTAATGCTTCCTCTACTGCCGTAGCAAAAGCATTAAAGCGCCGCCATACCGCTGCATTATAATAGGCTGAGTTAGTACGTCTTAAAAAATTGAGTGTTCCTGAAACCTTTCCTCCTCTGCTTATATGCATAGGGCTAACTTTTTCTTGTATCCAATCCGCTACTGCGGACTCAAAATTAGGATTACGAACAGCAAATTTGCCAGAAACAACAAATACATCACAAGAAGCAAAATGGCGACAAGCACTCAGCACTTCTTCTTTGCTCGGCTGAGCCATTTCTCGGCCACGATGGTCAATATAACCAGATAAGATATAAGGCTCAACTGGTAGAATATCAGCTATGTTCATCCCTGGTCCTGGCATAATACATAAGGCAACCTGGTCAATCTTTCCTTCCACTATCGCATTGGTTACAATTGTTGTGGATAATACAATCCGTTCAAACGCCTTACTACCAATATCCTCCACCATTTTATCTACTACTGTCAATATACATCGCAATAGATTTTCATTAGTAGTAGGAGCTTTAACCATACTGACTATCTTCCCATCTGCTACTACCACACCATCCGTAAATGTTCCACCTACATCAAGCCCTAAGAACATATTATCCCCTCTTTTCCCAGGAATAAACCCCACAACCGATTGCTCCATTAAGTTGTGGATATTTGGGTACAACAACCTCTACACCAAGTTCCGAAGATATGGTTTGTCCAATGGCTTTTCCTAAAGCCACACCTCCTGTAAAAACAATCACTTCACTTGCAAGAGAATGAAGCATCGGCTTGATTCTCTTAAAAATCGTATAATTAACGCCAGCTGCCAATTGTGGAACGCTATACCCTTCCACAATGCGTCCAATAAGCTCAGATTCTCCAAAAATAGCACAAGTTGCAGACAACTCTACAGGATTTTCCTTATAACTGCTAAGCTCTGCTAAACTAATCCCGAGAACCGTTGCCATATTTTCTAAATATCGTCCTGTGCTGGCAGCGCATTTATCATTTGTCGCAAAATCCACCATTTTACGATTACGGACTTTTATTACTTTACTATCCTGCCCACCCAAATCCAATAAGGTAAAATCAGTAAGTCCCGTCTGCCATATAGCTCCTATCACGTGTGCTTTTAATTCAGCAATAACAGTAGCTCCTACAATATTGATGGTATTGCGCCCATAACCAGTAGCAACCACCTTGTCAAATTCCCCTACCCCCACAGAGGCAAAGTTAACAACTAATCCATTTTCCCCAGGCTGTCCATAGTTTCGATAAAACTGCACCGTTTCAAAAATTTCAGAATGATTGACACCGTCTTGATCCATTACAACTAACTTTACACTACGACTGCCTAAATCGATACCACAAAACATATCTTTCACCTCATCGCAGCATTTCCAAAAAACTATCGATTCGAAGTTTCGTTCTCGCATCCAGCTTACCCGGCTTATCTCCTTCGATGGTTAGTATAGGAATATCTAATTTTTCCCTAAAGATCATATCTTCAATCTGCCTGAAGCAGAAGCTTTGGACATAATGCACAATACCATCCAAATTACGTTTTTCAATTTCTCCCTTAATATCTTCAATTCTCTGGAATACACCATAAGGATAGGTATATAGTCTATATTGTTCTACTAAATCCTCAACTTGATAAGGCATGGCGAACTGCCGCTGCACTTCATTGAAGACAATCCGCGCTCCCATTTTTTCAAAATGATCATATAAATCATTAAAAATAGGCGGAACACCAATATATCCCAAACGGATATCTTCTGTAAATTCATTTGCAGATTTTGTTTTTAGTAGAAACTGATCAATATCCTGCTCAAATTCGTCCACATTCCCATTAAAATCACTGCAGCTCACTTGGAATAAGTGGTTATCCCAGCCGCTAACCAAATTTTCCTGCCAGGTAAGGCGATCCATTTCAGCAATTTTACTTCTGACCCCATCTAAACGTTTTTTTACAGCCATAACCTGATTCCAATCTGTCTTTAAAGCTGCAATTAATTTATCCATCTGCAATTTCAAAAGATCATAATCCCGATCAAAAGGATATGCAAAGGGAATGGTCTCTACACCTACCAATTGCAAGGTTTCCATTAAGGCATGCGTATTACTGCAGTCTCCTTGGGTAACTGCAAGTACCGTATCGATATTCCCCCTCTCTACGACTACAGAATATAAGCCTTTAATCCAGCCGCATATATTCCGCGGGTAACCTGCATCTTCGGCTCCTTCTACTAATCGATTGGCCTCTTTATCAGTAATAAATACATTATTTAAATCTACTGGTACATTACCGGCTGCTAAAATAATCTCCACAGGTACGGTTGTAGTAATACCAATACTAGCCATGTCATTCCTCCAAAACATAAATTGCATAATTTGCAGACTCATTAGTTAATTTTACAGCAAAAATAATAAAGAGGATAGCTGTATTCTATCCTCTTTGCTAATCAATTACTCCATAGAAAGAAGATTTTCTGTCCTTCTCTCTACTGCTGCATAATTTTTAATAATAACGATTGGTGTCCGCTGAGAAGCATTACCAAAAGGATTATCAATTAAAATATGTGCTAACTTCTTAGGATCAAGACCTGTTGAAGCACCTACTACTAATGCTCGCTTTAAATCATTTACATCTGCTACAGCTGCACCATAGCAGCCCAATCGTCGTTTTATTTCTTCTGCTACCCTATTTGCCTCCAAAGGCCCGTATACCAAACATTTATCAAAAGGCGGCATCGTACCTGTCACATCATCAACCAGAGCAGCATGCGAACCTGCTAACTCATAAAACACACCATTCTTCCCAACAATTTTAGCAAACATACCGATTATCATAGCAAATAAAACACGCCATTTCCCTTCAGCATCCATTAAAGACTGCATGCCGTAGACACTAGATAAACTCCCCTTTTGAGGTACAAAGCGGCATAATATCTTCGCCAAAAAACATACTTTAAAATCTTCAGGCCTTGCCACACGTCCCTGGGTAATCGCAACGACACTCTCAGCTACCGATACTACATCATCTGGACCAATATCCTCTTTGGCATACTTTTCGATCATATCTACAATATTATCTTTATCTGTTAAAATACGCGTACCTACTGGTTTGAGTTCAAGTTCTGCCATTACTAGTCCTCCCTTTTCGCAGTACCTTTTGCCTGCATAGCCCTATTGATTTCATCGCAAGTCATAATCATACGCGCTTTGTGAATATACCACGGGGTACGAGCCACAATCTGATACACAATATCAATTGGCATATCTACTGACAAGTCATATAAATTTTGTAAAGCATCTTTTATATTGCCTGTCTTTGCTGTAAATGTAACCGTAACAATAACGGTTCCACCCGTTCCTTTAGGAATAATCACCGCTTCAAAATAATTATCGGTTCGGAGTGCTGTAGCAAGCTCCATTCGAGAATTTACCTCAACCTCATCAAATTGCTCATAAGGCAGCAAATGACGAGGAAAAGCATCCATTATCGTACCATCCTGTGAACCCTTATTGACAAATGCTACTTCACAAGAAAAAGTAGCTGTTTTTTCGGTTTCTGCAATTACTATAAATTCCGTTCGCTCATTCACCATAAATTCAAAGTCGGCATCACCTTGTTTGGCAATAAACAACCACACAGCTACTGCCATAATTATAGCTACTATTACTATCGTCACCAAGATTTCCACACCAAGGCCCCCATCTCTAGAAGTTTTTTCCTTAACTAGTATACCAAATTTTCCTCAAAAGTGCATCACACAGGAACAAATCACTCTAACGTTACTAATTCAAAATTTATTTTTTCAGTATTAAACATGATCTCTGCCATTCTTTTTGCTCTTTCCACATCTGCAGAAAAACACAAGCGAACTTTTCCTTCACATTCTTCAGATACTTGGCCCTTCTGAAAGAGTATCTTCTGCGCCTCTTTTGCAGTCTCTTTTGCCGGATCGATAATCTCAATTTCCTTACCTGCGATTTTTTGTATCACCGAACTTATAAACGGATAATGAGTACAGCCTAAAATAATGACATTTACTGCCAGCTTTTTCATAGGCAGCACATACTCAGCAGTTGCCTGTTCGATCTCTATTCCTTGCACCTGCTCACGCTCTATCAATGGTACCAATTTAGGACATGCCTGAGGATAAACGAGTACTGTTGTATCTTTACTGCGAATTGCCCGACTATGACTTCCACTAGCAATCGTAGCTTGTGTAGCAAGGATTCCTGCCTTTTTACATTTGCCAGCAGCAAATGCTAACTCCACTCCAGTGTTCACACCAACTAAAGGAAATGAATATTGAGTTTTCATCCATTCTAATCCCAGGGCAGTCATGGTGTTACAAGCAACTACTGCCATTTTGACCTTCTGCGCTGCAAAAAAAGCTAATATTTGCTGCATAAATTCAAGAATTTCCGCTTCTGGACGAGATCCATAAGGAGTTCGTGCTGTATCTCCAAAATAAATCAAATTCTCCCTTGGCATCATATCCATCATTTCTTTCACTACAGTAAGTCCGCCAATTCCCGAATCAAAAATGCCAATTGGTGCATTATCATTCACGTGACTGCACCTCCTAACAAAATATTCTATCTAAATCTATTTTCTTATATGCATTCACTGTCCTGCATTTTCAAAATACTCTTTTAGTTTATTAAAATATGTACTGGGCAAACGGATAATTTTCCCCTGCTTATTGGTAAACAAATTTTGAGTATTACCTGTCGCTAATAACACTCCATCAGCCTCACGAACCACTTTATAAGTAAAAATCATCTTTACAGGTGTTACTTCTGTCATTGATGTTTCTATGAGAATAATATCATCAAATTTTGCAGAAGAGCGATATTGGCAGTCCACACTGGTAATTGGAAAAACAATGTCATCATCCATCATTTTAAGCAACGAGATGCCTGCTTGCCTTAAGTATTCTACACGCCCCATTTCAAACCAGCGAAAATAATTGGCATGGTGTACCACAGCCATCATATCCGTCTCGACAAAGCGAACCTTTTCTCGAACTGTAATCATATTTCTCAACCTCACTTCTTCATAATTTACTACAAAATAATAAGTCGTATTCCATGAAACTCAAACGCTCACAAGCATTTATTTATTGTACTTTTCTTTTTTATGTTTGTCAAAAGTTTTACCTGTTTTTATTAGGTCTTACTCCACTTATTCTATTACGATTCCAATTTAAACAGACTACTTTAAAATAGCTGCAGACTGATTATCCTCTGGCGATATAATTAATGATTTGCTTAAATAGACACTCTTAAAATCTGGAATTGTTTCTGCCCTTACATAATATGCGACACATTGTAGCTAATAAATACATAGTATATCAAGAACCAATATTTATACCAAAGGAGGTCAATATCAATATGTCCTTTTACGATAATTCAATATTTAGATTCTCACCTACAGTACCTACATTTCCATTATGCTCATCTTCAGCAAACTGCTGTAATAATGGCTGGTCTACAGGACCTACCGGACCTACCGGACCTACCGGGCCGACCGGACCTACGGGGCCGACTGGCGAATATGGAGAAGGACCTACGGGGCCCACGGGGCCGACTGGACCTACGGGACCTCAAGGTGAATATGGAGAAGGAGGGACTGGACCTACCGGACCTACCGGGCCGACTGGACCTACGGGACCTCAAGGTGAATATGGAGAGGGAGGGACTGGACCTACGGGACCTACTGGGCCAACTGGACCTACGGGACCTACTGGCGAATATGGAGAGGGACCTACAGGACCGACGGGGGCTACTGGGCCTACCGGTCCTACTGGACCTACGGGACCCTCGGGTGGACCGATTGGACCAACTGGAGTAACAGGTGCTACCGGAGCTACTGGCTCTACCGGCGACACAGGACCTACGGGTGCTACTGGCACCACTGGCGATATCGGCGATACAGGAGCCACTGGACCTACTGGTTCCACTGGGGCTACCGGTGCTACTGGACCAACTGGACCGACGGGTGACACTGGACCTACAGGCGATGTAGGAGATACCGGAGCTACTGGGCCTACCGGTTCCACGGGGGCTACCGGTGCTACTGGACCAACTGGACCGACGGGCGATACGGGACCTACGGGTGATGTGGGCGATACAGGTGCTACCGGTCCTACTGGGCCTACTGGAGCTGCTGGAGCTACTGGACCTACTGGACCTACAGGTGATACAGGACCGACGGGAGACGTAGGTGAAACTGGTGCCACTGGACCTACAGGACCTACAGGGGCTGCCGGAGTTACTGGACCTACTGGGCCTACTGGAGAAACTGGACCTACTGGCGACGTAGGCGATACAGGCGCTACCGGTCCTACTGGTTCTACTGGCGCTACTGGCGCTACTGGGCCTACTGGACCTACGGGTGATACGGGTCCTACAGGCGATATTGGTGATACAGGCGCCACTGGTCCTACTGGAGCGACTGGATCTACTGGAGCTACGGGATCCACTGGAGCGACTGGTGCTACGGGACCTACAGGCGATGCAGGACCTACTGGTGATGTCGGTGACACGGGTGCTACCGGACCTACTGGCTCAACTGGAGCGACTGGTGCTACCGGACCCACTGGCTCCACTGGAGATACTGGACCAACAGGCGATGTCGGTGATACCGGTGCTACCGGACCTACTGGCTCAACTGGTGCCACGGGAGCTACAGGTCCTACCGGGCCTACGGGCGCTACTGGACCTACGGGAGACATTGGCGATACCGGTGCTACTGGACCTACGGGACCCACAGGAGCTGCCGGAGCTACAGGTCCTACCGGGCCGACTGGTGCTACTGGACCTACGGGAGATGTGGGCGATACTGGTGCTACTGGACCTACTGGTTCTACGGGTGCCACGGGAGCTACAGGTCCAACTGGACCAACAGGCGATACAGGACCTACTGGTGATATCGGTGAAACAGGTGCTACCGGACCTACTGGCTCAACGGGAGCAACAGGGGCAGGATTAGCTGCTTTTGGATATGCTTATCAACTTGCTACTCTTCTAGATGCTACCATTCTCGGCGGTGCCGACATTCCCTTTAGCAATAATGGCCCTCTTGCAAATGTTACACATACTCCAGCTGCCACAGCCATAACTGTAACCACTACTGGTATTTACCAGATTGCCTACAATGCATTTATAACTGCTGGAATTGGTGCCCAAATAGCAATCGCAATAAATGGAATAGTGAATGCTTCTACACCTATTTCTGCTTTAGTTGCTGTGGGCGAAATCTCCGGGCAGGCAATTTTATCCCTAACAGCTGGTGACGTCATTACATTACGAAACAACTCTCTCATTAGCATTACAACAGCATTGTCACCTTCTCTAGCAGCACAAGTTACTATTACACGTTTAAATTAAAAAATTATAAAACTGCCTTACAATATCACTACAAGATAGAGGAATGGAAAACGGCGCATTCTTCCATTCCTCTATCTATATTTGATGTCTTTCATCATATTTCATTAACATACTCGTTATTGTTGCTTTCAATATAGCATACAATCTAACTTAATCTATCGTGATATCATTCAGATTAAAAATTGAATAGTTAGTTTAAATGAAACAATTCTTATTAACATAATCACACTTTTTTAAAATTTTGCATAAGATATAGCAGGTTAGCATTTTCCCTTCTATTAGGGCATACAATTATTCGGAGGTGTTCTATTTATATGAAAAGTCCTGATTTTGATATGCTTCTTCGTCAAGAGGTTGGTCCAACTGGACCAACAGGTCCTACAGGTCCTACGGGACCAACAGGAGCCACCGGACGTACTGGCGCTACTGGTACTACCGGAGCAACAGGCCCAACTGGCACTACCGGTCTTACGGGCGGTACCGGACCAATCGGACCAACAGGTGCTACTGGACGCACAGGAGCTACGGGCAGCACTGGAGATACCGGGCCTACTGGTGCTACGGGCATTACAGGTCCTACAGGTTCCATTGGTCCTACTGGAGCCACCGGACGTACCGGGGCAACTGGTGCTACTGAAATTGGACCTACAGGAGTCACTGGATCTACTGGTCCTACAGGCGCTACTGGAGCTACTGGCGCTACTGGACGCACTGGTGCTACTGGTGCTACTGAAATCGGACCATCCGGTCCTACAGGAGTTACAGGTCCCACTGGCGCTACTGGATCCACAGGGGCTACTGGGCGTACTGGCGCTACCGGTGCTACAGGAGCAACAGGTCCTACAGGATCTACTGGAAGCACGGGTGATACTGGACCGATTGGACCAACGGGTGCTACTGGCCGCACAGGTGCCACAGGGTCTACAGGTGCCAATGGTATAACGGGAGCGACAGGTTCTACTGGCGAAACTGGTGCAGCCGGGGCAACTGGAGCTACTGGAGCTACTGGCGCCACGGGCACTGCTGGAGAGGCAGGTGCCACTGGTTCGACTGGTCCGACTGGTGCTACCGGAACTGCTGGGACAACTGGAGCGACTGGTGCTACTGGCGCTACTGGAACTGCTGGAGAGGCAGGTGCCACCGGTCCTACTGGTCCGACTGGCGCTACCGGAACTGCTGGGGCAACTGGAGCGACTGGTGCTACTGGCGCTACTGGAACTGCTGGAGAGGCAGGTGCCACTGGTCCTACTGGTCCCACGGGGCCAACTGGAGCTACTGGAGTTAATGGCATTACTGGAGCAACAGGTCCAACTGGAGCAACGGGTGACATTGGCGATACAGGAGCTACTGGTGCTACTGGCGCGACCGGGCCTACCGGCTCTACAGGCGCTACAGGTGACACTGGTCCTACTGGCGACATTGGCGATACAGGAGCTACTGGTGCTACTGGTTCGACTGGTGCTACTGGTCCGACTGGCCCTACTGGCGGTACTGGCGCTACTGGCGCTACTGGCGAAATTGGTGACACAGGAGCCACTGGACCTACTGGCTCAACGGGTGCAACTGGTGCAACCGGACCTACTGGACCTACTGGAGGCACTGGTGCCACTGGTGCCACTGGTGATACAGGAGCTACTGGTGCAACTGGATCAACGGGCGCAACCGGACCTACGGGCTCAACTGGTTTAGGTGCAATCATTCCTTTTGCCTCAGGCGGCCCTGCTATATTGACTACAATTGCAGGTGGATTAGTTGGTACAACAAGTCTTATTGGCTTTGGCTCTTCAGCAACTGGCATTAGCCTTGTCGGCGGAGCAATTGATCTTACGGGTACGGCTTTAGGTCCTATTATTGATTTTTCCTTCTCTGTTCCTCGTGCTGGAACAATTACTTCACTTACTGCCTATTTTAGCAACACAGTAGCGTTAGCATTAGTAGGCTCTACCATAACGATTACGGCACAATTATTCCAATCCACTACTCCAGACAACACCTTTACGGCAGTCCCAGGGGCTGTTGTAGCATTAGCTCCTGCTCTAACAGGTACTGTGGCTCTTGGCACGATTAGTAATGGTATTACTACAGGTCTATCTATACCTGTAACCGCGCAAACTCGCTTGTTATTGGTATTTTCAGCAACAGCTACAGGATTGACTTTAGTTAATACTGTTACGGGATATGCAAGCGCAGGTCTTAATATCACGTAAGGTCAATTGCATGTCATAACAAGGCAGGCCTCGATTTTGGTCGTAGGCCTGCTTTCTCTATGCAATTTTCACTATTAACATAATCACGCTTTCTCCGCAATTAACATAGTATACTACTAGCTAGTTTTACGATAGCTGTTTCTATCATTCTACTACAGAGCGGAGGTGTAACATCTAAGATGGAAGTTTCTTTATTAGATTCTATTCAAGTACCGTTTCGTGCAGATGGGCCAACTGGGCCAACCGGACCCACTGGTGCTACTGGTGCTACGGGACCAACCGGAGCGACTGGACGTACTGGTAGTACTGGAACTACAGGACCAACTGGGACTACAGGCATTACTGGGGCCACTGGCTCCATTGGACCGACTGGTGCCACTGGACGTACTGGCGCTGCAGGTCCTGCAGGAGATACGGGCACTGCAGGCATTGCCGGCGCCACTGGTGCTACTGGATCTACTGGAACAACAGGTTCTACGGGCCGTACAGGTGCTACCGGTACGACAGGAGCTACTGGCCCAACAGGTACGACGGGAGCCACCGGGGATACGGGTATTATAGGCACGACAGGGGCTACAGGCCGCACAGGAGCTACCGGTACGACAGGAGCCACTGGGCCAACAGGTACGACAGGAGCTACTGGAGCAACCGGACCCATCGGCATTGGAGTAACTGGTCCTACTGGCAGTACAGGTTTAGGTATCACTGGAGCCTCTGGACCTACCGGTATCACTGGTCCAACCGGTCCTATTGGCGACGTAGGTATTACAGGCCCTAGCGGGACAACGGGTGCTACAGGTCCCACGGGATCTACCGGAATCGCTGGCCCTACTGGCTCAATTGGCCCTACTGGTGCTACAGGCCGTACGGGCGCCACTGGTACAACTGGTGACACCGGTCCTACAGGCTCTACTGGCACCGCAGGTAATACCGGAGCAATCGGCCCCACTGGTGCCACTGGACGTACAGGTGCTACAGGCACTACAGGCAGTACTGGCCCTACTGGAGCCACAGGTGCTGATGGTGCTATAGGTCCTACTGGATCTACCGGACCGACAGGGTCTACCGGCACTACTGGAGTTACCGGACCCACTGGTGCTACCGGAAATGATGGCTCTATCGGACCGACAGGGCCTACCGGCATCACTGGAGTTACCGGACCTACTGGTGCTACCGGAAATGATGGCTCTATCGGACCGACAGGGCCTACCGGCATCACTGGAGTTACCGGACCTACTGGTGCTACCGGAAATGATGGCTCTATCGGACCGACAGGGCCTACCGGCATCACTGGAGCTACTGGTCCCACTGGAACAGATGGTGCTACCGGTCCTACCGGCACTAGTACTACTGCAACTTCTGGTTTCGCAGCTAATACCGGAGGCGGATCGATTTCAGTAATCCTTCTTGGTACGTCAGTTCCTCTTCCTAATAGTCAAAATCTCTCAGCTGACATTGCAGTAAATGCAGCAAATACAATTTTTACTGTTACGCCGGCAGGAAGGTATTATCTATCATATCAACTGAATATGACTGCCGGCTTAGCATTAAGCAGCAGGCTAATTATAAATGGTACTAATAATTTACCCTCTACAGTAAATTCAGGTCTAGTTTCCACATCCTATAATAATAGTATTATAACAACCTTAACAGCCAATTCAACGATTACTCTGCAATTATTCGGTCTTGTTGGCACAGCTGCTCTGATCACTGGTGCAGGTGCCACTCTTTCTATTATACGTTTAAGCTAAACAGCTTTGTTTCAACATTTCTTTTATATAAAAGCACTAATTCCTATGGAATACAATTGACTCAATATTTTATATCATTAACATAATCACATATCTACTGCACTTATCATATTATAACATTGGTTAGCCATATTATAAGATTCAAGCAATCCACACAATGACTTGGAGGTGTCTTTTTTTAATGAAAGATTTATTCGATTCTGATCAAATACTGCTTCGTGCAGATGGTGCAACTGGCCCTACAGGCCCAACTGGAGCAACGGGAGCTACAGGAGCAAATGGAGCTACAGGGCGCACCGGTGCAACTGGCGCTACTGGCGCTACCGGTCCTACTGGCATCACAGGCGCAACTGGATCAATTGGACCGACTGGTGCCACTGGCCGCACCGGCACTACTGGTGCCACTGGAGATAGCGGTCCTGCTGGTACTGCAGGAACTGCAGGAGCAACCGGAGCAACTGGCGCAACTGGGGCTACTGGACGTACAGGCGCTACTGGCACTACGGGTTCTACTGGTCCTACTGGAACTACTGGCGATACGGGTGATACGGGTCCGATTGGTCCTACTGGAGCAACTGGACGTACCGGTGCTACGGGTATTACCGGATCTACAGGACCTACGGGAACTACTGGTGCTACTGGCGCCACGGGTATCGGAGCTACGGGAGCTACTGGTCCTACTGGTGCTACTGGCATTGGAGCAACTGGAGCTACTGGTGCTACTGGCGTTGGACCTACTGGAGCGACCGGACCTACTGGAGATATTGGCGAAAACGGAGCTACTGGAGCTACTGGCACTACTGGCGCTACTGGACCTACAGGCCCTACTGGACCCACCGGCACTGACGGAGCGATTGGCAACACTGGCCCTACAGGACCTACGGGATTAGCCGGAACCGCTGGTGCAACAGGGGCAACCGGTTCTACTGGCGCTACTGGTACTACCGGCAGTATTGGCATAACAGGCGTAACTGGCCCTACCGGCACGACTGGAGCTACCGGCGCTACTGGCACTATCGGTCCTACTGGAGCTACAGGCGTTGCTGGCGCTGCAGGCGTTACTGGCGAAACTGGAGCTACGGGTACAACTGGCGCTACCGGTCCTACTGGAGCTGCAGGGCTTGCAGGCGAAACTGGAGCTGCCGGCACAACTGGCGCTACCGGTCCTACTGGCATTACAGGCGCTACTGGTGCTACTGGCGATACTGGTATTACTGGTGCTACGGGAGCTACGGGAGCTACGGGTGATGTCGGAATTGATGGGGCTACTGGTGCCACGGGCGCTACGGGTGCTACGGGAGCTACTGGTGCCACTGGTGATACTGGACCTACTGGCGATATTGGCGATACGGGAGCTACTGGAGCCACTGGAGCTACTGGAGCTACTGGAGCTACTGGCGTGACTGGTCTTACAGGTGATACTGGGCCTACTGGCGATATTGGTGACACAGGAGCAACAGGTCCTACTGGCAGCACTGGTGCTACTGGAGCTACAGGTGCACCGGGTGCTGCTGGGGCCACTGGAGCTACTGGTGATGTTGGCGATACAGGCCCAACCGGTCCTACAGGTGCAACTGGTCCTGGAAGTACCTTTAATTTCGTGCAGTCCGTTACCCCAGCTGCGCTTACACTTACAACAGAAACATCAGTACTTTCTCTTGGGCTCACAACGACTGCCGGTCAATCTTTAAAACTAGATTCCATGGTAGAAGTAGAAGTAACGACAGATGCCGCTACCCCTTACCAATATACCATCACTTATAGTTTATTTTTGGATGGAGCTGCTATATCCACGATCACTGTCGAAAAAGCAGAAGATAACGTACCAGCAACAGCACGTGTACTGAGCGAAATTCCCAACCTCACTTGGATTGATGCTCCTACTGCAGGTGTGCACACTTATGAAATCCGTATTACTGTTACTGGTACTAACATCGCTAGTGCGCAAGCTCTGACTAGGGCACTTAATACTGTCATCTTCGGGTAAAAGATGACATACACTTTATAAAGGAATTTATTAGCCATAATCAACTTAAGAACATTGACAGAGAATGTTACTCTGTCAATGTTCTAATCTATTAAATGTGAGAAGGTGATAACTTTTGATTACTATCAGCTTATGCCTTATTGTGAAAAATGAAGAAGAAACCTTAGCTCGCTGCCTTGAATCAGTCAAACCTGGATTGGATGAAATCATTATTGTAGATACAGGATCTACTGATTCAACTAAAAAAATTGCATTGCAATATACCGATAAGGTATACGACTTTGTATGGATTGACAACTTTGGCGCAGCGCGCAACTTTGCTTTCAGCCATGCCACACAGGATTATATTATGTGGCTGGATGCCGACGATGTCCTTCTTGAAAATGATTTACAAAAGCTTTTACTTTTAAAGCATGATTTGGATTTAGCCGTAGATTCCGTGACAATGAATTATAACTTAGCCTCTGATGAAAATGGCAATATCGTCTCTAGTTTGCGAAGAAATAGATTAGTCAAGAGAACACGAAATTTCCAATGGATCGGAGCTGTACATGAATATCTAGCCATAAATGGCAAAGTTATCAATTCTGAGATCACTGTGACACACAAGAAAGAAAGATGTGATACTGCTGATCGTAATTTAAAAATCTATGAGAATCGATTAGCAAATGGCGAAGTATTCTCACCTAGAGATCTTTTTTATTACGGGAATGAATTGGTAGATCATCAAATGTATGAAAAAGCAGCCCAATATTACCAAGATTTTCTGAATACTCAATTGGGCTGGATCGAAGATAATATTTCTGCCTGTGGCAAACTTGCCGATTGCTTCAGTCATATTGGTGATGAGCAACAAAAATTAAAATATATCTATAAGTCTTTTGAATATGATACGCCACGACCTGATTTCTGCTGCCGACTTGGCTACCATTTTCTCAATACCCAAAAATATTCAAATTCCATATTTTGGTATAATCTAGCACTTGATCTCAAAGAGTCAAATGATCATTCTTCTCTAAAAAACTACGCATGTTCAACTTGGCTCCCTCACCTCCAATTATGTGTCTGCTATTCCAAACTTGGCGAAAACAGTTTAGCATTAGAACATAATAAGAAGGCAGAATCATATGTTCCTAATCATCCTAGCGTACTCTATAATAAAGAGTATTTCAAAAAATTATTCAATTCTTAATCACTTATTCTAAAAAGACAATCTACGAAATTATTACCTGCATCATACTATAGCAATATAAATAGTAACTCGCTCTAAAAGGAGGTCTCGCTATGGGGTTTGGATGCGGTAGACATGGTGGCAACAACTGGTCCGTGATTATTATCATTATCATCCTATTATTTGCCTTTTGTGGAGATGACTCATCAGCATGCTACTAATAGTCTCAGCCACCCATTTTAGCAATGGTTCTACTACATAGTCATCTAGTACTTCTATTAAAGCGAAAAAAGAACCACTCAAACAGAGGGGTTCTTTTTTTGTAAGTTATTTTATTTTGTCAATATCCACATTCTCGCCAAGACGCCATAGGCTAATGTGATTTACACCTTGCTCTTTCGCAATCGTTATCCAGTAATTTAACGTTTTCACATCTGCATACCAGACTTGATAGGTCACACCCTTGCTTTTGTAATCAAAAACAATACATTGGCTTTCTTCATCTCTTCTGGTTTCACAATCATATATCGCAGCAAGCGTTTTTGCCTCTATTTCTGTCAAAAACTTTTTTTCACCGTTTTCGCCCCATAAACATCCGCCAGTTGAAAATGCTACCGATTTTTCTCCCGGTAAAGCTTCCATTCGCGCTATTGTTTTTTGAATAAATTCCTTATTGGCTTTAGGTCCAGGAGTACTATGCAATCCATAAAGATTATAGAGCATGACTACATATTCTGGTCCTTTGATAAAATTAACTGAAGAAAATGGTGTACTCGGTTCCAAAACAACCCTTAGCTTTAAGTTATTTTTCTGAGATTTTGCGTACAGCTTATTTGTAAAGTGCAAAAAAGACTGTCCTATGGTTTCGTCTTTCCATATTTTTTCATAATCAATTTCAATACCTTCATATCCGCCCCGCAGCGTCAGTGCAATAATTTCATCAATATGTTTTTCCACGGACGCATCATCAGAAAATAACCTGCGAAGAACTTCTGTATCTTTCATCACAGTCGAGCCATCAAAATTTTGCTTATCATTGACAAAAGTAAGGTACGTTTCATAGTTTCCTTTTTTCTTCTGTAATTCACTTCTTTTATCACTAAGATCTTGAGGGATAAAAAGCCGATCATTGCTATCAAAATATGCGCCAAAATAAGAAAGTTTCTCTAGCTTTTTTCCTAGCTTTTTCATATCCTTTTCCCCTGCATTTAAATCCCAATAGGCTAACCATGCTGATACTTTCGTTGGTTCTTTTGCGACTGCATTAACAGCAGATTGATGATCATAATTGCAGCCAATCAAGATAATAAAAACTGATACAAAAATAACTGTTTTGATAATTTTATAACCTACGCTGCTCATGCATTCACTTCCTCTTATTGATTACAATTTTGTAATAAACCAATTGATAAGCGCTTCCCAAAGCTTCCCTATTTTAAATTTAACAGCATCAAATCCTTGAAGTCGGCTGTCAAATAAAGTTTTTTCGGTTTCTGCTCCTGTATTTTCGGTGATTATTAACTTTTCAAATACACCATCATACACATCATCCGCCAAATTTCTTTGACTCCAGCCATAACCGCCCCATGCTGTTTCCAGATAAATAGAACCCGCCTTTGATTCAGATATGGGTAAATCAATAACAGCATCTTTTCCATCGATCATAATGCTGATTTGATTTTTCTTGAGAGATAATGCCAGCATACGGTCGCCTTTTGCATTAACACTAAGGTCAGGTATATATTCCCCGGCACCTTCTGTCACGCCAGGCACCTTCTCTATGTTTTTATCCTTTAAACGCTCTGCATAAATCTTTGCTTTTTCAGCAGAATCAGCGTATTTTGCAAACATCTCCAATTCCCGAATTTCAGCTGCTTTCTTATCTTCCGGAACGGATATCCATTCTTTACCGTCATGTTTATCCAAGTTCAATTTAAACAATTCTTTTTCGGCACCGCTATTTTTTTCTGTAACATATAGAAAATTATTGAGAATATATACAGACAAGAATCGATTTAAGCTTTCATCTGCCCTGAGATATACTTTCTGCAGGCCAAGTTTATTTCCCTTCATCCTCACGGAAAGTTTCAGGTCTCCAAAATCATTACTATTTTTTAAACGTAGCAATCCTTTGTCTTTTGGTAAAGAGGTTACAATCATCGTTTCCTCTTGAATTTCTAAAGCCCCTTTAAGGGTTTCCCATGCTTTTTGTTTATTCATATCACCTTTGACAAATTCTAACTCTTGATTGATATCGTATTTGATACGCATCAGCAAATGATTCGTGTACCAATAAGCCTGTGGCTGCATCCTGCTTAAATCATAAAGGCTACTGTTTCTCTGGTTAAATGAAAAACCCTCTCTGTTAAAGTTCATTTTAAATAATGTTTTAATCCAATATTCATTCACAGCACTTACTTTATCATTATTGCCAAAGCTTCCTGTATTGGAGTGCATCAATATGTACATTTCAGGTACATACCCTATGGATTTTGTATAACTATCTCTTATAGCTTCATAATCATAAGAGATACGCTCTTTCATCCTGTTATAACTTTCTTTCGGAATACCATATTCATCACGAATATAATCCATCAAATAGTGATTATATTTTCGTCCTAAATAAGGCGCAACGCTAGCATGTTTTAATGGATCCAATTCGCCAAGGTAATTATCGTACCTATCAAACACATTAATGAATGCTAGTCGGTATCCATTGGTTCCCATTTCCCAAAAAGTTGATTTTTCAAGTTCTTTTAGTTCGTTCGGCATTAAGAATTTAGGATCTTTTTTTGCGAAGTTTTCCGGATATGTTAGCATGGTTGCCTTAAAATTCAAATCTTCTAAAACTTTCTGCGAAAAAATAGCTGAATCTCTGCTGCCGTCCTCAAATATCAAGAAAAGAGATTTTTCCGGTAGTTGTTTACCTGCTTGATAATAATTTAAAACGTCCTCTTGCGTGACTGTCACATAACCCAAATCTTTTAGTGCTTGCAGGTGCCCACGCAAACGCTCCACACCAATTAGATTTTGATTGCCAATCCGGTCTACCCCAAAATAAGCAAGGGTAACGAACCCCTTATCCCCTGAAAATTTTGTATTCTGATGTGTATACGGCTGATATGCTTTTAAAGTAAATAATGCATTTATACAAATAGCAACTAATGCAAGAAGAATTATAATTTGCACCACTACACGTATTCTTTTTTTTCTATCTTTTTGGGCAGTAAAAATTTCATTTGATATCATCATTGTCTTATGCCCTCTCTTGCTTTTTGCGATTCTTTTTTAACAATTCCGCAAGATCTGCCGGAGTCATGCGTGTTCCCCATGTAGTTTTCCAAAAGGTAACCCAAGCAATCGGCATCTGCCATAACAGTACGGCTTCATAATATAAACAAAACCACAATCCATAAACCCATGTTGAGCTTCTTCTTAGAAATAATTGAGCCATACTCATGAGCAAAGCCATTAAAAAAATACCAATCATAAAGGTAAGAGGAAATACACGATGTGTTATCGGAATGTAAATTAAATTATAAATTACGATAATCGGTGCCAATAGCGGTACAAGTACCCCCATATAAAAAGATAAGGCCATAAAAGGTTCTTTTTTCCACATAAATCCGGCTGCAATAAGGGATTCTCGAAGCCATGATCGTTTCCAACGCATTTGCTGTTTCAAAAAAACAGTATAGGTATTAGGAACAATAGTATTACATATTGCAGTATCCTGATAACTCGTACGATTCTCTCTTAGTATAAGATTTGTCATGCTTCGGTCATCGCCAAATGTAGCCTTCTCTCCCAAAAATCGTTGATTAAGCCACTCATCCATATATTTAACAAGCAAATCTTTTCTGTAACATGAGAGAGGACCAGATAGACAAGTGACTGCATCAAAATAGCTCTCTGCTGCCTTCATGATACGAAAGGCAATGTAATAACGAACAGACTGCATTTTCGTAAGTGCATTTGTATAGGTATTGGCAACGTCAGTTCTGCCGGAAACGCCACCCATTTTTGAATCTTTAAAAGGCTGAACAATATTTCGAATGGCAAAAGGATCTAAGAAGCTGTCAGAATCAACAAATACAATTAATTCATGCTGTGCCATCAGTGCTCCTTTTGCCAATGCCTCCCGTTTACCTGCATTTGTTGACTGAACAATATAGCGAAGCCTGTTTTCAACATCATAGCGTTGTTCTTTAACCTTCAGTTCTTCTACGATTTCTTTAATTTTTTCAACGGATTTATCATTAGAACAATCATCTACAACAATCACTTCGAGTTTATTGATGGGATAATCTTGATTAATGCAGCCTAAGATCGTTCTTTGTATCCACTGTTCTTCATTAAAACAAGGAACAATAATTGTGACCCCTGGTGTAAAATCTTTGTCAATAGGAACAGATCGATAAAAAGAACCAAACAGGTATCGAGTTAACAAAAAACTAGCCGCAATAATACTGTACATATATAATATTTTATTATATTTAAAATAAAGTACGCTTTCTGCCCTCATAAGAAAAATGCATGCAGTAATAACGAATAGGAAAAACGAAGCTGCTGAAAGCATATACCAATTTTTCTTCTTTACTGCGTATTGTGCAAGTGATTCCAAAAATTCTACTCCGCACAAGGTTTTGCCTTCAGAACTTGTGCCAAACCGGATATAGCGAGCAGCAATATCAACCTTCATTTCATATCCCTCTGGCATTGTGCCAGGAGTTATGACAAACTTCAGTTTGATTTTCGATGCCTGACTCAAATCCTCAGCCACTTCCTGAGGAACATCAAGTAACATACCGGTAGTTGATATATCTACCCCTTTTCCAAAGCAAGTGACTTCTTTACCAGCAGAAACATATTGGATCGAGACATCATAATTAACCAAATAGCGTCTGCCCATTTTTTCATTTTCTACAAGAGTTGAGATATCATTGAGATCACCATTCCCTTTTACACGGCGCCTGTCTATATTTGTACGCAATTTTTCTTTATCAGGTACTTTAGAAATTAGCCTGCGATCAGGTTTGGCAATAAGTAAAATATCCTCTTCTGTTTTTATCTTATCCATCATCCACTTCCTTGCCATTTCTACGCTGCTACCCTAAGCAACATATAATAAATCGCTCTCGTCATTTCATTTATAGATGATTTAGACCTATACTACCTGTTAAACATATCACAGTGATTTTCGATTGGATTGTGAATATCCATCGATTAAATAATCCGATAACCTGCCGACTGTAAATTTAGAAGGATCCGAATCTGCCTTGGCTTCATTTGCAGTCAGAAGTATATCTAAAGCCGTTGGAGTGTATATACAACTATCGCCCATATGCATCGTCAAGATAGCTCCTTTTTTTATTTCACCGTTTTTTGTATATACTCCTTCTTTGATTGTCTCTACAAGTTCTGGAACATTTTGCGCTTTATAATCATATGTGCTACAAGAACCGTTAATGATGTATTCATAACCAGATTCAAACAGCGTTTCAATCCCCATTTTGCTGATTGCCAGTGTTGGAGGACGAAAGAATCTGGTCAAAGCTGGCTTACCATTGACAATTACATCACCAGTTACATTTCTTAATTTTTGATAGGCTGTGGTAAGATCTTGAAAATATTCGACTTTATCCTGTACTTTGACCTGCCTGCCGGTTTTAGGATCACGAACTGCCATAGGCTTATGCTTATCAGAATGGCTCCCAATATCATGCCCCTGCATAGCAATGGATCGAAGTAAATTAGGATTATTTAGTACATTATTTGTGAGAACAAAGAACGTCGCTGAGGCATTATGCTTATGCAAGACATATAGTATTTTATTGACTGCCGCATCTGTCCCCCAATCGTCAAAAGTAAGAAAAATAACATTGTCTTTGGTGTGAACTAATCCGCTGGTATCAAAACGGCGAGTCTCCATTCTGGAGAATCCTAGCATACGATCTTCATAGGTTACGTCTGCATTTCCAAGATAACGCTTAGAGGTCTCAGCCAAGAAATTATGCCGATCAATTAACAGAGCTGGCCCATCATGTTTCAAGTGCGCAGGAATCTTTGAAGCATCTATTGGATATTGATACGTAAATTTGGAATTATTAAGAATTTGACCTATCGTCTTAATGGTATACTGAGAGTCATTTGCCAAGTTACTGGCAGGATTATCGTAAAATGTTGTATAAGCAATATTATCAATTTTATGCTGTTTAATTTTTTCTAACAAGTCGCCAACTAACCTCGCATCAGTATAATAATCCATTCTAAAATGTATAATCTGTCCTCGCGATAAAGAAAATATCGATTTGCCAAAAATTTCTCCCATTACTTGATCTGCTGAAGTGTAATCCTTATGTTTGCTTTGAACAACATTGACAGATTGACCAATCAATTTATAACCTAAGCTAGAAATAACTTCTTTTGTTGTATCCGATACTCCCCCCCAAGGCTGTTTTACCAAGTTTGTTGTCACACCAAAAGTCTCTTGCAGGTTCTTAGTATCACGCATAATTGTACTACGAGTCTCATCAGCGGTTTCCCCATCTTTCGGTCTGATCGCAATACCAATTTCATGTCCATTTCTAATGATCCTTCGCAGTGTTTCAGGATACTTCTTCATCTCTACTTCCGCTACAAAAAAAGTCGCTTTAATACCTAAATCATGTAATCTTGTGAGTACATCATTCACGACCGTTTCGTTTGCTAATCCTCCAAAGGTATAAGAAAGAGCCGGCTCTGTGGTTGAAATCACTTTGATTTCTTGTGCCTGGTTATCTACATTCTCTGCAGCATAAGCTGTTCGATAAGTAAATAAATCCATAACTTCTGCTTGGAGGAAAGTAACAAGAAGAGAGACATTAAGATTCTTTTTAACATTGTTAATACTATTTTGAATAGAAGTCGTTTTCACTGGCTTTTGAATACTATTGTTATTTGCGAAATCTTCTACATAAACAGTAGTGTAGTTTGCCTTACTAAGAGCTATTAATAGTCTTTCTACCGCATCGATCGTTTCTTTTTCTCCTAATTCTACTTCTTGCGGCAATTCTTTTAATCCAGGCTGTTTGTCAACTGCCGGTCGTAAATCCGTTTTTCCAGGTTCATTTACAATCAGTTCAATATTGGGTTTTAGTTTAACGGAAACAATACTTCCCGGTTTAAGCTTACTGACAAAAACATCCGCTGCAAAAAGAGAATTCATTTGTTTCACATTCAAAAAAACATCATTTTTCACAACACTATTGAAGCCACAGGCCTTTGCTGCCTGCAGTAAAAGATCTGTATATTGGGTCTCATTACATTTTAAAAGATTTGGCCCTTGATCGGTAGTCACCTTAATAATTTTTTGTGCCCGACTGAAATCTTTCACTACTCTTTCCACAGGTAGAGTTTCCATTTTACTCATGCCTGAAAGTGAATAGTTTTCTATTTTATGCCCTGCTTTTTTAATATTTACAACAGTTTGCGGGTCTTCGGCTGTCTGCATCCCATCTACAAAAAATGTTGCTTTCATATTATGTTTTTTTAATAGGTCTAAGATCTGCTGCACGCTAGTACGATCTGTTAGTCCATCAAAAGTCAGAGCAACCTGACGCTGAACACTATTGCTACGCATAATAACATTTGCCTTTTCTTGACTACTTTTCATCCTCGCTAAGGCTTGTGCAACCTCTTCCTCGGCATCATAAGAACTTTCTAAATCTGTAATATTTCGATAGTCGCCACCAGTAGGCGTTGTAAAAAAATCTTTAAAGAAAAGCAATCCTAAAAGACAAACACCGATAAATAAAACCAGTGATGATACCATTTTCTTATTTTTCACGTATATCACCCCTTATGATTAAAGACTCCAGTAAGAATAACCCTCTTCTTCTACAGCTCTTTGTTCAAATATATTTTTAATATCAATAAAAACATATTTTGTTTGTGACTTTTGCTGTTTAAACAACTTTTTCAAATCTGCCATCCGCAAATTTTTAAATTGCTGATGAGCCACTAAAAATACTAGACAGTCAGCATTTCGGACATCATTTATATCTATCAATTCCATATCGAACTCTTGTTTAAATTCCATTTTATCAACAACAGGGTCTACTACCTTTACTTTTATTCCATAAGTAGCAAGATGTTTACAAACCTCTACAGCTTTTGAATTGCGCATATCCGGACAATTCTCTTTAAAAGTGATGCCCATAATATAAATGTTAGATTTTTTTACATTTATATTAGATTGAATCATTTTTTTTATGATGTTATCAGTGACAAAGATCCCCATATTATCATTGACTTTTCTGCCTGCAGCAATAATTTGCGAGTGGTACCCCAGCAATTCTGCTTGATAAATAAAGTAATACGGATCGACACCAATACAATGACCACCTACCAATCCTGGATAAAATCGTAGAGCATTCCATTTGGTATTCATGGCATCAATGACCTCTTTCGTATTGATTCCCATTCGGTCAAAGGCCATTGACAATTCATTCATAAAGGCAATGTTAATATCTCTTTGAGCATTTTCAGCCAATTTTGTCGCTTCCGCTACCTTAATGCTAGGTGCTCGATAGACACCTGCATGAATAACCAACTCATAGACAGCCGCAATATTTTCAACAGTTTCTTCATCCATACCCGCAACAATCTTTTGAATATTTTCAAGCGTATGCACTCGATCTCCAGGATTAATTCGTTCCGGTGAATAGGCGATTTTAAAATCTTTTCCACATATTAGACCTGACTCATTTTCTAAAATAGGTGCACAAACATCTTCAGTAACTCCCGGATACACTGTGGATTCAAAAACCACAATGCTGCCTTTAGCTAAGTTCGCCCCTATTATTTTGCTTGCATTGATAATTGGTGACAAATTAGGTGTCTTATCACCATTGACGGGCGTAGGAACAGCAACAATGATAACTTTAGCTTCCATTAGTCTTGTTGGATCTGTTGTAAATTCTAACGCTGTACTTTGAATTTTCTCATCACCAATTTCTTTGGTAGGATCAATTCCTTTTTTATACGTATCAATCTTATCTTGATTAATATCAAATCCCAAGGTTTTAACTTTCTCAGCAAAGGCAACCGCAATCGGTAGTCCCACATAACCAAGACCGACAACTGCTAAAAAATCTTTTTGGGTTCGAATTCTTTCAAATATTTCCATCCCTATTTCCTCTCACCTATTTATCGATTTAAAAATACTGAGTTAACTGGCTCCACCAAGTATCGCCTTTGTCTCCGTTAATTTTATCTGCTAAACTATAATATTCAATTCCTGCAACAAAATTTTCAGCAACGGTATAGCTCATACCTATACCATAACCCCTAAAGCCTCCCATCTTGCTACCAGAACCATTCATACCATGAGAAATATAAGTATATTGAGGCTGATTATAATATTTAGCAAAGACGCCATAAGTACCTGGTCTCCATGTTTTGAGATCACCATAGTTAAAACTAAACACATATCCATTGCGGTTACCTTTTGTATCTTTCAGACTAGAGTTCAAAACCATAGCTCCTAAACTAAAATTACTGAAATTATAGTTGCCGCCAAGGGTACGAATGGTGTTTCGGCTATTACTGCTGTCATTCAGCTGATTGCGATAAACACCAGCTTCTAGATTATAATCAAAATCATTATAAAGTGCAGTTGCAATATATGTTTTTTGAGTATCATTAGTGGATCCATAACTCACTGTGTATTTGATTGGTCGACCGAAATCAGCCCGAACACCATCATAATCACTATCATAAATATTTCCTTCTGCCATGAGATAGCCAAAAGAACCAGCTTTTACCATGGATTGTCCTAATTTGCCAGCTATATATAAGCGGGAAAACTCAAAACCATTATCATAATTCACTATATTTTTCTTGCCTTCCAAACCTCCGTAAACACGCCAATCTTTATTAAATTCCGTATCAATAGCAAGACGTGCCCGAAAACCCGAAGAATCCTTGCCTATTTGTCCAAGACCACTGTTTAATGCGTAGTGATAACGAATTTCACCATCAATATTTATCTTATTATCCAAGTTACTTCTGTGGTCTCCCACATGCTTCAATTCATTTAAAAGACTTGTATATGTCTCCGGAGTAACATCACTTGTCTGAATCATTGGTTTTGGACTAGCAGAAATCGTATTTGCTTTCCCTACTAATTTTTGCTCAATATCAGCATTATTCCTAAGCAACGTCGTTGTATTTGTAGTTGCAGTTGCAGTTGTATTACCTACGGTAATCGGCTCTGTGCTTGCTATGATTTTGCTTGTAAGTTGCGCAGTTTTGTACGCAAATTCAACTTTGGCTTTTTCAACATTCAAGTTTGGATCATTTATTATCTTTGTTGTAATTTGTGCCATTTCATAGGAAAAGTCCTTCTTTTGGGAGTCAGGTATAAATTGCATTACTTTTGCTGTTACCTTAGCAGTTGCATATGCAAACTCACTCTTAAAACTTTCAACATTTGTATTTTGAGAAGATACGATTGTGGATGTAATTTGAGACATTTCATAGGCAAAGTCAACTTTGAACTTTTCTGAATTAGCAGTAGAAACATTATCAAGCTGGTTTGAAGCAGCATAAGCCACATTTCCCATCCACTCACCCCCAAAGGGATACCCAGTCGATGTACCTATTATTGCTGTCATTGCAAAGCATAGTATTAAATTTTTTTTCACTCAATAATTCACCACCCGATAAAATATACATGATCAATTGCAAACAGTACCTATTTCTTCCACTGTGCAGGCATTAATATTCGTTGTATTATTTTACCATTTATTCTTTTTTATGGTAACCCTACTTTTAAAATTTTTAAATAATAACTATTTTTATTCACAACAAAAAATGCCAGATTGCAATTGCAACCTGGCAGCCGTATACAAAAGTATGTAGACCCATGGCTTTGCGTCCTTACCTTTCAATAAGTTTGCATGTTTCATTATTATTTTACTTATCAAACTGATTTCCAAGGATATGCTAATATATTACCATAAGTATATTATTGTTGCCAAGCATTATTATTGCAGAATTAATGGTAATAAATTTGAAATATTCACTAGTATTTTATGAGTAGCCAACAAAACACTTCCAAGGATACTATCCTTATTTTTTATTTTAAAAAACCTTCAAGGAAAGCGGCTGGAAGGCAGCACTGATCAAATTTTTCAGAATGATGACCAGTAATTCTTCATCCTTAGTCCCCCCTTCGCATGAGGTCGATATTAATTCCTCACATTTTGTCGTTACGCCATAATAAGTAACTTGTATTTTAATTGATACCTTGTGAAATCGCAATCTTCCTTATAATATAAATATCCAAGCCATAAATCCTCCCACATCTTTGGGATTATAAATTATCAACTATTTTCTTTGCTATAAGTTAATTGGGTCCCATTCATTTATTACTTTCTCATACTTAAGACTATTGATTCACCCCTATTCTTGATGCTTCTTAGAAATATACTTCATTAAAAACCTTTATCTATCATTAATCTTAGAAAGCCATTTTTGCTGACCATATGCTTTAATCTGTTGCTGCCTAATCCAATCCCCTATCTCTTTCCCTTGCAACTCACTCGGTGCATCATTGCCCTTTACCGTCTTAATTGCAGTAATATATTTCTCGAAATTCAGCAAGCAATCTGGCAGACTTCCATTGTCAACGAGCAAAACATCACTAAATCCTTTATCACCAATTGGATTTTTATGTAACGCAAGGATAAAATCAACGATTTTACCTTTTTGTTTTAATTTATTGACACGCATATGGTGCTGGATGACAAACTCTGCACATGCTATCCACTTATTAGGTAATCCAATATGCTTATCGAACGCCTTTAGGGCATCAAGCCCCAGCACATCATGCAGATGATGCGTTGGCAATTTCTCCTTTGGCGTCAGTCCCTTGCCAAGATCATGTACTAATGCTGCAAATCGCACCTCAATTCTGGGGTTGAGCTCCGAGACCCGATCTACAACATCCATGGTATGGTTAAAGGCATCTCCCTCTGGGTGATACTGGACGGGTTGTGTCTGTCCAATTAATGCATGAATTGGAGGATACGTGATATCCAACAAATTAGCCTGTTGTAATGCTAAGAAAAATAGCGATGGCTTATTCGATTGTAAAGCCTTGTCCAGTTCATTAAATAATCGTTCTTTAGGCTCGCTCGTTAATTCTTCCCGGCATTCCTTCATCAACGCAATTGTTGATTCATCAATGGAAAAATCAAACTGTGCTGATTGTCTCGCTGCTCGCAGCGCCCGAATTGGATCATCTTTGAAATGATGTGAAGTGGGGAATATCTTTCGTTCAGCAATGTGCTGCTTACCTTGAAATGGATCTATCAGTTCAAGCGTTTGTAAATCAAAGGCAATACTATTCATCGTTGTATCTCTACGATATAGATCATCCGTAATACGGATACTTTTATCAAAGGAAACCTCAAACCCCTTATAACCTACACCCGTTTTACGTTCCTGCCTGGCAAATGCAATTTCACAAGACTCGCCATTGATTTCTAGCAAATATACAGGGAAGGACTTGCCTATTTTAATTGTTTGTGGAAACAATTCATTAAAATCCTCTTCAAGCACACCAGTAATCACATAATCTTTATCTTTAGGGATAACTCCTCTAATCCAATCTCTAACCCATCCACCAACAACATATGCCGCACCATGAATCCTATTGATTTTTCTTACAAACTCTTTTTCTAGCATATGTATCCATACCTTTCCTGGTTAATTATCTCATGAATTACCTTCTACATATCTTTCATCTAGCATTGTAAGCAATTGTTTCTGTCTTGCTATGCGCCCGATTAATTGCTCCTTGAAGTGGTCGGGACCAATCACTTTGACAACCGGTCCAAAAGAAAGAAGGGTTATGAGTAGTTCCATCTCATCGACCTCATAATAATAAATTTTCATTAGACATCTTTTAGTATTTTCATCGTATTCTGAAACACGCTCAAAGTTGGATAACTGGGTAAAGATTCGTTCAAAACCGTTACGCTCATTTGTAATCTCTATTTCTACTGGTAGTGGCATACGAAGGCTTTTAATATAGCTAGCAAGATTTTCTGGTCTATTATATTCCATGACTTCCACCGAACTGATTCGGGAAAGGTTTAGTTTATAGAGGCTTCTCATTCTACCTTGCCTAACTCGTATCCCGCATAGTCTAAATTTGTCATCCTTAATAGAATACTCTAGCTTATAAGGAGCAAAGTATGCGGAAAGGCGGTTACCTTTACCACTTTCATATGTAATGAGAATAATTTTGTTATCTTGTATACCCTGCATTATTGATTTAAAAATCCCTCTGTATTCCTTGCTTTCGTAGTCATCACCATCATTGGCCATGTCAACCGTTATAAAGTGCTGACTATCATACAAAGGTTCAACGCCGGAAAGCAGTTCTTCATAAAGCTGATATTGACTTTCATCTATAAATAGGGAAAAGCGTTTATCCTTTACAATTGTTCGAATCCACCGTTTTTGATACTCCGTTAATAAAAGGGGTGGATCGCCTTTTAAGACTGGCGTATATCTGGAAGACTCTTCTTTCAGTACAAAATAGCCTTCCCCATTCGCATTTACTAATTTTTCGGGCAGGGTCACTGCGGTTTCGGCAAAACCTAACTTAGCAACTATCCTAGCAATATCCTTACTATGTAGGCTACTTAAGGAAGCAGCTTTTAGAATTTCACTTATAATATAAAAATATCGACTATGTATTTCATTAAAAATCTCCAAAATAAAAACCTCTCCCTTTCGCCTAATCGCATATACCATACAATTTGTTATCTACTCCACCACTCTCACTGCTCTTCGTCGTACAAGTTTGCCATGCGGTCAATATCATCAATAAACCGCTGAATGACTGGTTTATTCGATCCTTTGACAGATATAATTCGCCCAATAAAGGTTCGAAGCCAAGGAACCATTTCCATAGTGTCAAACACTTCATTCCGGTAAGCAAAGGTATGATATCCTATTTTTTCAACTGTGCCATTTTTTCCTTCTCTTTTCAGTCTTATAAGAACATATCCTTCCCTTATCTCATCAATATGAAGAATTACTTCAACTTTCTCCATCTGCGTTTTTTTGCCAAGGGCTACTCCCCATGAAAAAGGCAATCGGTTTTCAAGTTCTGCCAATTTTGCTTCATAGATATCACTTACCTCTAAAATTTCAAGGTTTTTAATATAGTCCAAGCGATAGGAAAACGGCCTGCGCATCCTAAGATTATAAGCTAGCAAAAATCTTCGTCCATGCCTTACATTGGTAGCAATTTTTAGCGGAAGTACAGTTTCCACTGAATGGGTCTTAGACCGAGAACTGTAGTTTGCAAAGCGTATGCTTTTTTTACAATCCATTGCATTAGCAATCGTAATCAATACCTCATCATCCAGTGTGTGTGACATGAAGATATGACGAAAGGAAAATATATCTTCTCTTTTGCCTCTATCCCGTCGAATAAAGTAGCCCAAAACCCCAGCGGGAACAACATTCTCAAAAAGCTGCAAAGCAGATAGAAGGTTGTTTATTACAGAAGGATCGGCTTGATCGAATAGGCTTTGATTTATGGAATAGTGCAAAGTTTTACCTTTTTTTTCTGTGCTGAATAAACCAGCAACTGTATATTCATTGAGCTTATTACGAACTGTCATGACATCCAACATATCATAATCATTAAAACAAAACAGGTATTGCTCACTCAAAATACCTGCCACATCTTTTGCTGTTAAACCAGGATTTTCCCTTAGTATATCAGGCAGGCAAAAATGCAACAGGCAATCATTCTTAGTAAAAGATTTTGCCTCCCACATGGAAAAGAGAGGATTACTAGAAAGATCCGACGTATCCGTGCTGATAAATATATTTTTCCCCCGGGAATTAGTTTCCCATTTGATGTATCCAGAAAGATAGCTCTCTATTCTTCGTCTTTCATTATCGTAGCTTCTACCGCTCTTTCTGGTGTAATCATTTCTACACTTATAACCGTACACAAAAAAATCTCTAGTATAGTCTCTTATTTTATCGAAGTTCTTTATTAATTCCGTAAATCCGGCCATGTCTATCACCCTTACATTTTGGTTGTTTTAATCATATCATCCTAGCAATAATTGTCAACGACTCCTTGAAGTTCGCAAACTTTTTTTAATGATGCCTGATCAATCCTATGGTAAATTATAGCCAAGGAGATGATTTCATGTATACAATTTATGACAAACAAAAAAACAGCCACCCAATAAAGGTCTGGCTAAGTGATAAGGATATTCTAGAAGAAGGATGCTTAGAGCAAGCTACTAATCTATCCAATCTTCCTTTTATACATAAATGGGTTGCCCTAATGCCAGATACACATACTGGCAAAGGGATGCCGATCGGCGGTGTGATTGCCACAGATGGCGTAGTCATTCCCAACGCTGTCGGCGTGGATATCGGATGCGGGATGGCTTATATGCAAACCAATATTGAAGCAGCATTTCTCAAAAATACAACTACACCTAACGGTTCATTGCTGCAAGGCATCGTTGGCGACATTTTACGAAATATTCCTTTAGGATTCAGATCTCATAAGAAGCAGCAAACCTCATCCACAATAGATACAGCACTATCCAATATAGATACATACTCTTTTGCAAAAGAATTGATTCCCGAAATAGAAAAGAGCTACTACCAAATAGGTACCTTAGGTGGCGGCAATCATTTCATTGAACTGCAGGAGGATGCAGATGGTATGGTAGCTATTATGCTACACTCTGGCAGCAGACATCTGGGACACCAAATCTGTAAATTTTTCCACTCTGTGGCAAGAGAACATAACCAACAATGGTTCTCTCTTGTACCAGACAACTACCAACTTGCCTTTTTACCTGTGAATAGTGTTGAAGGCCAATCCTATATTGATTGGATGAATTTAGCATTATCATTTGCTCGGGAAAACAGGGACCGAATGATGAGTGATATAACAAGAATGATAGACGGATGGGTCATCCGTTCCGGAGGTGTACAACCAGAGTATTCCAGTTATATTAACTGCCATCATAATTACGCCGCTATTGAAAATCACTACGACAAAAATGTCTGGGTTCACAGAAAAGGTGCCATTAGGGCACGTGAAGGCGATACTGGCATTATACCTGGTGCCATGGGCTCCTATAGTTATCTTGTCGAAGGCAAAGGTAATGCGGAAAGTTTTACTTCATGCTCCCATGGTGCAGGACGCCGTATGTCAAGAACCAAAGCCAGAGAAAGCTTCTCTGTTGAAGAAGTAATAACAGATTTAAAAAGCGGTGGTGTTGTTCTCGGTAAGAACAGTAAAACTGATATCGCAGAAGAATCACGCTATTCCTATAAAGATATTGATACTGTTATTGCAAATGAGCTTGATCTTATCACACCGGTAAAAAAACTTCGTACGATCGGTGTAGTTAAAGGTTGAAGCCCTTACTATTGGAAGTATATTTTACGATATATTTTACCGTTTACTTTTCATGCTAAGGTTTCAAAAGCCTGGCGGTGCCCACAGCTCTGCTGCAGGGTATACCAAAGGAACGGTCTGAACTGAAGTGTCGGAGGTTCGATTCCTCCACCGTAGCTGCTACGGTTAACTCAGAGGTAGAGTCTTCATTGGTAAATTCCCTTTGGGAATGGGGTTCGACTCCCCACATGAAAAAGACCTTTCAAGTCTTTCCTTTTTAAACACCTGAATCAAAGGAATTCCCTGCGTATTTCGCGGCTAACCGCCAAACACGCAGCAGGCTTTGGCTCTGTGATTTTGAGGATACCGCATAAGTCAACTGCACTCAAGACCGTCAAGAGATCAGGCATATGCCTATACCCTTTGCAGTCTTCAGTACAGTAAATCTTGATGCTGAATCAAAGTTCCGCTAAAAAGTCTGTGGGATTCCTAAGAGAAAGGTATAACAATGAATATTCATAAATTTTTCATATTTTTTATTCGGAGGAGGATACATTATGCGAATAACAATTAGAGACCATGAACGCGGCATACTCTTTAAAGATGGTAACTATAGAGGCAATTTAAAACCTGGGAAACATTTTATAATACCCTTTTCTCAAACTAAAGTAGAGATTCTAGATATAACCAAACCATTTTACATTGCTGGTTATCATTTAGATATGTTCTTGCAAGACGCTGATCTATGCAGCGAGCTTGCTATTATCGATGTAGCAGACAAGGAAATTGCCTTCCATTATGTCAATGATAAATTTCAAGTGGTTCTTAACACTGGAAAGTATGCCTTTTGGACACCTTTAGAAAAGCATACTTTTACAGTTGTTACGATAAGCGATCCAGAAATCCATGATCATATAGACAAGGATCTGCTTGCTATACCACAACTTAAACCTTACTGCGGGGTATATGATATTGAGCCACATATGAAAGGCATACTATTTTTCAATAACATTCTGCAGCGTACTCTTGAGCCAGGCAGACATTATTTCTGGCTTGGTTTCAGCAAGATCGATATTACTAAGGTGGATATGCGCAAACGCGAGATCGAAATTAACGGCCAGGAAATTATGACAGAAGACAAAATACCAATACGGTTTAATTTCGTCTGTCAATATAAAATAACCGATGCCTTAAAAGTAGTAGTAGAAGTGAAAGATTACGAGCAACAACTATACATCCTGCTGCAGCTTATTCTGCGCGAATATGTGGGAACACGTAAGCTTGACGACCTTTTAAAGATGAAACAGGAGATTGCTGCCTATGTATTAAAAGCCCTTCAAGAAAAAGGACCGAATTACGGTGTAGAATTTCTGTTTGCTGGTGTGAAAGATATTATCCTTCCTGGTGAAATTAAGGATATTTTAAATACAGTCCTTATTGCTGAAAAAAAAGCCCTTGCTAACGTGATTACACGCCGGGAAGAAACGGCATCAACCAGGAGTCTGTTAAATACCGCCAAGCTAATGGAAGAAAATCAAACCCTCTTCCGTCTTAAGGAACTCGAATTCTTAGAAAAGATCTGCGATAAAATTGGTCATATTTCTTTAACTGGCAATAGCAGTCTGCTTGAACAATTGAATTCACTCCTTGCCATTAAGAATTCATGAACTACATAAACAATCATATCCATATAAACCTCCTGTAATTTCAATGCGAAATGGTACAGGAGGTTTCCTTATTAGATAGGATATTTATTTCCCTGCTTAAATCGTCAAAGCATTTTTTCATAAATACAGATGAGAAGCTCCTCTGCTGCCTTATGGTTAGGTTCATCTGGTAGAACCGTATTTTGCGCCGCATATTTGAATTCAGCTTCTAATTTATCAACGGCTGCAAAAATCTCTTCATAGGTAAATTTCCCACTTCTAATCTCTAAAAGATAATCCCTCTCAGCAGCTCTATAGGTATGTATCCCCTTACCCTGAAGTATCTCTGAACCTGTAATCAGAAGCCGAATCAGATGCATCGCATGTTTATTCAATTTCAATGCATCTTTCTTTTTATTGCGGTGATTCAATTGGGAATAATCCTTAACTACATTGCTCATCTCTGAGTAAATCGATTTAAAATCTCTCAAAGGATAATGTTTCAAGTTGATATCCATAAAAATCTCTGCTTCATAATCCTCTTTGTTAGACTTGTCGATATACAGGTTAATTTCTTCATTCATAAATTGATGGTATTTTTGCTTAAAATGATGCATCTGTCCCTGTATACTATTTAACATATGCTGTTCCTTTACTGCTTGGGGATAACTGTCCCGGGCCAGTGCATTTTGGAGCCGTCTTAGCTGAGCAGTGGCATAATTCCCAAAGCTCTGAATTACTCTCTTTGATAGAAATAGATCTGCATGATCCCGTAAACATTTGCCTTCGTCGGTTAAAATCAACAGGTGATCTTCGCGAGTGCCCAGCATCTCTAAAATATTAGGATTTCCAGCCAGGGCAAGGTTTACGGTCTTGCGGAGACCATAAATTACCGTATCTGTAATACGGTCTTCAAACTGCTCAAAGTTTGACAGCCCTAACAGTTCTTCTTTTCGTTCTGCAGCAATCCCTCGAATATCAGTATCGCTGGTTTCCACATGAGTGCCATAGGCATATGAACCTCCTGTGGTCAGTAGAATCATTCTATCACCAAGATTCCTGTTTTTCCGTAGGAAATCATATTCTGTGCTATTTATTTTCTCTTTGATCTTTTGAATATCCATAACGTCTTTAGCTAGATGTACTTTCTCCAGCCCAGGCCTCCTTTACTATCTTGCAAAATAATGCATCTAATGCTGCTTTTTCTGGATGATCTTTTCTGGGTAAAAGACGAATTTTATCCTCATAATAAGCAATGGTTTCGCTAAAATACTGATATAACTGCTGATTGATTGGCTCAATATCGGATTCTATGCTGATAAGCTTGCGCTCCATCAGACTGTCTATTCCCGCCCGAATATCCTCTTCAATCCTTAGACCAGCCATTAACTTATGAAAATCCATAGGTGCCATCGTTTGGTATGTATCAATCCATCTGCAGGCCATAAGGGGTCTTAACACATAAAAATACTTCTTAATTCTAACCTGCTTTGTTATAAGCATTTCCTGAAATGTCTTTTTTGCCAAGTTTAAATAATGATGCAGCGAAGGCACTGGCAAAAAATATTCCACGCTCAATGTTCTAAGCTTCTCAGCCAAGGAATGTTCATCTCTATATACAATAGGTGAACTCAGCCATTCCATAAGTGGTGGATTGGATTTTCGATATAATCTCAAAGCTTTTCGAATATCCCAACCATTAATATCTAAAAGGCTATTGATGGGTACCTCTATAAAATCCTTGTGGTCCTCAATACTAAGATAGTCTGCCAACGGACGAATATATATAAACCGCACATCATAGTCGCTATCCTTTGAAGCAAAGCCCCAACCCCGGCTGCCAGATTCAACAGCATATAAAATCTTAACTCCGTTTTCTGATTCAATCCGTGTTAATTCACTGGTTATTTCGTTAATCATCTCTTCACCTCAACTGAATATTATTCTACGAAAACTATGACTCTATATTGGATTCTTATTACTACAATATATCTTTAAGACCTTGTTTCTACTAATCACTGCCACTCTTCGTTCCGTTCAACAACATATAATATATTCTACTTATCCCTTCTAAAATAGTCATTTCTTTCCTCTACCTCTAACTACTACAAATTTTACTACTAATTACTTTTGATATAGCATCTATGTAACAATAGGACTGCCTCCCATGCTTTTGCATTTGAGACAGTCCCTTTTATACTTATTATTTTAAAGTCTGCAATGAGAGAATATAGAATGTCACACCCATCCCTAAAAGAGTTAATAAAAGGCAGATATACACGTCAGACAATAAACTCATTGAAAGCCCCAGCGATCCCCACAAAAAACATATCGCCATAATCTTCGTTTTTCGCTTAATGGCCCGGTAAGTTTGGTAATCATAAATATAGCTGCCAAATGTTTTATGGTGAATCAGCCAATTATACAGTCGCCTAGAACTGCGAGCAAAGCAATACGCAGTGAGTAAAAGAAAAGGCACAGTTGGCAGCAGGGGAAGAAATATACCTAGAATGCCAAGGAATAATGAAAGACAGCCCACTGCCATCAAAATATATTTTTTAATGATTTTACCAGGATACATTAATCTAGCACCTCATAATCGTTGATCAGGATCTATTTTCCTCTATCAGACAGAGAAATTGCCGGATGCCCCGGAGGCATAACTTTACCTCCCGGAAGCTGCGCCTTTCCATTCTGTGCAGCGATTCCCTGCACTGCAATGTTGTGTGTTTGCAGCAAAATAAACTCTACACATTCCACGGTAGTTTGGGCAATGTTAACCTGCCAGAACTGACCAGCAACAGTCAAGGAATAGACACCGTCATAATGCACAAGCCCTCTTTGTTCCCAAAGATCATAGAGCCATTTTAATTCAGCCAGCCGATCATTCGCTTTAATCAATCGTTGCAAATCTAAAAAACCGCGTTCCAATTGTTCCAATATGCTATTGATAATAGACTGCACCGGTGTCTGTTCCATCATAGCCATGAATGGCTTTATTCCTTCCATAACCATACTTTGGTACGGCTTTAGACTTCGGTGAAGCATAGTCGAATAACCACCTACATTGCCGCCTGCACCGCAGCCAAAGGAGAACATGGTGCTCCCCCTCTTCGCCAACGTATTATAAAGGCTCCGTTCCCTATTGCTTCGCCGCCAATGACAAATACTAAGACGTGAAAAACCACGTTTTTCTACAAATTCCTGAGCATAGGCATACATTTGGGCCTGCTGAGAAGTACTGGCCGCAGGAGACATTTTTCCTGCCAATATCTGTTTTTCCAGCTCACTGTCGTAAAATACATTGAGCTGGTATAAATCCATACCGTCAACCACAGAATCTGTTAAAATCTGCAAATCTTCCTCCCATGCCTTCATATCCTGATTAGGCAAGCCATAGATAAGGTCAACAATAACAGAACATTGGTGATACGCTTTCAACCCAGCCAACCGCTTCAGTAAAGTTTCCTGATCATCTACCCGTCCTAATTGACGGCGAATTTTCGTATGAAATGATTGCACGCCAATCGATACACGATTGACACCGTTCTCCATCCAAACATCCATTTTTTCCGGTATTAGATCGCTGCTTCTGCCTTCCAGAGTCAATTCATAATCGCCAGCCAGCGGCAAACAGCGATGAATTGTCTTCAGCAACCTGCGAGCATTATGCGGAGACAATGAGGTAGGAGTTCCACCGCCGATAAAGACGGCATGGATCAGCCCATCCTTTAGTTGAGGAAAATCGGCATCGTTTTCTAACTCTCGAATCAGACAGTCAATATAGTAGTCCTCTGCTGTTTGATTGACTGCATTTTGAAAAAAGTTGCAATACAAACATTTGGTCTGGCAAAACGGAATATGAATATAAGCTGCTCGCTCCGTTTTTTCTGCCGGCGTCTGCTCCATAACCTGACACCACAACACTTGCGCTTGACCGGGTGACACTGGACGACCCTGCGTACCTGCATGCACTACCCTTTTTTGAGAAAAAGCTCCCGTCAGAGGATCTGCCTTTTCAAATCCCAGCTGCAGGGCTTTATCTTCCGCCGATAGTGTTTGAAATAAGTCTTGTAGTTTCATCATCACATGTTCTCCACTCGCTTAATGGTCTCCGCGGCAAAGGCTTTAGCAGCTGCCACATCTGCTTCATTGGGGTGCTTTTTCGCCTCCTCATGAGTGGCTTCTCGTTTTTCATCCACCGCATGAGGATGTCCGGGAGGAAACATTCTTTTCATTTGTTCAATCAGCTGCGGATCAACTTTTCCCTGACAGATAAAACTATGTACCAGAGGATTTTCGCTAGGACAAAGAGCCGTCGCATTACATAAGCTGTCAGCGGCGTGTTGAGAACACGGATCAGCCCCTAAAGTGGCAAACAATGCAATATGAGGATGACTTAATTGCTTCAGAAACTGCTGCGTCTGTTGATCGGCTGTCCCCCTGTCAACCCAGAATCCGATAAATAAACAATCATAACCATTCAAATCAGCCGACGCTTCGCCAATCGACTGGCAGGGAGTACCTGCAGGCAAGGCACTGCAAATAGCTTCTGCTATCTTTTTTGTATTTCCAGTCCGGGATGAGTACAAAACTATATATTTTTTCATACACGATCATTCCTTTCATCTTATCAATATAACCAACACAAAGTTCACAAATGAAAACTTATTATTCTGTTCTACCTTTTATAAAGAAAATCAGCCAAAATATTCATGGCTTCCTCAACCTGCGCACCTGGGTTCACTGCAAACAGGGAAAAAGGAAGAGAGTACACGTAATTTTGCTGAACAGCGTGGAGTCCCTGCCACAGTGAATCGTGCAACAGCTGAATACCCTGATTCGCTTTTTCATCAAAACGATGGTCAATTACTAAAACAACGTCAGGCTGAACTGCAAGAATTCCTTTGTAATCCAATGGTGCATACGCTATTTTTTCATCCATAGGTATTAGCAAATCAGCCACATTTACTCCCCCTAGCCGTTTTACCATATCACCGATGAAACTTGTTGATAATGCTGCATATAATCCATCCGCAATCGCCCATACAATGAGAACCCTTGGTGAAGGCTGCCCGCTAGTTTGTTCGATTAATGCCTGTCGATGTTGTTCAATAGCAGCAATTTTTTGGGCAGCAACGTTTGATTTTCCATTTAGCTCTCCATAAAAATGTAAAGCTTCCAAAACATCTGCATAGCGAGCAAATGTCTGCAGCATTGTTGGAATACCTTTCCTTTCCAGAACAGCTGCCAGCGACTGATGCGCCGGAAAAGCCATCCCGATAACCAAATCCGGCTTTATCGCCAGAATACGGTCTAAATCAGGCTTGCAAGGCAACCCTACAGTAGGAATATCTTGAATTTTATCCCGCAACGCAGCCGGCAATATCTCACAAGTTCCTCTCCCAACCGGCTCACCACCTGTTTCAATAAACAGCCCTAAGTTAGATGAATTTAAAATAATAACACGCTGCGGTTGACTGGGGATTGTTACAAGCCTTCCCATGCTGTCAGTTACCATACGATTCTGCATGCCGCTGATTCTTCTAAGTCCATTCCGTGACAAGTCCCGTTCCTTGATCAAAGATTCGCCATTCCGCTGCACAACTTGAACGGTACCGCATTTAGAGCATTTAATTTCAATTTTTTCTACTGCACCGCGAAATAACATGCTATGGCAAAAGGCACACCGAACGGAGCGCAATGCCGCCGGCGTTTCATTCCATAAATCCTGTACAGTTCCATCATAGCCAAGCATACAACTCACACTCCTTATTTATAAAAAAAACTCCGCGCGTATTTATTTACGCAACGGAGCTCCTGGCTCTCTTTTAAATAAAAAACAAAACATTTTCTCCATTAGAACTAATATATTACTACATTAGTTCTTGTATAATAACAGTATAATACTAAATGATAATAATTGTCAATAACCGGACTTTAAGGCTGAAAATATATTCTTTTAGTAAAATACATTTTCACGTTATGACTTTGGTAG
This sequence comes from Pelosinus propionicus DSM 13327, assembly GCF_900114615.1. Lineage (GTDB taxonomy): Bacteria > Bacillota > Negativicutes > DSM-13327 > DSM-13327 > Pelosinus > Pelosinus propionicus. Next base: position 5,930 of record NZ_FOTS01000012.1, on the reverse strand, counting down.
TAAATCGGTGCAAATTGCATTTTCCGCAGGGCTTGTGTTGCGGATTCCTTAAATCCAAGGTTGGGAACAGAGTTTAAGATTTCAACACTTTCCACAGATCCATCCAACCCTACCAATATTTTAGCCTGTACACTTACCACACGATTATAACCAATAGAACGGGCCTCTTCGGGATACCTAGCATCGGCATCTCGAAGAATCGTATAGGATATTCCTTCTGCATTTAACGCAGTATAACTGCCATCGCCATTTGACAAAAAATTGCCGTTGCTAAAAATCCCATTGCCCGCTCCTTGTCCCAAGGATTGATTTGCTGCACCTGCTTGCCCACCGGTATTTAGGCCTGTTACCTCTGATAATCTTGTACTATTTCCAGTCATCTGGCTGCTGTTTGTATTTATTTCTTCCAGCTGAGCTGGTTCCATTCCTTTACTTGATTTGATAAATGGTTTCTTTCTTTCTGGTTCATATACAGAAGTATCCTTTTGCGCTAAAGCACTCTCACCTGCAACTGAAGTTGAAAAGCTTGCTGCATTTTCAGAAAGACTGCCATTGTCCTGCATGTTTCCCTCACTCAAATTGACAAACTGTACACTGAACTCACCGGTGTTGTTCATTTTAGCCGGAGAAGTTTGAAAGCCAAAGCAGGAGATCAATAGAATAACCAAACCATGTATCCCGAATGAAATTAAAAAATATTTATTCCAGTATCCACGCTCTACCATAAACACATCACCTACTCACAATCAGCAGTAATTGAAACTTTTATTATTCCTGCTTTATTTACCAAATCTATTCACGAACAATCTTACCGTAAGAATTTCTTTCATTGCTGCGTTTTTCCAGCATTAAGTTTTTTCTAATTTGCTCCCGTCTATAAAAAGCAGACTCACTATTTCTATTTCTTGCTCTTTTTCTCTATTAAAAAGCATATTTCATGCCAAAGTAATACGTACGTTCAGATCCTGGAATAATCGTTCCAAAAGAATCTCCTACATATTCATAGTGTCTTCTGTTTGTAAGATTTGTTACACCACTGTACAATTCAATCTCTTTATTAAGCTTATATTTCATATCCAGATCAACCAATGAATGGGGCTGCATAACTCCTCCATCAGCTTTATCGGCATCTTCAAGGAAATTGTTATACTTTCCAAAATATGTGTATTTAATACCTACAGTGAACTTATCATTAAATGAATAGTCTGCTTTCAAAATTCCTTTATGCTTGGGAACTTTTTTAAGTCCGCTTTTAGTCCAATCAATAATACTTCCGCTATTTTCTTCAAGGAATTTGCGTCCAAAATTAGTGTAATCACTTTCCCCATGCAAATAAGCATAGCCTTGCTGTAACGTTAGCTTACCAAAATTTTGGCGCAGTGAAAGTTCTAAACCCTTCCGTCTGGTTTTCAACATATTAAGTGTCTGCATCGTCAGAGACCCATTGTTATCAAACAGATATATACGATTCATTTGATTATCCGTATTCGAATTAAATAAAGTTAAATTAACAGTTGATATACCTACCTTATCACGTAAACCAATTTCATAGAGATCAAAGATTTCATCTTTCGCAGATGTTCCAACATATCGTTTGCTTCCATTTACTCTAATTTCGTCCGTAATCTGTATTCCATCCGGAGTAGTATATCCTCTTTCATACCGTGCATAAATTCTTCCCGTATCATTGTAATGATAAGCCAGCGAAAGCTCTTTAGCAGTATTCCAGCGTTCGGATGTTCCAGCACCATTGATGTTATTGCCGACTTTATCAAAACTCCAATCTATCTTTTCTCTCCGTATCCCCTGAGTGAACGTATATTTCCCTCTGGACATATTATTCAATAGATAAACTGCATTTGTTTTTTTATTATAGTTAAATGATAAAGGAACGATCTTATACGTTTTCTGTGCGGAGCTGACAAGCTTATAATCGTTATATCCAATTTCTGCGTCTTGTTCATAAAGATCCAGACCGATCAAAATATTATTTTTTTTACCATATGAGTGGTCAAATTTAAGTTTTACCCCTTTGGTTTCATGATCCATTTTTTTATCTTCATACTTGCTATTCATGAAATAGCCAGTATTATAAAAAAGATCACTGCTAAATTTCCATGTAGTGCTTAATTCCTTTTGATACCCAATGTTGTATGAATCCATTCTCCTGTCAGCAAATAGATACGGTCTTCTTGTTTCTGTTATTTTATGTCCATCTGCATCCAAGCCAACGGTATATGTTTCATAATCAGGCACATAATCTCTTCCTGCCTTCGCCACTTTCGCAGGCTGGATATTAGCAATATATTGACCTTCTTCCTCTAAATGACTCATGCGAAACGTTAATCGTTGACCTTGACCAGCATCATACTGAACTCCAGCAGAAAAATACTCACTCTTTTTATATGTATCTTTAAAATATAAATCTCTGTCCTGCTTGAAATATCCGATTTCTGTTGTTATTTTATTATTGATTTTTTCTCCATAGTTAAAATTAGCACGATAGCCATCTGAATTCCATTCTGTTGAAATTGTCTTGTTCGGCTTATTCATACTACGCAAGTTTGTTGTAATATTGATAATCCCGCCGGAAGCTCCTGAGCCATAAAGAACCGAACCGCCGCCCGGAATGATTTCAATTTTTTCAATTTGTTCAACTGGAACCACATCATAATTTGTACTTAACGGGTGATTGACAAAGGTTGTTATCGGGGCTCCATCCAACAAAACCTGGATGTTTCTTACTGACTGATCCGATCCTTGCCCACGAATATCAATATCGCCCATACCCGTTGCACCTACAGAGATACTTGGAATATCCTTTAAAATATCAGAAACTCCTTTATATCCTTTATTCTGAATATCTTCTTTTGTAATTACAATAATTTGTTTAGTATCTCTTAATCGTTCAATCTCTACATAATCCGGATTTACATACAGATCCTGCAGTTCAATAGTCGTTTCTGCATACGCTGGAGACACTGATCCGCCCATTCCTATCACGATTGCTGTCGAAAGAACAGCGCATGTCATTTTCTTTTTCATAATATGTTCCTCCCGTAAGTTTAACAAATAGTTGAAGCCATACTGCTGCTGCTTGCTGCAATTGAGCAAAATTAGTACTCAATAAAAAAACTCCGTCTCTAAACTAGTTAGTGACGGAGCTCCTGGCCCTCTGTTAAATATGTTATTAGTTAAATGATACATGAAAATGATAATCGTTGTCAATTGTTTTTTTAGAAAAATTTCACACACCATAAATACATACAAAGCTACAAGCACGCATTACTTTACCTTCTGACCAAGGGCATACTACCTCTGTGTTTTCCTTCTATCCACACGGGTTACCCATAAGCAATCTATAAAACTGAATGAACAAAATTTACTGTCAATAAATCTTTGTCCCTAAATTTATAATCTCGTGTAAAATCTTGATTCTTTGATTACTTAAGGCAGTGCATCCAAGAAGACATACTCCAACAATATGAAACTCCTTTGCCAGTTCTCCCAATATATTTGAAAAAATATCAATTCTTAATCCTCCTTCAGCCGGTACCGGCTGATAAGGGAATTCCAACGGATCCATGACATCGACATCGATATGAATATAGATATTCTTTATTTTCTTTGATTTTAATTCTTCAATAATACCATCTCTAATCCAAAAATTCAGCTTGAATTGCTACATGGTACAAACGAAGAAAATGAAGAATGGATTATGCAGGGACGTGTAGATTGTTCTTTCATAAGGATACCTACATGCAAGCAGCTTAAAGCCACATTCCTTAAAAGGGATCCTCTAGTCGCTGTCTTGCCGGAAAAACATATACTCGCTAAAGAAGTGTGTTTTCCTATATCAGCATTATCTGAATATCCCTATATCAAATTAAATGAAGGCGTTGATGATGAGATTTCAGAGATATTTGAAATTCATCAAATTACGCCTACTGTTCATTTTACAGAAAAAGATGATTATGCAATCATCGCTATGGTTGAAAGTGAATTAGGAATCAGTGTTTTACCAAAATTAGTATTAGAAAATACTTCACGAAAAATAATATGCAAAGAATTAGAAATTCCTGCATACAGAGACTTGGGAATTGCAATAAAGGATAAAAGTCTAATTTCTTCTTCAACCGAAAAATTTTTATCTTATGTGCAGCTATGGGTTTCTGAAGAATACGATTTATCACTTTAAAGTCAACTGAATAGAACAAGGATAATAGTAAAGAACTAATTAAAATCATAAACTAGCAAGGCATAGTGACAAATGCCATCTTCTGATATCTTGTAAACAATATATCAGAAGATGATTCAGGGCGTCCATAACCAGTTTCTACTTATCGCTATATTGTCACATTTTTCTTCATGGTTGGTCTTAGTTCACAATTATACATTTCAAAAAAACCTTCACTAAAATTATTAATTATAAGTCCTCTTGTGTGTTAGATATCCGAGAACATAATAAAATCATCCAGAATAAGGTAATATCAACCTTATTCTTTTTTTAACAAATTCTCACAAAACGTTGTAATATTGTTATCATCATTATATTCAATTCTATAGTAACTATAAGCTAAACTATCGTCAAATAAATAGACTTGCTTACCTGATTTTACAAGTATATCTTAGGCCTGTACCCTGTTTGGAACTCACTTAATAATATATCATATTTTCCATAACTAACTTTTCGTTGAATCTTTTTTATTAGATATGAGTAACCTAATCTTAATATGTAATATGGAGGTTAATATATGGATGCAAACTATATGCTTTACCAGATAAGGGCGGATATGTGGGATACGTTACTCGCCCAATGGCAAACTGCCATAACAACCCCGAAGTATTGGGGCCTTGTCGCAATCATCATAATAGCTTATATTGTTTGGTATCATCTTACGGATAAAACGCGGTTAGCTTATTTATTATTTTACGGTTCTCTAGTCACTGTTATGACGAGCCTTGTTGACCTTTACGGAACGACAGCAGGACTATGGTATTATAAGGTTCGACTAGAACCATTTATAACGAGTGTTTTCCTTCGGGACTGGACTTTAGTACCGCTCACCTACATGCTTGTACAACAATATAGTCCTAATTGGCGACAGTTCTTAATCTGGAATACTGTAGGAACATTCTTCCTTACCGTGATCGTTGTACAAATACTTTCTGTACTAGACATCGTACAATTAATAAAATGGACCCACCTAAATGGTTTTATCACTTCATATCTGATAGCAACCCTCTCTCGCGCAGCTTTTCATTTGATCATACAGGTTCAAAATGCAGCTCGAAAACAAAAGCCTAGTCCTTTGGGAAGTACCTTGATGCATCCAGCGTTTAAACAGTTAGATAAACATGAAGACGAAGATGAATAATAAAAAAATACAAATCGCTCTGCCAAAGGTAATGCAGCTTTAATTGGTGGATAGCTTAACTTACTTTTTTACGGCCGTCCCTGGGACGTTTTAAACAGAGTTTTTACTAAATTACGTTGCAGCTCCAGGGGTATGTACCGATCCTCTATGCTGTCTATAGTTAACAGCGCTAATAAAGCAAAAGCCGCCTCACCCGAAGTGATATGCTCCCCTTGTAATAGACAGTTGAAATAATAAAACTGTCTATTGCAAGGAAGGAGCATATTTTTTATGGGAAGCAAATTTACGGTTTCATATGAAGAACGCATTGATGCAGTTGAAAAGTACCTACGGAATGAATACTCCATGAACGATCTGTCAAAGCAATTAAAGGTAGCTAATACAAGCATTAGGCGATGGTTAGCAAGGTATCAGTCTTTAGGACCAGAAGGGCTACAGGAAACCTCGAAAAACCTATCCTATTCTTGGGAGTTGAAAGAAACAGTCGTGATGGATTATCTATCTGGTAGTGGTTCTCATATGGATCTTTGTAAAAAATACGGAGTAAAATCA
>NZ_FOTS01000001.1 GCF_900114615.1 Pelosinus propionicus DSM 13327 | reverse complement strand
CCGTTCGACTTGCATGTGTTAGGCACGCCGCCAGCGTTCGTCCTGAGCCAGGATCAAACTCTCCATAAAAGTTATTTATGAAGAACCTTGATGGCTCTTTTTAAAAAAACAAATTGTTTGTGTTAGTTCATTTGCATGAACCAACTGTTTTGTACTCCAAAACGAGTACCGCACATCTGGCTTATTTTAACCTTACTTACATTGTTTAGTTTTCAAGGAACACACAACATTTATAACACTTTCATTTCGAAAACTTCATTGTCACCCGCAAGCAACTTCTATATAATAACATAACAGTTTTATTATTGTCAACTTTTTTATTATATATTTTTTTTTTATATAGAAACCAATTGCGAAGTTATATGCCGTTAGAATTTAAGGTTATAACTCAATTCTAACGACAATACCTATCGCCATTTGTTATACACTCATTAACAATATGTAGTAATGTAGGTCTCACTCAATTCATCTAATACCCGCTTTATTTCAATTATACTTTCATTAGCTAAATTATATTTAGCTAAATCATCACTATGTAACAACAAAGATAATTTTTCAATACGAGATAACAGCTCTAATTTTTCCATGTGTTTAACTTACACCTCTATTTTAAAAATCACAAGGCTCATTGTAGCAACAAAAGCTTTTCTTGTAAAGAAAAACTTGGAAGACAATTTTAAAGAAATTTTTGTACAGCACTACCATTAAGATAATTACAGCGTTTCCCTTGCCAAGTATCTCGATCAACCAACGTCTTTTCAATATCATCACGGATTTTCCACCAGCCTGTTTGCCAATTCGTAAATAAAGTATTTTTTTCTGGAGCTCTACCAATTAAGCGCTGTACCGTAATATCGGAATGTAAATATTCCAAAAAGGTTACTACTCTTTCTACATATTCATCTTTTGAAACTAGATTTATTTCACCTTTTTGATACCAATCAGCCATTGTGGTATTTTTTACAATATACAGTGCATGAAGCTTTACCTGATCAACTCCCATAGCTGATAATATTTTAGCACTTTCAATTACATCTAGCTCATTATCCCAAGGTAAATTCAATATAATATGAGCGCAAACTTCAATATTATACGCTTTAATCCGTAGAGTTGCATCCAGAAACTCTGCTAATGTATGTCCTCTATTTACTTTTTTTAATGAATGATAGTTTACAGTTTGAAGCCCTAATTCAATACAGATGTCAACATTATTTGCTCGACTAATGTTTGACAACATTTCTAGATATTGATCATTCACACAATCTGGCCGAGTTGCCAGCGAAATACTCACTACATCTTCTTGGCAAGCTTCATGAACATACTGCTCAAGCTGTTGTAGCGGCAGATAGGTGTTGCTAAAATTCTGAAAGTAAGGAATAAATTTTTTCGCTTTATATTTTGCCGCGATGTGAACACGATTTGCTGCAATTTGCATTGCTACAGTCATAGAAGCAGGTAAATTTTCATATCCAGCACCAATTTCGCCACAAAATACACATCCTCCCTGTCCACAACTGCCATCGCGATTAGGGCAAGTAACAGGTAAACTGACAGGCAATTTATATACCTTTTCACCATAACGTTGGCGAAGAAAATCTGAATAAGCGTTATAACGCATGATAATCCCGCCCCTCGATATTTTTAAAATCATCACATGCAATATATTGGTATTGAGTCCTATCTTGTTCATACGAGAAAAGTACGGGTGTTTTCCTATAGCTAATCTGACCTGGCTGTTTTATGTATTCCAACAGGTCGATTGAAAAAACCTCAATATGGTATTTCTTTTTAAGGTCCCGCCACGTAGTGAAAATATAATCAGGTATGTAATTGCACACCACATTTGCATTACGCCAAAATTGATTTTTTTCTTCCATCCATTGATCTTGATTCCATGGCAAAAACTCTGGTTGCAATTTTCCTTTCTCATTCATAAGAGCATCAAACTTTAAAAATTCCTGACACACGCTTCTCTCGTGTTCATGATGGATCGAACAAAAATCCAATAAGTATTTAAAGATGGATTTATTACTATGAGCGACTAAATGCAGTTGTTCCTCTTCCCAATAAGTGGATAAATCATGGTAAAAACGAAAAGCATTGCCACCGTGTAATCGAATTAAAAAATCTAACGTATACTTGAAGCGTCCTGTATTATATACCTGATTAAAAACTTCTTCTACTATTTTAAGCTTTCTTACTTCCCCATAAGTTAAATTATCATTACTTAATACTTCATAAGGTGCTTCATCTAAAAATACATAGCCACACTCATTGGCAAAATTACGAAGTCCAGCTCCTTTTAACATTTTTAAAAAACCGATTTGTAACATATGTGGCCGCAACTGATAGACATCATTGAAAGACTCGCCAAACTGGTTATAATTTTCATAAGGCAGCCCTACAATTAAATCTAAATGTACATGAATATTTTCATTTGAAATAATACGTGTTACATGCTCAACGATTTTAGACCAATTATTATACCTGGAAATTTTATTAAGTGTAGGTTTATAAGTAGATTGAATACCAATTTCAAATTGAAATCTTCCAACTGGTACATCTTTCAAAAAATTTAACACCTCATCATCTAGAAGATCAACAGCAATTTCGAAATGAAAATTAGTAGGACAATCTTGTTTTGCTAAATAACGTAGTATAGGCAAGTAATGCTCTTTCTTGGCATTAAAAGTTCGATCAACGAATTTTACTTGCCTTACATTATGTTTAATAAAAAATTCTAATTCCTTGTATACCCGATTTAAATGTAAAAAACGTACACCTGAGGTAGCACTTGATAGACAATATTGGCACGAGAAAGGACATCCTCGAGCACTTTCATAGTAAATAATTTTATCTTTAAGCTGATCCATATCACTATCACCATAAGGAAAAGGTATCGCATTCAGATTTCCAATGACTTGCGGCTTGCCCACAATAATTTCTTCTTTTTGCCGAAATGACAAACCTTCAATGCTATGAACCGTTGTATTGGAGGTTAGTGCGGTCAATAATGTCCGAAGAATATCTTCTCCTTCTCCTTGCACCACATAATCAATCTCAATATTTCTTTTCATCACATCTAAAGGATCATAGGACACTTCTGGCCCTCCCAGTATAATAACCACTTCAGGTAATACTTTTTTAAGCAGTCCAGCCAGTTTCAAAGTCATATCAATATTCCATATATAACAGGCCAACCCAATAATATGAGGTTTTTCACTATAGATATCACTTAAGATGACAAGTAAATCATTATTAATAGTATATTCTTTAACCACAATCTCAGAATTTACTGTGTTACAAGTCTTTTTCAGATATTTCAAAGCTAATGACGAATGAATATACTTTGCATTCAATGTTGATAAAACGACCTTCACTATACAATCACTCCATATATATTCAAATATTACGTTCATACTTATGGTTTCCCCTTCATATACTCTTCTTTTCTTAGTATTCACCACCTGCGTGTTTTTTGAATACTATAAAATAAAAGTAACCTTTAAAGGAAGGTGCCATAATGCGGATAGTCATAGATGGACAAAAAGTACCCGTTAATGTCCGGGTTAGCAGAGACTTATTAATGACACTAAAAGCGATGTCACAAACACTTCATTGGCGGATCACTTATGACACAGCCAATGAATTAGTGTATATTTACTCCCCTAATTATGTAATGCCTGGATCTTTAGACCGTCCTGCGCCAGTCATAGAGGAACCAGCAAGTCAACGTTTATTGGGAAAAATCATCTGTCTTGATGCTGGGCATGGCGGAAACGATCCTGGAGCTATTGGTCCATCTGGAACAATGGAAAAGGATAATACATTAGCAATCACATTGCTCTTGCGGGATATGCTAGAAAATAATGGCGCAACAGTAGTACTGACTCGTGACAGTGATCGCAATGTGTCTTTACCTGATGCTTCCGCTGGAGAAGAACTCGCTGCCCGTGTAGAAATTGCAAAAGATTCGAATGCTGATATCTTCATCAGTATACACAATGATTCCTTTACCGGCAATACAGCTGTAGGAACCACTACTTTTCATTATGGTGATCCTCAATCTATCAAATTAGCTGCTCTTGTACAAAAAAACTTAGTGACAGAGCTAGGAACAAAAGACCATTCTTCTCGATTTGCAAGCTTTTATGTTATTCGTTACACCAAAATGACCGCTATTTTAATTCAAGCAGCCTTTATTTCAAACCCAGAAGAAGAAGTTCTATTATCAAGTATTGATGGCAGAACGAAAATAGCTGAAAGTATTTTTCAAGGCATCGTAAACTATTATAAAGTATAAGAACGATATTTTTCCATATGCTATACAGGAATCTTAAACTATCTTGCTAATATATACAACTATATCTATATTATTCAAAGGAGTGTATACATGTTTAAAATGCTTCGAATTCTTCCACTGCCGCTTACTAAAATGCAATATAGCAATACTAGGGGTGATGCCGCTGCTGGCGAAGCCTCCCATGTGCCGTCTCGTAGTGAAATACCAGATCAATATAAATGGTGTCTTGAAGATATTTATGCAAATGATGATCTTTGGCAACAAGATTTTAATACCTTAAAGAGTCGTTTAAAAGAAATCACACAGTATACAGGTACGTTAAAGAACTCATCACAAGACTTATTGGCGTGCCTGAAAGAGCGGGATGAACTTGGTATAATCAGCGGTAAATTATATGCTTTTGCCCGTATGCATAAAGATGAAAATACATCGGATACCAAATACCAAGGGATGACGGGAAAGCTAGAATCCTTACTTGCAGAAGCAGGTGCAGCCACTGCATTTATTGAACCAGAAATATTAGCTTTACCTGATGAAATATTAACCACATTTCGTCAGCAAGAAGAAGGTTTAAAAGAGTATAATTTCTACTTTGATAACCTTGCCAGGCAAAAAAAGCATGTATTATCGCCTAAAGAAGAAGCCATCTTATCTAAAATCTCAGATATTACACAAGCATCTGAAAATACCTTTAACATGTTAGCACATGCAGATATGGAGTTTCCAAAAACCATCGATGAGCAAGGCCAAATGGTACAATTAAGCGAAGGACGCTATAGCCTATTTATCCGTTCCAAAGACCGAAATGTTCGTCAACAAGCTTTTGTTAATTTGTTTACTACTTACAACCGGTACCGCAACACCTTTGCTTCTACATTAAATGGAAATGTTAAACAAAATGTTTTTTATGCAAAGACTCGTAATTATGCCTCGACTTTGGATTCTGCTTTAAAGGGTGATAATGTGCCAACGGACGTGTATGATAATTTAATAGCTACTGTCCGCAAGAATCTTGCACCTTTGCAGCGCTATGTCGCTCTTAAGAAGAAATTCTTGCAGTTAACTGACATTCATATGTATGACTTATATACTCCCTTAGCTAAAGAGGTGAAATTCCCCTTTCCTTATGAAGAAGGGCTAAAGCTCGTTTGTACCGCCCTTAAACCTCTAGGTTCAGAATATAATCAGATACTAGATACAGGCTTAACTTCTGGATGGATCGATGTTTACGAAAATAAGGGAAAACAGACAGGTGCCTATTCCTGGGGGAATTATGGAACCCACCCTTTTGTTTTACTCAATTATAATAATCGCTATGATGATGTCTCCACATTAGCCCATGAGATGGGGCATGCCATTCATAGTTATTACAGTCAGGAAAATCAGCCTTATGCCACTTCAGCTTATACGATTTTTTGTGCCGAAGTTGCTTCCACAACAAATGAAATACTCCTATTGCATCATATGCTTAATACCACAACAGATAAAAACATAAAACTCTATCTTATCAATCAGTATTTAGAGCAAATACGGGCTACCATTTACCGTCAAACCATGTTTGCTGAATTTGAAAAAAACATTTATGAACTATCAGAAGAAGGAGAAACCCTCACTGCAGATTGTCTCGCAACGTTATGGCACGATCTTAACGTCACTTACTATGGTTCTAATATTATTGTTGATAAGGAACTCGACATAGAGTGGGCAAGAATTCCACATTTTTACTCAGAATTTTATGTGTATCAATATGTTACAGGATATTCTGCCGCTACAACCTTAGCGGATAAAATACTTACGGAAGGACAGTCGGCTCAAGAAAAATATATAAATTTTCTAAAAAGCGGCAGTTCTGATTACTCCCTCAATATTTTAAAGCAGGCTGGCGTTGATATGTCTTCACCAAAGCCAATTGAAATAACATTAAATAATTTCTCTGCCATGCTGGATCAAATGGAGAAGCTATTAACACAATAAGAACGTTATAATAAAAAAAGACTGGATAACCAGTCTTTTTTTATTAAGAGTATAGCTAACCAATGATATAAAAATACTATGAATAATAGAGGTGATATTTCATGCAATTAATTAGACCGATGTTAGCTAAACCTGCTAAATTACCACCTGATGACGCCCAATACAGCTTTGAGATCAAGTGGGATGGAATCCGTGCAATGCTTTACTATAACGCAGAACAATTAACCATAAGAAGCCGCAATCTAAATGATATTACACATCAATATCCAGAACTTCAGCAATTGAAAAAGAAATTAACCGGGCAAAAAATTATACTTGATGGAGAAATAATTACATTTGATAAGAAAGGTCTGCCTTCCTTCCCTATCTTACAACAACGCATGGGTCTTAGTTCCCTTACTGTTATTCATAAGAAAATGTTAGAAACACCTGTAACCTATATTATCTTTGATATTCTCTACCTTAATCAATCCCTCTTAGAACTTTCCTATACAAAACGCCGCTCTATTTTGGAAACCTTGCAGCTTTCAGATGCCAATTGGCAAACTCCAGCTTATCAACAAGGCAGCGGTAAAGAAATACTAGCCGCAGCCTCTGCTTTAAACCTAGAAGGTATTATTGCCAAACGCTTAAACAGCACCTATATTCCTGGAGCACGCAGCGAAGATTGGCTTAAAATAAAAAATCAGTATCGTCAGGAATTAGTGATTGGTGGCTGGCTGCCGGGTCAAGGTCAACGTTCTGGAGGAATCGGTTCCCTGCTGTTAGGCTATTATGATAGGACTCTCCAGGAAGCTAAAAAAGAAAATAAACCGCAACACTTTCTTTATGCCGGAAAAGTGGGTACAGGCTTTACTAAAAATATGCTCCATAAACTGCATACCTTGCTTATTCCTCTGCATCGCAATACCAGCCCTTTTACCACAAATGAATTTCCTAATACGACCATGTTCGTAGAGCCTCACTTAGTCGGCGAATTTGAATTCACAGAATGGACACCGAATAACACCCTTCGTCATCCGTCATTTAAAGGTTTACGAAATGACAAATCTGCCCATGATGTAGTACAAGAAACAAAAATACGAACTCTATAACGATTTAATTCGTAAAAAGGAAGTGCATAATATGGCCAGACCGATGTGGAGTGGCACGATTAGCTTTGGATTAGTCAATATACCAATCAAATTATTCAATGCTGTTAAAAAGAAAACACTACAATTTCATCAACTACGTAAAAGTGACGGCTGTCGTATCAAACTCAAGCGTGTTTGCAGTAATGACGGTAATGAAGTGCCAAAAGAAGAGATTGTCAAAGGTTTTGAAGTTTCACCAGAACAATATGTCATCCTATCTCCAGAAGAAATGGAGAACGTGTATCCTAAAAGTTCGCGTCGAATTGAAATTGCCGACTTTGTAGATTTAGAACAAATTGATCCTATTTACTTTGAACATTCTTATTATCTTACTCCCGATAAAGGGATGGAAAAAGCCTACTCCCTCTTACTAATTGCAATGAAAAAATCACAAAAAACAGCCATCGCTAGCTTTGTTCTGCGTAATAAGCAATATATTGCTGCCATTCGTCCAACTAACAATGTTATCACTTTGTCAACCATGTTCTTTTCCGATGAAATCATTTCTCAAGAAAACTTAGAAGATCTGCCAACTGAAGAGCATCAGCCAAATGAACGAGAACTTAACATTGCATTACAGCTAATTGAATCTCTTTCAAGTAGTTTTACCCCTGAAAAATATCATAATGAATATAGAGAGAAGCTATTATCCATGATAGAAAGTAAAGCAGAAGGTCAAGTGATTACTCAGCAACCGATTATCGAACAAGGTGGAAAAGTCGTTGATTTAATGGCAGCACTGGAAGCAAGCTTATCGGCTTTAAAGAAGAAAACGCCTACTAAAACCAGGAGGAAAAAAGCACATGCCTAATCAGACTGTCATGGAAATTAACAAACTGAATGTAGCGCTTTCCAACTTAGACAAAGTTTTTTATACTGCCAGTAATTTTACAAAGGCACAAGTAATTGACTACTATATCCGTATTGCACCTGTTTTGCTTCCTCACCTTACAGGTCGCCCACTTACTCTTAAGCGTTACCCTAATGGGGCAACAGCAAAGTTTTTTTATCAAAAAGAATGCCCATCCTTCCGCCCCAATTGGTTATCAACCGTACCGGTGTGGAGTGAAAGTAAGAAACGCAGCATCAACTTTTGTCTCGCCCAAGATCTGCCATCACTGATCTGGGCTGTCAATTTAGCTGCCATTGAACTTCATACTTCCTTATCACGCTCTGACGATATACTCCGACCTACCATGTTAGTCTTCGACCTCGATCCTGGTCACCCAGCAACAATTGTACATTGCGCTGAGGTAGCTCTTATGCTACATAAAATATTATTAGAGAGCAATCTTAAAAGTTTTCCTAAAACATCCGGTTCAAAAGGCATGCAAATCTATATACCTCTTAATACACAGACGATAACCTATACCCAAACTAAAGAATTTGCCCATATACTGGCAAAAACATTAGAACAACAGAACCCTTCTCTTGTCGTATCTAAAATGAAAAAAGATTTGCGTAAAGGAAAAATCTTTATAGACTGGAGTCAAAATGACGATCATAAAACGACGGTTTGCGTCTACTCTCTACGAGCAAAAAAGTACCCTACCGTATCTACACCAGTGACTTGGGAAGAAGTAAAAACAGCCTATCTACAACAAGCTCCTGATCAACTCTCTTTCACTACTAATCAAGTCTTAGATAGAGTCCAGAAAATGGGTGACTTATTTGCACCTGTTCTTGAGCTTCAACAAACACTACCAAACTTCAAGAACAAGAAAATGGTCTGAAATATGATTTCAGACCATTTTCTTACAAATTTAGAGTCAAACAATCGGACCAGCACTAATCACTTTTGCTGGTATAGAATTGCCAAATTTTAAAATATTCTGATTAAACAGCAAAGCTAATTCCTTTGCCTTGGAAAAGTAGGCTTCCTTATCTTGCCAAGTGTAAATAGGTTTAAGAAGTTCGGTTGGCACTTCTGGACAAGACATAGGGATATATACGTTAAAAATAGAATCAAGCTCATAGGAAACTTCATCCAGCTGCCCCTCAATCCCGGCTGTAACCATTGCCCTAGTATACGCTAATTTCATGCGACGGCCTATTCCATAGGGTCCACCTGACCAGCCTGTATTAATAAGAAAGACATTTGTATTATGCTTTTCCAACTTTTCCCCTAACAGGTTCGCATAAATCAAAGGTGATAACGGTAAAAAAGGTGCACCAAAGCAGGCTGAAAAGGTAGCCTCAGGCTTTGTAATTCCCAATTCTGTACCAGCTAATTTACTCGTATAACCTGATAGAAAGTGATACATAGCCTGCTCTTTATTCAATTTTGAAATTGGCGGCAAAACACCAAAGGCATCCGCTGTTAAGAATACGACGGTTTTCGGATGACCGCCCAAACCAGGAATACGAGCGCTAGGAATAAAATTTACAGGATATGCAACCCGGGTATTTTCCGTAATAGATTGATCATCGAAATCTACGACCCTGCTTTTTTCATCCACAGTAGCATTTTCTAACACAGCACCAAATTTGATAGCATCCCAAATCTGCGGCTCTGTTTCATGGCGTAACGCAATACACTTTGCATAACACCCGCCCTCAATATTAAATATGCCACTATCACTCCATCCATGTTCATCATCACCAATGAGCTGCCGATTGGGATCTGCAGATAACGTCGTCTTACCTGTACCACTTAAGCCAAAAAATAATGCGGTGTTTCCACCTTGCCCCATATTAGCCGAACAATGCATTGACAAAATTCCCTGACAAGGCAGTAAATAATTCATAACAGAGAAAATCGATTTTTTCATTTCTCCCGCATAATGAGTCCCACCAATTATAATCATTTTTTGCTCAAAATTAATCACTATAAATGCTTCAGAGTTTGTTGCATCAATATCTGGTACAGCTTTGAATCCAGGCATACAACAAATGAGAAAATCATGGTTAAAATCTGAATCAATTTCATCTTGACGTACTAGTAATTGATGAATAAATAGATTTTGCCATGCGAATTCATTAATAAATCTTACACGAGTATGATTATTACCATCAGCACCAGCAAATCCATCAAAAACAAACAGTTCACGATTAACCATATAGGCTAGCATGCGATTATACAATTTATCAAACAGCTCTACGGTAAATGCCCGATTATTCTTCCAGTCTATATCATCATGTACGGATGGTGAATCTACAATAAACTTGTCATTAGGGGATCGTCCTGTGTACTTACCCGTTGCTACACGTAAAGCACCTTTCTCAGTTAATATTCCCTCGTTTCTCTTTAAGGAACATTCTACTAACTCTGCTGGTGTTAAATTCCAATGGACTTGAGTTGCACTTTGCAAGATGTTACTAGTTTTCATGATATACTCCCCCTTCATATGTAATTATTTTCACATAGTAAAAACACTATTTTATCCATAACAATATATGGATAACTTTTCATTGTTATTCTCTGTAATAAAAATAATTCATAAAAAATCAACCCTTTAATAAAGAGTAGCAATCATATTATTTATTTTGCGTTGTACTAGGACTTCGCCAAATAACATGACTGCTACTCTTATACTAAGATCAACTTAAATCAAAGGAAGCTTTACTTCATTTCTATAAGTCTCATCTATTCTAAAATGAAATCGCTCCTTAATCTGATACTTAAAAAGCGCTTTCATTGCAAATAGATACTTTTTAGCCTTTATTCTATTCTAAAATATCATTTATTACAAGAGGCATATCCTCTTTATTACATAGTATGCTATGGCAAATAGGAGCTTTTTCCAAGGCTGCTAACGCTGGGGGTACAGGCCAGCCACTTATCTGAGACAACTCATGCAACATAGAAAATTCGTCTTTTTTGTCGCTATTGCTATTCTTCGAATCCCTAATTGCAGCTAACACACTCTCATTAAACTTAAAAGGACTGGCAGTAGAAACAATAACTTGCAGCGTCATATCTCCCGTCTGTTGGCGATATCGCTCTCCGACATGCCAAGCTACTGCTGTATGGGGATCGGCAACATACAGATATTTCTTGAAAATATCTGTAATTTTTTCTAACGTTTCTACATCACTCACCCAATCCGCCCAGAAAGTATCCTTAATACTCTCTAAATACCTTTGCCCTACACAATATTGTCCTTCACGATTAAGTTCTTCCATCCAATTTTTGATTTGTACTGTATCAGCATCTGTAATGTGATACAACAAACGCTCTAAATTACTAGAAATCAAAATATCCATAGAAGGCGACAGTGTTTTATGAAAAGTACGTACTTTATTATAAACTCCTTGATCAAGAAATTCCGTTAATACATTATTACTATTGGATGCACAAATTAATTTCCCAATAGGCAATCCCATTAATTTTGCATAATAACCAGCTAATAGATTACCGAAATTACCAGTAGGTACGACAAAATTTACGACTTCCCCTAATTGCAAGTGACCTTTAGCCAACAAATCAGCATACGCACTAAAGTAATATACAATTTGTGGTGCTAATCGCCCCCAATTAATTGAATTAGCTGATGATAGCTGAAAGCCCTTTGCAGCTAAATTCTCATTAAAAAAAGGATCATTAAAAATATTCTTCACACCAGTCTGTGTATCATCAAAATTTCCTCTGACTGCTACAACAGAAACATTTGCCCCCTGCTGAGTAACCATCTGCAAACGTTGAATAGGACTAACTCCTTCTTCTGGGTAAAAAACAATGATTTTAATTTGATCAACATTAGCAAATCCTTCTAAAGCTGCTTTTCCTGTATCGCCTGATGTTGCCGTTAATATTACTATTTCAGCTTCTTCCTGGGTTTTACTCAATGCCTTAGACATTAAATGAGGTAAGATTTGTAATGCCATATCTTTGAAAGCACTTGTTGGCCCATGCCACAATTCAAGTGCATAAGTATTATGATCAATCGCTGTAACAGGCGCAATAGCCGCATCATCAAACTTCTCAGTAGTATAAGCAGCAGCGATACAATTCTTTAGCTCTTCCTCACTATAATCGGTTAAAAACAAGCGTAAAACCTCAAATGCTCGTCCCCTATAGTCTAAATTTACCAATTTAGCTAGCCATATATCATCAATTTTGGGCAAAACAGTAGGCACAAATAATCCACCATCAGCAGCAATTCCTCTTTTTATGGCCTCAGCTGCGCTTAATATATCATTACATCCACGAGTACTACTATACATAAACAAACTCCCTTTCCTCTAAAGCAAAGCCTTTTTATTTACTCATAACATCTTTTATACTTTAATAATCCCTTGTTTCTCCAGAGTCCCACCATCATTGCAAAGAATCATATCTTTGGTAAAGTCAAGAATATTATTAAGTTCATCCATCGCTACTTCTTCATCTGCGTATATTACGACCAAAATATTACGAGTTGCCAGTGTTACCTTTGTACGAAAAGCATCAGAGCTAAAATTACCAAATGCTCCTTTAGCATCGACTAAAAATGGTATTTCATCTCCAGCAACAGGATTGCCATCCAGATTTACCAAAACGCCCTTTGCCCCCAGTTCATAACGTATATCACCATCAATTTTGTCTAAATCATATAAACCAAATGGCAACAAAAACTTAATCGCACAATATTGATTAATCATCACAGTGCTATTTACATAGTCTGATCCTTTTCTTTGTATCACACGACGGACAACATCTTCAGAAAAAGCATTATGCCTTAAAGGATTAAATTCTACTTTTATATATATGCTTCTTACACCAAGTATAGGAGGAATATCCATTAATTCCTCTATGTTGTAAAACTTAGCAGCCTCCACTTGTAAATGAAAAAACTCTTGAGCCAATGATGGAGGTGTGCCATGTACTGCAATATTACGAATTACTAAATAGCCTAAAGTACATTTAGGATTAACATTTTTTACATTGTCATGAATATCAAACTTCATAATACGCCTCCATAGGAAAATAAACAAATTATTACTATTCCATATCACGAGCGATCTCACATAATTCGCCCTTTGTTGCAAATACTAAATCATTAGGAGACACCAGTATTTGACACCCTCTAACTCCAGCACTAACCGCTATATACGGCCATTTTATCATACTATTATCAATATAAACTGGATACTGTTTTTTGCCTCCTAAAGGCGAAACACCACCTCGAATATACCCAGTTAATTTTTGTACATCTTTTAAAGGAGCCATCTCCACCTTTTTATTGTCACTAATCGCGGCCAACGCTTTTAATTTAAGCTCAGCATTACCAGGTATGCAAGCCATAATTACTCCTGTTTTATCACCACTAACAACTAATGTTTTAAAAACCTGCCATATCGGAACTTCTATTTTTTTTGCAACATTTTCGGCTCCTAAATCACTCTCATCTACTTTGTATTCGCGTAATTCATAACTAATCTTTAATCCATCTAAAATACGAGCAGCATTCGTTTTCTTCAAAAGATCTCCCTCATTCACTCAATGCAATAAAGTATATTAAATATTTACTACATTTTTTAGGTATTATAAATTTCACATTTTACACAGTATAGTATTCTTAATACTACTTGTCAATAACGATAGAAAATGTATTTACATAGAAGGAAAACTGGCTTATTACAATCATTTAATTTAGAAATAAGACTTACTTATTTTTATAAAATAAATGTATTCTTCTAAAGTTTATATTTATTATTATATAAATTATAAATAGTTGACCAAAAATCCTGCTTATTGATTAGGCTTGTTTCTTTACTTTTAAATATTTCTTTAAAAATTCTCTTAAGCTTCTTCCTTTTCCTATACATGGGCAGGATATCACTGCCTAATATCGAATTTATATATTTTACAAAATAGATTTTGAGGTTTATATAAATAGCATTTTGTAACTTAAAAAAAGAGGTGATTTAACTTTGCTTAAAATAGCGTTAGCGCAAATCGAAATTATTCCTGGTCGACCAGATATAAATACCAGAGCCATGCTCACTCAAATTGACCAAGCTCGCCAGCAGCAATCTCAAATTATCATATTTCCTGAAATGTCTATTCCAGGTTATTTCTTGGGAGATACATGGGAACAGCTTACATTTTTAAAGGACTGCGAAGCATATGGGCAACAAATTATTGCAGCATCTAGTGACATTTGTATTATTTTTGGAAATATAGCAGTTGATTGGAATAAAGTAAATGATGATGGTCGGATTCGTAAATATAATGCATGTTTTGTTGCATACCAAGGCAGACTCCTAGGTAATGATAATTTTCCCTATCCCTTCCGCATTAAAACACTGCAACCTAATTATCGGGAATTTGAGGATACACGTCATTTCTATAGTTTACGTAAACTGGCAATTGAGTTAGGCCTAACTATTAATCAACTTTTACAGCCTGTGACTATTAAGATAGACAATCAAAAACTCAATCTTGGCTGTTTACTTTGTGAAGATGGCTGGAGTGACGATTATGCCGTAAAGCCAATCACCGCTCTTCAGCAAAATGGTCCTGTTGATTTATTTGTCAATATCTCCAGTTCACCTTACACCATAGGTAAAAATAACAAACGTAACCGCATTTTCTCTGCTCAAGCAAAAAGCGTAAATGCACCTTTGGTATATGTCAACAATATAGGTATACAAAATAATGGAAAAACCGTTTATACCTTTGATGGATGCAGTACGGTCTATAATCATAAAGGTGATATTATTGAATATTGCCCCAGCTTTTCACCTGCTTTAACGTGTACTGACTTACACCTTACAATGGATAATGTAACGTGCTCATCTACTCTCATCCCAAATGATGATCGGAGCATTCGAACTATTTTTCAAAGCATTGCATATGGTACAAAGTCCTTTTTAAATTTAATTGGAATAAAAAAAGTAGTCATTGGTTCCTCTGGAGGGATTGATTCAGCTGTCAGCGCAGCTCTTTACGCGAAAATCCTCGGACCAGAAAATGTCTTGCTAGTAAATATGCCTAGTATATTTAATTCAAAAACAACACAAGATTTATCTGCAAAATTAGCAAAAAATCTAGGTTGCCTTTACACGATCATCCCAATACAACAAGTTGTTGATGATACGATACAGCAACTTAGCAATAGTCCTATAATTAATCAAAAGAATGGAGAAAAACAAACATTAGTAATAAGTCCTTTTGTCATCGAAAATATTCAAGCCCGTGACCGCTCATCACGTGTATTGTCGGGTGTTGCCGCTGCTTTTGGAGCAGGCTTTACCTGCAATGCTAATAAAAGTGAAATGACAGTTGGTTACTCCACACTCTATGGAGACTTAGGGGGATTTTTTGCTGCTTTATCCGACCTCTGGAAATATCAAATCTATGAATTGGCCCGCTTTTTAAACGATGAAATCTATAAAAAAGAAGTAATCCCCCAAGAGATCATCGATCTTGTTCCAAGTGCTGAGCTTTCTTTTGATCAATCTGTTGATGAAGGTAAAGGAGATCCCATCATTTATCCTTATCATGATTATCTATTTAAAGCTTTTATGGAACATTGGAATCGCAGAACTCCTGAAGATATACTGCTTTGGTACGAGGAAGGAGTACTGGAAGAAAAACTTGGTTGTCAATCAGGTCTCGTAGCTACTTTGTTTCCCACTACTCAAGAATTTATTAGCGATTTAGAACGGTGGTGGAAACTCTATACTGGCATGGGTGTTGCTAAAAGAATCCAAGCACCTCCTGTCTTGGCGATAAGTCGGAGAGCCTATGGTTTCGATCACCGTGAAGCCCAAAATGGATTCTACTTTACTATGAATTACCAACTAATAAAAGAAAGACTCTTGCACGAATAAAGGAGTGCTAAGTCAGCTTTATTGTGAATCATATCCGATCCTCAAAGTCACTTCTTTGAATGCCAAAAGGCTAGATATTCTAATAGATCGCAACTATTAGAATATCTAGCCTTTTAGCCATATACCATATTGTTCACTTTATATTTTATTTACGCATAAAATATAAAGTGAACATTACTATACTGACAATAAAAAGGGCAATCGGCAACGCAACAATTAACAACCCTGCTATAATGATACCAAAGAGTATTTTTGTAAGCATGCCCGTCTGTCCCATACTAAAATTTACATGTTTTACATAAATTCGCTGGTTTCCACGATAATCATTATATCCTGCAGATTGCTTTTCTGGATCTTGCTCAATAGTAAGACCTGAAAAATCCTGTTTTTCTTCTGGACTTAGTATTTGAACTTTATGTTTTAACTCGTTGCACTTAGAACATTGCTGCTCGTCTGACTGAATTTCAACGCCACAAACGTTACATTTCATGATTACCTCCTAGCACAACAAAGGTTTCACCTCTGCTATTGGTATTGAAATTGATGCCTATATTACTCTGCAAATATACAAATTACAAATCCATCCTCACTTAAATAACGTGGATCAAAATTTTCTAACTGCAATACATCAAATAATTGCGTCCTTATTTTATAGATACTAGCTAGTGAGATCCCCTTCTCTTCTGCAACTTGATTCATTGCAATATTAATAACACCATTAACTTGGGTATAAGCTAAAAGCAATCCAACTGCCCAATTTAATGGTTTGCGCACATTAACAACGCTCAATTGACAAAAATCATACCACATTTTTTCAAGTAATCCTTCATCAAAACGAGAAAGTCCATATTCAACTACTAAATTATGCAACAAACTCTTTACTGACTCTTTTGCTATGCGCTTTTCTTTGATAATGGGGTAACTACGTTCTAATTGACTCAAAGGTGTCACGTTAACTTTAGCAAGGGTAACTAGAATATTAACTGTATGACGAACAACAAGCGCATGCCGTTTAAAAAAATCCATTAAACTCGCTTCTGGCTTTTGTATCATAAATATTTCCTTTTGACGCAATACTTCATCTTTAATGCGTTTTCTAAGATTTATGCTAACTTCCAAGCTTGTTACATAATTAATCATAACTAAACCCTGAGAAAAAATATGTCCAAAAAACAATAAATTTTTCAATATTTTATAATTAAAATCAGGTGTTGGTAACTGGAATGTTTCGTTAGTAAATAAATTAATACATTCCACTAAATCCTGACTAACAATTCTATTTATATAGAAAACCGTAAAGCTAGATCCTAATAAACTTTGTAAAATTTTATATTCGTCTGGCGTGAGCCGCTCACCGCACGTAGTGTTAAAATATTCTAAAGGCTTTAAATCATTGTCTAATAAATGATAATCGAATAAAAAATAATCCCAAAATCCTAACCAAAAGTCCTCTTCAACTTCTTCGGCTGCATTATCAAAAGGACCTGTGTATAAATATAAAGCACGTTCAAAATCTTCCGTAAACTCCTGTTGCTGAAAATATTTCCCAAGCTTAAGCATTAAGCTTTCAACAGCTTCGCCAATAACGATACCAAAAGGTGCTTTATCATCAAAATGCTCACTAGCATTTTCCATTTTCTTCAACCCATCTATAATTGCTTGGGATTTAAGAAGATTGATTTTTTTTCCACCGCTGATTTCTTGTGCGGCTTCTTTGATTTCATCTAGATTTAAAATCTTTTTTTTGATATAAAGATGCGTATAAAATTCAATAAGAATATTAAAGAAATGACGAACTGATTTTAATGTCATTTTAAAACTACTTATATTTTCACTTAGCCACTTAACAATAAAGCTATATTCTTCTAAACTGATTTCATCTAAGTTCTCATTGTTAAAATGAGTTAAATAAAGAACCAAAAATTGTATTTGATGCCATATATCTTTAAGTTTATCATCGCTAATTCCCTGCCAAGCCTTTTGACGTAAGAATCCTTCTACCCACTCTTGATGAATGATAGGTTCCCACACAATTGCTTCATCATAAAAAAGTTGTACCTGATCATACACATTTTTTTTCATTAAGTATAATTTTCTCCTTTAAAGCATAGCTTCCAAAAAGCAGTTATTGCAACATTACAGATTATTATACCATTTTTCCTGATACTCAACCAGTAAAAAGCAAATTGATATTTCTTCAAATATTCGAATTGCATTTTATTGTCTTTAAATATATCTAAGAACAAGTAGATATGTTATAATATTTTTCGTAAATTGTTGATTTTAAGTAAATTGTTGATTTTAAGTAAATTGAGGTGTAATCATGTTAAAAAAATCAATCTTATTTTGTTTGATTATATTCCTGCTGAATATATCATTGTGTTTAGCATCTCCTGAAGATAATGCAATGATTGCTGTTGCTTTATATGTTGACACATCAGGTTACTATGTTCCCGGAACTGACTTTCTCACGAAGGCACTTAATGAGGTAATTCGTTTTAAGATTAACGCGTTATTTCTTGGTAGCGAAGTACAATCAGGAAATGCTGTATTACGTGATCTTACGCGTTCTGGCATTACTAATACGTTATCAGCCACCCCTGATTTATTATCTACATATGCAAGTGCTGCCCATGTTAATTATGTTATGCTTTTTACCATCCACCCTCTAGATGTGTCATTGGATCTCAAGGCGTTTTCAGCAGCAACGAATGCATACATTGTTGATAAAACTATAACTAAGCCTGATGGCACAGAAGCTTTATCGGCTGTTGATACTTTTTCATCTATGCTCAATGAGCAAATTACTCAAATCTTTCAAACAATCCACTCTTAAGAAAAGAAATCCTATTCGCTAATTAAAAGTGAACAGGATTTCTTTTCTTTTTATTATTCTTTGAAAATTTCAGAAAAATAAATTACAGTGACTGTATCTTCGATATGTACGGTTTTATCATAAACGATTTCAAAAAAGTCGATTAATTCTTCTATTGTTTTTATATCAGGGTTTTGCTGGCTTAGATCTTGCGTAGTAAGTTCTGAGAATTTCTTTGTTATTGCTTTATCGAATTGTAACGTTTTTTTCGATCCTTCAGTAATTTTTCATTATGAGACGATAAAAAATTTAGTACGAACATATCCTTTTCTCCTTCAACAACTGATTCTTCATTACCAATATCATATATTTTATTTATCGATTTGACTTTTTATAATAAAATTTTCGGCAAAAGATATTATTATCCTGCAATTTAAGATCTACCAAGCTGGAGGTGATCAATACCTACGTTTAATGTCATCTTTATTTATAGAGCACTTTTTATAAATCTCTAGGATAATTCATGTCTCAATTCTCACTTTAGGTTTAGCTATCCTCTGCCGATAGGCTTTTTCCCAATTTACCAATGGCTTTCTTCTCAATTCGCGAGACGCAAATGATAAAAAATTTTTAGTAAAAAATACAAATACAAAAAAGACGGCACCCCCAAGGTGTCGCCCTATTATTTATTTTTCAGATTCTCTAGATTCTGCCGAAGAGGTTGTATTTCCTTTGGAACTTGGCCATGATGCCTTTGTCTTGCCTTTCTCTCCCTGTTTAGAAGAAACATCATGTGTCTTCTGAGGCGGTTTCGTTGTCTTCCTCATCTCATCATCTCCTTTGTAATATCTTATGAAAGTAACAAAACAATTGCGCCAATTCTATATAAAATTTAACTTTTATCAAACCAAAGCTTATAGAACATTCTTATTCTAAGAAAGTTCTATAAGCTTTGGTACCTCTTGTATTTAAGCTACATACGACAAATGACATTACAAGAATATATTTACATATTTAGGGTTACTTGTGGGTTTCGTTTTTGGCAAACGGTAACTGGGCTGTCATTATCATGTTTTTTCTTTTAAAGACTATTGAACATTGTTCTCTCGTCTAGTAATCGCTGTTTCTTCTAAAATTATATGTATAATTGAATCTATCATATCTCTTGGCACCTGCTCTGGAGAATACATTTTATTCTTTTTATCTTTAACACCATGCCATCTGACTATGTACTTTCCCTTTTTCTCTTCAATCATATGCTACACCTCCTATATTACCTATGCTTTACAGCTTTTCCAACATTACTATAGTTACTTGAGAAATCCCCAAAAAACTTGTCAACAATTATTAACAACAAAGCAGCTACTGAAATCTTCATTTTTTTGTAGCTGCTTTATTGAAAGATGCCCTTCGATAAAAATTCATAAAAGAAATATAAATTGTGTACATTTAAATAGGATTAGTGAATCATATTCCAAATCTAAATTATAGGAGTGTTATGATGAACGCAATTTATGCCAGAGTCTCAACACTTGAGCAAGTAGAAGGCTATTCACTGACAGATCAAGTATCTTCTTGTCGCAGCCGTTTAACAGAGATGAATGCGCTCCATATAGAAGAGTATATTGATGATGGGTATAGTGGTGAGTATTTAGAGCGTCCTGCTCTAGATCGCTTGCGGGAAGATATACGAAATAAACGCATTGAATCTATTGTAATTTATGACCCTGATCGATTAAGCCGTAATCTTACCAATCAATTGCTCTTAGCCGATGAGATGGAAAAGGCCGATACCAGGTTGATTTTTATTACTCATGATTATGATGCCTCCCCTGAAGGACGCCTCTTCTTTTCTATTCGCGGTGCCATATCAGCATTTGAAAAAGCAAAGATTCGCGAACGTACAATGAGAGGAAAAAGAACAAAAGCTTTATCTGGCAAACTTGTATTTAATGACAAGGCTTTTGGTTATGATTATGATAAAGACAATAGTATGTATATCATTAATGATAAGGAAGCAGCTATCATTAAATTAATGTATAATCTCTGTGGAAAGAAACAATACAGCCTGCGAGATATTCTATTGGAATTTAAAAGCATGGGAATCGTAAATCGAAAGAATAAACCTTTTACTCTTTCGAATATTCATCGAATTCTCATAAATGAAATGTATTCAGGTACAAAATGGTCTTTTAAACATTATGGCAAAAAAATGAGCCAATATAAAACCAAAATAATCCCTCGTCCTGAAGAAGAGTGGATCCCTATACAAGTTCCTGCAATTGTAACAAAAGAGCTATGGGAGGCAACTCAGAAGGCACTTATTAAAAATAGACTCCTTTCACTCCGTAATACAAGGCATGACTATTTACTGCGTGGTATCATAAAATGCGGCTGCTGCAACCGCACTATGACAGGCATTTGCCGCGTACAAAAAGGGATTGAGTATAAATATTATGTGTGCAATAAAAATATGGAAAGCTGGTATCTAAAAACAGACAAGTGTACTACCATGCATATTCCAGCTTCCATAATTGAAGAATCTATCTGGAAAGCTTTATGCTCTTTTTTAAAAGATAAGCTCCCAATCACACTATACACGCCTAATGAAAAAAAAATAGAGACCACTACCAAACAATTAGAGCATCTGACTTCTTATTATGACGAGTTATCCAAAAAACGCTCTGCTATCATGCGCTGGTTTCGAGACAATATAATCGATAGCACCATTGCAGAAAAAGAGTTACAAAAGGTACAGAAAGAAATAGTCTCAACAGCAACTGCTCTAGCGACTATTTCTGGGAAAAGAATAGATTCTTTCATAGAAGCATCAAATCTAACTGCAGACCAGATCATGGATAATGCTTCATTCCAAACAAAACGTGATATTTTATTAAAACTTCATTACACTATTTATGTAACAAAATCTAAAAATCATCTTGATTGGTATTTAGGTAATTAACTTTTTTGTCATTAGCATCCTATGTTTCTCAATTCGCGAGACATAGGAACGAGAAATACCTAGCATCCTTGCAATGTCTCTCTGCGTTTTTCGATTACCATTTGGCATACCAAATCGCATTTCTAATACCCATTTTTCTCTGCTGCTCAAACGATTAATTTGTTTATTTAATCGCTCATGCTCGCATTGCGTTTCTACCGCTTCAGCTACTACATCAGGCGCTGTTCCTAAAACATCAATTAATGTAATTTCATTTCCATTATTATATTATCTGTTTAATATCAATTTCAGCGCCGTTCTCATACTCATCATTAATTTTGAGCCCCTTTTGCATAAAAACAAAGAGCCTATTACGTTTTTTACCGCAATAGGCTCTTTGTTTTTATGCTATTTACAACATTTGCTCAATAAGCTTGACTCAGACCTTTTTTAACTCCCAAAGGCATCATTATTTGCCCGTAATCTTTTTCATTACATCATCAGTTATGTCCTGACCACCATAAACAACACTGCCTTTATCCACTATAGTTGCTAAACCTTTAGCTTTAGCAACTGCTGCAACAGCAACATCTACTTTATTTTGCAGAGCTCCCAACAAATCTTTCTCTTTAATTGCAAGACCTTGCTGAAGCTGTTGGTAATACGCCTGCTTCTCTTGATCGTTCATATTGACTGACTTTGAATCTAAATCGCTTTTTGCTTGCGCAACTGCCGCATTCATTGTTTCTTGAGCTTTAGCTGCATCAGGATGCTGTTGGATTAAAAGTTGATAATTCACTACACCAATTTGAAAAGCATTTTCCTTGGAGGCAGCATACGTTGTACTAGGTTGAACAATTGTCACTATGCTCAAGAGTAAGAAAGTTCCTAAAAAGATGTTTTTAATTTGTTTGCAGTTGATTTTCATCATTCATCCTCGTTTCCGTCATAAAAATGACATTTTTTATACTATATTCAATAATAAATTGAACAATTGGTCATCTGACTTACATAGATCAATGCATATCCATATGTATGTTTGTGAAAGCCCCCGTCACCACCTTCACTAATTTAGCTGATAGTTTAGTACTTCAAAGCACAAAACTGAAGTGTCATTGACCTTGCGAATAATTTCTGCTCTCATGTTATATTAATAAATTTACATGAATTTACTCAATTACTCCTTTCATTTTATTCTTCAATAATTATACAATATTTTTGTTACAATTTGGTGACAATAATTTTAAATATTAAATTCTTATCACCAAATTTATAAACTTAGAGTAACGATTTGAAACTCACTAAAGAAAAAACTCCTATCTTATTAGTCTGAACCCCCAAAGTAGGAATCAAAAAAAGTCTTATGCCGTATGTAGCTGCTCTCGATATTTTATCGGGGACAGTTTATTTAATTTCAATTGTAGCCGTTCATTGTTATAATAGTAAATGTATTCTTCCACAATCTCAATGATTTGTTCGTTGGTAGCGGTGAAATCTTGAGAATAGAAGGCTTCTGTCTTCAAATGTGAGAAGAATGATTCGATGAGAACATTATCATAGCAGACACCCACCCGGGACATGCTTTGGATAATGTTCTTTTCTTTTAAGAAATCCTGGAACTTTGTCGATGTATATAAGCTGCCTTGATCAGAATGCAGAATCAAGTTATCAATCTTTCGGCCTTGGATAGCCTGATTTACCGTTTCAAAAGCAAGTTCTAAATTGGGAGAAGAACTCACTACAGTGCTAATTACCTCATTATTGAATCCATCAATAATGGCTGAAAGATATAAATGGGTTTCGCCGATGGTAATCGTGGAAACATCGGTATACCATTTTAGATTAGGGGCATCTGCTTTAAAGTGTCGCTTGATCAAATCTTCTTTCTTAACGATTACGTCCGATTTGAAATGGACAAATTTTTTGCGTCGGATTCGGGATTGGAGATGGTTTTCAGCCATAATACGGCTGACACGCTTATGGTTGATAGTTAGTTGATGCTCAGCTCTTAGAACCTCTGTAACACGCCTATACCCATAGCGCCTTTTGTGCTTACTACAAATTGCTCTAATACGTTCAATCAGTTCATGCTCGTTTCTGTCATCCGGCTTGTTTCTCCAGCGGTAGTAACTGCTTTTGGGGATCTCAAGAAAGGCTAGCATTTCTCGAATTGGATATTTACTCTTAAGCGACTTGACCATTTCTACGAGCTGCTTCTTAGTGATTTTCCAAGATCCCATTTAACTTTCCCAAAATTTCATTATGCATTTCAAGTTGCCTAATTCTGAGCTTTAGGCGATCAACCTCTGATAATTCCTCTATTCCCTTATTGTACGTGTATTGTTTGCCTAGGGGCTGATGAAAAGGATGTGTTTCATCAGCGCGATACCATTTCATCCATACTTTTATTTGTGTCTTATGTTTAATTCCCAAAGTTTTTATGATATCGCAGACACTGTGACCAGCTAATTTCATATTAACCGCATTCCATTTAGCTCCGGTGGGTAATGTGCCTTATTTGCCACAAAAATACACCTCTCATGTAATATAGTGTTACTATACGACATAAGAGATGCTTTTTCTTTTTGTCCCAATCTAGGGGGGCAGACTAGATTTATAGGAGTTTTTTCTTATTGCAAGGGACACCATTATACCTCCTTACGACCACCTTGTATTACTACTAATATCAATCATTCATTAATGTTTTTTCTATCTCTTTGTAAAAAGTTTCACTCTTAACATACGATTCTATCAGCAGACATGATTCTTTAGATAAAGTAAATTTTCCACTTACTAAAGAATCTACACTTTGAGCTAAGGTAACATCTCCCTCTTGCTTTAGCTCTTTATAAATTTGTTCCAATCCCGTTGTATTTCCGATTTGCAACTCATTAATAGTATTAATGATAAATTTTTCACATTGTGGAAAAAATAAATATGTATTTAGATACGCCATAAGATGATCTTCTTTTTTACTCTGCCATCCGCTAAAGATTGACGTTAAGGTATTTGTAATACTAACCACATGTTCCATGTCCTCTTATCCCCCTAAAATTCTTTACTTTATTTTATGTGAAATTCATCTCACTATGACTTTATTATTTAGTTGCTGTTTTAATCTTCTTTTTAGTAATTTCGGCAAATATATTTTTTCTCCTTTAATAAATAAAAAATTCAGTAAAATCAAATTAGAGCTTTTTTAACTTTATCATTTTATTTGTCATTAGTTTATGATATGTATTAAGCAAACTGTCTAACTCCCTACTAACAGCGATGATCTTAGGATCTGTAAGTTTTTCATTTTTTTCTTGAGCCACTTTATTTAATTTGTCTCTTAATTCTTCAACTTTTTTTAAAATTTCTTCTACCTCAGGCATATAAACACCATCCTTTATAATAGTGTTGACGATAAAGAAATCTTTTATTCATCTGGTACTGCAGGCCACGCTAATTCTAATACAGCTACTACTGCTTTAAATGATTTAGCGTAATCAGCTATCCATCAAACCGACTGCTTCCTATCATACTCATTATTAATTCGAAGCCGCTCTTTAACCGGTAATAAGTTCCAAATATTCCATGCTTGACGATAAAACTCACAAAGTACCTTTTCTTTTTCTGCTTCTGTCATATAAATGGGGGAAATAATATGAACGATCGTATTTTCCAGATAATATGTAGCATCATATTTTTCTTCCATAGAATCTTCACCTCGATTATATATATGAAGATAGTTACGAAGGACGACCCTATTAAACCATCATTCACACCATATTATATTGAATTCCTTAGAATAAACAATTCTTAATAATGACTAAAAGCCAACACAATCATAGAGAAACTGCTGCCTTAACGCAAAACTTCCTAGTATAAGTATATTTTTGTTCTAGGTTACTATCAGATACCATATGTTTATAAGATTGATTAACAGCCATATGGCAACAAAAAGAAGGTGATAATTTGAACAATCAGCTTAACAAAGATTTAGAGCCTTCTTGCTTTTATCTTCGCAAATCTAGAGAAGATCAAGAGGCAGAAACAAAAGGAGACGGAGAAACACTTGCCAAACACAAAAAAGCCTTATTTAAAATAGCTGCTGAGCATGGAATTACCGTCACCAAAATATTTGAAGAAGTTGTCTCCGGAGAAAGCATCATTCATCGACCTGAAATGTTAAATTTATTGAAAGAAATTGAATTAGGAAAATGGAAATCTGTTTTTTGCATGGACATCGATCGACTTGGACGCGGCAAAATGCAAGATCAAGGTCTAATTATAGAAACCTTTAAGCAAGCACAGACTAAGATCATAACCCCCCGCAAAATATATGACTTAAATAATGAATGGGATGAAGAATATACAGAGTTTGAATCTTTTATGGCTCGCAAAGAGTTAAAAATTATTACCAGGCGTTTACAAGGCGGCCGAATTCGCTCACTTGAAGAAGGAAATTATCTGGGTGCAATTCCGCCATATGGATACCTTGTTGAGAAAAAAGATCATAAGAGATACTTAATTAAGCATCCAGAACAACGTGAACCAACAAACTTAATCTGGACAGCATATCAATTTAATATGGGAACAAACAAGATCGCCAATGAATTAAATCAAATGGGATATCCATCTTATTCAGGTAAGAAATGGTCCGCCTCATCAGTTTTAGCAATCTTAAAAAACCCTGCTTACGCTGGCGTAAACGCCTGGAAAAAAGTAGCATCTAAGAAATCTACTACGCGTACTGGCAGAGAAACTAGGCATCGCCCCAGGGAAGAACAAATTTGGATATATGATTGCCATGAGCCATATATAACTCTCGAAGAATTCGAGCAAGTACAGAATATGTTGTCCAGAAAATATCATCCACCTTATCAGTTGCTAAGTGGGATCACGAATCCGCTGGCCGGATTAATTAGATGTGATATATGTGGCGGTTCTATGATTTATAGACCTTATCAGCATCAGCAGTTTCCACATTTAATGTGTTACAACAGGCATTGTCTTAATAAAAGCTGCCGTTTTGAATATGTTGAGAAAAAACTGCTTGAAGGTTTACAGCTATGGCTTGATGACTATTGCGCTCAATGGGAAATCTTCATGCCAAAAGGAGAACGTAGTACTGTTAATGCTAGAGAAAAAGCTCACCAAAATCTCAAAAAAGAACTAAAAGAACTAGAGCAGCAAAAAGATAACTTACATAACCTCTTAGAGAAAAAAATTTATAACGCTGCTACATATTTTGAAAGATTAATTAAGCTCTCCGAAAAAATTGACGCTGCACAAAAAAAATTAGACAAAGCAGAACTTGCATTGTCTAAGGAAATACTACATGAAGAAAGTAGAAGAGATATTATTCCTAAAATCGAAAAAGTTTTAAAAATCTATGAAAAATCCAATGATCCTACAGAAAAGAATAAATTTTTAAAATCAGTCATAGAGTATGCGACATACAGAAAAGAAAAATGGCAAAAAGGCGACACATTTACATTGGTCTTACGTCCCCGTTTACCTCAATGATTACCAAATGATTATATCTCATACCGATAAATATAGCACGTTAATTCATTACCTTCCTTATCTACGCCGATAGGATCATATAAACTAACTTCAGCACGAGTTCGCCGAGTACTTCTTAGATGCATTAATATTTCATTTTCAATACATCGCGCTGCATAAGTCGCTAAACGAATTTTTTTAGCAACGTCAAACGTATTGATTGCCTTTATTAGACCAATTGTACCAATAGAAATTAAATCATCCGTATCCTCACCAGTGTTGTCAAACTTTTTAACAATATGGGCCACCAATCTTAGGTTCCGCTCAATTAATACATTCTTAGCATTTTCATCACCGTTCTTCAGCCGCTCCAACTGTATCTGCTCTTCCTTTTCTGAAAGAGGTAAGGGAAACGTATTATTGGTTACATAAGAAACTAGCACAGAAAGACTTTTCACAATAGAAACCGCCAGTGCCATAAAAAAAGACATCAAATTTTTCACCCCCGCAAATCACTTGCTTCATTGTATGGAACAATCGCCATTCTTGTGCCTGTTAATTTTTGTATATCGACTTTAGATCAATTATTATTTTTCGGTAAGACTTGCACCTTATGGCGATATAGCATATAATCGCACAAGGAGAGTGATATAATGGAACCTTATATTGGAGATTTTCAGCTACTGCTAGCAACTATTCTTATAATTATCTATATGTTATGGGATAGACTCTTCCCTGAATAGCAGCATACACTGACTGTACTTCCTTATTGGATTTTTATGAAATTTACTGCATCACCCAGTACTTTTCCGATACATTTACTCAATTTCATAACAATCGATAAAGGAGTACTCTGTAAGTCCAAATATCCTAAATACCCACTGGCATTTACGACACCAATAATAGAAATGGTGCCAATACATGGCAATTTATTACCAACTGCAATGCCAGCTTCCAAGCTACCCTCCCATATTTCAATATTTCCAATCTCATCATTTTTTCCTAAGCAAGCATCAACTGCAATAATAATTGGCCGTTGATGCTTTTCTTTAATACTCTCAATCACATTTACTAAATTTCCCGCATGAACAGGTGTATCTAAATTTCCATATACAGTACATATTGTATGTTCTACTAAATAAGACCCTACTAAAGGACCAAGAGCATCTCCAATATATCGATCCGAACCAATGCAAAGGATAATAATTTTTCTACTTTCTAATTCCTCCTGCTTTTTTAATAGATTTACCATATAGTGATACATTTTAGAATAGACTATGATATCATTTACATTCACAATTAATTTTTCAGTGTTTTTTTCTCCCATATTATGATCTCCTCTTCTAATATATCAATAAATATCTATGCTTACTTGCCATAAAATATCCCGTGCCGACCATTAAGGCAAACCTCTCGATGCCTATAATAAAACCTCTTTGCACAATATGCAAAGAGGTTTTATTTCTATAATCACATCTTGCATCATACATTATATTGCATGATGTAAGATGGAGGTAATTGAATGTATGTTATGATTGCTTTGGTTATAATTGGTATTGCCTTGTTATTAGGTGGTATTTTCTTCATGCGTTTTGGGCTTCAAAAACTATTATGGATAAAGCTACAAACTTTTTTAAGTCTACTAACCAGTACACCTATGCGCGGCTTATTAGTTGGCATTGTTGCAGCGGCTTTCATGCAAAGCAGTACTGCCGTTTCCCTATTGACTATAGGCTTAGTACATGCTCAATATTTATCATTTTATCAAGGTCTAGGAATTATCTTAGGTGCTAATATTGGTACATGCTCAACAGTACAACTAATGACAATTACAATGCCTGAAAAATTCATCATACCTTTATTTCTATTCTTTTTGCTTTTCACAATCCTTTGCCGGAAGTTTCGTTATTTTGGCATGGCAATCTCTGGCTTATTAAGTATGTTTATTGGTATGAGCATATTATCAGAAGCCCTAAGCAATATATCAGAATTTACAACTATCATTGATTATTTACTAGCATCTCAAGAAAATTCAATTTACGCCATTGTTGGAGGTATAATTATCACTCTTTTATTTCAATCCAGCAGCGCAGCTACTGGAGTGTTAATGGTCTTAGCCAGTGATGGTATCATCGACTTAACAACTGCCACCTATGTAGTCTATGGTAATAATATCGGTTCCTGCTTATCATCCTTTATCGTTGGAGTTACCGCCTCTTTAGCTGCTAAACGCTTAGCTGTAGCACATATTCTTCTAAATGTATTGGGCGTTATTATTTTTTTCCCCATTACCGGTATTCTAACCAAAATAGCCACTAGTCTTACAGCGGATTTCGCTGGACAAGTGGCTATCGTTCATACACTCTTTAATATTATTTCTTCGTTGGCAGTGCTTCCTATTATACACCAATATGCAAATTTAGTTATGCTACTTATCCCCAAGAAAAGATAAACTCTGTTCTTTTCGCTTTTCTTTGTAAGCGATGTATTGCCTAATGATTGTCATAAGAATATATAAGAATATAGCTGTCATGACAATCGTACCGCCTGGAGCAATATCTAGGTAGAATGATGATGTCAAACCAATAAAAACAGATAACATCGAGAAAAACACTGCCCATCCCATCGTTGCCTTAAATCCCACTCGTAATAAATGGGCAGTCGCCACAGGTACAATCATCAAGGCGCTAACAAGCAAAATCCCAACTATCGTCATCCCAACAACCACAACTAATGCTGTTAATATGCTAAATAACATATTAATCATCCCCGTATTGATACCTGCTACATGTGCAATATCTTCATCTAAAGACATTAACATAAGCTTATCAAATAGAAAATAAACAATAATTAAAACTAAAGTACCAGCACCAGCTATTGTTATTACATCCGTTAGTGATACCGTAATAATACTACCAAATAAAAAACTCAGTAATCCTGTACTTGGCATTCGAGTCATAGTACTGAAAATAATAGCCATTGCTGCTCCAGCGTAAAAGAATATTGCTAACCCCATATCAGCAAACTCAGTATGCTTTCTGCGAACTAATTCAATTCCTACTGCGCCAGCTATCGTTAAAATCAAAGCTCCGACTACTGGATACAGCCCTACCATATATCCACCTGTTACTCCGGCAAAAGCAATATGCCCTAATCCGTCTCCAATCAAAGATTGACGGCGCACCACTACAAAACTACCGATTAGTGGACATACAATACCTGTAATTAAACCTGCCAGCAATGCTCTTTGAATAAAATCATATTGAAAAAATTCCATATTTTCGCCTCACTGCCCTGTATAGTACCACAAGTGTCGTGCTTGGGCATGCGTATCATCAAACTCCTTGCTGCTACCAAAAAAACAAAGTTTGCGATTAATACATGCTACTTTATTTGCCCATGATACAGCTTTTTCAATATCATGAGATACCATAACAATTGTAATACCAAGATTTTTATTTAATGTTCCTAATAATTCATAGATTCTGGCACTAGCATCATAATCAATTCCGCTCGTAGGCTCATCTAGAAGCAATAATTGCGGATTGGCAGCTAACGCCATCGCCACCATTACTCTTTGCTGCTGCCCTCCTGAAAGTTCACCAATCCGCCGATCACGTAGCTGATCTACACCTACCAATTCCATCATGTGGTTCGTAATATGACTAACAGCCTGATGATTTCTTTTTGCAGCAGCAACTCCTAAAGTTAAACCTAAAGCAACAACCTCTTTTACAGTTGCAGGAAAGCCTTGAGCGTTTTTTCCATAATTCTGAGGAACATAACCAATTAGTCCATGTTCCTTTGCAGCAAATATATCTTTCCCACCTATCTGAACTTGTCCTCTTGTTGGCTTTATAAGCCCGGCTATAATCTTGAGCATCGTACTCTTTCCAGCTCCATTAGGACCAACAACAGCAACAAAATCGCCTTGTGAAATAGTTAAAGATATATTATCAATCGCAACATTAGTATTATAAGAAAAATGGATTTCAGACAGTTTCACTTCACACATTATCGATTCTCCTCACAGAGTTTACACTTTGCACACAAACCTAGTAGCTCTACATTATGACGAATAAGTTCATATCCGCTCTTTCTAAGTAATTTTATAAATTCTTCATCAATTGGACAGTAATCAATACAAACGGCATTACCACATTTTACACATACTACATGATGGTGATGATTTGCATGGGCCAATTCATAACGTGTCCTTTCTTTCCCCATCCCAGTTATCGGTATAAGCACACCATTTTCTGTCAACATATTAATATTTCGATAAATCGTATCTAAGCCTATATCGCTATATTCTTGACGCACCAAGTTCCATATTTCATCTGCGGTCAATAAGCCTGCAGTCTGCACTATTTTTTCCATAATAATGCGCCGTTGGGGTGTTATGCGATAACCCTTTTCCTTTAACTTCTTCATTACATCATATATCATAAATATCTTTCCCTTTTTTACAAATAATAAGATTCTTATTAGAACGGTAAAAAAATAAGGTATTATATCTTTAAAACTTAAAAGATGAATACTGATTTATTTTCTCCTACCTAATGATACTATAACCTACTTGATACCAACTTATATACGGTAAAGATAAAAATACAGACTCACTCCCCAAGTTATCTGGCAAGCTTTAATCCTCTTGCACTCATAATTTAAATAATAAATAAAAGTAAGGAGGCATTTTGCCTCCTATAAACCACATTATAAGACTCGGCGCGCTCCCAAGTAACGTGCTCCCCAATAACCACTATCCAATCGATCAATCACAACGCCACGGCTAGAAGTAGCACTAATAAACTTTCCATTTCCCACATAAATACCTGAATGAGACGCACCAGCTTCATATGTAGTAAAGAACACTGTATCTCCTGGTTGTAAACGATTGTACGATACAGACTGTCCAACTCCATACTGTTCATCAGCAGCTCTTGGCAAGTATACTCCAACTTGCGCAAATACATATCGAGTAAAGCCCGAACAATCAAAACCACTTGGTGACGTGCCACCAAATACATATGGCACACCTTGATAGCTCAATGCTGCCTGTACAACTCTTCGTATAACAGCACTGGAACTGTCACGGCTTACTGGCATTTCTCTGCCCATAATAGCGCGATATGTTTGCATGCCAATTATTCCATCAGCATCCAAGCCCCTGTCTTTTTGAAAATCCTTTACTGCATTTGCTGTCATTTCGCCAAAATCTCCATCAGAGCTACCAGCATTGTAACCAAGAGCATTTAATTGTGCTTGAATGTTAGCGATATCGTCTCCTTGGTCACCTTGATGATAAGCCGCAGCAGCGCAGGTTACGGTTCCTGCACTTACTAAAACTAGTAAGAACACTACCACTCGAAAGAACTTAATCAATATGCATACCCCTCTCACTAGCCTCCGAGGTTAGCTGACGGGTTAGGGTTGAGATCCCCCTACTTTCAGGCAAATGATAAAGCCGCCCTACACGTTTCACCCCAAAACTGTGGTTCCCCCGGTCCTGTGCCTTGATTAGGCATTTATAAAACTGCACTTTTATATCATTCGCTTTATTTTTAAAAAATCCTGCCCAAATATATCATTTCTTTACATATTTTATACTATGTTTTATGTAATTCATCGGTTACAAATTTATATCGCATTATTAGATATTAAATATAAAGAAATAGCAAAATCACTTTTATTCCTGCTTCTGTCGTTTATATTCTGCTCGAACCAAATATAAGGGACGCTGTTTTACTTCTTCAAATATACGTCCTACATATTCACCAATTATACCTAACCCAAGTAATTGTAAGCCACCTAATAGTAAAACACTTGCTGTAATCGTTGCCCAGCCTGGTACTGCTTCTAGTGTAAATAGTTTAATATAAATGACATGCATCGTAACACTAAAACTAATAAGTGCAAAAAGTAGTCCTATGTAAAAGGCAAAACGGAGCGGCAACTTAGAATATGATGTAATGCCATCTAAAGCAAAATGCATCATTCTACTTAGAGAGAATTTGGATGTCCCTGCATAGCGCTTTGGAGCAATAAATTCTATAACAACTTGTTTATACCCAATGGCTCCAATCATACCGCGAATAAAGCGTGCCCGTTCTTTAAATCGACGAAAACTTTGAACCACCGCTTTATCTAGTAAACGAAAGTCAGAACCACCTTCTTGTATATGTACCTTTGATAATTTATTGATTATTTTGTAGTATAAAGCTGAAGTAAAGGATTTAAACCAGGGCACACCTTCCGTACTAATTCGTATGGTCTGCACTACTTCAAATCCCTCTTCCCACTTCGTTAGCAAAAGGGGCAGCATTTCCGGAGGGTGCTGCATATCCCCATCCATGGTAATTACTCCGTCCCCTTCAGCATAATCAAGTCCACAAGTTAAAGCCAATTGATGCCCAAAATTACGCGCCATAATAAGACCTCGCACTCTATGGTCTTGCTGAGCTAATCTTTCCAATATGAAAGGAGTCGCATCCTTTGACCCATCATCTACAAAAATCAATTCAAAATGATACGGCAAAGGCTCCATATATTTGCAAACTTCTTGATAAAAGAACTGAATGTTCTCTTCTTCATTAAATACAGGTACAACAATTGAGATTGACCTCATCTTCTCGCCTCGATTCTTAGCTGCTCACCTTTATGATTCCGATACATGGCTCTCCTGTTTAAGATCTTGTCTCAATACGACTGCTTCTCTTAAATATATATGATTAATGCCTTTTTGAGATCGATCTGTATTTAATAAGATAAGCACCCGAATGCACTGAGGGACACCATTTGGGCTATCAATTTCTTGCGTTCCAAATAACGGTACTTCCGTCCACCCTATATTTCTAGCAGCAATCGCTGGAAAAGTAGCATTAATATCTGGAGTTGAACTAAAAATAACAGCACCTATATCCTCTATTTCGAATTTATTAGCTTGTACTATCGCAATTAAAAGTTCTGTTACTCTTTCAATGATTTCAGTGGATTCATTTTTAACTACTGTTGTAGCACCTCGGATACCACGCAACAAATTTATCATCCTCTCTGTTATTACATTTTTAGATATAAATAATTCTATATAAACGGCTTTATATCCTCTATACATTATACAAAGGTTAGGATTTATTACAATAGCATGAACCACAATGGCTGCATTTCCACCAGCCACATACGGGGCATACCACATTCGTCTCATTTAGTTCTATAGATATTCCTTCATAATGATCCTTCCAGCAAAAAACGCTGCCTTGATCCCTATATAGTACAACATCGTGAGCGTCAACCCAAGTCTTTTTATTCCCTATGGTAAATAATAGATCATTATGGCCTGTTTTCTGGTTTATGCGATATTCTTCGATCTTAATCTTTTCTTTTTTACAGTCCTTCGTATATATTACATATAAATTTTTAATATTCATACTCCCTCACCCCTCCATAATTAATATGAAGTTTAAGAAAGATGTATACCATGGTAAAGATAAAACCTGGATTATACCAGGTTTTATCCAATGACTATGATCATTTTTGATAAAAGGTTCTACAGTTCGTTTGCTCACTTTGATTAGCAGCTTTGCCCCCACCATCCACATTTACCTCAATTGCAGAGGCATCGCAGTGTTCACCATTCTTCCAATATTTACAATTTGAAACCGTACATTTTACACCAGCTAACATGATTTCACCTCCTTTTTTTCAATCTTAGTATACAAAAAAGCATGATACTTTATCCATTGAGTAAAATGTCTAAAAGAAGAAGGAATGAAAAGCCTCCATGAGCTTCTCATTCCCTATCATTTTAATCTAATTTGTAATTTTTTTAATCCTTTATGTACATCTTCCATTTGCGAAGAAGCAATCTGAGGAAATTTTCCAATCTCAATTGTCTCCAAGATGGGATTCTTTGTCTGATCGTAATGTACCCCATACCAGATCCCCGCTATCCCACTTTCTATCCATTCGGCTGCCTCAGCGCTCTCTAGCAATTCAATCTTAATATGACCAGTCCCTAGAAAATCACGAATTTCTTGTCGTTCCTCCAATACAAAAGACATTTTATTAATGAAGATACTCCAAGTTTCACCAGTATCAATAAAACGCTGCAACGCGCCACAAATTTCCAACAAGATCGCTCTGACCTTTGGCGATTGATTCATTTCCTTACTCATCAATTTTCACTACCTCTATTTGCCATTCATGAAGTATTAGTAATATCTGTTTTACTATTTCATCTACTTTTTCAGCTACAGTAGGCGTCATTTCTAATCCGATATCAACCGTCAATGGCTGCACTCCCAGTATCATAATTTCTTGTAGAGGTTTTTCCATTACATCCATTATCGCTAAAACATCTTGAATGCCAAGCTCATGCATGGATACTTTTTCCTTAAAATATGCTTTAACCTCATTGTCTTTAAAATGATAAAGAGATCCTGGCGGTAAGCTTCCAGCCACCGCATCTACCAAAATCAATTTGTCTGTTTCAATCAAAAACCTTAGTAACTCCATGCCAAGTGTGCCACCATCTAAGATCTGAACGTTCCGAGGAAAGGAGTATTGCTTTAAAAGTTGTTCTACAACTCTAACACCAAACCCCTCATCCTGCATTAAAATATTACCAACCCCTAAAACGGTGATCTGTTTCATTCTTTAAGATCTCCCACATCATCAGGTTCTTTATCATAAAACTTAACACCGGAGAACATGGCCGATATCTCACCATATTTTTCGCTCATGTCAGCTCTTGTTGCCATATACACATGTATAATTACAAATAAAATGATCATCCATGCTACATAATGATGAATTATATGAACAACGTATTCATCTAGAAGCAAGTGGTTAATAGGTCCAAACAACTTGGATAACCAGCTATTAGGATTAATCTGACCATACATAGCAAAGCCAGTAAAAGCTTCTAGAAATATCATACCATACACTCCACCATATCCTGCACGTGCCATTGAATTTCTAAGATAAGGGCGATGCTCAGAGCGCAAAAAGCTGTAATGTAGCCCCATATCCAACATACCAGTCCAGAATAATTTCGTCCAAGGCTTCGGAAGCATACGATCTCCTCTATGAAGAATAAAACCATAAATTCGAAATATAAACGATGCCATCAATATGTAAGCTGCAGCAAAATGAATAAAACGAATGGTTGACATTGACGCCCAGTTATTAACTGCAAAAGTTGGCTCTACCCCTTGGCTACCAATGTAAAAAGGATTCCCAATGTACAAGCCCGTGCAAAATAGAACTGCAATCGCACCTACCATTAACCAATGAAATATTCTCGTCCAAATGGTAAAAACGTAATAAACTGCTACAGTACGAACTTTCATTATACTCCCCCCTTACCTACCAATTCCTAAAGTCTCAAATAAGGATCACTATGCACAACTGTTAATTTCCGCCCAGAAGCATCATATAAATGAGTAGCACAAGCCAGACAAGGATCAAATGAGTGAATTACTTTTAAGATTTCTAATGGTTTATCGGCAATTTTCACCTTAGTATCCATCATACTTGTTTCATAGGCACCATAACCAGATTTACTATCCCTTGGGCACGCATTCCACGTAGATGGTACAACCGCTTGATAATTATCAATTTTTCCATCCTTAATAGTCACCCAATGGCTTAATGCGCCACGGGGCGCTTCTACAAGACCTACACCTTTAGCGGCTTTCGGCCAGGTGCTAGGCTCCCATTTCTCGGTATTAGTAACGGAAGTATCACCAGCTTTAATATTGTTTATTAATTTATCTAGGTAATATTTACTGATATATCCCATTACCTGTGATTCCAAACCTCTTGTTGCTGTACGTCCAACCGTGGATAACAGCCATTTTTCTGGCGATAGATTTAACATTTTCGATACTGCATCTACCTGATCAACCATCATTTTCTCCACCCAGGTAGGCTCTGTAAGAATACCTTGTTTCACTTTTGTATATACAATAATATAACGAGATAGCGGGCCGACTTCGGCCATCTTCCCTCTCCACTTAGGCGTCTTTATCCAAGAATATTTACCATTTTCATCAAGGTACTTCCAATCGGTTTTACTCCCTTCTTTAGGGGCAGTAAACTTAGGATTGGTCACACCATCCCATGGATGCAAATCCTTATTTTTATCTTTTTCAGGGTAATCATACCAAGAATGTTCAACCCCTTCTGTCAATACATCGGGATCGGAAAGATCTTTGGCTTCAAAAGGATAAAAGATCGCTTTATCTACACCTTGAGCAAAATTCTCTACCACTCCATCCGAGCGCAGCAGTAAATTTTTATGAAAATCGCCATTGGAGGTTCCTGAATATTTTTCATCAGGATAATCCCCAAAGCCAATCACTCTTTCTTTCGCCAAACCACCACCATCAACATAGCCCTGTTTAACATAGATTTCACCAATAGCAAGTACATCAGGTATGTAGAAATAATTATTTAAAGCAATGGTCATATTAATAGATGCATCAACCACTGCTAAACGTTCTGTATTAATCGGCGCATTCATATCATTCATAGAAATGGAACAAGGCATACCGCC
This sequence comes from Pelosinus propionicus DSM 13327, assembly GCF_900114615.1. Lineage (GTDB taxonomy): Bacteria > Bacillota > Negativicutes > DSM-13327 > DSM-13327 > Pelosinus > Pelosinus propionicus. The sequence goes on along the minus strand of NZ_FOTS01000001.1, from coordinate 170,367 downwards.
AACTACATAGTGAGGATGAGGATTCTTACCACCAAAAACAACATGAGAAGTAACGATATCTCTTTGTCTATCGAGCATATTTAAGTAATGCGACACTGCCATCAAATGAACTTCTGGTGGCAAAACATCATAATCGGGATGGTCCCACCACTGTGCAGAAAAAATACCTAATTGGCCGCTATCCACAATTTTTTTAATTTTCTCTTGAACGCTTCGAAAATACACAGTCGTAGCCTTAGGAAATTCCTTAGGATATGCTTCTGTATCAAATTCAATAGGACCTTTCACATTTAGATTATACTTCTCTAATACTGCATTTTGCAGCGCTGCAGTTGCAGCTGGATCTGCTTTTAAAGCTGCTACCGGACTAACCCAGTCCAATGCATGCAAATGGTAAAAATGTACAATATGATCATGCACCATTTGCGTCGCTTCAATAATATTGCGAATGTAGTTGGCATTTTTAGGAATTTCGATCCCCAAAGCATCTTCCACGGCTCGCAAGCAGCTTAATGAATGGATAGTAGTGCATACACCACAAATTCGTTGAGCAAAGGCCCATGCATCTCTAGGATCTCGATCTTTAAGAATTAATTCAATACCGCGCCATGCAGTACCACTGGATAATGCTTCTTGCACTTTACCTGTAGCTTCATCAACGACTACTTCTAAGCGCAAATGCCCCTCTATTCGATTTACTGGATCAACAACAACACGTTTCATAAGGCATCCTCCTCACACATATAAACTTTATTCATTATCTTTTTCTGTATCATGGGTTTCTTTATGATGCTTTTTATGTTGAATCGTTGAAAGTGCGCCATGAATAATAACTCCAGCCGTCAGTGCTCCCGCTGCTACGATTCCCACTTGATCAGCATTCACAATTGTATTAGGAACCGGTATGTTAGGCATACGGTTATAAAAAGGATCATTATCCCAAAAATTATTAGCAGAACAACCTATACAAGGTGCACCTGATTGGATCGGATAAGAAAGCCCATTCCACCAACGCAAGTTTCCGCATGAATTGTAAGTTTCTGGTCCACGGCACCCTACCTTGTATAAGCACCAACCAGCTTTACTTGCCGCATCATCAAACTTTTCCACAAACATACCCGAATCAAAGAAAGGACGACGATAGCAAGTGTCATGAATTCGATTACCAAAAAACTGTTTAGGTCTACCTTTGCTATCAAGAGGTGGAATCTGTCCATATAATGTGTAATGCATAATCACACCCGTAATCACTTCTGGAATCGGCGGGCATCCCGGAACTTTTATAATGGTTTTCCCACTAACAACATCACTAACAGATACAGATTTAGTAGGATTTGGCTTAGCAGCCTGAATCCCTCCCCAAGCCGCACATGAACCAACTTCAATAATTGCAGCAGCTCCTTTAGCTACCTCTTTAAGATTATGTACAAAGGTTTTACCCCCAACCATACAATGGATGCCATCGTCGTTTAAAGGCACTGCGCCTTCCACTGCCAACAAATACTTACCATTATATTTCTTCATAACCTCTTGCAAATGATGCTCTAACGGCTCGCCAGCAGCAGCAGCCAAAACATCCATGTATTCCATAGAAATCATATTTAAAAGAACATCTGAAGCAAATGGACTTTGAGAGCGAATAAAGGCTTCATCACAACCCGTACACTCATGTCCATGCAACCAAATAACGGGGACTAGCGGCTGCTTCTCTGCAGCAGACACCACGTCCGAAATCAGACTTGGTGATAACCCTAAAATCCCAGTTATCGTAACACAAGTTTTTAAGAAGTTTCGTCGGCTTACATTTCTTTTTTGAAATAAATCCCATAAAGATTCCACATCTTTCACAATTATCCCCCTCTCATTTTACAAGAAGACTTGGCATCTATGCGCCAAGTCTAAATAAACGCAGATAAAAGTTTTATTTCTTCTCTTCGCGAACGCCACGATTACACCATGGCTCTTCTGCCATATAGTCGCCATCATAGTAATAATATGCTCGAGCCCTACAGCCACCGCATATACCATCATAACCACAGGTTCCACAACCACCTTTTAGCGGCTCATGTCTCAATCGATTGAACATCTCACTATCACGCCATATTACATCAAAATCAGTTTCTTTAACATTACCAATTTTGATCGGTAAATAAGGGCAAGCTTGTACATCACCATTCGGCAAGATCACACAATAAGCCGTGCCTGCCAAACAACCTCTAGTAAAACGCATTGGGATATTTCGTTCTTTTGCAATACGCATAAACTGAGGAGCACAGGTAGGTTTAAGTTCAATCGGTACCTCTTTTTGCTTTTCCAAAATCCGTGTTAATACAGCCTCATATTGCTCGGTCTTTAGTGTTGTATCTTCAATATCTTTTCCTCTACCAGTAGGAACTAAAAAGAAAATATGATGAGCCATTGCCCCTATTTCAACAGCTAAATCTGTAATATCGGTCACTTCTTTTTCATTCCAAGTTGTGATAGTTGTATGAATCTGAAAAGGAAGTCCTACTTCACGACAAGCTTTCATCGCTGCAATCGTTTTATCCCAAGCTCCTTCGGATTGGCGAAATTTATCATGCACATTTTTATCGCGGCTATCAAGGCTGATTCCAGCTGCTCCAAGTCCAGCTTCTTTTAGTTTTACAGCTACTTCCTTAGTAATTAAGATTCCATTTGTACCAAGAACTGGTCTTAATCCAATACTTTTAGCATAAGAAATTAACTCATAAATATCAGGACGCATCAAAGGCTCGCCACCACTTAAAATAATAATTTTAAAGCCAGCACGTTTCATTTCATCTAATAATTTTTTACCTGCTTCTGTACTTAATTCATCAGGTCTTTTCTTTCCTGCATCACGATAGCAGTGAAGACAGCTAATATTACAGACCTGAGTAGTATTCCATGAGATAATCATATATAACTCCTTTCGGGATAACGAATTTATAATACAGTATACTCGTTAATAATAAATTACGCACGCAATATCAATAAGAATTAGGCATACTATAAATAGGATGTTCCTATTCCTCTTCATATTATCGCAAATTAATAAGATTTAGACAATATAAATTTCTACAATATATGATATGATTGCAAAAAAAAGAGACTTCGACATTTGAAGCCTCTTTTAAAGTTTAGATAACCTTATCAATCGCATCCATTAAATCTTTACGTGGCCGATATCCTACAATGCGATTAACTTCTATACCATCTTTAAAGAGAAGCAAAGTAGGAATTCCCATAACATTGTATTCACTAGCTAGTTGCTGCTGTTCATCCACATTGACCTTGACAACAACAGCTTTGCCTTCATACTCTGATCCAACAGCTTCAAGTTCCGGAGCAACCATTTTACATGGCCCGCACCAAGACGCCCAGAAATCTACAAGTACAGGTTTACCTGGTTGAGATAATTTTTCTTTAAAATCACTTTCACTTGTAATATTTAGAACACTCATTATGTAACCTCCAATATATTTTATTTTATTATTTCACCATTATTGAATTTTCATTACTATCTTACTTATATAATAGAAAATATCGAATTAAAAGTCAATACTCATTAAATACTTTTTATTATATCGATTAAATTTTTATTTAATAATTATTATTTGTTTTTTTAATAAAAAACCTTTTCTATATTGAACATAGAAAAGGTTTCATTTTCATAAAGTTGTGAGTAATCAATAAGCCGAGTTCTGTACCGCTTACACGGTGATGATCATCTATCTAGTCTGGCAGTTACCCGACAGCTCTAGCGACGCAACCCGGAAGGTTCAGCGGGCAGCTTCATCCCTTCCCTATTTGGTCTTGCTCCAGGTGGGGTTTACCTAGCCAGTCAGTCACCTGACTGCTGGTGCGCTCTTACCGCACCGTTCCATCCTTACCAGCATAGCTGGCGGTTTACATTTCTATGGCACTTTCCCTAAGGTCACCCTCGCTGGACGTTATCCAGCACCCTGCCCTATGGAGCTCGGACTTTCCTCGTATGCTTTATGGGCATCCGCGATCATCTTTCCTACTCACAATATTATATTTAACTAACAAGAAATTTATTATATCATATATAAACAATTTCGTCAACTATCTTATACCTTCTTCAATAATTCCAAAAGACGTCTTGATTGATGTCGTCAACTTTAATCTCCACAGACCACTTTGCTTTATCAGCACATTTGCTAAGATATTCTGCTACATAAGACAACACAGGCTGCTCGGTAGCAAAATGACCAGCGTCAATCATTGCAACTCCAAGGGCAGCAGCATCTTGTCCCTCGTGATATTTTACATCTCCCGTTACTAAGACATCCGCTCCAGCAAATGCAGCTTTATGCAATAAGCCAGCGCCAGCGCCACCACATACCGCTACTTTTTTTATCAACTTATTTTGTTCTCCCACTACACTTACAGCAGATACTCCCAGCACCTGTTTGACCTGCTTAACAAACTCTGCAAGCACGATAGGACTCGCAAGCTTTCCAACACGCCCAAGTCCTAATTTTTCTCCAGAATTCATCAACGGATATACATCATAAGCAACCTCTTCATAAGGATGTACTTTTAGCATTGCTTTAACAACCACTTTGCAAATTTTCTCTGACATAATCGTTTCTAAGCGACTTTCTTGTACACGCTCCAACTTGCCAACATCTCCAAGAAATGGTTTCGAACCATTTAAAGGCAAAAATGTACCGATGCCATTAGTTGCAAAACTGCAATGACTATAATTACCAGTATGCCCTGCTCCAGCAGTCATTATCGCATCTGCAACAATTTCTCGATGAGTTTCCGGAACAAATACGACTAATTTATAAAGTTTTCCCCTAGAATTATCTGTGAGGGGGCGTACATCACACAACTGAAATAGATCTGCCAATACATCATTCACACCTCCAGAGGCAATATCAAGATTCGTATGAGCAACATATACTCCAATATTTGCTTTTATTAAAGCAGATAAAACTTGCCCTTGTGGTAAATCTGTCCTTATGGCAGAAATACTCTTAAATATAACAGGATGATGAGCAATGATTAAGTCAATATCGTCTTTTATAGCTTGCTCCACTACTTCCTTTGTTACATCTAAAGTAATTAGTATCTTATGAATTGTCTGGGCCGAACTGCCAACTAGCAGCCCTACATTATCCCAATCCTCTGCTAAACTCCTAGGGGCCATTTTATCCATTGCCTCTATAATTACCTGACACTTTACAGACATCGCCGCTTATCCTCCAATTGTTTTAATCGCGTGACATATTCATGGTATTTAAGGCTTCTTTTCGCATTGCTGCTGCATTCCATTTCGCTTACGATACGCTTAGCCTGAGAAATCAATTGGTCAATATGCAATAGTAACAGCGGGGACTTTTCATCCCATAGCTTTTGCCCAATTTCATACATGACAGGCTCATAAGAAGGAGAATCTCCTTGCTCTGCCACAATGATTTCATATAGTCTTCCCTCTTCTTGGACTAATTGCTCCTCTAGTACATACCAATCATTTGCACATAACCAACGCCGTACAGTTGCCGCTCCCACCATAGGCTGTAATATTAGGCGTTTAAGAGATCTAACAATTTCGCACTGGTTCTTTAATATCTCGATAATTGTTTGCCCCCCCATACCAGCAATAACAACCGTATCTACTTCTAATGGAGAAAGTACTGCTAATCCATCGCCTAACCGTACAGAAATTTTTCCTTCCAGCGATAAATCTTCCACATGCTCTTTAGCAGCTTTATAAGGGCCATTATGAACATCACCAGCTACAGCGAAAGCAACGATATCTTTTTTTACTAATTCAATGGGCAAATATGCGTGATCCGTACCAATATCAGCTATACGAGCTCCTTGAGGCACACATGCCGCTAAGGCCGCCAACCTTCCTACAAGTTTCAAATTGCAGTCACCTCATCATTGCTATTATAATTCTTCTTATTATACTAAAATTCCATCTTTGCAATCAAATCAAAAATAATTTAAACAACATTTTCTCTATAGTAAAAAAATGCAAAGCATATGCTTTGCATTTTATTCTTAAATGGTGGGCGATGACAGGATCGAACTGCCGACATCCTGCTTGTAAGGCAGGCGCTCTCCCAGCTGAGCTAATCGCCCATTATGGTGACCCGTGGGGGAATCGAACCCCCGTTATCGCCGTGAAAGGGCGGTGTCTTGACCGCTTGACCAACGGGCCAAAAATATTTACTATAAAGTGGTGGGCCCACCTGGGATCGAACCAGGGACCAGCCGGTTATGAGCCGGCTGCTCTACCGCTGAGCTATAGGCCCTAGAGATATTAAAACAGGTTTTCTATAGAAAGCCTGTTTGTAATCTGTATAAGATGGCTCCTCGAGTAGGACTCGAACCTACGACCGATCGGTTAACAGCCGATTGCTCTACCAACTGAGCTATCGAGGAATGTCGTCAACATTAACTATTATAATACAATACCAATGTTACGTCAACAACTTTTTTAAAGAAATAATATTAAACTTACTATTACTCTAAGAAATCTTTTAATTTCTTACTACGACTAGGGTGACGTAACTTTCTAAGAGCTTTTGCTTCAATTTGGCGAATACGTTCACGAGTAACACCGAAATGCTGCCCCACCTCTTCTAGTGTACGCGCTCGCCCATCATCAAGACCAAACCGCAATCTGAGAACTTTTTCTTCTCGCGGAGTAAGAGTTTCTAGCACTTCTTCTAATTGTTCTTTTAAGAGCATAAAGGAAGCAGCCTCAGCAGGAGCTGGTGCATCCTGATCTTCAATAAAATCGCCTAAATGAGAATCCTCTTCCTCGCCAATCGGTGTTTCTAAAGATACTGGCTCTTGAGCAATTTTCATAATTTCTCTTACACGCTCAACGCTGATATCCATCTCTTTTGCAATTTCTTCTGGCTGAGGCTCGCGTCCTAATTCTTGTAATAATTGTCTAGACACTCGTATCAATTTATTAATTGTCTCCACCATATGCACTGGAATACGGATCGTCCGAGCTTGGTCCGCAATTGCTCTTGTGATTGCTTGGCGAATCCACCACGTAGCATAGGTACTAAACTTATAACCTTTATTATAGTCAAATTTTTCAACGGCTTTAATTAAACCCAAATTGCCTTCTTGAATTAAATCCAAGAATAGCATTCCACGCCCAACATAACGTTTTGCAATACTTACAACTAAGCGCAGATTAGCTTCTGCCAATCGCCGTTTTGCTTCCTCGTCGCCTTCTTCCATACGCTGCGCTAGTTTAATTTCTTCATCAGCTGTCAATAAAGGTACTCTACCAATTTCCTTAAGATACATCCGAACCGGATCATCAATACTAATACCTTCTGGAATTGTTAAATCAATATCTACTTCTTCTGGAGTCACTTCTTCTACTTCTGCTACATCAGGTTCATCATGTCTTTCAGTATCATCAGGAAGCTCATCAACTATCTCAATCCCCTTACTAGAAAAGACTTCATAAATCTCTTCAATTTCATCAGGAGATAAATCTTCACTTTGGAGAGTATCCATGATTTCACTATAAGTTAACACGCCACCCTGCTTTTTACCTTTATTTACCAATTTAGTTACAAATTCATTTGATATCATCTTTTTCTCTGTCATTTTACTCCCCTCCTCCATTGGCCACTCCAATCAAGGCGTAGTTTCTTTTGGAATTATAAGTTGCGCAATTTATTAATTTCATCGTTTATTCGCTGACTTTCTGCTAATGCTTGCAGAAAACCACTATCCCCCAGACGTTCTAATTCATCAGCCCTTAATCGGTGCTGTTCATATAAAAACTTTAAATTTGTTAGGCGCATATTTTTTATACAATCATCAACCATTTTGATATTATCAGTATCACTATATTGTATATCAATTAGCATAATATGAGATAATTCTGCATTTGCTGCTTCACTTAGCATCATTGTCCAAGCAGTATCTGTAATATCTTTTCCCATATTATACTCTTTAAATATTAAATTAATTATTTCGCGTCTATTTTCTCCTTGTATTTCTTCAATAGACAGTTTTTCTTTAATATATGGTATAAGAGAGCTATTCCCACACATTAATCGAATAATATGGCTTTCAGCTTGTTCTAATGCGATTGAAGGTTGCTTTACAACCAACATATTAGATATATTCTTCCCTTTATTTACATTTTTATCCTTTTGTTGTTGAAACAAAAATTTACGAACTTCGCTGCGTATGGCACTTTCATCAATTGCCAGCGTCTGTGAAATAGAAGCAATATGTGCATTTACTTCTACTGCGTTATCCGCTTCTGCCAAAATAGGTACTATTTTTGATACAACAGCAACTTTACCTTCTAGACCGCTATAATCTATGCTTTGAAAAGCTTGCTTAATTTGATACTCTAAAATATCAGATGCTTCTGCGATGAGCGATTGAAAAGCCTCAGCTCCATGTTTGCGAATAAATTCGTCTGGGTCTTTCCCATCAGGGATCAAAATAACTCTCACATTTGCACCTAAATTTCGTAGAATTGCTAAAGCTCGCATTGTAGCATTTTGCCCGGCAGCATCACTATCATAAGCAAAAAATATATCTTTAGCATTACGAAGCAATAATTTAGCCTGTTCAGGAGAAAAGGCTGTTCCTAATGATGCCACAACATTTCGAATACCAAAGGCATAGGCGGTAATAGCATCCATGTAACCTTCTACTACAATAGCTTGCCCTGATTCCTTAATAAACTTTTGCGCAGCATCGAAACCAAACAAAATATATCTTTTATTAAAAACAGAGGTTTCTGGTGAATTTAAATATTTAGGTTGGCTATCATCAATCACCCTTCCCCCAAAACCAACTACCCGGCCCCGAGCATCAGCAATAGGAAATATTACACGACTGCGAAACCGGTCATAAACACCATCACCAGAATTTCTCTCTACAATTAGACCAGATCTTAGCAAAGTCTCTTGATCTATACCACGTTCTAAAAAAGCATTTACCAATTTACCCCAAGCAGGAGGAGCAAAGCCAATTTTAAAATGTTCAATGACATCATCTGTAACGCCACGGGAATTCAAATATTCTCTTGCTTTTTTGCCATAAACAGTTTTTGTCAAACAAGCATAAAAAAACTCCCTAGCCATTTCATTGACACGGTATAATTTGCTATTCTCGCGCTCCCTTGCCAGTTCTCTCGAACTTTTCTCTTTTTCGGGCAAAGGAATATTCATTTTTTGCGCCAATATTTTTACTGCATCAAAAAAACTTATGTTTTCAATTTTCATTAAAAAATTAAATACATTTCCCCCACTTTGACAACCAAAACAATAAAAAAAACCTTTGTCAGGTGTTACTGAAAATGAAGGAGTGTTCTCATGATGAAATGGACAACAGCCCCAATAATTTTTCCCTTTCTTTTTTAAAGGGACATAATCTGATAAGATGCTTACAATATCACTCTCCGAACGCAACCTATCAATAAATTCATCATAAATCCCGTCTTTCATAAACTCACCTTTTAACTTACTTATAACCATATAGCCCGTTATTTTTCAAGAATAAATATTCCTACTAAAATAACTTTCGAGCTAAGATATAAGAATATCCTGTTTTCCTGTTTTCGCGATTTTTTCCCATATTCCTGCTAATACTAGCATATCCAATATGATTAAAAGAAAAACTACTTTTGATTTGTGATTTATTTCTACACAAATTCCCATAATCCTGCTATAAGATTCATGCACCATAGTACTTATTATTTCATACTATTGAAGATATTAGAATGAGCTTCAAATTAGGATATAACTTTATCTATTTTTCTTTCATAAACAATAGTATTCAATATAACTTATAAATATCCTCTTTTCCCTCTTGACAACTAATATTTTTTTTGATAACAATTTTAAAAATCATCGGGCAATCCACTTTGCCGGAATAAATAACTCTTCAAAGAGATGAATCGCATAACTATCTGTCAGACCTGCGATGTAATCAACAATAGTTGCATCCAAACCCCAGAGACTCTCACGTTCTAAAAATTCCCGTGGTAAACTTTCAGGATGCACGGTAAAGTACTCATATAGTTTTTGAATGATATATTTTGCTTTTTTTCGATCAGGCTCCAAATCTGCTGAATGATATACTTTTCGAAACATAAACTCACGAAATTCTTCCATAGCATTTTTTACTATAGCCGAGATACATATTTCATTATGTCCCTCAGAAGACCGAATCATATCAGAAACCATTACAGTAATCATATTTGACGGGTTTGTTCCTAATGTCTTTGCAACTTGCTCTGGCAAATCAATAGTTCTGATCATGCCTGCCCGAATACCATCATCATAATCATGGCATAAATAAGCAATACGATCGCCAATTCGTACAACGTTTCCTTCTAGAGTGAAAGGCTTGTTTACACCCGTATGGTTTAATATGCCATCTTTTACTTCCAATGTTAAGTTTAATCCTCGACCACTCCGTTCGAGATGTTCTACAACTCTTAAACTTTGTTCATTATGATGATAACGGCCAATAATTTCACGCAAAGCATACTCACCAACATGACCAAAAGGAGTGTGTCCAACATCATGTCCCAAAGCAATGGCTTCAATTAAATCTTCATTTAACATTAATCCTCGTGCAATGGTCCGAGATATTTGCGAGACCTCTAGACTATGAGTCATTCTCATGCGATAATGATCGCCAGGCGAAATATAAACCTGGGTTTTATGCTTTAATCGGCGAAAAGCCTTACTATGGATAAGACGGTCACGATCGCGCTGAAAAGCTGTTCGAAACTCACATGCCTCTTCTTCTTTGTCCCGTATTGCTTCTCTACTTTTACTGGCAAAGGATGATAACATCTTATATTCTTGTTCCTCAATACGTTCACGTATATTCATAATATCCCCTCCGCATATTACTCCATTATCTTAGTCTTTTTAAGATGAAATATGTTTTACCTCATTATTAGGTTTAATAAGGAATAAATCTCATATACTCTTTCAGCATACCAAGCATTTACACCTCCATTTTCTTTCAAAATCTGATATAATATTAATAAGGATTGGTGTATGGTTTACTTACACGAGAGGAGATTATTATGAAAACTAAAACTTTCATACTTACTTTATTGTTAATGCTGTTATTTACAGCAACTACTCTTGCTGCGAAACCCACTATTACTGCTGATCAGCAATACTTTGATATTAATACCGGTTTATATGTATTAAATGGAAATGTATACATAGAAGTTAAAAACCGTGTGATTACTGCAGATCAAGCAAAAGTTAATATGGGATCATTAGAAGTATGGGGAAATGGCAATATTACAGTAAAGCAGGATGATATTTTTTTCACCGCCGATAGTGTCTATGTATATGGCGCTCAAGACCGAGCCATCGTCGAAGGAAACGTACATTTCACTCGAACAAATCTAAATGTTATAGCTAATCGCGTTGACTACAACTGGCGAGATAAAAATGCCCAATTTACTGACAATGTACAAATTCAACAAAATGGAAACTCTTGGTCTGCAGATACAGTAAAATATAACATAATAACTGACACATTCTTGTAAGAAAAGAAACCTCCGGATTTTCACCGGAGGCTTTTTTATATTTGCGAGCAATAATCCACACCAAAGATATTAGTTTGTTTTTTGCTACAGATCAATTCCATAATTTTATTGGCGGTTTCTTCAATTGCCTTATTCGATACATCAATAATAGGGCAGTTTAATTTATGCATAATACTTTTAGCATATTCTACTTCCACTTTGATTCGTGTAGAATCAGCATAACAGGATTCCGGGTCTAATCCCATAGAACGCAATCGTTCCGCTCGAATATTATTTAATTTGGCAGGATCAATAATTAAGCCGACAATTCTTTCTGTAGGAATTTCGAATAATTCTTTTGGTGGAGCCACTTCAGGTACCATCGGCACATTTGCAACCCGCAGTTCTTTATGAGCCAGATACATGCTCAAGGGTGTTTTTGAGGTACGCGATACTCCAACTAGTACAACATCGGCTTTTAGTATCCCGTCAGGGTTTTTTCCATCATCATATTTTACCGCAAATTCAATTGCTGCAACTCGCTTAAAGTAAGCTTGATCCAAGGTATGAACCAACCCTGGCTTTAATTGCGGCACAAATCCCGATACATGCTGCACAGCATCTATCATTGGCCCCATAATATCAATCGTAGGAATATTATAACGCTGTGCCTGTTCTAATAACGCTTCTCTTAATTCGCGTCCTACAATAGTATGACAAATTACACTCGTATAATTTGCTGCATCTTCTAAAATTCTTGCAATTTGGACGGTACTATTAATATAAGGAATACGAATAATTTCAAACGCACCAGCTTTAAATTGACTTGCTGTGGCTCTAGCGATCATTTCCGCTGTTTCACCAATAGAATCCGATAAAGCATAAATGACTGATGTTTTACCTATGACGCTCCCTCCTATACATAATTGTATTGCATATTTTACTTAATAAAAAAGATAATTCCAAATTACATATATAATACGTTAAAATCCTACAAAATCCTCTTCTTAAACACTCTCTTTATAACATTTTGCCAACAAACAACGATAATTATTACTTGCTAAAAGTAAAAGAGCCTGCATCCATTGTACAGGCTCTTTTACATATATTTATAAAGCTACGATTTTACTTAAGTCTGCTATATTAGCAGTAAGATCTGTAATTCCTTTGAGCAATGCCAAACGATTGTTTTTAACGGCTACATCTTCAACCATAACCATAACTGCACCAAAAAACGCATCAATTGGCCCAGTCATCCTGATCATTACATTGAGTATACCATAATAGTCTTTTCTTTTTGCCATACTTTGAATGTCTTCATATGCATCTTTATAAGCAAAATAAAGAACACGTTCCTCATCTGCTGTAAATAAGCTTGCATTAATTGCTGGAACATCTATAACATTTTTGATTAAATTGCCAACCCGAGTGAATGCTTGCACAGCTTTCTGCATTTCACTGCTGCCGCTATGATTTGACATAGCCTTAGCTCTCAGCCAAGTATCATATACATCATCTATGCTAGTGCTCATTACAGCATCAACAATATCATAACGTATATTTTCATCCGTCAAAACATTTTTAATTCGCAAGCGGAAAAACTCTTGAATTTCCATGAGCAACTTCTCTCGATTTTCAGGAACAATCTCTAGCAAATCCATAGTTTGAACCAGTATCGCATCCATAGAAACATGATAGCTGCTATCAATTAAGATGTTAACAATTCCTAATGCCTGGCGTCTTAATGCATAAGGATCTTGAGAACCAGTTGGTATTAGACCACGACTGAAAGTCGCTACGATATTGTCCAATTTGTCAGCAATACTAATCACTTTTCCTGCTACACTTTCCGGCAAGATATCACCTGCAAAGCGGGGTAAATAGTGTTCGAATATTGCTTGAGCTACCTCAGGTTGTTCTCCATTTAACAATGCATATTCTTTACCCATAGTCCCTTGCAATTCGGTAAATTCGCAAACCATCCCTGTTACCAAATCGGCTTTTGCTAGTTTGGCACTTCGTTCAATAATTCCATTTACATGTTCAGTACCTATAAATTTTGCAATTGCTAAGGCAAGCTGTTCAATACGTATGGTTTTATCATAAACAGTGCCTAATCCCTCTTGAAAAACAATCGTCTTAAGCTTATCTAATCGATCAATTAATTTTATCTTCTTATCTTCCTCAAAAAAGAACTGAGCATCGGCTAATCTTGCCTTGAGTACCCTTTCATTACCATGACGAACAATCTCAATATGGTCGGCATTGCCATTACGTATCGTAATAAATACAGGTAAAAGCTTTCCGTCTTTTGAGACCACAGGAAAATACCTCTGATGCTCGCGCATAGGCGTAATAATAGCCTCTGGAGGTAATGATAAATATTTCTCTTCAAATCTTCCACAAAGAGCTGTCGGATATTCTACAAGATATACTACTTCTTCTAATAAATCTTCATCAATTGCCGCAGTACCACCTTGGCTTAGGGCAATTTCCTGAACTTGTGCACGAATAACGCTGCGTCGCTCTTCTTGATTCACCATAACGTAATTTTCCTGCAATACAGCAAAATAATCATCCACAGAATTTACAATTAATTCACCTTTACTTAAAAAACGATGACCACGAGTCGCATTCCCTGTTGACACTTCTGTAATAGTAAAAGGAATGATCTCGCCACCAAAAAGCGCGACTATCCAACGGATAGGCCTAACAAACTTTCTATCAAATTCAGCCCATCGCATGTTCTTGGGAAAATTAAGACTATCAATAATATTGCCTAAGATCTCAGGCAATAAGGTCGTGACAGGTTTACCCAGTTCATGGACAAGAGCATATACATATCCGTCTTTTACCACCAAATCAGCTGGATCGACACCTTGCCCTCGGGCAAATCCTTGAGCAGCTTTTGTTGGCAGACGATTTGCATCAAATGCAATCTTTACAGAAGGGCCTTTATTTTCACTATTCTTATCAGCTTGTTCCTCTACTACATCTCTCGCAATTAATACTAATCGTCGAGGAGTCCCTAATACTTGAATATCCCTATAGCCTACTCTAAGTTCATCAAATTTAGTTTTAGCAATATTCTCAAGCTGACTTAAAGCTCCTGACATAAATCTTGCAGGAATTTCTTCCGTACCAATTTCAAATAATAAATCTTTTGCCATAATTATATACCCTCCTTAAGCAAGGGGAACCCTAATTTCTCTCGTTGTTCTAAATAGCCTTGTGCACATAATCGAGCCATATTACGAACTCTTCCAATAAAACCAGTACGTTCACTAACACTAATTGCACCACGAGCATCCAATAGATTAAAAGTATGAGAGCATTTTAACACATAGTCATAAGCCGGTAATACATAGCCAGCTTCTATGACTCGGACGGCTTCCTTTTCATACATATCAAACAACTGAAATAGCAAATCCGTATCAGCAATCTCAAAATTATAATGAGATTGTTCTACTTCATTACGGTGAAAAACATCGCCATAACTAACGCCAGCCACCCATTCTAGTTCATACACATTTTCTTTTCCTTGAATGTACATTGCCAAACGCTCTAAGCCATAGGTGATCTCAACCGATACGGGTTTTACATCAATACTCCCAACTTGCTGAAAATAAGTAAATTGGGTAATTTCCATACCATCTAACCAAACTTCCCAGCCAAGTCCCCATGCGCCTAATGTAGGAGATTCCCAGTTATCTTCAACAAAACGAATATCATGCTGACTGGGATCAATTCCTAAACAGACTAAGCTTTCTAAATATAATTCTTGAATATTTGCAGGTGAAGGTTTCATAATAACTTGAAATTGATGATGCTGTAACAAACGATTAGGGTTATCTCCATAACGCCCATCTGCAGGACGACGCGAAGGTTCCACATACGCAACATTCCAAGGTTCTGGCCCTAAAGCTCGTAAAAAAGTCGCAGGATTCATTGTACCTGCTCCCTTCTCCACATCATACGGTTGCATTAAAATACATTTTTGTCCAGCCCAGAAGTTTTGAAGTGTCAAAATAATCTCTTGAAAAGTCACTAATAATACGCCTCCTTAATAGTAAAAAACTTTAATCTACATCATGTCTTTGGTAAGATGCAATCCTCAACCTTGCTAATGCAAATAAAAACCTCCCTATCCACAGTAACATATCGTTACAGGGACGAGAGGTTCTCCCGCGGTTCCACCCTGATTGACCATGAGTCCATGATCCACCTTAAGTTATAGCAAGTTTTACTCTTCCACCCAAAAAACATCGAGAATTTGTGCAGAATTTCCTCTTACGGCTTAGGAATGCCTTTCACCCATTACATCGCCAAGCTTGCACCATCCCTGGCTCGCTAAAAACAATAGGATACTTTTTTCCTTCATTGCCTTAATTTAGTTAAAATCATAACAAAAGTTATTTACATTGTCAATGGTATATAGCATTGCCTAAAGTCCACTATTTTTATGAAACTCATTCTTTTCTTCATCTATGATGGTATCATCATCTGATATTCTGGTCTCTGTAGTACTGCCATCATTTCGCACAACTTCAATACTGCATCGTTTAAACATCGCTATTAATACTCCCAATGCTGCAATTTGCGGTAACACAACAGCTCCAAGAGCACCAAGTGTTACAGGTATTTCAACTAATGTACGTCCTTCACTTTTTATACTAATTTTATTTACATTGCCCTCATGGATAAGAGCTTTTATCTTGTCAATTACTTCTCCAGATCGTACAGAAAACCCCTCTGTCCACTTTGCTTCTCTTTTCTCATCTAATTCGATTAACGTATCAAGTAGTATCCCTTGATTTCGTTCTAATGCCTCTTTGGCTTCCCGATAAGAAAGACCTGTGCGTCCCCTTATAATATCAATTTTTTCTAATGTTATTTCTTCCACAATGAAATCCTCCTAAGAAATATTTTTGTTATTATTTCCAACAGTAATAATCCTTATTCAAAAATTCCAGTTTATTACATCGCACTAATTCTTAGTTCTTATTACTTTCGGGTTGCATTACTTCAGCAACTTGTTTTAGAAATTTCATCGAATTAAGAGGCCTTTCGAGACATTGCATCAAATATTCCATCAAAATCGTCTCTGTTTGCATTAAAACTGCACCACTCACAGTAAATTTAACTGGATTCTTCCAATCAATATGCAATAAACAATCGATAAAATCAACTATTTTATGATTTACTTCTGGCAGTTTTCCATGGTCACAATTTGAACAGATGCAGCCTGCATTTAAACAACAAAAATAACCAGGTAACACTAAAGCTTGTCCACAAATAACACATTGTTTAAAATTAGGATAGTATCCCATAATCAATAGCATTTGCCATGCCCAAGCTAAAGCTACCACACGTGGATTACGCATAGGAAGTATTTTTAGTACTTCTATTAACAAGTCAAATACTTGAGGTTCAGGCTGTTTTTCCGGACAAAGCTCTGCTACTAATTCTGCAATAAATGTGCCATAAGCCATGCAGTTAAAATCCTCTTGTATTTGCCGAAAAGAATTTTTCATCTCACATTGTTTTACAGAATCATAGTTTTTCCCTGATATCATTCTTACATCCATATGAGTAAAAAGTTGCATCCCTCCAGCTAAAGGACTCTTCGGCCGTCTAGCTCCATTGGCAAATGCAATAATCTTGCCATATTCACGAGAAAATAAAGTTACCATCTTATCTGCTTCACCCCAATCACGTGCTGCAACTAAGATGGCTTCTGTTTGATATTGTGCCATATTTCCCTCAATTAACCTGATGTTTAAATATAATTGAATATGTAAGAGGCGTTCACAATGCATACGCCCCCTATTTGTGTAATTCTACATAACTTTAATTCCAAGAGATTATAAGTCGATCTTAGTAACTGCTGGTATTTCAGGTATCACGTTAGATTCAGTGCATGAACGATAGATCAAATATGCTTCAATTTGTCCGGTGCTTTGGAAAACTTCCCACATTAAATCCCGTAACAACACTTGACATCATCCCTTCGCACATATTTTTTTGATACGACTTTCCAACTTCCTCGCCTTATAAACCTCCTTCCTATGGTATCTTCTTTTATAGCTAAGCTTCACCCTCATCTGTTTTAGGAAGAGGCAGGGCTTTTACCCTAACTACACGAAAGCCATTGACCTGCAGCAAGACGAAGCTATACTCACCAATTGTTACCTCATCCCCAATTTCAGGACGTCGCCCTAATACACCAAATATATATCCGCCAATGGTATCCTCTTCATGTTCTTCCAAGCGAATATTTAATAAATCTGCTACATCTTCTAATAGTACTCTTCCATCAAATTCATAAGTATTGTCCGGCATACGTTGAATTTCTGGTTGAATCAATTCATCATGCTCATCTTTAATATCGCCAACAATTTCTTCAATAATATCTTCCATAGCAACCAGTCCCGCAGTACCGCCATATTCATCAACTACTACTGCAAGATGAATTCGCTTGCGCCGCATCATCTGCAAGATTTTAGCCACTGACATTCCTTCGGGGATAACCAATATCTCCCTCATTATCGTTGTTAAATCTTTTTTTTCTGTATTACAAAGATCAAAATCCATTAAATCTCTAAGATGGATCATACCCATAATATGATCTTTATCTTCTAAACATAACGGAAAACGAGTATGATGCGTTTCACGGACTACTTTTATGTTTTCTTCGTATGAGTCATCAGCAAATAAACAAACAATATCTTGACGAGGCACCATAACCTCACGTGCTAGACGATCTGAGAAATCAAAAACATTATCTAAAAGATCACTTTCCATTTGGTCTAAGACCCCACCTCGGTGGCTGGCACTAACAATCATCCGTAACTCCTCTTCCGAATGAGCTAAGTCAGATTCACTCGTTTGCTTTACCCCCAAAAGCTTCAGGAAAAACCAAGCAGTGTGATCAAACAACGTAATGACAGGATAACCAATTTTATGGAATATATATAATGGCCATACTACCCAAAGCAGCATGCTTTCTGCCTTTTGAATAGCCAATGATTTCGGAATTAATTCACCGATTACTACATGCAACAAAGTAATAATAGTAAATCCAATAGCAACTGTTATGCTGTGCAGCACCAACTGTGATCCTGGCAAATAAGCAAATATTAAAGGTTGTAAAATAGAAGACATAGCCGGCTCCCCAATCCATCCTAAAGCCAATGAAGCAAGTGTAATCCCTAATTGAATTGCACTTAGGTACGTATCTAGCGAAGAAATAATCTTTAACGCTAATTCAGCTCGTGAGTTTCCTTGCTGTACAAGTTCTTCTATACGAGTTTTACGAATTTTCACCAAAGAAAATTCCGCAATTACAAAAAATCCATTTAGTAAGACCAATAAAAAAGCTGCCATCAAACTTAGCGAGCTATATAAAGGCGACTCGATAGCGCATCTCTCCCTCAAAATATTACGGTTCAGCAGTGAAAACTAATCTTAATGCTTCCTATGCAGCTCTTGCAATATAATTTACAAAAACAATTTATCTAACTAGAAAATCCTCAATGAATTATTCCCTTAATTTATTATAACCCAATTTGTCATAATAATATTAACCCTTCCAACATAAAGACCGATTTCACCTCTCTTTACAAATGATACCATCTTGTAGCATTTCGGTCAATAAAGAATGGCTATCACAATGTAATAGCCATAGCAAATAATTTATCCAATGAGGTTTTAGCAACCACATTTTACTCATAACCAAAGCTTCGCAGACTGCCTTCTTTATTACGCCAGTCTTTTTTCACCTTGACCCATAAATCTAAGAATATTTTTGATCCTAAAAGATTTTCAATATCAACTCGCGCCAGTTTCCCTACTTCTTTTAGCAGTTGTCCTTTCGCACCAATTACAATTCCCTTCTGAGATTCCCGTTCTACATAAACAACAGCTCGGATATATAAATCTTCATTTGCTCTAGTTGTGATTTCCTCAATATCCACAGCAATGGAATGGGGAATTTCATCTCGCGTAGCGTGAAGGACTTTCTCACGAATCATCTCGGCAATTACTAAACGTTCTGGTTGATCCGTAATCATATCTTCCGGATAATATTGAGGACCAGGCTCTAAATATTTCTTCACCTCTGCAATTAAACCATCCAAATTGGTATGTTCCATAGCAGAAATAGGTACTACACCTACAAACTCATAACAAGAAGAATACTTTTGTATGATTGGCAGCAGTTTGGTTTTGTCGATCTTATCGATTTTATTAACTACCAAAATAACTGGTGTTTCAACTAGTGATAATAAATCTAGTATGTATCGCTCGCCTCCACCAATATCCTCAGTAGCATCTACAACAAAGAAAATTACATCTACCTCACGTAGCGTATTTTCTGCTGCTTTAAGCATATACTCACCTAATTTATGCTTAGGTTTATGTATGCCAGGCGTATCAATAAATAAAATTTGTGCATCATTTAGCGTGAGAACACACATAATTTTATTACGCGTTGTTTGGGGTTTATCTGACATAATCACGACTTTTTGTCCAATAAGACTATTAATCAAAGTAGATTTACCAACATTTGGTCTGCCAATTACTGAAACAAACCCGGATTTATGATCTTTATTAACTTCCATGATTCTTTTCTCCTGACAAATGTTTTTTTTCAAACGAATAAGGTAATAACTCTTTTAATGTAACAATGTATTCTTCCTCTTGTAAATTACTCATGATCACTTTACTAATACCAAACTCAGACATTACCTGCCTGCAAGCTCCGCAGGGAGCTACGGGTTTTATCGTATCCGCCACAATAGCAATCGTTGTCAGCTCTTGATTTCCTTCAGAAACCGCCTTAAAAATAGCTGTACGTTCTGCGCAGTTAGATAAGCCATAAGAAGCATTTTCTACATTACAGCCCGTATAAATTTTCCCATCATTTGTTAATACTGCCGCACCTACTTTAAAGTTAGAATAAGGCACATAAGCAAACTCTCTTCCAGATTTGGCTGCTTGAATTAATTTTTTCATAATACGCCCCTTTACTTTTTAAAGTTTTAAAAAAAAGAGCATATACCCCACAACTAATGAAAACATAGCGCTAATCAGCACAGCTCCAGCAGCTACGTCTTTAGCTATTTTCGCCAGAGGATGAAACTCTGGCGAAATCATATTCACCAGCGTTTCCACTACCGTATTGATCATCTCTGCGACTAAAACCCCTTCTATCGTTACTAACAAGATTAATATTTCATATTTATCTAATGAAAACCACCAAGATAGAAATCCTGCAATTACCCCCGCTACAATATGAATTTTCATATTGCGTTCATGCATAGCGCAATATGAAATTCCTTCAAAAGCACTTTTAACAGAAATCAGCAAATTTTGTTTCTTCTCATTATACACGAGTAATGCCTAATAAAAGTAAAATATGTTCTTCTTCTTGGCGCATTTCTGCTTTTTCATCCTCTGTCATATGGTCATATCCCAATAAATGTAAGATGCCATGAGTTGTTAAGTAGGCCAATTCACGCTCTAAACTATGTCCATATTCCTCTGCCTGTCGCGCTGCAGTTTCAAGAGAAATAATAATATCACCCAATAGAATCTCTTCTGGACCATTAACGATTTGAGGCTCTTCTCCTTCATTTAATGCAAAAGACAATACATCCGTAGAGCAGTCTTTTCCTCGATATTGTCGATTCAATTGATGAATGTAATCATCATCAGCCAAAACAACACTCACCTCAGTATGAGGCTCGATTCCGTAGACTTCAGCAGTTTTATTTAACACCGATCTCACTATCTGTTCCATTTCCAGCGTTACTATCATCTTTTGCAGAGGACTGCCTATTGCTATTTCCATTCTTTGCTTTTCTCCTCTCCAATTCTTTCAATGTATCGGGATATTCAATTCGGGTGTGAAACATACTAGAAAGAACTCGAATAAATACATCGCCGATTACGTTCAAGTCTTTTAATGTTACATTACATTCATCTAATTGCCCATCATGCAAACGTTCTCGAATGATCTTACGAACAGTTGCTTCTATTCGATTCTTATTGGGTTTGCCAATGGATCGTACTGCCGCCTCACAAGCATCCGCTAGCATAATAAGAGCTGCCTCTTTACTCTGAGGTCGTGGACCTTCATACCGAAAATCCGCCTCAATAATGCATTCACTATGCTCGTTTTCGGTGGCCCTTTTATAAAAATAGGACACTAACATTGTACCATGATGCTGCTGCACAATATCAATAATAATCTGAGGCAATTTATACTCACGGCACAGATCAACACCATCCTTGATATGTGACGTTACAATTAAGGTACTTAATGAAGGTGCTATTTTATCATGAGGATTTTCATTACCTGCCTGATTTTCCACAAAAAAGTAAGGTCGTTTAATTTTACCTATATCATGATAATATGCTCCTACACGCACCGTCACAGGATCTGCATGGATATAACCTGCAGCTGTTTCAGCTAAATTTCCAACTAGAACACTATGATGATAGCTTCCTGGAGCATCTAAAAGCAGTCGTTGCAGCAAAGGATGATTAGGCTGCGCTAAATCCAATAACTTTAAGGGGGTAGTGATATTAAAAGAATTTTCTAAATAAGGCAGGAGCCCAGTTGTAATGACAGAAGCTGCAATACCGCTTACAATACCCTGTACTCCTTGCATGAGAATTTGCGCACTATTTAATTGCTCAATAAAACCAGTGGCACCAATCACTACAAAATTAACGCCAGCAATAATAATTCCTGTCTTTGTCAGACTATAGCCATGAGCCATTTTTGACACACTATAAACGCCAATCAAGCTTCCAATTAACACTGTTGACACTGCTCGTAAGTCATGTTCAACAATAATGCCAAATAACAGTGCTAAAGCAACACTAATCACTACTCCTAGACGAGCATCAATCAATATGGCAACAAGAAGAGCTCCAGCAGCAATTGGAGCTGAAAAATCAGAATAATAATGAGCAGCCTTCCCCAGTAATAAGGTTACCAGCGTAATTAAGCCTAATAATACCAAATGTAAATCATTTGTATAAATAGGATATGCAAACCGATACATATATCCCAAAATAATAATCATGACTGCTATAACAAAAATAGCAAGTCCAAATATGCGCATTTCATTAACATGCCCTTTTGACAAGCCCAATTCCTCTACAGCATGAATTTGTTCTGGGGTAACAATATCCCCGCGCCTTACCATTAGCTGCCCCTTTTTTACAGTCTCCCGTACAGGCTCCATACTATTAACAGCCGACTGTTTACGTTTATCCGTTTCGCGAACATTTAAAATAAAGTTGGGTTTTAATAGTGCTTGCCCAATTCCAGCTATTACAGACTCAGTCCTTTTGTCTAAACCCATTTCTTCTGCTTCAATTACAATATGCTTTCTAGCAATATCTAAATCATCATCACGTATACCTCTTTGAAAAAATTTACGTAAAATAGATTTAGACTGTTCTTCCGCATTAACCATTGATGCCGCATCAAGATGTACTAATCCGTCAAGAACATTATTAGGTAATTGCAGCGGCAGTCCCTGCTGCAATTTTTGTTTTTTCTGCTCGACTGAAGTTAGCTCTTTATTTCCAACAACCTGCCTTGCCTCGCTAAAAATCGCACCAATATTCTCTTCAGCTTTAGCGATTGCAGTAACATCTAAATCATAGACATTCGCTACACTGGCCAATACTTCATCCTCAAATTTTTTTGTCTTTATTACATCTACATATGCAACCGTCCTTGGTGCTATTACATCGCGATCACTAACTTGTCCTACTTCAAGAGAAACTTTATCTGAGACAAAATCGGATGATAAAATAATCATGAACAAAAGAAAAAAAGCTCCGCCCAATACAAGTCGCCGTGCGATTGGCTTTCCATATATACTTGTAGGTTGAGTAAAAAATTCTCGCAACTTATTATTTAATGATATCACGAACTTCAACTCCATATTTAGCAACATGATACTCTTTTTTTGGGAATAAATAACAATAAGAGTTTACCCCATTATCTAAGTTCCTATTCTTTACGTACTTATTCTCGTGATTTGAGCGTCTTTCAAACAGGTTGCTGTGATTATCGCTATAATGAACGAAACTAATAAAAGAAAGGGCTTTTCTAGGCATCTTGTAAAGTTATAGCAAAATGCAAGCCCTTCTTTATATTTTAACTCTATTATTAATTATATTGTGACGGCATACTGATCTCATTTTTTATAGTTATATTCATAAATTGACCTATATCTTCAACGGTCTCTACATTTACTTTTATGCGAACCAAATTTTTCTCAGGCATCTGCAATACTTCAATATTCCTTGATAATACATGTGCTGTTTCAGGAATCAAGGATTGTAATGATGTAAAAGCCCTAGACTTACTTTGTTCTTTCGCTTCCTCTATACCTATTTCAACGTTTCTTTCATTAAGCTCATAAAATGTACTTATAGTAGATTCGACAATTATATCGTTATTCCTCCACCAAAAAAGCTTTTTCTTAAAGGTATCTACTTCCACCAAATCGCCTGGTTTTACTGCAACTTTTTTCAGTTGAAATTCCTGCTGTCCAATTCTTAATACAACACCAATATCCTGGCGTCCTGTCCTTTCATGAATAGTTGTTAACAGTTCAGACTCTCCGTAACTTTCATACCAAACCCGTGCTTTAATAATCCCCTTGGCTCTAATTCTTTGTTGAATTGGGTTTATCGTAGTCGAATCTCCCACTCCCCCCTCATAGCTAACTCCTTTAATCAGTAAATCTCCTTTTTTCACTGTATCACCTTTTTTAGCAACACTTTGCCCAGATAAAGCAATAATTTCTGTAATAACGCCATCTTTTGCTGCCACAATATCAGCTGGCTCTTTATCTTGAGGCTTTGAAATTGTTTTTTCCACGATTTCTACGACTGCATGTATACCAGTGAAGCGAATTCCGACCCACGCGACCTCAGGTAATGTGACTGCTACTTGATTTTCAATATTTTTTACAGGAATATCACTTTTAAGCATGCCTGGTCTTAGCCCATTTTCCGCTATAATATCTCTAATTTGCTGCGCAGGTATCGCTTTAGTACCTATAATATCGATAAACCAGATGTAAGATACCAATGTATTCAATACACACAAAAAAAGGATTAGACCAATTACCATCATTTTACGTTTTTTCATTTTCTTTATAATAAATGGCAATCCATAATACTTTACCACTTTAATCTGATTCTTACTATTACGTACAATAGGTCTTATGGAGAAAAAATCGGAAAGACTCATACAAACAAAAAGCCC
Organism: Pelosinus propionicus DSM 13327; assembly: GCF_900114615.1. Classification (GTDB taxonomy): domain Bacteria; phylum Bacillota; class Negativicutes; order DSM-13327; family DSM-13327; genus Pelosinus; species Pelosinus propionicus. The sequence goes on along the minus strand of NZ_FOTS01000001.1, from coordinate 145,522 downwards.
TTCATTTCTCTTAGCAAGACCCCATAGATAAATATTTTTCATTACACACAAATTAATAAACTTCTCAGGCATAGAGCCACTAACCTTTATTTTTACAGTACCATGAATGTAACGGGAAATATTACGTATCATACTTGACTTCCTCCACAGTACCTTCAACCAATATTTGTTCCACCTGCAAATTGCCAAGTGTTAGTTCCTTACCGCAGATGATGAGTTCACCCTGCTCTAATTTTATACGTACCAACGAAGGAGTGTACTCAATAATCCCTTTATGATTTTCTAATAACAACTGTTTGTTACCCAACATCGTAATGCGGGGCAAATCCAGCACAATATCCTGAGGAATTTCTAATATGCCAGCTAAACGTTGTAAATGCCTATTTCTACGATACTGCACAACAACCCCTCCCTCTATATAAATATATATGCTTGAAACTAACATGTAGTACAAAAGGCAAGGCAACAACAACTTCTAGCATAAGAAATAAAAAAACACTATGAATCTTGAAAACCAAAGGACACAAAGGGGTATAATCCGCCTTTGCGTCCTTTGTAATATTTGTATTGCAGCATCTCACAAAGCAATAGTTTTTATACTATAAGAACAAGCGTGGACATTTTCCACGCTTATATAATGGGTGGTACTGGTACATAACCAGCATATCGCTGTTGCAAAAAATTTTCATATTTATGAACTTTCACTGGAGCTGCAAAACGCATATAATTGGTAGCTACTATCATTTCACCACAATCTAAATTTTTTATTTCATTACGCTGCTGCAATATATCTTTACGACACATTGCTTCGATCTTGCTACGATCAGCCTTAGATGCCAATCCGAGTATAAATAGAGTATTTAACTGAGATAATACTTTATCCGCCAACAAACGAGGCTGTTGATCAACTACACACATTCCCAAATTAAACTTCCGGGCCTCGCTTACCAATCGAGAGAATACATTGCTACTGCTATTTTCTTTTTTACCTAAAAAACGATGTGCCTCTTCCAGCACAATTAACACTGGCTTTATCTGACTACGTTCTTCTTCTGTTTTACCAGCATAGTTATTTAAAAGTTTTTTAGATAATAAAGTGGATAAGGCTTGCTCTCCTACGGGTGAAATGTTCTTAAGTTCTACCAGTACAACCTTGCCTTGTTCTAATTCAGTGATAATTTGAGAAATAACTGTAGCTTCTTCCTGTTTTACATGCAGTTCCTGCTCTAAGTTCCAACAAATGCTTTTTATTTTCCCAATGGTTCGAGAGTTAAATTTTTGTCCTGTGCATCCAGCCAATTCATCGATTATATCTTTTGCATCGTATTGCAGAGCATAGCGCATCCAATCGTCTTTCCACATAGATGACAATTTATAAATTGCATCCAGCTGAGGTTCTGTGAAGGTAGCGCAAGCAGTAATATCTTCTGGACCAACTTCCGAAAAATTAACTTCTATCGTTTTTCCATACTGTTTGTCATCTGTATGATACACACATAAACGCTCTCTTGACATTGGATGAGAGGATAAGTCTTTAAAATATTCATTATGCACATCAAAAATCAGCAAGCCATAATTTCCACTATCAATTACGGAACTCGCAAGCACTTTTACTACATTACTTTTCCCTGATCCAGTAGTCCCAAAAATGCCAATATGCTCTGTTATGGATTTAGCACCATAAATTCCAACAGGCATTGTCAATACTCCACGTCCACTTTTCAAGAAACCAATTTCTAAATCACCTTTAATTTCAGAAAGCAAACTGGAATCTTGAGCATTTAATGCCCTCACTTGACAAAAAAAATCTGGACAGGTTTTCGGATTTAGCAGTTGTCCTTTATCATCAACATAGCACAATTGTTCTGCCATACCAATTTTTACAGTATGGTTACCTCCCATATAGAAATCTAATTCTTCCTGATTTACTACCTGCCCATTTTCATCTAATTTGCTCATTAAGTAACCTACTCCATTTAAACCGGACCAGCGAGACTTCACCTTAAAATCATGAGCCCTGATATAAAACCGATCATTATTATTCCCCTCTACTACTAAAATATCGCCAAAGTCAACATCTTGGTTAGGTGCGATTACAAATTCGATTGATGCACCTTTTGCATAAGTTAATCTTCCTTTATACTCTGTCTCCACAGATGCTCACGCCCCTTTCTATATTTCATATAATTTATTATTAAACTTCTCCTTATGTCTCATAAAAACAGTTACCTTTACATATGTATATGTTGCACAAAATCACAAAAAAAAATAACAGGGGTTATTTTCCCTGTTATTTTTCTGTACTTAATAAAATTCAATGAAATATATTAATTGTCCTTATTTCATCCTTCTGACAAAAGGACGATATGCACGAGGAGGCTGAAGAATCTCTGCAAAAATTACACCATTGACTACTACATTCTCTGTCAACTTACCTTGCCACGGCAATATTTCTTTTTCAATAGCATGGCTAGGCTCTATTGGAAAGGCAATTTCCAATGGTGAAATTACACTATACTCCTCGGTCCCCTCTATACTTTCTTCTGTAACAAATTCAGGAGTAATCACCTGCTCCGGCACGTACACCTTTTGTGTCTGCTGCTTTGCCATAAATCTGCGCCACACGGCTGGTACTAAGTACATGATAGCAACTAATAGTAAAGGTACTAAATCATCCATAATATCACCTATTTCCTGGTTCTTCAGGTTTATTAGAAGACGGCACTGCTGGGCCCGCTTTACCTATAGTATCCCGCATTTGCGTATCTGCCACAATATTATTCATATTATAATAATCCATGACTCCAATACGTCCTTCAGTTAATGCTACTGAAAGGGCATGAGGAACTTCTGCCTGTGCTTCTACAACCTTAGCTTGCATTTCTTGTGTATATGCCTTCATTTCCTGTTCTTGAGCAACAGCCATAGCTCTTCGTTCTTCTGCTTTTGCCTGAGCGATTCGTTTCTCCGCTTCTGCCTGATCTGTCAATAGTTCGGCGCCAATATTACGTCCCACATCCACATCTGCAATATCAATTGATAATATTTCAAATGCTGTTCCTGCATCAAGCCCTTTCGATAAAACCGTCTTAGAAATATGATCTGGATTGGCTAATACATCTTTATGGTCGTTTGAAGAACCAACGGTGGTAATGATTCCCTCACCAACCCTGGCTAATACAGTAGCTTCACCGGCACCGCCGACTAAGCGATCAATATTCGCTCTTACAGTTACACGAGCCTTTACTTTAAGCTCAATCCCATTCTTTGCTACAGCAGCTACAACTGGTGTTTCAATAACTTTGGGATTAACACTCATTTGTACGGCTTCTAAAACATTTCTACCTGCTAAATCAATAGCTGCTGCCCTGGCAAATGGCAAAGGAATTTCAGCTCGGTGGGCAGCAATTAAAGCATCTACCACACGATCCACGTTCCCTCCTGCTAAATAATGAGCTTCTAATTGATTTACAGTTACCTCAAGTCCTGCTTTATTTGCTTTAATCAAAGGTAATACAATATTAGCAGGCGGTACACGCCGAAGCCTCATGCCAACTAGCGTAAAGATACCTACGCGCACTCCAGCAGCAATGGCTGAAATCCATAAACCAAGGGGTACAAAATGCAAAAATATAGCAATCCCCACTACTACCAACAATACTAAAAACAAAGGTCCTATTACCCCAAATATTCCCATTCGATTACCTCCTACTCCATTTTAAACCCGCTTTACAACAATTCGACTACCGTTGCTGCTCACCACCTTTACTCGTACTCCTGGTTCAATATATTGTCCTTCAGATATTACATCTAGCTGTATACCTTCAAAATCAACTAAACCGGACGGTCTTAGCAACGTTACAACAACACCCTCACGTCCTACATAAGCACTATAGTCATGGCTGCTACTAAACCCTGCTTCTATTGTTTCCGAGTCCTTTAAAATTAATTTATTCCACAATCTACTTGAAGGCAGATACTTAAGTATGACTAAAAAAACAGCAATTGCTAGAAGCAAACTAATGGATAGTAAACTAAGAGCTGTTGAATTACCGCCTAAAGTAAGAAATAAGCTTACCAAAATACAACTAACGCCACTAATGCCCCAAAAACCAAAACCTGGCACAAACAATTCGATTAAAATCAGTAACACACCACTAGCAAATAAAATAAGTTCGAACCATCCTGCCAAACCCGTCAGCCATTGACTTCCAAAGAATAACATTGCTGCTAATAAACCAATAAACGCTGCTACACCCATACCAGCAGTTTTAATTTCTGTAAAAACAGCTAAGAATATAATAGAAACTAAAAATGACTTTACTGCCGGGTCAGAAAGCCATCCTGCTATTTTTTCCGTCCAGCCAATATGGTATTCAACTATCTCATGATCGATTAATCCATAATGACCTAATACATCTTTGCGATCAGCAGCGAGTATATCTGCATAGCCTACTTCTTTTGCTTGGTAATCAGTAAGAGCTAGTATCTGCCCAGGTTCAGCATATCCAGGGAAACCTACTGTTTTGTCTACCATCGCTTCCGCTACTTTGACATTACGCCCACTTTTATTTGCAGTGGCAGCGAATTCAGCTTTTAATGCAGCAATGGTCTTCTCAGTTGTCGGTATCGGCTCTGCTGCGCCAATACTGCCGCCTGGTGCAATGGCAATGTGCTTATGGGCAATGGCAATTAAGGCTCCAGCCGACCAGGCTCGATTTTTAACATAACAAATTGTTGTAATCGGTGTTTGGCTAATCACATCACGAATTTTAACAGCAGAATCAACTAACCCGCCAAAAGTATCCATTTCGATAATAATTGCAGCAGCATTGCTTTTTTCAGCCTCAGCTAATCCACGATTTACGAGTGCAACTTGGCTGCCATCAATTTCTCCCTTCACATTGATGATCATTACTTGCTGAGCATCCACTGCCGCCGGCTTAAAAATCCCTGTCAGCATACTAATAAATATACATGCAGCCATTATTTTTACGATATATCTCATCCTATTATTCCTCCTTTATTTTTATTTCTTTTTTATAATAAACCTCTTGACTTGTCGAAGCATGTATGTTAATGTCTAATTGTAAGGAATAAGTGACATAAGACATAATTTATAACCTAATTATACTATATATTTCAATTCTATGTGCTACTATTCATAACAGTCGTTTTTACTTGGATTTTTATAAGTCATTTGTAAAGTATACAACCTAATTTTTACTACTTATTATTATAACTATTTCAATACCATCATAACATTAATCACATTTATTGTTTTGTATTTATATCTATTTTTGTACTCAACGAAATAATAACCACTATATCTCACTTACAACTACATTAAAATAAGACAAGCCAAGGCTTGTCTTATTTTTTTAATTCTAACGATAAACTCGTGTTATTAATTATCGCTAAAATTAAAATCTGGTACTTATTAAAAAATAAGTACCAGATTAACTCATTGATTTAGCATCTCACGTACTATGGTATTAACCAATTTTCCATCAGCACGTCCTTTGACCTTAGGCATTAGGACAGCCATTACTTTGCCCATTTCTTTAGGACTAACCGCTTTGGATTCTGCCACAGCCTGCTCCACTAAAGTACGAACTTCGATTTCACTAAGTTGCTCCGGTAAATACTTCATCAAAATTTCAATTTCCTGTTCAAGATTTTCAACTAAATCTAAACGATTACCTCTTGTGAACTCTTCAATTGAATCGCGACGCATTTTTACCTCTTTGGAAACAACGCCTAAAACCTCATCGTCAGAAAGCTCTTGTTTACTGTCTATCTCGACATTCTTTATGTTAGCACGTACCATGCGAATAACAGAAAGGCGCAATTTGCCTGACTCTTTATCCTTCATAGCCTGCTTCATATCTTCTGTCAATCTTTCTTTTAAAGACATATAAAAACCTCCGAAACTTAGAAACTCTAATTAAAACTTGCGTTTACGCGCTGCTTCGGATTTTTTCTTGCGCTTTACGCTAGGTTTTTCATAATGTTCGCGCTTTCTTATTTCAGCAAGAGTGCCGGCTTTTTGACAAGTACGTTTAAATCTGCGGAGTGCACTATCAATTGTTTCATTTTTTCCTACTTTAACTTCTGACATCTGATATCCCTCCCTCCACTGAACCGATATGGGGAAGTGTATTTGTTCTACATACACCTAGAAATTATACACGATACAGGTAAGCATTGTCAATATCAACCTGGTGGCCAAGTCATAAATCTACCACCAAGTACATGCCAATGCAAATGATGAACCGTCTGCCCACCATTATCTTTCGTATTTACAACCAGTCGAAATCCATCTTCCGCAATTCCTAACTGAGGAGCAAGCTGCGAAATGGTAAATACGATATGACCTACTAATGATGCATCTTCAGGCGACAGTTCTAGGAGATTAGCAATATGCTTTTTGGGAATCACTAACACATGGATTGGAGCAACTGGATTGATATCAGGAAAAACGACCATATGCTCATCCTCATATAAAGCAGCTACTGGAATCTCCTTGGTTGCAATCTTACAAAAAATACATTCCTGCGGCATACTACAACACCTCCCTTCTCTTTTTACTGCCCAAATAGCTAACTATTCAGATTCAATATTGATTAATCCCTTAGTAGATACATACATTCTATCCTGAGTCTTTAAAATTATTCTGCTTTTTTCTCAGATATCCTGCTGCCAATAACTTCTTTTAAAAAATTTAATCTACTATTTTTCCCCATACACCATCACGATATGGTTTTTCCAATACAACTTGAAAAGATTGTCCTTGCATACTTTGATTGCCATTCGTATAAACACGAATATAGTTTCCAGTTAAGCCATCAATAATATGCTCATTTTTTTGGTTTTCCATTTCAAATAAAACTGTAAACTTCCGATTAAGGAAAGACTGCAGAAATTCATCAGCTTTTCTTTCTGCTAACTCCTGCATAATTTGCACTCGCCGTTTTTTTTCTTCTTCCGGTATTTGCCCAGAATACTCAGCAGCCGGGGTGCCACTACGACGCGAGTAAGGAAAAATATGCATGCGAGAAAAATTCATTTTCTCTACAAAAGTTAATGCATTATTAAACATCTCTGGTGTTTCACCGGGAAAACCGACAATAATATCTGTAGAGATAGCAATGTCTTCAACTTTATTTCTAATATTAGTAATAAGCCGTTGGTATTCATCTAAGCCATAATGTCTGTTCATAGCTTTCAAAATAGCAGTGTCACCAGCTTGCAAAGGTAAATGCAGATGACTGCATAACCTCTCATCCTGCTTTATAAGGCCGATTAATTCATCGGATATTTCAATAGACTCTAAAGAGCCTAAACGAAGGCGAACAAGTCCCTTTATATTCAGGATTGCTTTTACAACATCCGCCAACGTAATCTTCTCTTCCACATCACGACCGTATGCCCCTAAATGAATCCCTGTTAGTACAATCTCTTTAAAACCTGCAGCAATCAGTTTTTCAGTTTCTTGAATAATGCTCGACAAAGGACGGGACCTTAACGGTCCACGAGCATATGGAATAATACAATACGTACAAAAATTAGTACAACCTTCTTGTATCTTTAAAAAAGCTCGCGTACGACCAGGAGCCTCGAATAAGGGAATATCTTCAAAATGCTCTGCGTCCATAATATTAGCCACAACATTGACTGGGTTCATACAATGAGCAGCTTTCTCTACTAAATCCACAATACGCTGCCGATCTTGTGTGCCAACGATTACTTTTACCCCTTCTATCGCTTCAATCTCTTTCGGTGATACTTGGGCGTAACACCCAGCGACAGCTACAATAGCTTTTGGATTGAGACGTATCGCCCGCCGAATAATCTGCCTAGATTTTTTTTCGCCCAAATGAGTAACAGAGCAAGTATTAATCACATAAACATCAGCAACTTGATCAAAAGGAACTATTTCATAACCTCGCTGTTTAAATAAGCCTTCCATGATCTCAGTTTCAAACTGATTCACTTTACATCCTAATGTAGTAAACGCAACTTGCGGCACACTTAGCCCCCCATATCACCATATTCATACATAATCATAGCCATAGCAGCTAAGGATGCCGTTTCTGTACGTAAAATGCGCGGTCCCATAGTAACAACCAAAGCTCCATGCTTTTGAGAAAGAATAAGTTCCTGATCACTAAAACCACCCTCAGGTCCAACTAACAAAAGATAGGCCTTTGCCATTTTTTTCGCTAGAGCTTTCTTTAATCCATTTTCAGTTTGTCCTTCATATAACATAATAATAACTACCTCATCCGGAAGGTAGGAAAAGAGTTCTGTCAAGCTTTGAATGGGTTCCACAGAAGGTACAAAGCTACGCCCACACTGTTTTGCTGCTTCTACAGAAATTTTCTGCCAACGCTCTGCGCGTGATTTTTTTTTAGCATTATCATACTGCACTACCGAATGGTCCATTTGTATAGGATATACGGCTGTTACCCCTAATTCAACAGCTTTTTGGATAATAAAGTCCATCTTATCGCTTTTTGGCAATCCTTGAGCTAAAAAAACTTGTATAGGTGCTTCTTTCTCTTCTTCTACAATCCCCTGTAGAAGCAGCCTCACTCTATCGACAGCAATCTCTTTTATTTGGGCTATGCCCGCTTCTTGTCCATCAGGAGGTATCACTATAATCGTATCGCCAGCTTGCAGTCTAAGCACTTTACTAATATGATGCGCATCTTGTCCATCAATAAACATTTCTTCAGATAAAGATGTCTTAATAAAAAAACGCCTCAAATCACTGGCCTCCTTTGCGTGCTATAATAGCAACCCAGCCACCTTCTTCAATCACTTTTTCTACTAGTAGATTATGCTCTAACATGGCAGCAGCAACATCACTAAGTCGTTCCGAAATAATACCGCTGGCAATAAAAATTCCTTCGGCTTTTAAACGTTGTGGTATGTCTATCAATAGCTTAATCACTACATCAGCAATAATATTTGCAATCACAATATCAGCTTGACCAGTAACACCTGTTAATAAATCACCTTGATTTACCTGTACTACATTCTCTACCTGATTGATAATAACATTTTCTTTGGCAACTCGAACTGCACCATGATCTAAATCTACTGCCTGTATACTAGCAGCACCGAGCTTAGCTGCTGCTATGGATAATATGCCCGACCCTGTACCAACATCGAAAATAAGATCACCGGCTTTTACAGTCTCTTCCAATGCCCGGCAGCACATAGCTGTTGTTTGATGAGTACCAGTACCAAAAGCCATACCAGGATCAAGCTCAATCACTAGATCATTAGCAGTTGCTATATATTCTTCCCAAGAAGGTTTTATTACTATATATTGTCCTACTTTTATCGGGTGGAAAAAAGCTTTCCATGAGGATGCCCAATCTTCCTCATGCACTTCACGACACTGCATTTCTCCTCTTCCTTTATCCATTCCACGAGAAGAAATCTGCTGAAACTCTTCTTCAAAATTCCGCAGCTTATCATCTAATTGATCGTCAACAGGTAAATACGCCTTAACGGTTACCACTTCTGTATTACTTTCCTGAACAATATCCGAATAATCCCATGCACCAGAAGCAAGGTATGAATTCACCAGCTCAGGGTCTTCAATAACCACACCACTCGATCCCAATTCATGAAAAATATTAGCCACAGTTTCAGCAGCCTCATGCGTCGTCAGAATGCTTATTTCAGTCCACTTCATACCAAATCGCCCCTTCTCTTTCTAAAACTGATACTTATGAATGTTCGCCAAGGGTATTTTAAACCACCAATGCACAATCACCGTTATGCATTGGTGGTCTATAAAATCCACTTATACCCCAAACACATCCTTTACTTTCTTGAAAAAATTCTTTTGTTCAGGATTAATATTTTCACCACTCGCTTTTGCAAATTCTTGTAAAAGCTCACGCTGTTTTTCATTTAATTTTTGCGGTGTCAGCACTTTTACTCTTACATGCTGATCACCACGTCCATTACCTCTTAAGTGAGGAATGCCTTTTTCTCGAAGCCGGAAAATCGTTCCAGATTGCGTTCCTTCTGTAACCTTTAATTTAACTTTGCCGTCCAAAGTAGGAACCTCAATTTCATCTCCTAGTGTAGCTTGAACAAAACTGATTGGTACTTCACATATAACCTCACTGCCTTCACGAGTAAACAGTTTATGAGATTTCACAAAGATATAAACATATAAATCCCCCGGAGGACCACCACGCATACCCGCTTCTCCTTCATGGCTGACACGAAGTCTTGACCCATTATCAACACCTGCAGGTATCTTTACTTTGATCTTACGCTTTACGCGGGTTTTACCTTGTCCGTGGCATTCTTTACAAGGTGTTTGTACAATTTTTCCTTCTCCACGGCAGCGATCACAAGTCCGCGTATTAACCATTCGGCCAAAAGGCGTATTCTGCGCCACTTGAATCTGACCTGTCCCTTTACACTGACTGCAAGTCTCAGCATGAGTTCCTGGTGCCGCTCCTGATCCACTGCATTTTTGACAATCCTCTGTTCTTGGGATTTGGATCTCCATTTCTACACCAAATGCAGCTTGTTCAAAAGTAATTTCCATATCGTAACGCAAATCTGATCCTTTTTCAGGTCCTGGCTGTCTTCCGCCAAAACCAGATTGCCCACCAAAAAACATGTCAAATATATCATTAAAGCCACCGCTGCTACCGCCGCCAAATCCACCAAAACCACCGCCGCCATTTCCATCAAAAGCAGCATGACCAAATTGATCGTATTGCGCCCGACGTTCACTATTTGACAAGACTTCATATGCTTCATTTACTTCTTTAAATTGCTCTTCGGCTTCTTTTGTCTTATCACGATTTACGTCAGGATGGTACTTACGGGCCATTTTACGAAATGCTTTTTTTATTTCATCATCAGACGCACCTTTATTGACGCCCAATACTTCATAGTAGTCGCGTTTACTCACATTACACCATCCTAAAACTTATATTTAATAGAAAAACAGTTGAACCACCAAAACACAATGCCATAAAAGCCCCATGTGTTTTAGCGGCTATTTCCTGTTACCAATTATATAGTATTTGGCAGGGAAAGCAAATATCCCTGCCAAACATAAGTCCACTTACTTGATTCAATGACTAACTTAGAACAGTGCTCTTATTTTTTGTCTTCATCTACTACTTTATACTCAGCATCAACCACTTTTTCCTCAGTACCTGCACCAGGCGCTTGTTCAGCTGTAGCCTCTTGCTCTTTATTATAAACTGAAGATGTCATTTCATACAGTGGCTTTGTTAATTCTTCTGTATCTGCTTTAATTTTTTCGATATCAGTACCTTTAAGACTTTCTTTTAATGCATCAGCAGCTTTTTGTACTTTTTCAAGCAGCTCCTTATCTTCGACTTTATCTCCCATTTCTTTAATTGTCTTTTCGGCTTGATAGACCAAGGAATCAGCATTATTACGAACTTCTACTTCATCTTTACGAGCCTTATCTTCTGCTGCATGCGCCTCTGCTTCCTTTACCATACGATCAATATCATCTTTGCTCATACCGCCAGAAGAAGTGATTGTAATTTTTTGTTCTTTACCTGTACCCAAATCTTTAGCTGATACATGAACAATGCCGTTAGCGTCAATGTCAAATGAAACTTCAATACGAGGTACGCCACGTTGTGCAGGTGGGATATCTTTTAGTTCAAAACGTCCTAATGTTTTATTATAAGCAGCCATTTCTCTTTCACCTTGCAGAACATGAATATCTACAGATGGTTGATTATCTGCCGCAGTAGAAAATACTTGGCTTTTTGATGTTGGGATAGTGGTATTACGTTCAATAATTTTAGTGCATACCCCACCTAATGTTTCAATTCCCAATGATAGCGGAGTTACATCAAGTAAAAGAACATCTTTAACTTCTCCCACTAACACACCAGCCTGAATCGCTGCACCCACTGCTACACATTCATCAGGATTTACACCACGATGCGGCTCTTTGCCCAGGAAATTTTTAATTGCTTCTTGCACTGCAGGAATACGAGTAGAACCACCCACCAATATTACTTTTTCAATATCTTTAGGTGACAAGCCTGCATCATTCATTGCCTGACGAGTTGGTCCCATAGTAGATTCAACCAAATCAGCAGTTAATTCATCAAATTTAGCTCTTGTTAAGTTTACTTCTAAATGCTTAGGACCAGTTTGATCAGCAGTAATAAAAGGTAAATTAATATTAGTTGTCAATACACCAGAAAGTTCAATTTTTGCTTTTTCAGCAGCTTCACGCAGGCGTTGTTCTGCCATACGATCTTTGGATAAATCAATACCATTTTCTTTTTTAAACTCTGCAACTAACCATTTCATAACACGCTCATCGAAATCATCTCCGCCTAAACGGTTATTACCATTGGTAGCCTTTACCTCAAATACACCTTCACCAAGCTCTAAGATAGATACGTCAAAAGTACCACCACCTAAGTCAAAAACCAATACCGTATGGTCGTTACCTTTATCAATACCATAAGCTAACGCTGCAGCTGTTGGTTCATTGATAATACGAAGTACTTCTAAACCTGCAATGGTTCCAGCATCTTTTGTTGCTTGACGTTGGCTATCATTATAGTAAGCAGGTACAGTAATAACAGCTTGCGTAACAGTTTGACCCAAATAAGCTTCTGCATCTGTTTTTAATTTTTGTAAAATCATTGCAGAAATCTCTTGAGGAGTATAAGACTTATCATCAATTTTCACTTTATGATCAGTACCCATATGTCTTTTTATGGAACTAATCGTACGTTCAGGATTGGACACAGCTTGGCGCTTTGCCAATTGTCCAACCAAGCGCTCATCAGTTTTTGAAAAACCTACTACGGAAGGAGTAATTCTGTTTCCTTCAGCATTTGCAATAACGACTGGCTCTCCACCTTCCATTACTGCTACACATGAATTTGTAGTACCAAGATCTATACCAATTACTTTTGCCATTGTTTTATTCCTCCTTGAAATATGTAAACTTTTATTTTTAAAATGAAGTTTTTTAAGTAACTTCTAATTACTTACAACCTTGACCATACTAGGTCTAATAACCTTACCTTTTACGGAATATCCCTTTTGCAGTTCTTCTACAATTATACCATCTGGCTGGTCAGCATCTTCCACTCTCATTACAGCTTCATGCTCTTGAGGGTTAAATATTTTACCTATTGCCTCCACAGTCACCATTCCATTTTTTTCCACAACCTGTATTAATTGGCGATAAATCATTTCTACTCCTGATAGCGTTTTATTTGTATCCTGAGTAGCACCACTGCATAAGGCTCTCTCGAAATTATCAATAACAGGCAGCAATTCTAAAATAAGACTTTGTGCTACGATATTTGATAACTCTTCTTTTTCTTGACGAGTACGTCTACGAAAATTATCAAAATCAGCCTGTAATCGCTTATAGCGGTCAGTACTCTCTTCTAGCAGGCGCTCTTTATCCGCAAGTTCTGTCTGCATTTTCGTATTTTCTATTTCATCTAAAACTTCTACAGTTTCATCAGGTGCAGAACATCGGTCCTCAATTATTTCTTCTACTTCTTCTTTTGTTTCGTTCAAATAAATCACCCCATCTTAAAATATACGAATTTCTGCTACTAAATTAGCGATCTTATGCTATTCTTCTTTTTTCTTAATAATCGTATCAATACGCAAGATAGCAATAGCCACTTCTCCTGCTGCCTTCACGGCATGTAATTTCACCGTTGTAGGATCCACTACACCAAGAGTCATCATATCAACCACCTCACCAGTATCGCAATCAATGCCTAAAGAATCTTTATTTTGATTAGCATGAGCTGCAATGACATCCTCTACCTTTTCCAGAGGATTATAGCCAGCATTTTCTACAATTTGTGCTAAAGGTCTGCGTAATGCATGTATTACACAATCTACCCCATAAGCCGCCATACCTTTAACCGCATCCCTAGTCTTAGCAATGTCACGGCTAATGGCAATTTCAATGGACCCGCCACCAGGAACATAGCCCCCCTTAACAGCAGCTTGCACACTAGAGGCTGCATCTTTGGCAATACGCTGCCGTTCACCAACCACTTCCTTGGTAGCAGCCCCCACTAAAATGGTAGCCATAGGTTTGCCAGCACCGCCTAACATTCGAATATGCTTCAATTTTTCATCTTCATATACTTTTACCGCCAAACCTAAAGAGCTGGCAATGTTCGCAATATCTTTTTTAAGACCTGTGCGTTTAATCATACGTGCTCCTACATGATCTGCAGCACGACGCAATTCCTCCGACACCACGCGCTGAATTACCATAATACCAGCATCTGTCAGTATCTCTTCTGCACTATCATGAACACCCCGATCTACCAATACTACCTTAACACCAAGTTCCACAATCTTACATACATTGGTCTTGAACTCATTTTGCAATTCCAAATACCGTTTAAAACCAGCTTCTGTACTTAGCGCTTCATCACCAATTTCTTCAGGCTCTAAGGCATCATCAATAACCAATACTTTTACTTGACTGCCCTCTACAGGCATATCTTGATTTAATCGTTGTTTATCAACGATAACACCCATAAATACCTCGTTCGCAGCGCCTTCCTGAGAAAAAATAATCTCTGATAGTTTAAAACCGGGCTCACGTAATTTATCAATCCCAATAAGCCCTGCAGCCTTAATAACCAATTGAGCAATATCACTATATTCACGGCCAGCAATCATAGCAATACGGTGTAGGATAGGATCTTGTATATCAACAATATGTTTTGCACGATCCTTAATCTGTTCTAATGCCAGCGTCACCCCATGTCTAATTCCCTCGATGATACGAGCAATGGGCACACCTCTTATCACTTGATTTACACCTTCTCCTACCAAGCCACCAGCCATAATAGTTGCAGTTGTTGTGCCATCTCCAATTTCAGCTTGCTGGGCCCTGGCAACATTAATCAGCATTCTAGCTGCTGGATGATCCACATCCATTTTATCTAAAATAGTAACGCCATCATTTGTAATGATGACTTCACCAGAAGAACCCAATAGCATGGTATCCAACCCTTTAGGACCAATAGTGCCTTCAACAGCTGATGTAACCACTCTAATAGCATTCCCATTTGTCATTAGCGCCGCTAACCGTTCATCTACTTCAGAACCATTATTAGCTTGCTTTAGCTTCATCCTTGGTTCCTCCTAAATTACAGTTCTATTATATGTATAATAGAGCCAGTAATACTCTTTACTATAAAAGCAAGAATACTGCCACTCTATATTTTATACTTCCTAAGCACTTCACCTAAATGATTATGCATAAATTCCAAAACTGACATGACCTTGCCATAATCCATCCTGGTCGGACCTAATACAGCTACCGTTCCCACTACTTGACCATCAATACGATAAGTAGCCTGCACCATACTACAGTCTTGAATTCCACTATATTTATTTTCATCGCCAATTGTAACAATAACACCATCATTTTTTTGATTTTGCAAAATATTTGCCAGCAAATGTTCTTCTTCTAGCATATCTAAAAAAGATTTTACTTTTTCGATATTTTTAAACTCTGGCTGACTTAATAACTGTGTTGTGCCACCAAGATATAATCGTTCATTTTTCTCTACAACCAATGCCTGTTTTAATATCCCTAGTGCAGTTTCAAATAAATTCACATCAATTAGCATTTCATTTTGAATTTCCCTCAGAATAGATAATTCGATATTCTCAAAGGATAATCCTGATAAGCGTTTATTAATGTGTTCTGCAATACGCTGTAAATCATTAAATGAAAGCCCTGTCGGTATATCAATCACCTTGTTTTCTACAAATCCAGTGTCTGTGACGACAACTAAAATTGTACGGCAGTCATCAAAAGGTAGAAATTTTAGATACTTAAAGGCACATTGGGTTACTTGCGGCACTAAGACTAATGAAATATTACTTGTTATTTTGGATAAGATCTTTGCAGTTTCCTGAAATACCTCTTCAACATGACGAGTTTTTTCCTGATACCAATTTTTAATTAACGCAATTTCCCTTTCAGACATTTGCGTTGGTGATAATAAAGAATCTACATAAAAGCGATATCCTTTTGCAGAAGGAATTCTCCCTGATGAAGTGTGAAGCTGCTCAATATAGCCCAACAGTTCAAGATCAGCCATTTCATTACGAATGGTTGCAGGACTAACTCCCAAATCATGTTTGCGGGCAATAGTTCGTGAGCCAATAGGCTCTGCGGTGGAAATATAATCATCAACAATCGCTTGAAGAATACTACGTTTTCTCTTATCTAACATACGAGTTCCACCTCCTATTGTTAGCACTCGACCTTGTAGAGTGCTAACACCTACTAAAAAAATACCACTCCTACGCCCGAATGTCAAGATATAATAATTGATTTATCCAGGTAAAAATGCACGAAATACAACATTTCCATACTTCATGCCTAAAACTGTAAGATTTATCCGATCCTCTTTAACAGCAATCAGTTTTTTTTGAAGAAGCTCTGACACAATTACTCCATACTCTAAATAAAAATCACGGTTGAAATATTCCTGAAATTCTAAGATTGATAACCCCCATACCATCCGCAAGGCTAAAAAAATATATTCTGCCATAGCTATCGCAATGCTAGGATTTTCTCGAAATTCAATTGGCAGGTTACCTTTTTCTACACAATCTATATATTGAGATACATCTGTTATGTTACTAAGCCGCTCTTTCTGGAAAAAGGAATGAGCGGCTACTCCCACCCCTATATAAGGATGATATTTCCAATACTTAAAATTATGACGACATTCATATCCTACTTTAGAAAAATTGGATATTTCATAGCGCCTAAAACCATGCTGAGGTAAATATTCTGTTGTAAAGGTATACATTTCTTCATCAACAGCTTCTTCTGGTAATATAAGTGTTCCTAACTGATCCATAGCAGCAAAAGGCGTGCCTTCTTCTACTTTCAATCCATAAACCGAAATATGGGTAATGTCAAGTTTAATTGCCTCTTGGATACTAACCTTTAAATCCTTGCAGGATTGACCTGGCAATCCATACATCAAGTCCAGATTAATATTGCTGAAACCTGCGTCTTGCGCTTCCTTTACTGCTCTTACAGCCTGCTCAGCGCTATGTATCCTACCAATTGACTTTAATAATGTATTGGAAAAAGTTTGCACACCAAAGCTAATCCGGTTGACCCCTCCTGATGTTAAGGCTAATAATTTATCTTGATTCGTTGTGCCGGGATTGGCTTCTACGCTAATTTCTGCAGATTCGTCAATGGAAAAGCTTTCATGTACTTTAGTTAAGATGGCTTTTAAAGCATCTGCGGATAAAAGACTCGGTGTTCCGCCGCCAATATAGATTGTATCTATCAAGGTGCCCGATAAAACACCGCCCCAGCCAGAAATTTCCTGGCATAAGGCGGCAACATAAGGTTGATATAAATGGGTAAGATTATCATAGGAAGGAAAATCGCAATATAAACATTTTTGCTGACAAAAAGGAATATGAATATATAAACCCGTCTTCATTTTATCACCTTAATCAATCTTTAATATAGCCATAAATGCTTCTTGCGGTACTTCTACATTACCTACCTGCTTCATGCGTTTTTTACCTTCTTTTTGTTTTTCTAAAAGTTTACGTTTACGGCTAATATCACCGCCGTAACATTTCGCTAAAACATCTTTACGCATGGCTCTTACTGTTTCTCGGGCAATTACTTTATTGCCAATCGCAGCTTGAATGGGAATTTCAAACATTTGTCGGGGAATAATTCCTCTTAACTTTTCAACCAAAATTCGACCTCGATAGGTTGCTTTATCACGATGTACTATAATTGACAAAGCATCTACAGGTTCTGAATTCAGTAAAATATCTAATTTAACAAGCTTAGACTCTCGGTAGCCCAACAATTCATAATCTAAAGATGCATAGCCTCTTGTTGCCGATTTTAGACGGTCAAAATAATCATAAATGATTTCACTCAAAGGCAATTCATATGTCAGCATTACTCTAGTCACATCTAAGTACTTCATATCTTTAAATTCGCCACGTTTTTCTTGTGATAATTCCATAACGACACCTACATAGTCATTAGGCACAATGACCATTGCCTTAACATATGGTTCTTCAATATGTTCAATTTCCTGAGGCGTTGGTAATTTAGAAGGGTTTTCAATTTCAAATATTTCTCCATCGGTCTTAAACACTCTATAAATAACACTTGGAGCGGTTGTAATTAAAGTAATATTATACTCTCGTTCTAATCGTTCTTGTATTACTTCCATATGTAATAGTCCTAAAAATCCGCAACGAAAACCAAAACCTAAGGCGCTAGAGGTTTCTGGTTCAAAGACTAAGGATGCATCATTCAGCTTTAATTTTTCCAAAGCATCTCGTAAAAGATCATATTCAGAACTATCTACTGGATATAAACCACAATATACCATAGGCGTAACTTTACGATAACCTGGCAGTGCCTCTGCAACAGGACGATCGGCGTCTGTAATCGTATCGCCAACACGAACATCTTTTACATTTTTAATACTCCCAGCTACAAACCCCACATGGCCGGGTGCAAGTTCACTTACATTCGTCATAGCAGGTCTAAAGACGCCTACCTCAGTTACTTCTACAATTTTATTTGTAGCCATCATCTTCATTTTCATACCTGGTTTAATAATACCATTAATTACTCTTACATAGGCAATAACACCTTTATAGGCATCAAAGTGGGAATCAAAAATAAGTGCACATAATGGTTCTTCAACGTTACCTTTAGGAGGTGGAATTTTCTTCACAATTGATTCCAATACCTCTTCAATGCCAATACCTGATTTAGCACTAGTTAGCACAGCCTCTGAAGTATCTAGGCCAATTACATCTTCTACCTCTTGCTTTACTCTTTCAGGATCAGCACTTGGCAGGTCTATTTTATTAATAACTGTAATGATTTCTAAATCATTGTCTAAAGCTAAGTACACATTTGCCAACGTTTGGGCTTCGATCCCCTGTGCAGCATCTACAATCAAGAGAGCTCCTTCACAAGCTGCCAAACTGCGTGATACCTCATAGGTAAAGTCAACGTGTCCTGGTGTATCAATGAGATTTAACATGTAAGTCTCACCATCTTTAGCCGTATATTCCAGCCTTACAGATTGCGCTTTAATTGTAATACCACGTTCTCGCTCCAAATCCATATTATCCAAAACCTGAGCTTCCATCTGACGGGAAGATAAGGTGCCTGTATACTCAATCAGGCGATCAGCAAGGGTAGATTTTCCATGATCTATATGAGCAATTATCGAGAAATTGCGGATATTATTCGTCTTCATATAGGCCTCCTCTCGAAATCAATAGCATAATTACTGCTATTGATTATATCACCTGGAACCTAACACCTGCAAGCATTACCTAATTTGCCGTAAATAAACATTTGCGATTTCCCATGCTTGCTTTATATACTTTTCCAAATATTTCATCTTCAAAGTTAACCAAGCTAGCTCCTTGCGGCAATCGATATATAAATACTTAGGAATTGTCCAGGTAACCAAAGGAGTCTTGATATTTATATTAGCGTCTTGATTCTTAATTTCAGCGATAGTATACATTGCACTGATACTACAGTCAGAACCGAAGACTTCCATGGTATAAACACCCTCATGATTACGGCTTACATCAATAATACGCATCCTCTCCTGGCGCTGTGTCAACGTATTTAATTGTTGTTCTGCTACAGATAACCCTAGGGCTATAACTACAACTAAAATCATTAAACCACGAACAATCATTAAAACATCCCTATAAGCTAAGGAGCAAAACACGTCCTCACCTCTTAATATAAAAAATGCCTTTACATTCTTTACTGTATATTATTTTCATTAATAATCTCAGCTAATACATCACCAAACATTTCCATGGCGCGCTGCGCTTCTTCTTTTGTATTCTCCTGACACCCTACTTCAAGCAATAAAGCACGTGGATGAAGATGCTGATTATATCGCCAATTTTCCATTTGAATTCCAAAAGAAAGACCTGGAAAACGCTGATTTAATTTAGCATCAATTAACTTAGCAAAAGCATGATTCTGCTGCCAATGAGGCTGAACTAAATCCTGCTGCCCTATGCAAACCAATATCTTAATTTTTGCAACTTCTATACCATTTACCATGGCAGTATGACTTTCTTTTTTGCCAGCGTCGCGATGTATGTCAAAATACATTTGAATCGATGGGTTCTCAGCTATCATTTTTCTTACTGTAACCTCTGAAGCGTCATAAGCCTTCATAAAGCTTGGATAATCATTAACAGTAGTATTTTGCAAAGTAGAAATACCATAAGTACCTAATTGCTTGGCGAGTGCTCCTCCTACATCTACAATATCACCTAACTGCCCTCCAGGTTTATGAGTAGCACCTGTATTAGGAACATAAGATTCTGCTGTATGTGTATAATAAAGACCAACCAGCGGTTTGCCACTTGGTATCGTTTCTTTTTTTTCAAATTTAGGAAAATTCGGCAAGGTCATAGCACTCACTGTTTGCGGTACAGATTTAACCTTTGTCAGCAAAGGCAACTCAACCTGTAATATAGAACGTATATCGGCAATATCCACGCCAATTAAAAGCCGTACTGTCTCTCTAAGCAGTTGCTGCACATTCTGCTCATTTTTAACAATTACGACTGGCTTAGGATCTGTAGTACGAATCAAACCAGGAATGCCTGAAAATAATATATCACGCCATTGAGGCAATCCAAATTCTCCTTGTTTCAAAGAACTATTTGCACTTACGGGGATAGCATCTTGAGATTTATTTAAACCTTGCCACATTACTACGCCTAAGAAAAGCATAGCAAGTATTGCAAATCCTATTTTTTTATGCCATAGATTTCTTGCCTGGTGTCGCGCACGCCTTGTTAACATCCTTTCCTCCCTTGACATCTGCACTAAGAAATAAAGCACAGGTTGTCACACTTTTTTGTTTACATACAATGTATATGCTTGGGAGGACAGGGATAGTACTGAAATACGTTAGAGATCAATAAGAGGAATAAAGCTTTTTTCCAGCAATGTTATATTTTATCAATGCAAATAAGCATGTATATTTTCATAATCAATATGGGGATGCATGGCTTGATTAATTCCTCCAGCGACGGCCACCGCAATATCGTCAATAAAACGATCTATCTCTTTGGGAGTTACCATCAAGTCACCTAATACCTCTGGCAACACTTGACGTACTATCGTTTGACGATCAGCATCAGATAAATTTTCCATGCTTTTAAAGTAGCGAGCAAATGGCGCATGTTCTTGCAAAGTATTAATCGTATCCATGGCAATGGTAGAAGCATGAACAACAGTCGGCACACCAATAGCAATTACAGGCACTCCTAAGGATTCTTGAGTTAAACCAAATCGTTTATTCCCTACACCAGAACCAGGACTAATACCTGTGTTGGCTAATTGTACGGTAGCAATCACTCTACGGCTGGAAGCTGCCGCTAGGGCATCAATAGCAATAACCAGATCTGGTTTTATTTTACTTACCAAACCCTGTACAATCTCTACAGTCTCCATACCAGTAATCCCTAAAACACCTGGTGCGATGGCACAAATTGACCGTACTCCTCCCTTGAGCTCAGGAGATAAGATTTCCTGCAAATGTCGTGTTACTACAATTTTGTCAATCGCCCGCGGACCTAAAGCATCAGGAGTAATATTACGATTTCCTAAACCAATTACTAAGACTGTTGCTTTTTTGGATAATTCCGCCATCCCTACCAACTCATCTGCTAATAGTTTCATTATTTTTTCTTGCAAAGGAGTATTCTTGTAACGGAGTCCCTGTGCTTCGATCGTGACATAAGTTCCTTGCTTCTTTCCCATGATCTTTTCCGCATCTGGTGTAGTAATGTCAACTTTAGTAAGAGTAACCTCCTCATCTTCTGACGTCTCCACTAAAACTCCTGGAATGTCTTCACTCACTTGTTTGGTCAATAATTCTCTTGCTTCTAATGCTAAATCAGTACGAGAAGTACCTGTAAATTGCTCCACTTTTATCCACTCCTTAATTCTAAAATCACATTTATTTTGCCCTAAAATGTTACTAGCTATGCAATTAACCCCCCCTTCAATAAAAGTATCTTCCTATAAATATGCAAACCATTGAAAAATTCCCAACTTATAGTTATAAAATATTATTTGTTACTTGCATTTTCCATAATCACATGCTAAGATACTATAGGTAACATGCTCTTTAAGGAGGTGAATCAC
Organism: Pelosinus propionicus DSM 13327; assembly: GCF_900114615.1. Classification (GTDB taxonomy): domain Bacteria; phylum Bacillota; class Negativicutes; order DSM-13327; family DSM-13327; genus Pelosinus; species Pelosinus propionicus. Next base: position 123,243 of record NZ_FOTS01000001.1, on the reverse strand, counting down.
TTGCCAAACATTAAGTCATCTGAACGTAGCGTAAAAACTGATGCTGAGCGACGTGCTAGAAACTTTGCGGTGAGATCAACCATTAGAACTGTATCTCGCAAAGTAGTTGAGTCTGTAAATGCTGGTAACACTGATGAAGCGAAAGCTCTTCTAATTAATGCTAGCAAAACTATTGACAAGGCAGCCAGCAAAGGTGTTGTTCATAAAAATGCCGCAGCTCGTAAAAAATCGAGATTAGCTCGTAAACTTAACGCTTTAGCTAATTAATTAAGATTAAAGCCTCTGTTCATTTTGCTATGTTCAGAGGCTTTTTACGTTATTATTTTGATAAAAGCAAAGGGCGAGGAATCTGGTGGTACACCAGATTCCTCGCCCTTTGCTTTTATCTGCACATTGTAATAATGATCTGCTCTAAAGCCAATTTATTAGCCCTACCAGATTTTAAATCATAGTCAGCGGCAGCTAAAGCCAACATAACTTCCTTTAATATCTCTGATGTAAAATTCTTACTTTGCTTCACCATTTTTTCACCAATAAAAGGTACCAAGCTAAGTCTTTCAGAGATTTCTCTAATGCCATATCCATCCTTTGACATCTCTTTAGCCTGCCACATCAAACGTACTTGCCTAGCTAATAAAGATACCAATTTAAGAGGATGTTCCCCTGACTTTAGCTGCTCTCCCATTAACTGCAACGCTCTACCCATTTGCTTTTGACTAACCGCATCAATCATTGAGAATATCGAAATTTCAGGTATACTCGACATTATCATAGTAAGATCTGATTGACTAATTTTAACTTTTCCATCTGTAAATAAAGCAGTTTTTTCTAATTCATTATGCAAAAAGCTCAAGGATATTTGAGGCATAATACTAACTACTCCTAGAAAATACTCCATAGCATCGCTATCCATTCTTTTGTTCAGTTCAGCCAATTTAGCCATAAGCCAGCCTCTTACATCCCTTGCCTTGATATTGGCTAGTTCTACAGTCTCTCCATGCTTCTCGATTAGTTTAAACAATTTACGCCGTTTATCTACCTTATCCGTAGTTGAAAGAATCAAATGCGTATAATCCGGCATATCGCTTATGACCTTAAATAAGCGTTCCTCCTCCTTATCACTGACTTCCACTTGCTCATTTCCACCATTTTTTCGTGGCCGGAGCAAAGCAGTGCCTCGGATATGAATCACATTTTTCCCCCCCATAAATGGAACTGTTTCAATTATGGCAATTAATTCATTTATAGCAGGGTCCTTATCTAAAGTAAGAAGATTCATGTCTATTTCCTCAGGTGCTAATACAGTAGTTATTACTGCCTGCTCCAGCTGCTTTATAAAATAAGTTTCTTCGCCGTATAATAGGTAAACAGATTTCACCTGTCCCTTTTTTAACTCTTGAATAACCTCTGCATACCCCATAAATACCTCCTGTTATCCTTCAATCGTTTAAAAACGTATCAACTGTTATTGTATCGCCGTCAGTTTGAAATACGATCGCACCCTGTTCATCTGTACGATACACTTTGCTTCCTTGGAATAATAAGCGATCGATGACCTCTTCATGAGGATGCCCAAAAGAATTATTTCTCCCTACAGAAATAACCGCATATTCCGGATTAACAGCTTGCAAGAATTTTACAGTAGAAGATGTTTTTGAACCGTGATGACCTACTTTTAAGACCGTACTCGAAAAAGCTCTACCACTGTGTATCATCTCATCTTCTCCTTGAGCTGGAAGATCTCCTGTAAATAAAAAACTATGTTTCCCATAACGCAACTGTATGACACTGGATACCTCATTGCTTGGTTGTTTTTGGCTCAGTCCTGTATCAGCATGCAGTACGTTAACAACTGCACCATCAATCTCTACTTTTTGTCCTTCATAAACCGCAATACGAACACTGTTAGGTGCTGCCTTTAATAGATTAAGCACGGCCCGGGTGTAGTTCTCACGAGACAACATAATATTTTTTATAGGTATCTCTCCAGCAACTCCTGCCGCTCCTCCAGCATGATCTTGATGACCATGAGTTAGAAAAAGATAATCAATTTTCAGTACGCCATAATGTTTTAAATACGGCATTAGAACTCTATAGCCAATATCAAAATCTGTACTTTCCCCGAGAGTACCTCCTGTATCCACTAAAATTGCCCGTCCATGGGGTGTTATGATGAGAGCCGCATCTCCCTGCCCTACATCAATAAAATGAACAGAAAGTGGCGCAGGATAAGCACAATATACTATAATGCAAAAAACAAGCATCAACACTGCTACAGCACTTCTTTGAGGCCATTTTTCCAGCGTATCCTTTAAGGATAACATATTTTTCGGTTTATACCCATATATCCAGCCTACTAAAATATAATATACTATGCTGCCAGCCAGTCCAATCGAAGGCACATACAACTTTGCCGCAGGCATGTCTGCAAGCCATTCTGCCAATTGTAAAACCAGGCTAATCATTAAACTACAAGTCACTAAACACGCTGCTCCTACAACACTAATGATCATGCTGCTAAAGGCACCAAGCAAGCCCAATATGACAATCCCTTCAATAATAGGTACAATGAATAGGTTTGCTATGAAGGAACTAAGAGAAAAGCTATTAAAATGCCATGCAAGAAAAGGTAACACACCTAATTGAGCAGCTATAGTAACAGCCAAAGGCCGAGCTAGGTAAAGAGGAATCGTGCTTTCCAAAATTTTCACAGTTTGAGCATTTAGAAACACTAAGCCTGCTGTTGCAGTAAAAGATAATTGAAAGCTTAAATCATAAATTAATGCTGGCTGATAAATAAGCATCCCTAACACCGATAAACATAATGCAACTGCAGCATCTTTTTCTCGATTAAAACATACCGCACCTAACCCAATCAACCCCATTATAAGAGAACGCAACACTGGGGGTGTTAATCCGCAAAACACGGCATATAGCGTAATAAAAATAGCTGCAAATAAAGGGATTAGCTGATCGGCAAAGGCGAAACGTCTAAATATTCCTTTACCTAATACAGTTATGAGCCCTACCACCAAAGCAATATGTGATCCGGATACGGACAAGATATGTACAATTCCTGTTGTAGCAAAATCAACCACCACATCACGAGGAATTCCGCCATAACCGCCAAACAGCATCCCTACAAGAATCGCCTTATGGCTCGGTGGCATTACACGTTCAATATTGCTTATTATCGCTATCCGCCATTTCTCCATAATTTCTTTCCAGAATGAGTGATTCTCACTAACTAAGTGTATCGCATTACCTGAAACAGACATGCGCCCTCTAATCCCCTGCAGATTTGCAGAGGCGACACTATCATATTGTCCTGGATTATTATAGCCATGTAAAGCAATAACTTCAGCAGTTACTCTAATCTTGTCTCCCGCTTTAAAAACCCGTTCCTGATTTGCTTGTCTAGCATACAGATACAATTTTCCAGATGCAGCTTCTTTTTTAGTATTTTTCGATTGTACTTCATCAATTGATAGAACATAGCTAACTCTACTTTTTTCTTGGGCTAAAGACGTCACATGGGCTGGTTCTTCAATCGTAGCATATACAGTTATCTTTTCCCCTGCATGACGACTGATATCGTTTATAGCCAAAGCATCTGCATGAATAAAGCGCAGCATACCAATTATAAAAAATAATACAGCCAGCAGCCAAGTCACTGACTGCTGTTTGTGAATTTTCCAAATCAAAATAACAGTAATAATAAAACCGCCAATATATAAAAAAGGTAACAAACACATAAAATAACTAGCACACCAAATACCAGCAGTAAAGGCTGCTGTAATCAAAATAATAATATTGGGCATATGACAATTACCCCTTCAATGATTACTTTACCTCTTAATAATCAAGACACCTTTATTCGTTATAAGCATATAGGTTTTTCACTAAAATACAAAAATCCTGCATGTATTGCAGGATTTTTGTATTGTTTCTTTTGTCGCGTCTTATATTTTTTTATAATTCAATAACGCTTTTTCAATTCTCGTTAATGCTTCAAGCAAGACACTTCTCTGCGTGGCTATATTAATACGGGCAAACCCTTCACCTTGCGTTCCGAAATTTCTGCCTGCATTTAATCCAACCTTCGCTGTGTGTATGAGAAACTTCTGCAGTTCTTTATCATTTGTAAAATATGCACGGAAATCTAACCATACTAAATAAGTACCTTCTGGTTTACTTACTTTCACTTCTGGCAATCTGGTTTGAATAAAATCAACTAATGTATCTGCATTTTTTTCAAGGTATATCAGCAATGCATCCAACCAATCTTCACCATCTCTGTAAGCAGCTTCAGTACCAATACCACCAAAAATATTATTACGGCTAATATGCAATTTGGTAATCCAATTTTGAATTAGACCACGTCTACGCTTACACGGAACAATGATAAAAGAAAAATTGAGTCCAGCCACATTGAAAGTCTTGCTAGCAGCCATAAAGGTAATACTTTGTTTACATACAGGTGTCCCTAATGAGGCAAACACAGTATGCTTGTGACCTTGAAATACTAAATCATTGTGTATCTCATCTGCCAATACGTCGACCCCATATTTTTGGCAAAGTTCATACACCTTTTCCAGTTCTTCCCGTTTCCACACACGACCAACTGGATTATGAGGACTGCATAATAAAAGCAATTTATTATTTGGATCTGCTAGTTTTTTCTCTAGGTCCTCAAAGTCGATTTCATAATGTCCATTCTTTAAAAGAAGGGGATTCTCAACTACCTTACGTTCATTATCTTTTATGGAAGCAAAAAATGGCGGGTACACAGGAGGCTGAATAATAATGCCATCCCCTGGTTCTGAAAGTGCAAAAATTGACAAACTTATCGATGGGACTACACCAGGAGCAAGTAGAATCCATTCTTCTTCAATTTCCCAGCCATGTCGTTTTTTCGCCCACTCGATTAAGGACTGATAAAGAGATTTCTCCTGGGTATTATACGCATAAATTGGATGGCTGGCACGATCTATTATCGCAGTGGATACTGCCTTGGGTGAAGAAAAATCCATATCGGCAATCCAAAGAGGCAGCACATCATTACTGCCAAATACATTCTCCAAAGCATCCCATTTTCGGCTGCCAGTTCCTTGGCGAGGTATTATTTTATCAAAATCAAATTGTATGCTACGATTTGTCATATTACCACATCCTCACTGAAAATTATGTTGTTCATCCACATATTTAAACAGCAATGATCACTGTCTTTTATTATATGGAATAATCCGAAGCAGGTAAAATTCGTTTTAAAAATTGCTTCGTTCGTCTTCTTTTGGATATTATTCTTTTGCCTGCAGTAATCTTTTATAGTACGATTGAGCCGTATATAAAGCGGCAACTGGGTTATGACCTGTAATCCGATCCTTTGTTACCAAAGTAGTAACCAGTGCATCTGAGTATTTTATAAATAAAGAATCATGTCCCACACACAAACCAACTACAACATTTAAATCCGTTTTATGATAATTTAAAATGCGAGCTTGCAATATAGGATTGCACATTGCTTCATGGCCACCAGGTCGTATTTTATGCTCTTCTAATATGCCAATTTCTGTTTTGTCGACAGAACCTACCTTGCAAATAGCACTATAGTAGTCAAAACCTTTGGCTGTAAGAATATTAGTAAAGATTTTTGATTCTTCTATCAAACCAGCACAAGTCGCAATACCAATTTTCTTAGCTCCGATGCGGTTGGCAAATTCAATAATTTCCTCTACCCTTGTTAATTTACCATAAAAAAGTCCTTCTACTTGAGCTGATGCTCTAGCAACAACTGCATCCTGTTCATCTCCCTGCAGGTAATTTTTAATTTCTTCAATATCATCTGCAATGGAATGCCCATCATTATCTTTAGTAGTTAAACAGAACCCCGGAAATTTCTTGTCCTGGCTTCTACAATTGTAAATACTGCAATCTGTACAACTCAAATTCTCTATATCTTTTTTTCTACTCATCTTTCTTCCCCCATTTTTACTTTTATCACAATAAAAAAGACTGAAGATGTCTCAAAGAGCCTCTCCAGTCTTCAGTGTGTCTGATCAACCAAGATAATAATGCATCTATCAAATTATCAACAACAATAACCTTTTCATCTTATTATACGCTTATAAATGTTGTTGTCAACCATAGTATTAAAAAATTATTACGGAAAAATACCTTCATTATTATAGCTACTAACTCATAAAAGACTTTTCAGATTTCATATGCCATCACCATACAGTCCTTCTAGCTCGTCAATACGCCTTTTTTCAGTCTTTTCAATTTGTCCCACTTGCCCATTATTCACATGAATGACCAATTGTCCGTATCGTATACTTTGTAAATCAGATAAAATTTTCATTTGCATAGGATGTTTTTTCGTTGTTTTTTCCTTTATTAAAAAACTGCTCTCTCTACTTTTAGCTGAGATCATAAACTTTTCAATTTTATCTATTTTAACAACAAATCCATCTTGTATCATTAAAATTAAGTGACCATATTGAACGTTTAATAAAAAATGCTCAATAATATCAAACACTTGAGACGGCAATGGTTTAATTGCCCCTCTTAAATTTGCCACATTATTCTTCGCATCGGAACAGGACTGCACTACAAAGACCTCCTTTCTTAATAAAAAACATAGTATAATTACCCTATTTCTTTTAAATTGAAATCGATTAATTTATCTTGTAATGAACTCCAAGAACGATTTGCGAACACGAGGGGAACCCCTTGGGATTTTGCCAGCTGTTTAATATTTTTTGCTGTAGTATGATTAATATAATCAATAAAAATAACAATTAAAGTTGTTGATAACGGAAACTTAAAGCGTTTTCGATCAGAAACATTTCTACCTGTAACATGATCAATTGCATGGATTCCTAACGTCTGCAATTTTTTCTCGATACTTCCTAAATGATCTGCGCCAACTAGCATAATTGACATTCTCTCACCTCCTTAAAATTAAAAAGGCTGGTTTCTTCGCTTTTACGAAAGAAGCCAGCCTCTGGTTATCCAGTCAGCTTAGTATATAAAAAAAGCTAAAAGAATCTCCGTTATAGAGATACTTTTAGCCTTCAGTTATCCTGATCAGCAATTATTATGTTTAAAACAGCATACCACAAGAATTAAACTACGTCAACATATTTTCAACCTATCCAGCATTAAAAGAATTATTACGTCTGGTATATAAACGATGTTCAATATGAAGGTATCTGTTTTATACTCATTATTGTTTTCAATATGCAGATAGACCTGACCACTAAAATTAGAGGTCAGAGGTTCTATCAAAAAAGATCTCTGACCTTTAATTTATTCGATCGCTTAGCAAATACAATCTTCTTTACGATCAATGCGTACTTAGGTTAGCTATTGAACCACATCTGGCACATCTTTGAGTTTAATAAAGCTTTTCTTTTGCAAGGCATCAGTATCGACGCCTTTATCTAGCATACCAACTTCTTGTAATTGTTTTGCAGTAATACCAAAAGCATCGTATGCTCCACTAACGGATGGAATGAAATTATATGTTTTTAATACGCTTGCATTAAATGCAGCATCACCCGCAACCCATTTCTTATCAACTTGAATTTTTGCAGCTTCATCTGGATTCTTTTGTATCCATGCACTTGCTTTTTGCATAGCACGAGTATATTTTGCAGCAATCTCAGGATGCTCGCTTGCTATATTGTCACGAACATAAGCGGAGCAGCAATATTGATCTTTATATGGCGCATCAACTGCAGAATCAACGATACTTTTTAAATCATACTCTTTTTGCGTAATAGAAGCCGTCGGATCATTCATTGCAAGTGCATCAACTGCTCCATTTTTCAAAGCAAGTGGTAAATCAGTAGCACTGAATACAATGAATTCCACTTCCATATTCTTTTCACTGACACCAACACCTGCATCTGCAAGGGCACGCTTCGCAAAAATGATCGGGCTACTGTTCATGCTAGGAACTCCGATTCGCTTGCCTCTTAAATCTGCAAGGGAATTAATGCCGGAATTTTTAGGAGCAAGCACCTTATCGCATCCTGTATGCAATCCGGAAGTAATTTTGATTGGCAATCCATTAGAAAGCGGCTGAACCAAGCTGGCAAGCAGTCCAAAGCCTGCTTCTGTCTTTCCTGCCGTAACAGCCTCAAAGGCTGTGCCTGGCGCTAGCTTCGTCACATCAACTTTCAAACCTTCTGCTTCAAAAAAGCCCTTCTCAATGGCCATATGCAACGGAGCCTCGCATAGGCTGCCACTATAACCAATCTTTAAAACGTAATCATCGCTTTTAACTGCTGCAGGTTTTTCTCCGCAACCTGTAAGTGTCAATACGATTGATATTACAGCGACTAAAATAATTGCAAGTTTCTTTTTCATTAACATATCTCCCTTATAAATAATAATTAGGCTCAGTTACAGTCCCTGTAAAATGTAAAATTTCCAGTATTTTCGAACGTAAGCTAAGAAACTCTGGATTGTTCCTCGCCCGCGGTCTTGCAAGCTGTACGTCAATACATCTTTCAATTTTGGCCGGTCTTGGTGTCATGACAATTACGCGGTCGGATAAATAGATCGCTTCATCTACATCATGGGTTACCATGATCATAGTCGTACCTCGCTCCTTCCAGATACGAATGAGTTCATCTTGCATGTTCATTCGCGTAAAAGCGTCAAGAGCTCCGAGAGGCTCATCCAGCAGAAGCACTTTAGGATGATTCACTAATGCCCGGGCAAGAGATGCTCTTTGTGCCATGCCACCAGAAAGTTGATGAGGATAGGACTTACTAAAATCTGATAATCCTACTAAATCAATAAACTTTTGAACTTCTGCATGATTTGTCTTGTATATGTTACGCGCCTTCAACCCAAATGCAACATTATCATAAACACTAAGCCAAGGAAAAAGCATAGGATCTTGAAACACTAATCCCCGTTCATAAGATGGCTTTTTTATTTCTTCATTATCGATATACAACTTGCCTTCATCAGCACCATTTAAACCGGCAATCAGACGAAGAAGTGTAGATTTCCCGCAGCCAGAAGGGCCAATAAGTGATACAAATTCTCCTGCCTCAATCCTAAGATCAATACCGCTTAAGGCAATAACCTCTTCTGCATTCTGTTGCTGGAAGCGTTTCACAACCCCCTCTACTTTAATTTTTCCTACCATTTTATGACTCCCTTCTGCCACACAAGCACATTATCTCGTACTTTAAACAGCAGTGTAATGAGAATCGAGAATGTAACAGCAATTATGATCAGTCCTGCGTAAACATTTGCATAAGCCATCATCTCCTTCTGCCAATTAATGTACCAGCCTATACCATTTTTAACACCTAACATTTCAGCTGTCATCAATGTAATAAAGGAAGCACAAGTTCCATTAAAAAGCCCGATAAACATATGAGGCATAGCGGCAGGAACACCAACCATAAATATTTGATAATACTTTCCCGCCCCCAGTGTACTTGATACTTCAAAATACGCATTACGAACATTAAAAATACCGCTGCTTGTCATAACTGTTGTCGGAAACCATACTGAAAGTGCAATCAAAAATGCACTGGCTGTAAATGTTGTTGGAAAGCTAATGAGTACCAGTGGAATCCATGCTGTTGCAGGAATTGGGCCCAATATACGTATTAGAGGACTAATCCAATAGTTTGCCGAGTTGCTGAATCCTACAGCTATGCCTGTAGCAAACCCACCAATTGCACCAAAGATATATCCTGTAAAAAGAAGCTTTCCTGAAGAACTAAGACACAAAGCAAGAAAATCCCGGTCTTCTACAATAATGCTTAATATTTTGTCAAGCGTCGGAAAGAATATCACAGGAAGAAGCCCAAGTTTCTTAGTCACTATATTGATTATATTTAGAAATAAAATTGTTACCGCAATAAATAACGATCTGTCCTCGATCCATTTCTTTACTTTTAGGTTAAAATAGGATAATAATGCAGAAATTGTAAAAACACCAAGCAAAACCACAAGTAAGTACATAAAATAAGGATGTTTTGCAGGCATATGTTTATCAATATTTCCCACTCCATAATCTACAAGAATTGCCAAAATTGCCGATAATGCCGGTAGCCAGGCATTTACTGTTTTCAATACAATCAACCTCCTTTTCTGATTTTATATACCCATTGCATAAAAGATACAATTCGAAATAATGAATAAATTCTTTGTCATCATCCTTTGTTCTTTAATGTAAAAAGACGACAAAAAAGACCAGAAATGTATAGAAACATCTCTGGTCTTCAGCTCAACTGATCAACCATAATCATTATTTTTTTAAGATATATAACTTTATATAGATATTACACCAGGATAAAATAGCTGTCAAGTATTTTCATTTAGAATACTCCTGAAAATTCTACACTATCTGGTTCATGCTGAAATTAACCTACTTATCAATTTATGATTCTTTCTTTTAATTTTTCAAATTTACTTGACCCTATCCCAGGAACATTCTTTAGCTCATCAATACTGTTAAAACTGCCAATTGTTTGGCGATATTCAATGATTCGCTCTGCTAGCGCAGGTCCCACACCCGGCAGTGTGTCTAGTTCACTTTTATCGGCATGATTAATATTGACTTTATTACCTACTTTCGTCTTAGCAGTGCCAGTTGCTGAATGCTCATTAGAAGCCGGAAGCTTATCCACTACATGTATATGCATACCGTCTTTAATACTCTGAGCCAAATTGGTTTTAGCCACATCAGCCTCAGCTGTAAGACCACCAGCCATCTCAACGATATCAAATACTCTAGCATTAGGAGATGCTTTAAATACACCTGGTTTATGAACAGCACCGCTTATATATACGAAGATCTCATCAGATTGTTCTGGCTGACGAGATTCATTTTTAACCGCAACGTCATCGGAAGATGCTACTTCGGCCACTGAGCTCTTTTGCCAAAAATTATAGAAACTGCCTGCTACAATCAATATCGCCAGGATCACAATAAATAACAACTTATTCCGTTGCTCAACCATCGATATCCCCCCCTATTGTAACTAGCCTATTCCTTCGACAAAAACATAGGTTTTCCTTTACAATAGGAATTATTTTCTTATATCATTATTGAATTTTTTCTAAATTAGGGTTTTCACAGACTGAACGGCCAATTTTAGAAAGATTGCACCATTGACTATTAATCTTTACACGAACAATATCCGCAGTAAAATCATTATTGGTTTCATCGGAATTTTCCAGTAAAGAAGAACCAACCCCGTAAATGTCCACAGGTACATCCATCTCTTCAAACTCTCTTATTTTCTTTGCATTAAATCCCCCCGTGACACAAATCTTGATTTGTTCACACCACTCTTTGGCAATTGCAGTTTCCTCTTCATTTAACCCCCACTCATGATAAACGCTGTCAATTGCTTCTCGCAAATTCCACACAAGTCTCGGTGATACTCCCATATCCTGTTGTTTGTTCCCCGTAGGAACAATGGATTTATCCCGCATATTTTTAGAGGTATCAGGACGTACCCCATACAGCTTATATTTTTCCGCTTCATCAAATTGACCTTTCTTATAATAAGCAAGGTAAGCAGCAAACATTTTTGTCATTACAGCTTTCGTTTCACCGACACAATCATTGTGAAAATCAACTAATACCAATCTGGAAACAATTTTGTCAAATATACGAGAATACTGCATCATAGTTTCAACAGTATCTCCTAAGAAACAACAAATTGTCGCGTGGGCAATGGTTCCTCCGCCTTCTCCGCCCCACCAAGTTCCCTGTTCATCTGTACTTACAAATCGAGAGTTTTTCTTACTATATTTTTGATTGTAAGCTTGAATCGCCAATGAATAGGCATATCCATGCAATGCTTGCATCTTATAGTGAGCAAATCGTGCAGGAAAAAACAAAATATCTTTAGATCTACTTGCAACTAACGTATTATATACATTTGTGGCAATCCGAGTTGGCTCAGCAATAACCCCTAAGATCACCGTCTCCAGATTCGCAAAATCCCGATAACGACCACGAATTCGAATGACGGGCTGCACACTTAATGGGTCGCCATCATACTCGACAAAAGTGCCATCCTGTACTGCTTCAACCTCTAATGTATCATAGGTATTTACAAACTTTCCTTCTTCATCAAAATAGCCAGTACACATTTTTATAATTGCTAACGCCTCATCTACTCCAGCAACTAAACTCCAAGGTCTTCTGCGAGTAAAAAATTGCATTTCAACTTCTACATCACCAACCTGCACCATAGAACAATCCACATCTTTAATATCACTATTGCCGGCAAACGTATACCCTTCCTTTGCCAATGCTTCTAATAAGATTACATTATTGCTAAAATATTTATCCGAATACCAGCCTCGCCGAATTTTATCCGCCTCAATTTTAAATATTTCTGCTGCTAATCTTTCATCATTAAATATAGCCATTTTTTTGCCCCTCTCTCACATTGAATAAAGATACAGATCTATCTATACTTACATCTATGAATATTTGCTTTTTTGGTAGTTCCTTATACAACCTATTCTTCTTCATCTTTCCATCGAGGATTAAATAGATATAACTTGGAAGGTCTAAACTGCTTACCCTCTGACAATAATGCTGTTTTTGTAAGCATTCTTTTAACTTTTTTCCGAAAATAAGCATCTGCCAATTCCCGACGATATAAAACCTCATACACTTTTTGCAGTTCCGTAAGTGTAAATAATTCTGGCATCAAGCTAAAAGCAATGTCTGTATACATTACTTTATTTTTTAATCTATCAAGAGCATACTGAATGACTTTAGCATGTTCAAAGGCTAAGCCATCTTTATTCTCAACATATGTGTTTTCTGTTTTTGAGATATGTCCCTCCACAGTATTTTTCACTATTACATGATCTTTTATGGTAATTTCATTATTTTCTATTGTAATTTCAAAAGTTTGCTCAAGGATATATCCATTTATCGTTGGATGCTTGTGCTTCCCAATCACATTACTGCGGACATTAAACCATCGTACATCTTCTGCCTCTTCACCTGATTTTACGGTAAACTTCTTTCGATCGACCAAGGCCATATAGGATGTGCTTATCACCCTTCTATGAAGGTTGGTGTAGACTCGCCCCCATGTATAAAGCTGCTCCATATATACATTCTCTAAGTTTGTTTCTTCTTTCAATTCCCTTACAGCAGCTTCATCAATGCTTTCTTCGTAATTAACAAACCCTCCTGGAAGAGACCATTTCCCCTCTTGTGATTCATTATCATTTACCTTTAATAGGTTCTTTTTCTTTTTTACCAATAGAATTTGCAATACCTTATCTGGCAGTCTCCTTGGATCTTTATCTTCACTATCAATAGCACTGAAAATAACCATGTCTACCGTATTTGATGAATGTATTTGATGATTACTGCCATCATCTTTAAAAAAACCATATTTCGATTCATTCATATCCTTAACCTCCCGCTAATTATCATATCCAATGGAAGTTAAGATCCCACCAGAATCATGTCTTCTTTGGAAAAAATAAGTAATTGACGGTTTATATTTAAGATATTCTTATATCATCATTTTGATATTATCATTTTGATATTATCTTATTAGCATTATTATACATGTCCTTGATTCTCTTGGCAATTTATTTTCAGAAAAGTTTTTTGATTCAATTAAAGATATTTTTTTTAATAAATGTTCCCATATAGCAATATAGGAAAAGTCCAGTCGATATATTCGACCGGACTTTTCCCATAGCACTACATTCTAAAGAAAATTCATTAGCGCACTACAATATTAACTAATTTTCCTGCTATGGCAATTACCTTTATCACTTGTTTCTCATGAATCAGTGCCTGTACTTTTTCTTGCTCTAATACCGTTTCTTCCAATTCCTTTGCTGTAAGTGTTGCAGAAACAACAGTTTTTTCTCGAACTTTCCCATTAATCTGTACAACAATTTCTACTTCTTCTAATTTTATAGCGTCCTCATCAAACACAGGCCATATATGTTTATGCACACTACCTTGACCAATGGTTTCACTCCACAATTCTTCGGTGATATGCGGTGCAAAAGGAGCTAACAAGCATAATAAACTTGAAACAAGTTCTCGTACTAATCCAGGATTAACAGCTAGATTCTGATCCTTAGCGGTATACATCGCATTTACCAGTTCCATAATAGAACTAATGGCAGTATTAAAGTTAAAACGATCACCAATATCTTCCGTTACTTTCTTAATCGTCGCGTGCAATACACGTCTAAGATTTCGTTCCTCTTTACTAAGAGTACTATTGTCATATTCCGATTCTTCTCCTGCCATAAAAGAAGCGTAGTGATCCACGATTCGCCATAGACGTCCAAGGAATCGATAAGAACCTTCTACGCCTTGATCATTCCATTCTAAGTCACGTTCCGGCGGAGCAGCAAATAAAATAAACAAACGAGCTGTATCAGCCCCATATTTTGCAATAATTTCTTCAGGAGATACGACATTTCCCTTAGACTTAGACATTTTAGAACCATCTTTTATAACCATTCCTTGCGTTAATAAGTTCTTAAACGGTTCATTTACATTTACTAATCCTGCATCTTTAAGCACTTTTGTAAAAAACCTAGAATATAAAAGATGTAATATGGCATGCTCAATGCCACCAATGTATTGATCGACAGGTGCCCAATAATCGGCCTTTGAGGAATCAAAAGGAAGATTTGTGTTTTTAGGGTCTGCATAACGCATATAATACCATGAGGAACAAATAAAAGTATCCATCGTATCAGTCTCACGCTTCGCAGGACCACCACATTTAGGACATGTACAATTTACAAACTCTTCTACCTTGGCTAACGGCGAAACCGAACCTGCAGCAAAATTTACATTTTCAGGTAATAAAACAGGTAACTGTTCCTTTGGAACAGGCACACTACCACAGTCAACACAATTGATAAGGGGAATTGGCGCACCCCAATATCGTTGACGAGATACAAGCCAATCTCGTAAACGATAATTTACATGGCGCTTGCCATGGCCCTGTTCTTCTAACCATTTTGCGATTGCTACTTTACCTGCTTCACTCTTCATACCACTAAACTGTCCAGAATTGACCATAATACCATCGCCGCTGTATGCGCCTTCCATCGTTTCTAGTGTCAATTCATCCCCTTCAGGCTGTACAACAATCTTTTTAGTTAAATTATATTTATTAGCAAATTGCCAGTCTCGTTCATCATGGGCTGGAACGCCCATAACTGCCCCAGTACCATATTCCACCAAGACATAATTTGCCACCCAAATTGGCACCTCTTGTCCAGTAAAAGGATTTACAGCATAAGCACCTGTAAAGATGCCTTCCTTCTCAAATTCACTAGAAGTTCGGCTAATCTCGCTCATATTTCGTACTTTATCAACAAATTGACGAATTTCTCCAGCATTGTCTTTATCAGCAATCAGCTTTTCTACTAATTTATGTTCTGGCGCCAATACTACATAACTTACGCCAAAAACCGTATCATGCCGTGTTGTATATACAGCAATTTTATCTTCAGATCCCGCAACAGCAAAGCTGAATTCTGCACCTTCACTACGACCGATCCAATTTTCCTGCATCGTTTTGACTCTCTCAGGCCAGCCCTTCAGCTCATTGAGATCATTTAAAAGCCGATCCGCATAATCTGTAATTTTGAAAAACCACTGTTCTAATTCTTTTTTAACAACGACAGAATCGCAGCGCCAGCAAGCACCATCAATTACTTGCTCATTTGCGAGCACAGTATTACATTCATTACACCAATTCACTGCAGCTTTTTTCTTATAGGCAAGTCCGCGCTCTACAAACAATAAGAATAGCCATTGGGTCCAACGATAATAATCAGGATGGCACGTTGCTACTTCTCGATCCCAATCATAAGATAAGCCTAATTCCTGCTGTTGACGCCGCATATTAGCAATATTTTCCCAAGTCCACTCTGCTGGATGAACACCATGCTTGATCGCTGCGTTTTCAGCAGGCATCCCAAAAGAATCCCATCCCATAGGATGAAGCACATTATAACCTTGCATACTTTTGAATCTCGCAACTACATCACCAATGGAATAGTTGCGAACATGCCCCATATGTAAATTGCCGGAAGGATAAGGAAACATTTCTAAAACATAATATTCTGGACGCTGGCGATTGAGTTCCGTTTTAAAAGCATGATTTTCAGTCCAATATTTCTGCCATTTCGATTCAATTTCTTTAGGATTATATCTTTCGTTCATTTAAAATCCTCCTATTTATAAAAAAATAAAAAACCGCCCCTTGGCTTATTAGCCAGGGACGAGTTATATACACCCGCGATACCACCCTGATTGACAGCTGTTGCCATCCTCTCAATGATTGTTAACACTAATCAAGCGTCAGCTATTATTAATTCATAACTGATCCTCCACAGTGAGTTCAGCAAATTTAAGGGCTGGCTCGCATCATCCGCCAACTTTCTGTACCATAAATAAAGCCTACTACTCTGTATCTTAGGACTTGTATAATATTATATCCCACCCTATGTTGAAAGTCAAATTACCACTATTCTGTCTATTCGTAAATCTAGTTCTATCTTTTTTTAAAATGAATATATTTTTTCTTGGGAGGTGTATTCTATGTATAAACTAATCATAGGAAATATTAGAATTACCGTGTCTGACGACTCAATTAGCCATGAACAAGCAACCAGTGCTGCTAGGCAGTCCATTTCTACAGCCCAAGCACAAGGAAAAGTATTATCGCATATCGAAATCAGTAAAGGAGAGTCGGGCCTTGAGGTAACCCCAACAGAAAAATCAGGTCATCGGACATCGCGTAAAACCATTAAGCAAAGCCTACTCGATGGCATGCATACAGCCATACAAGAAAAATTATACCCAACAGGTACATTCACCAACAAAGATCTCTGGTATGATGGAGATACTGGACAAGAATGGAGCGGCGAGGCGGTGCAAGTTGCCCGAGAGGAAATCGTCGAGGAATTTGAAAAATGGATGAAAACAGTATAAAAACAAACCGGTCTCAAACTGTAGAGACCGGTTTGTTATATTACTGACTTACAGTAAGGACTTTATCGAGATAATACAGTAAATCCTAGATATCTTCCAGGCCAATGGAAAGCGTATAAGATCCTCTGTAATACCACTCACTAATTGCTCTTCCGGCAGCAGCTGCTGTATGAGTCGTACTTGCTGGATGATTTACCAGGCAACATGCCACTCCAGACGTATTGAGAAAGTCTCTAATCCTTGCAAAAATTAAAAAGAAATTAAAGGAAGTATTTGCTGCACCTAAATCACGCAACATGGAAATTTACCATTATCCCAATTAAAATTACCACCATCGACAATGATTCCTCTACTTTTACGTTTATAGTGCTGCTGATGGTGATATAAAATCTGCAATATCTTGTTTTTCTGATTTTATCTTATGTGCAGCAGATGGATCATTCTGCAATAATTCCCAGATTTTATGTCTTGCCCAGCCAAATTCAGCTGAAGAGCGTATACCATCTCGCGGTCTTGGTAAATTAATCGTAATAATATCTTTAATTGTACCTGGATTTGTAGTCATAACCGCAACCCGATCAGCTAAAAATACCGCTTCATCAATACCATGAGTAACAAACACAATGGTTTTTTGGGTTTGTTCCCAAATACGCAATAATTCTTCCTGCAGAGTTTCCCTAGTTTGTGCATCTACAGCAGCAAAAGGCTCATCCATCA
Organism: Pelosinus propionicus DSM 13327; assembly: GCF_900114615.1. Lineage (GTDB taxonomy): Bacteria > Bacillota > Negativicutes > DSM-13327 > DSM-13327 > Pelosinus > Pelosinus propionicus. The sequence continues at coordinate 105,521 of NZ_FOTS01000001.1, read as the reverse complement.
GCAATACTTCCGGATCATATGCCAGCGCCCTAGCGATGGCTACACGTTGTTTCATACCGCCTGATAATTCATGAGGATAGCGCTCTTCAAAGTTTTTTAATCCTACTAATTCAATATATCGCTGACTAATATCCTTACGATCTTTCTCAGGAATTTTTTTTATCTCTAAACCAAACTCTACGTTTTTTCGTACCGTCCGCCAAGGAAATAACGCATAACCTTGCAATACAATCCCTCGATCTAATGCCGGACCAGTAATTTTTCTATTATCAATGAATATTTCTCCTGAGCTAGGCTTTGCCAATCCAGCAATCATATCGAGAAATGTTGATTTTCCGCAGCCACTTGGTCCTACAATTGCCAGGAATTCACCCTGCTTTACAGTAAGATTTAATTGTTTAATTGCCTCAAAGTTCGTCAGGCTATCACTATCCTGCTGTTTAATTTTATAGACTTGATGAATATTACGAGCAACAATTTTATCACTTTTTTCCTGCACTGATGTTACAAATGGTATTTTATTCTCTGACATGTGTTTTTCACTCCTCATATTTATGGTTTTATATAAAAAAGGTCAAGTTCCTAAGTTAGGAACTTGACCTCTACTTTTTTTATAGTCGGCAAGTGGCTGCTTCTTAATAGAGCAATTTAATTATTTAAAAAAGGCAAAGAATGATTTACCGTATCGTAATCACTTCTTTACCTTCAGCATATACTACTGATCAGCTATATCATTATTGATTTGCCATTATTTGCGTTACAATGCTCTGAACAGATAACTTTAAATTTATTGCAACCCGCAAATTAATTACTGCTAATCGTTACTTTTCTTCTATTATAATGTTTTGCACTGATTTGTCAATATGCTTTTATGATTTCCATTGTAAATGCAGCAATCTAAGTTATCAGTTTATTTTTATTCACAATTTCTGACTATGAAATCAAGCCATTTTTATAAGCAAAAGCAATAAGCTGCATACGATTTTGTAAATGAAGCTTATCTAAAATATTACGCAAATGATTTTTGACAGTACTCTCTGTAATGAAAAGTACTTTCCCTATCTCTTTATTTCCTAGGCCCTGACTAACTAATTGGAGTACTTCCTTTTCTCTTTCTGATAATTTACTCCCTGATGCATCCGTCTTTTGAATCGAAAATTCCTGGAGTATTTTACTAGCAACTTCTCGGGAAATGGGTGCTTCTCCCTGGACAATACTGATAATATAATCTAACCAATATTCAGGCTCCATATTTTTTAATAAATAACCCTGAGCACCTTTCTTTATAGCCTCAAAAAAATCCTGTACATCATCAGATACACTTAAAATTACAATTTTTACATATGGCATGTCTTCCTTAATCAGCCTTGTAGCTTCTAAACCACTGCCACCAGGCATTCGAATATCCATCAAAATAAGGTCTGGCATAAGCTCTTTTGCTTTTGCTAAAGCTTCTTGACCATTCGTTGCTTCCCCGATAATCTCAAACATAGCATGAGATGAAAGAATACTGATAATACCTTTACGGGACAATAAGTGATCATCTACCACTAACACCTTAATCGTCATTCACTTAGCCTCCTATTTTAATTCCAAGCTAACAGTTACCGTAGTTCCCTTGCCTGAAATACTTTCTATCTGCAATGTAGCATCAATTGCGCAAGCAGTATCTTTTAGCATTTTATAACCAAAGGACATTTTATTGGGGTTTAATTCTTCTTTAGGAAACCCCTTTCCATGATCACAAATGATCATGGAAAATTGATGCTCATCCGCTAGTAAACTAACATCCACTTGCTTCGCTTCAGCGTGCTTACGAATATTAAATAAAAGTTCCTGAAAAATACGAAACAACTGGGATTTTACATAGTTATTTAACCTACTATTACCATTACCTCTTATCACTAAGTCCACATTTATATTATTTTGCTCTTTATAAACATTAATATAGTTTTGAATAACATCCACTAAATTAATATTCTCATGAGTCACTTTCTGTAATGCAAAGATATGCTGCCGTATATCTGCATCGGTAAATTTAATAGCCTCCTGCAATTCTTTTACTTCTGCTAAGGGCTGACGCTGCTGCTTAAGAGCCGTACCAATCTCCATTACCTTAACATTCATAAAGAATAAAGCTTGAGAAACACTATCATGTAATTCTCGAGCAATTCTATCTCGCTCTTGCAAAACAGCCCTCTCTTCTTGCCCTTTTTGCAGTTTATAGTAGAGATTTTCCAAAAGAGAAAAAATACCATGAAAATAGATATAAAATAATATCCCAGTCACAACAGCAACCAATAGATTTCCCCAACTCATCGATATAAAATCCAAGAAATAATGCCGTACAAATTCAAATACACCAATGAAGAGAGTGGTACATAATGCAGAGATCCATTTCATTCTTTTCATATTCATACATTAGCTCCATAATTAGAATCATTACATAGTTCATTTAAAACTTAATAGGAAAATTCAATTTTGTCAATAATAATCTTTCTCATTAGCATTTTCAGTAATGAATAGTACTTTTGGACAGTAGACAATGATACGGTTTTCAATCATAATAGATTAAAAGATGCTTAAGAAAGATATGCCTGTCTTCACTGGTAATTTAATTATGAATTATTCTAAGTTGATAAACAAAAGGCTAAATATATTCAACAAGATAAACTAGCTTTATTTAATTAAGAATAACAAACCTTTGCATTCATATATAAAGACGGTTATAATATGACAAAGAGAACTAGAACGAACACCAATTAAACTAAAAAGTTATGATATCGTAGCATTAAAACTTAAGCTATCTACACGACTGATTGGTATAACCAAAGGTCAGATTAAATTTTCTGAGGAAAATTTAATCTGACCTTTTCTTATTTTAAAGATTGATGTTTATATTTTTAGAATTTATAAAGGAGGGAATATCATCATGACAGTACAAAAGTTTTTAGCCATCGCATTTTTGATCTTCTTGCTGGGAATTGGGATTTTATACAATGGAGTAAACCGCATACCTTTTCGCAACAACGGAAATCACGAGCATCACCAGTCCACTTTATCAACTGGTGCTATCCTGCTGAGCAACATGAGCACGACCTCGGAAAATAAAAAAGGAGCTGATGGAAATGAAAAAATATAAGTTATTATCTTGGATTGCAGTCTCCATTAGTCTCTTTTTACTGATTTTGCCGATACTTGTACCGATTTGCGATGGACTTACGAAGGCTGGCAGCCCAATGACCTGCCATTATACTTATCAGGCAGAATTTATTATCACGTTAATAGCTGTTATTGTTTCTGCTGCATTACTGGTATTGCGTACAAATGAAGCCCGTTTATTAGCTGGATTTATCATTATATTACTGGCAATTAGCAGTATCCTTCTGCCCCAATCCTGGGCTATCGGCATTTGCGAAAATGGTTCTTGTTTAAAAACCACCTTTTTCCTTACTATTGGCGCCTCCCTACTAGCTGTAACAGGGGCTGGAATTGTCTGGACTACTTGGGATAGCAGCAAGGAGAGCTAACCTTATAGCCTATTTACATTATAAAGTCAAAGGATTGCTGAGAGGAGAAAAAGATTTTGCTATTACTTATTTGGAAAAGCTTACTGCATCGTAGGCTGCAAAGCCTAACTATTGTCGGCTCTATCGCCGTCGGCATAGCTATTGTATTTAGCATCTTAGCTGTTTATAACGGAGTCTCGTCAGGTATGGAGCTTTCTAAGCAGCGTATGGGGGCGGACATCGTTATTGTCCCCTTTGGTGAGACGCTAGAACCCAGTCTGCTTTTGTTTGGAGGGGCAGCCGCTAATTCTTACATGCCAAAGGAACTAGTAGATGGCGTACGGGCTGTTAAGGGGATACATTCGGTTACGCCTCAATTCTTCACCCATTCTTTGTCAGCAGATTGCCATGATATTGGAACAAAAAATCGCATGATCGGATATGATCCTACTAGCGATTGGATTCTAGCTCCCTGGCTAAAAAAGGCACACAAAACCGAACTTAAAGATGATGAAGTAATTTTAGGCGCAAAAGTACCAGTTTGGGCCCAAAATAAAATCTCAATATTAGGTAAGTGGTACAACATTATTGCCATCGCTGAAGAAACGGGAACAACTCTTGATTATTCTTTGCTCGTCAGCATGAACGAGGCTAGAAGGGTAGTTTCTAGTGATGGAACATTAAAAAAAGTTTGGGACAGGATGGGCCCTCCTTCTGGTCTCATTTCCACTATTTTGGTGAAAGTTGATAATGATGCCAATATTGATAAAGTGGTAAGTGATATTCAAGAAGTTGGACTCATGAAGCCGATTGTCGCTGCTGAAGTAAAAAAACGCATTGCGGACCAGTTTACTGTTTTCGCTATATTAATCGGTGGTATTGGATCTTTAACTGTATTGACCTCTTTGTTGCATCTGTTTTCCCGCTTTTATACCTTGACATGGGAACGTCAAGCAGAGTGGGGACTTTATCTGGCCTTTGGCGCAACAGGACGGGATATCGGATTGGTGATTGTCGGCGAAGCGGCAGTCGTATCCTTAACAGGCTCAATTATCGGTTTGTTATTAGGTAGTGGATTATATAAAGGGAGCTTAACATTATTAGAAGCCTATCAATCCTTTCCCTTTGTTCATCCTTCATGGGGATTTCTTGCCAGCATTGCAATTGGAATTATCATAGTGTTCACTGGATTAGGAGCTTTAGCTGCCTGGCTGCCTGCATATCAGGGCAGTCGCATTGATCCCAGCACGGTTATGACCCGTGGAGAATTTGATTGATGGGAGGACAAATATGAATACTCTACTAGAACTCCGTAATATTGAAAAGAAATATGGCGATGATGTTATTATATCAAAGGTTTCCTTTACCCTGGCGAAAGGAACTGCAATTGCTATTATTGGACACTCTGGCGGTGGTAAAACTACGCTGCTATCCATTATGGGACTGTTGCAGCGGGCAACTTCCGGTAACGTACTTGTAGATGCTATTGATATTGGGGGATTGGATTCTTATCAACTAGCCAACCTGCGAGGACAGTATCTTGGCTTTGTCTTTCAAAGAGCTCGTTTGATCAATTCTCTTACTGCCTTAGAAAACGTCATGGCGCCTGCATGGTTTATTAGAAGAGGCGATAAAATAGAGCAACAGGCCAAAGACTTGCTGGAACGCTTCGGATTAAGCCATCGTTTGGATCATAAACCACAAGAACTTAGTCTTGGTCAATTACGACGAATTTCCCTTGCTCGCGCTCTGCTGCTGAAACCACCGATCTTGCTTGCAGATGAGCCAACCAATGACCTTGATCCTGCTCTTGCCAAAGAAGTAGCAGAGTGCCTGCTTACGGCACGTACAGAAGGAGCAGGAGTCGTCATCGTTACCCATGACCTTAATTTGGCAAATCAGACTGACCAAACCTTTCATTTAGAAAACGGAACACTAAAACCAATCATCTACGATAACGCTGCGTCCTAAAAAATAGAACTTTTATATTTCTTTTCTTACAAAGAAAAACCATCTGTGGAAGAATACTACTTACATTCTTCTACAGATGGTTTAATTGTTTATAAACTAAATATTGTTTTCGCTGCCTAATTGTCAAAAGTATGAATAACCATGTCCGAAGGCTTAATTTTACCTTTAGGAAGTACACCTGTATTTTCTAAGTCTGCAAGCCAAGGATCAATCTCTGACTCAACAATCTTAGTATCCGTAGCATAATAGTGAGTGGCATTAACAGGTACATGGATCCAGTCTTCTGTCATTTTCCGGGCTTCTTCTGGATGATCATTCGCCCATCTTTGTCCTTTGGCAATGGCTCTGGCAAATTTCTTGATTATATCTGGATGTTTCTCAATAAAGTCAGTAGTGAAATAGTAATAACCAATACCTCCTGCTATACCTACACCAGCATCCAGACTATCAGCAATTTTAACCATACCCGCATCTTCCATTGATTTATAAAAAGGAGGATGCACACCAGCCACTGTTACGAGTCCTTGTTTTAGAGCCTGCACTGCTTGAACATCAGGCATCGTTACCCATTCAATTTTACTTCTAGGAACATTATTTTTATCAGCAATACTATTGCCTAAAAAATCAGAGCATTGGTTTGGCGTAATTAATGAAAATTTGACCTGTCCTGGTAACTTGTTTAAGTCTGCAAAAGTATGAATGTCAGGATTTACATTTGGATTGATGTACCAGTTCATATGACGCAGTTTCGGATCTTTATCCGGTGTCGGATCGATACCAGCTCGTACAACTCCTTTTATTTTAGCCCCGCCAGCTATAGCAACTGCAAGATTATTAGGGTGAGCAGTGCTTACATCATTCGAACCATTTAAAATAGATGGAACAATTTGATTCGGTTGAGTATCACCAGTATAAACGACTTGTAAACCTTCTTCTTTGAAAAAGCCCAATTGGTCGGTTACAACCCATGGAGTAGAGCTGCAAGCTGTCTGAGAAACCGTACGAATCGGATACAATCCGCCATCAGCAGCGACGGCGGATTCCTTACCAGCAGCAGCATGCTTATTACCTAGATTAGCACCGTAAGCAACAAGACCTACCACAGCTAAACTTAAAACACCAGCGATAATTTTTTTTATCGTCTTTTTATCAGCCATTTATATTGCCTCCTTTTATAGAACAAAGAAATTACTACTAACTTTAATTGTCGAAAGTATGAATAACCATATCCGAAGGTTTAATTTTACCTTTAGGAAGTACACCCGAATTTTCCAAATCTTTAAGCCAAGGATCAATCTCAGATTCAATAATTTTAGTATCCGTGGCATAATAATGAGTAGCATTAACAGGCACATGGATCCAGTCTTCTGTCATTTTACGGGCTTCTTCCGGATGATCATTAGCCCATTTTTGTCCTTTAGCAATCGCTCTGGCAAATTTCTTAATAATATCTGGATGCTTCTCAATAAAATCTGTAGTGAAATAGTAATAACCGATACCACCTGCCACACCTACACCAGCATCCAGACTATCAGCAATTTTAACCATACCTGCATCTTCCATTGATTTATAGAAAGGAGGATGCACACCAGCCACGGTTACTAATCCTTGTTTTAGAGCCTGCACGGCTTGAACATCAGGCATCGTTATCCATTCAATTTTACTTCTAGAAACATTATTTTTATCAGCAATACTATTGCCTAAAAAATCAGAGCATTGATTTGGCGTAATTAATGAAAATTTGACCTGTCCTGGTAACTTGTTTAAGTCTGCAAAAGTATGAATGTCAGGATTTACATTTGGATTGATGTACCAGTTCATATGGCGCAATTTCGGATCTTTATCCGGTGTCGGATCGATACCAGCTCGTACAACTCCCTTTATTTTAGCTCCGCCAGCTATAGCAACCGCAAGAGTGTTGGGATGAGCACCGCTTACATCATTTGAACCATTTAAAATGGATGGAACAATTTGATTGGGTTGGGTATCACCGGTATAAACGACTTGTAAGCCTTCTTCTTTAAAAAAACCTAATTGGTCAGTAACAATCCAAGGTGTAGAGCCGCAAGCAGTTTGAGAAATAGTACGAATCGGGAACAAACCTTCATTAGATGCAGCAGTCGCCTCATTACCAGCAGCTGCATGTTTATTGCCAAGATTAGCACCATAAGCAACAAGACCTATAACTGCCAGGCCAATAATTCCTCCCAGAATTTTTTTAATTGTTTTTTTCTCAGCCATCTTCATTCCCCTTACAACTTTTTCATTAACTACGCAGGTCACATTCACTCATTTGCCTTTTAATATTCCGCAGGACGTTCTTGCCAACTAAGCAGCCTCCCTTCCAATACTGTAAATAAATAATTTAGAGATAATCCTAATATCGAAATCGTAACGGTAGTCGCAAATAATTTAGGAATTTGATAATTAGTCTGAGCATTAAATACTAACCAGCCTAATCCACTGCTTGCGCCAATCATTTCAGCAGCGATCAGCATAAAAAAAGCAGTAGCACAACTGGTTTTTAAGCCATGAAAAATGCTCGGTAACGCAGCCAACAACACAACCTTGAAGAACAGCTCCTTTCCCGTTACGCCCATGGAGCGAGCAGATTTAAGCAATAAACGATCCACATTTTTAACTCCTGTGGTCGTATTAAGCATAATTGGCCACAAGCACACCCAGAAAATCATCGCGACTTTGGATATTTCACCAATACCAAACAATAAAATGAATACAGGAAACAGCGAGAATGGATTCACCGCATTTAACAAACGTAGCACAGGAGTTACGATACGTTCAAATAATGTAAACCAGCCTCCTAGAAAAAATCCTAATGGAACACCGACAATAGCAGCAAGTATAAAGCCAATAACAGCCCTAAACATACTGGTTTCAATATGTTTGGTCATAACCCCGGTTATCAGTAACTCCCAAAGTGTACTTAACACAAGGGTGGGCGGTGTAATGAACGTTTCTGGAACCCAGCCAGCACGAGGGGCGATCTCCCAAAGCACCAGAAAGATAATAATGGATATCCCACTATGCAAAATCTCTAGAACCTTATTTAAAACCTTGCGAAATATATTTGGTTTCTTTTCATTACCGCTTACTGTAGCTTTATCTAACACCATTTCCATACTCCCTCTCCTTTCTAAATATAAATAGTTAGCGATACACCCTTTAAAAAACTCAATTCTCTTTTCCTGTATGCTGCTTCCAATCCACAACACTCTCTTCCACATAATCAATCAGATAGGTGATAAATACCCCTAGCACTGCAATCGTAATAACACCAGCAAATAGCCTGGGAATAATATTATTCATTGCCGAGTTATGAATTAGCCAGCCTAAACCAGCACTGGCTCCAATCACTTCAGCCGCCATAAGTAAAAGGAATGCAATGGTTGCCCCAGTACGCACACCAGTAAAAATAACAGGCGCCGCTCCCGGCAGAAGGACCTTACGAAAGATGATGAATTTATTCGCACCGATAGAACGTGCACTTTTTATATATAAGGGATCTACTTGCTGAACGCCAGAAATCGTAGTAAAAAGTACCGGCCAAAGGGTAGACCAGAAAATAATACTTACTTTCGCACTTTCTCCAATTCCAAAGAACAACATAAAAACAGGAAATAAAGAAAAACCATTAATTTGACCAAATAGGCGAAACAATGGCCTGAGTTGCCTTGAAAGCGCTGGAAATACCCCTCCTAATATAAATCCCATAGGAACGGCAACAACAATAGCAAGAATCAAGCCAATAACTGTTCGCTGTAAACTGGCAGCAATATGAATAAACAAAGAACCATCAGAAGCCAGTATCCACAAAGCTACTAGTACTTCTGATATGGGGGGAATAAACTGCCCATCTACTACTCCGATACGGGGTAGAATTTCCCATAGCAGAAAAAAAGTAATAATACCAGAGAAATCAACGAGTTTGATAGAAAGTGCTTGTAAGTTATCCTTCATTTCTTTCCTTCTTCTCCTTTATTTAATATTTTATCGATCAACCAACTGGCTCACTGCATACTGCAGTCCATTATTTACAGTGTCACAATATTCCACACTATAGATTTCCTTCTTATTTAACCGCTCCTTAGCATGATGACCAATTCGCATCGTTAAAACTGCATCACAATCCTGCAGGGCATTAATAATATTATCTCTTTGTACTTCACCACTATCGCATTCTTCCATGCCAGAACAAAATTTTTCTACAGAACGATTTTCCACTATTTTAAAGTCTTGACCATCTCCTTGATAGATAATAAATTTTGAGGCATGACCAAAATGCTGATCAACTAACTTACCATACTTAGACGTCACAGCAATTTTGTATTGCTTTTTCTTATGATTCTGTGCTGTTTTCACCTCTGCTATCTGACGGTTGCACATACGAAATTCCTGGGAACGGTCTTCGTTTAATAACCCTATCGCATCAGCTCTGCATTGCTGGCAGTGACGCATTTGCTGAATATCCAGCTGACAAACATTTCTAAGTTCATTTATTTCTTTCATACTCGTTTGAGAAAAATGTTCAAATGCGCTGCCAGGTGCAGGAATCAACGGCATAATATTCGTAACAAAAACACCAAGTTCTTTAACCTTTTTTACTACTGCAGGGATGTGATGATCGTTTATACCTTTGATCATAACAATATTGATTTTTACCAAAACTCCTCGTTTTGTTAAATATTCAATCCCTGACAATTGATTTTTCAAAAGCAACGTTGCTGCCGCAACACCTTCATAACGTATTCCTTTATAAACCACAAATTTATAAATTTTGGCTCCAATCTCTGGATCTAACGTGTTTACGGTCACCGTAACATGCTGAACGCCAAGCTGAATAATTTCTTCCGCATACTCTGGCAGCAACAAGCCATTCGTCGATAAGCAAAATGTAACATCGGAATTGACAGCTTTTATATTTTCAAAAGTTTGCTTTGTCAGCTTCCATTCGGCTAAAGCGTCCCCTGGACCGGCAATGCCAACCACACTAAGCTGATCAATTTTCTCCTTAACCCACTCAAATTTATCTAATGCCTGATCCGGTGTTAGAACCTCACTCGTTACACCAGGACGGCTTTCATTTACGCAATCAAATTTACGGTTGCAATAGTTGCATTGTACATTGCACTGCGGTGCTACAGGCAAATGCATACGCGCATATGTATGGTGCGCTTCTGCGGAATAGCAAGGATGTTTTTTTGTTTTCTCTATTATCTCTTGGCTTTTTGTAGTACCTGGGCAAACGCAACTCATATAATACTCCTTCTTTCTATTTCATCTATCTTACTCTCGTAGAAAGCTCCTTGGTAAAGAAGCTTATATCCCTAAATGAACTCTCTTTTTCTTAGACTGAAGGCTACAGAAATAAATCATTTCTGTAGCCTTCAGTTTATCTGACCAGCTTGTTAGTTTCCTGACAAGTTTACTATTTTCAATTGTATCTATGGATTAAATAGCAGCGGCTCTGCCTCGCACTTCACCTGTTTCCATTGCTAATAAATGATCCGCCCATTTAGAAGCCCAGTCTCTTAATTCCGCAGTATCTAATGGTGATGGAACTTTTGATTCTGTAGTTTCATATACTCTTTGTGCCAGCTTACTGTAAACTTTACTTTGCTCTGAATCTGGGAAAGCTTCCACTGAAGTTTTCCCTTGAAGTTCTGCCTGGGTTACGGTAACAGAGCGAGGAACATATTCTACAACACGTGTTTTTGTTCTATCTACAAAATCATCTACAATTTCCTTCGCATAAGGTGCATTAATTGAATTTGCAATTAACCCTCCCAGTAGAGCACCGCCAGAATTAGAATATTTCTTAATTCCTTTGAACAAGTTATTTGCAGCATAGATGGCCATAAAATCAGAGGACGATACGGTAAATACATGTTCAGCAATCCCTTCTCGTATCGGAACAGCGAATCCACCACACACAACATCGCCTAAAACATCATAAATGACTACATCTAAATCAAGTTCTTCATAAACCTTTAACTGCTTTAATAATTGAACGGAAGTAATAATACCTCGACCTGCACACCCTACTCCTGGGGCTGGACCGCCAGCTTCTACACAATAGACTCCATTGAAGCCTTGAAATATCACATCTTCTGCTTTAACTTGAGATTTTTCACGTAAGGTATCCAGAACGGTAGGAATATAAGTTCCGTCACGCAGTGTATTCGTGGAATCCGCCTTTGGATCACACCCAAATTGCATAACTTTTAAACCCATTTTTGATAAAGCTGCACTAATATTGGAAGTCGTGGTAGATTTACCAATTCCACCTTTTCCATAAATAGCGATTTGTTTAATTTTTTTACTCATTTTTAGCCCTCCTGTAATTTAAAAATAAAAAGGCTGGGGAAAACACTTCTAAAATAGAAATGCTTCCACAGCCTTTAGTTCAATAACTAATCAGCAATAATATAAAGTTACTCTTTTAATTATTATACTCAATGATTTGAAAAATGCAAGTGTTTTTTTATTTTTCTATAACATTCCCCATTTACGAGTATATTCCAGATACACTTGAAACTCTGAATCATGAAATCCTTCTTGCAACAAATATATCTTAGCAGCTTGCGCTTCTACTTTTGTTGATTCAGCAATAACGGAATCCTGCTTAGCAGTGAAAGTAAATCCTTTTTCTGCTAAGCTTTCCATCATCGCTGCAACACGTTCACTGCGTTCTGCCAAATGGCGACCAAAACTACGTACGCAATCTGCATCGATTTCACCGACCTTTTTGAGATTATTAGTATCTAACTCTTCCCTGTTAATAACCTTCATCGTAATACGCGTAATATACTCTACCATTTTATTTTATACTCAGCCAATAACTTGCGAATATTGCATTAGACAACCAATATCCTAAGGGTACATTAACGATTACACCAAGGGTAAAAGCTGCTAATGGCTTCCATCCTACGGATGTTAATTCACGAAATCGAGTAGTAAAACCGATGCATAAAAAGGTCCATGTAAATGTCCAGCCACGCAACGTTTTAAGAGTACCAATAATATCTTTAGAATACACTGCGCCCGCTTTTTGATCTAGGAAAGAGATGACTATGGTAGTGAGAATAGAAGCAATAAAAAAGCCAATAATAAACTTTGGAAATCGATTCCAAATTTCTTTTTTATCAATACGTTCCGAGTCTTTCGCACTTTTCTTTTCCCATACAGTAACGGATAAAATTGCCACTAAAAATGCCCATATGCCAACAAACATGTCTCGCCCTACTACTTTCATCAAAGTAAAGGTTTTAACGGCCCGTTCATCACCAATTGCTTCGGCAGCAGCAAATCCAGCTGCATCAGCAAATTCTGATGTTCCTATCCAAGCACCAGCAATCCCTGGTGCTAAACCTAGGGATTTTGCCCAAAAGGGTAATAAGAAAATCATAGCAACAGCCCAAATAATGACCATTGAAATCGCTATTGAAACATGTTGCTTCTCTGCCCGACAAGCTCCCCCAATCGCAATTGCCCCAGATACACCGCAAATAGAACCACCAGCACCTAAGCAAGCTCCTAAACGGGGATCTAAGCCAAACAATTTGGTAGCTGCAAAATAGATAATACCAAAGGTTACGACAGACACAATTAGAGCCTGGGTAATTGCCGCAGGTCCTGCTTTTAGTATAATGGTAAAGGGCAATGTGGCCCCCATCAAGATAATACCTGTTTTAACGTAATACTCGGTGCGTAAAGCCTGATGTAACCATTCAGGAAGCTTCATCGTGTTGCCAAACAATAAACCGATTATTAATGCTAATAGAGGGGTTTCTAACTGCATTTCTTTAATAAATGTATTAGATCCTAAGACAGTAACAAGAATTGACGCTACAAACAGCGTTGTAAAGCCTGCTATAAATTGTTTAACATTAAATCCTAGAACTTTGGCACCCATACCAAAAACAGCTGTGAAAAAAACATATAAGTAAATAAGTCCAAGAGAACTTTGCCCTATTCCACCAGCTAACTTGCTCACATCATTAGACCAACTAGGAATAGAAACAGCCATTGTCGTGAAAAATTTGCTGCCACCAGTAAAAAATGTAATTGTGGTTAGAATTACAAGACCTAATGCAATAATAATTGCCCATGAATCTTCTTTTTTCAGCCACTTGCCCCCCTCAGATACTTGCTTCGCCTTTTTTGTTGCTTCAATTTGACTCACTTGTAGACACCCCCAACTTTATTCTCATAAACCTACTAACTGAGCAGATAAATAAAAAGGCTAAAGAATCCCTGTTAGGGAATTCCTTAGCCTTCAGTTGTCTGATCAGCAAAAAGATATTGAATTACTTGCTATAATAGCACAATCGATATTGAAGTGTCAATCTATGTAATTCATCAACTTATGGCACAAATTTTCTTACTTTAAAATCCACGCCGATCTTTTGAGCAAGCGCTGTGCAAGCCTGTATATCATTATCGCACATAATATCAACTACAGATAATGCCACATGTGGAACATACCTTTTGCACTTAACCGCAAAATCTAAAAGACCATCAAAAGATGCCTCACCATAATCAGATCGGCACAGTTCCTGATAAATCTGTTTGTTTTTTGCATTAAGACTAATTGAAACAGAATCAATGACTCCATTCAATTGTGAAGTAATATCAAAACCACAAATTAAATTCCCATGGCCATTCGTGTTAATACGAATGGGAAGCAGATATTCAGCTTTTAGTTTTTTACATATTTCAATAACATCATAGGCCCGCATCATAGGCTCTCCGTAGCCGCAAAATACGAATTCTTTATACTTAGAAATATCATATCTTTGAACATCGGCAATTACTTCATCGATGGTAGGCTCCCGCTCCAGCCAGAGGCTCTTTCCATCCGTGATACCATCTGCATTATTTCTTACACAAAAAGAGCAGCGGCTGCTGCACCGATTCGTAATATTAAGATATAAAGAATCCTCCAATTCATAAGTGATCGTCATTGACATGTTTCATCATCCTTTATATTTCGATCCAGCAGTAATAAATGCTTGCACATTTGCTAAGGGAACACCAGGTGGAATATCGCATCCAGGCATTACTACAAAACGATCAGTATCTACATGCTCCAACGACTCTATTACAGCTATTTCAACCTCCTCCGGTGACTTATCTTTTAATATGACAGGATTTACATTGCCGGCTAATGCTATTTTCCCATTTAATGCTTTCTGGGCCAAGGGCAAATCAACTTTATAATCTACTGACAATAAATCCACACCTAATTCTGGAGCCAGGTGAATACGATCTTTAATATTACCGCATATGTGCAGCGCAATTAAAGCCTTATGTTCTTTTAACCTACGAATTACTTTTGCCAAATAAGGTGCAATAAATTCTTCAAAATGCCTCAATGATATTAAATCTCCTGATGCCGTAGGTTCAGCAATTGACAATATGGCTGCACCTTTATCGATAGCTGGAACCAGATAGCGAAAACAGATTTCTGTCATTAACTCCATTAAGGCATGCACGCCTTGTTTATCTTTATACACATCTGTCATCAGCTTCTCTACACCATAAAACTGTCCCGCCAGTGTAAAGGGTCCCCAGCTTGATGTCCCTACCAAATATTGTTCTCCAATCTTGTCAGCCACATCTCCAATGATCCAGCGAAGATTAGCAATCCACTCGTGCTGATCCAACTGTTCGAGTTGAAGACGATCTAAATCAGAAATCCTATGGAATAAGGGTCGCACCACATCAATATTTCCCAAATGGCGAAACTTCACTTCACCTCCGAACACATGGACTAATAAGTTGTGATAGCCAGAACCTGGCCAAACAATATCGGATTGTATAATCTGGCTCATTTCAACAATACTCTCAGAAGCAATTTGAGGCTGCTTAAGAACATCTTGTAACGAAAATTCTTTTTGTTTAAAGGTCCAAGTCCCTCCGGATAACAAAGCCACTGGCAGCCTAGTTGCTCTCCCCCGCCCCTCACCGACTATTGAATTTAAAATGATTTCCTTGTTATTCATCAAAACCCCTCTCTTCTTTCCCGACTTTTTAATTCAGCACCATTCTCATTCATTGTTTATCACTTGTAAAAAAGAAAAGGCCAGTGCAGATTATACCTCCCGCCCTAGCCTTCAGTCTGCACACTGATCCTATCATTATTTTTTTCTCTGCATCAAAGAGCTATTTGCACCCCTGAGAAGCTCCCCCGCAGGAACCAGTGCCACAAGATGATTGACAACCAGCGGACCGCTTAATACTGTTTTTTATAAATTTCCCTCGTTTTCCATAAGCTTGCAATGCTTTTTCAATGGAACTATTAACCGACAGAGCAAGAACTCCCTTATTTCTCAACTCTTGCTCTGCTCCGGGCCCGATTTGCTTTGCCAGCACTACTTCCACATCCGTAAGCAAATCGGCTGTCGTACTAGCAATATGGGCATGCACATTCTGAGAGTTAGGCGAGATATTGTCACGACGCTCAAGGAATGTATATTCTCCTTTTTCATCCACTTCATAAATCAAAAATTCTTTCGACCTGCCAAAATGTTCATTAATAGAGATTCCATCCGTACTGACAACAGCAACCTTAGACATAATACCACTCCTCTTATTTATTCTGTTTATTAAAATGCAGCCAAAGTAAACCCTTGGCGCATGACATTTATTTAACAAAACGACCATCGTCTTTTGTTGTTAATAACTTATGTACATTTTTCTCAAACCACCCAGTCCGCTCTGGTTTCCTTATATCAAACTCTGCTACGTAGGGTTTGATATCTAAAAGGGGCGTTCCATCTACAATATCTACATCCCGAATATAAAGCTTATTTTCTTCCACCTTGATAAGGCGCACTATGGAAAACCCAATTGGATTGGGTCTGCTTGGCGATCGTGTAGCAAAAACACCATGTAAATTAGTATCTAGAAAGGGTTTTACCAGCAAGGAAGACTCTTTCACTAAATGAAAATGATATAACAAAATAATATGAGAAAATCCTTCAATATCTTTCAATCCTTCCACATATTCTGGATATATGCTGATCACACCATCAATATCTTGTGCTGCTGGTGACTGAATGGGCGTTCCTTTTGGTTCTTTAAAAGGCGACTGAACAATACCAATCTCTCGATACGTAATCATGTTTTCTACCTCTTTCACTATTTATATATACATCATAACAAAAAGACTGCATTCCAAATTACCTGGGAAATACAGCCTCTAGTTCATCACCTAGTCAGTTGCTTCTAATGCTATTTATTCATGATATCAATTCCTAGCGGTATGTATCCAGCACTTTTCCATAAATATCTTCAATTACCCGCAGTCCGCCATTATAGCCAGCATAACCGCAATTTAAAACAAGTCGATAAGCAACAGGTACACTTAGGATTAGAAGGTCACCACCAATTTCTGTAGCTAAATCTCTTTCCCAGGCACTTCCCACAATCAAGGCTCGATGTTTATGATCATCCTTTCTAATTTCCTCTTGAATCGCACCAGCATCAATATTGAAACTGACTTTGGCAGAGCGTAAAGAAGAAATCTTATTAAATTGCTCCTGAATGGATTCCTGAAATTCTTCTGGCGTGTCATCAATAATGAATTGTTTAGCTGGAAGAATGCCAAGTTCATTCAACAAGTATTTGGAAAGACCAACCCCATAGGAAGCATCTAAAATTGTATAAAATCTTCGTGGAAGCCCATACCTGAACTCCAATATAAAATCAGCCATACGTTCAATATGCATATAAAACTTTTCTTCTTCTTTTTTAATAAAAGATTCTGCATAGCTTCTATCAATACCAGTAACCTCAGCAACCTGTTGTAAGAATTTTGTTGTTTCCTCACCACCAATGGGTAAATAGGGAAAATGAATATAAGGAGTCCCATATTTTCCCTCTAAGTGTTGAGCAATTCCCAGGCCTGCCCAGGCGCTAATAACAACATTATATTCAGCTTGGGGAATGCTTTGCCATTCATTGATGCCGCCAGATTCTGCACCAAAAAGAATATTGACCCCAAGACCTATCCCTTCCAAAATTCTCTTGATTTCCTCTAGATTCCCATTCCAGAAAGGATCTTGATAAGGAACCGTAGCAAATACATTCACCAGCCCTTTGATTTTGTCTGTTCCTTTTTTAAATTTATCTACATATTGATCAATAATGGCTTTAACCACGGTCTCATGGCTCACATAGTTATTACTCTTGAAGCCACCTGTTTCCACATATACAATTGGTCTATCCTGTTCTTGGTAAGCGCTTGTCACCTGGCCGATATCATCCCCGATAATATCAGAGGTGCAGCCAGTCAATACAACATAAAGATCTGCATCGATTACTTTAAAAGCACCCTCAATCACATTACCTAATTTTTGTTCGCCGCCAAAAACAATTTCAGATTCACTTGCATTTGTACAAGGTACAGTATTTCCACCTGCATAGCCCTCACCTTGCCCAAGCAGTCTGTTGATTTTGTCACCGCAGCCAGGTCCGGAATGCAAAATAGGAACCGCTCTTTTTATGGCAATCACAGATTGCTGTGCGCCTAAAGCACAAGAATAGCGCGGTTGTTCAATAAGTTTTAACATCTAAGTCACTCCTAAGAAAAGAAAATGGATCTTGTTCCAACCACCATTTGGTGTAAGGCATCGTACTGTGTTTAGCAAGGTTAATGACAAACTCTTTGTTATCAAGGGATTCCAAAATTCTTTCCGCATAGTTTAGAACCCCTTGATAGCCAAAGCTGAGTTGTTCATCGCCAATTAAAAGGGTAGGAATCCCCAGTTTTGCTCCCCACATCGTCATGCCGCCATGTCTGGCAATCATGATATCGGGTCTTACTTTATTTAAAATATTAACTAATTCATAAGCTTGTTTGTTACAAACGTTATAATTGGGAACATCACCATAGGTATTGACAGCATGAGCCAATGCATCTGAGACCACATCACCATTATCATAAATAGGATCATGATGAAAAATTGCCGCCCCCTGCACGGTCATTCCCAATTCCTGCAAAAGTGCAATTAAAGCGTGCCCGTGGGCAGCACCAGCCGTTAGATAGGCTGTTTTACCCTGAAGTTTATTACGATATTCCTCAAGCTTCGGTAATACACGTTCATGCTCTTTAGCAATCACCTCTTCGATCTCCCCTTGCCTATTAAGAACTCTGCCGATTTCTCTCATCCAGCGATCCGTACCCTCTATACCATAAGCCGGCGGAGATTTGATCTCAGGCACACCATAAACCTGTTCTAAAGCAGCGCCAATATAAGTCCCAAGGGTGGAACAAATTTGAATGGTAGCTGCAGCTTCTGAAATACGTTCTAACTGGGCTACTGTTGAAAATGGAACAATATAGTCTACTTCATACCCTAGTGGATTCAACAATTCATCAAATATTTTACTTCCCCAAAAATTTATAACATTGACCTTATTTGATTTTTTTTCTGGCGGCTTTACAAGCTTTCTAACAATAGAATGATATGCCGCATCAAACCCTGTAGTCCAAATCTTTGATTTAAAACCCTCACAAAAGCAAGCAATTACAGGAATCCTCAATTCTTCTGATAAGTCATTTGCAACCCCTTCCACATCATCTCCAATAATTCCAGATGCACAAGAAGTCGTAATAAAAATCGCATTTGGCCTGACTCTTTCATAGGCTTTACGAATCGTATCAACAAGCTTCTGGGTTGCACCAAAAATAGTATCTTGCTCTTCAATATTTGTACTGAAGTATCTTCCAATTACAGGAGAAAGATCTCTCTCCATTTGCCCCACCCGATATACAAAGTTAAAAGTAAAGAAATCCCCAGCACAACCGACTGGAGCGTGGTTGACAACAATAGCGTCCTGAATCATAGAAAATTGACAAAACGCATTGCCCGAGCTGCATCCCATACACTGGCTAAAACTTCTTTCACTTTCTTTCAACGTGCCTGCGCGCGCACACCCAACCAGTTCACCTGCAGTTCCTGCAAATCCCGTAATAGACCCCAGACGAGCTTCTCGGGTTTGAACCTCTGATGCTTTAAGATTAATGACACTCATACCGGACCTCCTAGTTAATCAGAAAATAAAGAGGCTTCGAGCAAAATACACATTTTGCTCGAAGCCTCTGTTGTTTCATACAGCCAGCTTACACAACGCTACTTTATAAAATTTAAATAAATCATATCATTGATTATTATAAAAGTCAATTTAAGTAGTCTTGTCTTTCAATACTACTTTTTCAGCATTTCTGGAACCAATCCTATCCCTTCCTGCCATGTATATCTTTTATTCCGATAGTTTCTCAATTCTCCAATCATCGATTACAGAACCTTGCCCGTTGAATGCCTTTACCTCCATACTCGAATGTTTTACTTCTACTGTAAGATAGATCGGTTCATCTAAGGGATTATAAACTTCATCCCCTGGCTTAGCCTTTGAATTCTGATATGCTTTTGTACCACTTTTCCCGGCAGTAACATAGATTGTCCCTTGGCTGGCACCATCGACCTTCTCATTATTATACAAAGGATAGGTCCGAGCATATACCTGTTCGTGCCCCGAGAAAGCAATATCAACATGATGTCTATCGATAATCGGCACAAAGACGCTCTTACTATCATCGTCAATAGCATGTGCTTGATTGCTATAAATTGGCTGGTGAAAAACTGCCACTTTCCATTTTTTATTCGTATTTTGCAGATCTCTTTCTAGCCATGCTTTTTCTTCTCTTAATACATCTGAAAAGGAACAGCATTCTTCATTCATTTGGCTATCAAGCATCACAAAATGTACTTCACCATAATCAAATGAATACGCCTTTCCTTTCAAATGTTCTGGACCATTAGATGGCAGTTTAAAAAGAGTTTGGTATAATAACGGCTGAGATATTTTTTTATCCTTTGTATAGGTTTCATGATTTCCTAATACTGGCATAGCCGGAATGGTATCGATGACTCCTTTAGCGGCTTCCAGCCAAGCGTTCCATTGCATGAAATCTTGCCCAACAGCCACTAAATCTCCTGTATTAATAAAAAATGCAGCTTTTGAATTGTTTTGAAAGGCCTGATGCAAAGTAGCACCCCAAGTGCTATAATCAACGCTTTGAGAATCACCAAAAATAAAAAATGCAAAGGCAGAAGAACTCTTAGGCGCAGTTGTGAATTCATACCACTCAGTCCATATGTTCCCATACCCTACTCGATAATAATAACAGGTTCCAGGTTTTAGTCCAGTGAGATTCACTGAATGAATACTCATATCGCCCGCATTAGTTGATAATTCCTCTACAGTTGAAGTAACGGTTCTAGTATCATAGGGAAAAGGTCCCGTCGTAAATCTTTCCCCATATTCAATAAACCCATCTTTAGCATCTTTATCCATTCGCCATGTTATGGCCTGGGTTGTCTGTGGATCATCCCTCCACGTTAAGGTGATAAGATCTGGAACGGCACTTCCCAAGGACGTCGCTGAGAAAAGAAAACGTACACTCGGCACAATCATAATGACAATCACTAATGTCATGATCCATAAGCTACGTAAAAAGATTTTCTTCAGCACAGAACTGCCCCCTTTCAAATGAACATATTAATGATGCTCTAACGTAGAATGCTCTCCTGATGCTACTTAAACAACGAAGTTGCAAGGCGGTTTCGATCTTATCCCTCCGCTATACTATAATGATTTCCATAAAAAAAGATCAAAGCAAACTTGGTCGTAACCAAATTTATTTTGACCTTTAGTTTTCTAATCAGTCTTATAACATACGTATCATTTTTAACTATTTTTGTCAATCATTTTCACTTAATTGATTTGCTTATAGCAGCAATATACAAATGTGTAATGCATTGCATATTGATCACAATCCAAAATACTCTGTATAGAGAGCCTTTGCTTTATTTTCATTTTCAACATTTTTGATAATGGCCCGTCCGTCAGCAAAAAGAGTTATTTCTATCTCATGAATTTTCAAACGCAAAAGAAAACGATTAGATTGAATTTCTCCTACATGAGCCAAACGCTTTAGAATATTGGAAAAGTCCATCTTGCGTACCTGACCTGGCACAATTTGCACCGCCTTTTGTCCGCATAGCAAAGTCGTATAGGTTCCTTTTTCTTTAGTAAGATAATGATATTCATGTTTAACACAAGCAGGACAGTCTGATTGCCTCGATAGCTCTTTACTATGAAAAGAGTTATTCCAAACATCAATGAAAAGGGCTGACTTTCTGACATCAGAACTGCCAACCAGTATTTTTAAAGCTTCTGCCGATGCATATGATGAAATAATACCCGTAATCATATTCAGCACTCCAGCTGAACTGCAAGTGCCGCTAGCCCCTGTTTCTGGTATTCCAGGCATGAAGCATCGATAACATGGAGTTTGTCCTGGAATCATGTTCGCAGTAAGACCATAGCTCCCTAATACAGCCCCGTGCACCCAAGGAATATTCTTTTTCAAACAAATATCATTTAAAAGGAAGCGAGTCTCAAAATTATCCGTGCCATCCATGACAAGGTCAACATCCGTTAACAGTGTTTCAATATTTGAGGCATTCACATCGCTGACAATTGCCTCTAGTGTTATTTCTGAATTGACCTTTCCCAAATGCTGAGCAGCAGCAACAGCTTTAGGAAGTTGTTCATGAACATCCGCTTCATCAAAAATCGTTTGCCGCTGTAAATTGCTAAGCTCTACAAAATCACGATCAATTAAGCGTATATATCCAACCCCAGCTCTCACCAAGTTATTGGCAATTACAGTTCCCAGTGCTCCTAAACCAATGATTGCCACCCGACTGTGCCCAATCTTCTCCTGACCTACTGAACCGATACCTTGAAAAATAGCTTGCCTGGAGTATCGTTCTGGTACATGTATCATCTCATTTCCTCCACCAATTCTTTCCCAATCGCAGTAATTGCCTGCAAACACTTTTCTATTTCTTCTTCTGTAGTAAAATAGCCTGGACTAATTCGGATTGTTCCCCCCTGCAAGGTTCCCAGTACTCGATGAGCATCCGGGGCACAATGCAAACCTGGACGGACAGCAATTTGAAAGGATTTATCCAAAATCATACACAGCTCATTCGCACTGATCTGCTCAAGATTAAAAGACACAACAGCAGCTCGCTCCTGTCCCAATGGCGGACCATAAAGCACCACTCCCGGTATTTTCGCCAAACCTGCTACTAACAGATTTGTCAATTCTTCTTCCCGCTGCTTTATCTTTTCCATACCGGTTTCCATGATATATCGAATGCCGGCTCCAAGTCCAGCAATTCCTGAAGTATTAAGTGTGCCGCTCTCATATCGTTCTGGTAATTCATCCGGTTGTTCTAAAGACTCGGAATGGCTGCCAGTACCGCCTTCACGCAGGGTTTTTAGCGTAATCCCCTTATGGACATATAGCCCGCCAACACCCTGACAGCCTAATAAAGATTTATGACCAGGAAAAGCCAAAAGGTCAATTCCCATTTCCTGCACATTGATTGGAAAAACACCTGCGGTTTGGGCACAGTCTACTAAAAAGGCAACACCAAACTCTTTTGCAATTTGTCCAATTTCCCGAATGGGATTTAATGTACCAGTCACATTAGAAGCATGAGTTAAGGCAATTAACTTGGTATTTGCCTGAATAGCATTCTGAATCTCCCGAAGAGAAATTCCATTAACAGGCGATGTCGCCACCTTGGTAACAGTTACCCCATTTTTACACAGCGCTTCTAAGGGGCGAGCCATAGCATTATGTTCCATAGAACTGGTAATAACATGATCGCCTGGCTGCAACAATCCTTTTAAAGCTAGATTAAGAGAATCAGTAACATTTAAGGTAAATACCACCTGAGACGGATGAGGAATCGCAAACAATGCTGCCGCTAATTCTCTTGTTTCTTGAACCAGTCTGCCAGCTTCAATTGCCATGGTATGCCCCGAACGGCCAGGATTTGCTCCGATTTGTCGCATAACCTTGTCAACCATTTGATATACGCTTTCCGGTTTTGGCCAAGAAGTGGCAGCATTATCCAGATAGATCATAGAAACTACACCTTCCTACTATTAAACTACAAATCTAAAAAAGACTAAGACATCTCCTTTATCAGGATACAACGATCTTAGCCTTAAATATCTTCTCAGTCCTAATTTTGTTTTTCTAAATTACTAATCGTTTAAATATTACTGCATTTGGAATTAGAATTCAAGTCCTTTTTAACTCCAGTACTTACTAACTTCATCTGTCAAGTCTTTAAAAAGAACTGTTGATAAATATCTTTCACCTGTGTCGGGAAGCAATGCAACCACCGTTTTACCTGCATTCTCTGGTCTTTTGGCAATTTGGGCAGCCGCAAATGCAGCAGCACCAGAAGAAATCCCCACTAGCAATCCTTCCACTCTAGCAAGCACTCGAGCAGTATCAATGGCCTCATCATTTTTCACTTTAAAAACTTCATCAATAAGCTCAAAATTAAGAACTTTAGGCACAAAGCCCGCCCCTATACCTTGAATCTGATGAGGGCCAGGATTTCCCCCTGACAAAACGGGGGAATCATTCGGCTCTACTGCTACAATCTGGATATTGGGATTTTTCCCTTTTAGCACTTCTCCCACTCCTGCAACCGTTCCTCCTGTACCCACACCAGCTACAAAAATATCAATCTTGCCCCCTGTGTCACGCCAGATTTCTTCTCCTGTTGTTTCCTTATGAATTGCAGGATTTGCAGGATTGTTAAATTGCTGCAAGATGATAGAATCTGGAATCTGGGTAGACAGTTCTTCCGCTTTGCGAATTGCCCCCTTCATCCCATCGGCACCAGGAGTGAGCACTAGTTCTGCTCCAAGAGCTTTCAATAAAGTCCGCCGTTCCAAACTCATCGTATCCGGCATGGTAAGGATGATCCGATATCCTTTTGCCGCAGCTACAAAAGCAAGACCGACACCAGTATTACCACTTGTAGGCTCAATGATTACCGTTTGTTTCTTGAGCAAACCTTTTTTTTCAGCATCTCTGATCATTGCATTACCAATTCGATCTTTTACACTGCCTAAAGGATTAAAATATTCAAGTTTCAATAATAATTCGCTATTTAATTTTGCCAGCTTAGCAAATGAGTTGGGTCGCAATAAAGGAGTATTGCCTATTAGTTCCGTCAGATTATCTACAATAGCAGCCATTATAATTCCCTCCTGTAATTTTTATGTGCTTTTTCACTATTTTAAACCTTCGCTTCTTTGATATTGTCAAAGGGATTGCTTTCAAACCAAATGGGACGAAACGGTAAAGCAACATTTGACACTATTTTTTGGGACAGGGATGTATTTTTCAGCACTCTTGCTGCTTTTCTTGCCAGCTCAAAAGCGCCGGAATAACCCATATAATTAAAGGATTGACCAAATAGAGGAACAGTAGGAATGCCCAACTTCGTTATCCATGCATTTGCTTGGGCATGACCAACATACAGGTCTGGCTTAAGTCTGCTAAGAATAACCAACTCTTCTGCGGGCTGTCCTGGTGCAACGTCAATAACGGCTTCCTGATCATCAATACTATCGATCATCGGAATTGCAAAACGATCAAAATTATGTGGTTTTAATCCTACAACCCTCATTCCCAATGACTGATACAGTTCACCAGTGGTAAAGATGCGTGTCTCACCACCGCCAACAAACACACTTTTTCCCTTTAGAACTTTTTTAAATGGTTCTAAAGCTTCTTCCAATTGTGCCGTTTCAATCGCAATCAGCTTTTCTACTTCCTTTTCCAGCTTAAAGAATTCTGCAATTACCCTAAGCCATTGATTGGTATTTTTTATCCCAATGGGCAGCGTATCAATAATATATTCTGTGCCAAAACGTTCTTTCAAATGACCAAGAAGATAATCATCATGAGTCGCACAAATGCTGATGTTCAGCGCTGCTTCGCTGATGCGGGAAATTTCTTCAACGCTGGAATACAAAGGCAATACCCGTACCTCTAAACCAAGAGCCGTAAGAAGCCTTGACAACTCGACCTCATCTCCGTAACTTGTAGAACCGACATTGAAAAGATTCACAATTTTACTATGACGGTATTTTTCGTTTGAATCTGCAAGTTCATTGGGAAGTGCTTTCTCATATCGTTGTATTGGCTCCACCATTTTTTTCAATACACCATGATATGCAGAATCATAACCTGTCGCAACATATTTGCTTTTAAACCCTTCACAGTGGATCGGGACAACTTTTGCAGCAATCTGCCCATCAAGTTCATTTAATAGAGTATCAATATCGTCCCCTATAATACCAGGTAAACAACTATTACCGATAATAATGGCATCTGGACGATATTCTTGCTCAGCATACAAAACCGCTTGACGCAATTTCTCAATACCGCCTGTAATAACATCTGTGTCATCCAAATTGGTTTGTATCCATATGGTATCAGTAGTTGTTGGTCTTTGCTTTAGTATTCTGGCAGTTTTCCTGGTTCCGGCTCTTCCTAGATTATTAGAACCGCAGCCAAGAGGTCCGTGAATGATGACTACTACATTTTGAAAACTACTAACAATCCCCAGTGCCAAGTTTAATTGACAGCCACCGCCCTGAGCAAATTTCCTGCTGTTATTTTTGCTGCAGCCGGTTCCCATTCCTGTTCTTAAGCTATTGCAGGAACCACCAAATGCGTTGCACGTCTCGATTCGAGCCTCTCTGGTAGGTGCTGCTTCGGAAGATAAATAATCATATGTAAGACCTTCTGTCAATTTAGACATGTATTATACCCCCTCATAATTATCGATCGCTGACAAGCGCTGAAATAATGTCTTCCGTTAGAGTTAAGCCCCCCTTGTAACCCGTATATCCTCTATCTAAAACAGCCCGGTTTGTGATTGGGAATACTACAGGAAGAAAGCCTGCTCCAAGTTTTTGCGCCACACTCGCTTCAAGGCTGCTGCCGACAAGAAAAGTTGGACTGAGGGCATCAAAATACTTATCATTCTGGTTGTATTTCCAACTTTTTCGTACATGATTGAGAAGCTGCCCAGCCTGCAGCTCGAATACCACTTTGGGCTTCGTTTCAGAGCCAAGCTGTTTGAACTTTAATTCATATTCTTTTTTACGCAGATCGTCAATATCATCATGAATGACAACGATATGGGGAATCCAGCCTAAGTCATCAGCCAGGAAGCTTGTTAATGGAAATGCATAGTTTGTGTCAGCAGAAATAATGGCATATCTTTGAAAGTCCAAATCCGTATAAATATCCAAAATTCTTTCGATGTAGCTATAATAATATTTTCGTTCTTTTGCAAGAAGCGCCTCGATCTCAGCTGGCTCAATCCCCAATCGTTCACCAATTTTATGTAAGAATGCATCGGTTCTGCTTGCGCCAATGGGAAGATCTGTCGTTATATAAGGAATCTGATGAATTTGTTCGAAAACCCTTGCAGTCTCAATGCCGTAATTCTCAGATAAAACAACGGTTAATGAAGCATCACCGTAATTTCTTATTTTTTCAATCGTTTCTCCGTCACCAAAGAAGGTATTTGCTTTTATCCCCAATTGGCTTAGCAATCTTTCGATTTCTCTAATATTCCCCCGATAAAAGACATCCTGACCAGGCACAATTCCCAGAATCGTAATCGTCTTTTTTTCTTTTACGTCTTTCTTTTCAACTAACTCAGCTGCGATCGTACTTAGCACTGCCTCATACCCTTTAAAACTATCGCCTAAAAAACCTGGTGTATTGGCAGCAAGCACTATCGCTTTATCATTTCTATAGCGATGGGTCACTCCCACTGCATCATCACCAATGATTTCCACCTGGCAGCCCGTCACCACAAAATAAAGATCAGCATCTATTATCTTCACAGTGTTGATAATCTGCTCTTCCAATCGTTCTTCACCGCCAAAAACGATATCGTTTTCGACAATATTAGATGTAGGTATCATCGTTCCGCCACAATACCCGGAACCTTTATAGCCGCTTGCCAGGTTATAGGTACCCGACAATGTACCTGCACACCCTCCAGATGCATGAACGATGGGAACTGCTTTTGGCAATGCTGACAGAGTAACAATGGCACCACCAAGAGCACAGGTAACTTTTGCGCGTTCGATAAAAGTAGACATTTAGCAACCTCCTAAAATGAATAATATAATAATGCAAATAACCATCATAAAAAAGAATTGAATCGTATAAGCAATTGTAATAAAGAGCTTTAAATTTTTATTTGTATGTGTAAACACAAAAGAGGTCAAACTACTATTTTGTAGTTTAACCTCTTTTATTCTCAGTCAGTTAATCAATGCTATTCAATTCTCTTAGCGATTACACACTTTACCTGCTTGAAAGTCAATGCTCCATCTCAGGTAATTGATCTAGGATGGTCTTAATGCTTTCTAGAATATATCTTATTTCTTATCCTGTCAATAGTCTTAACACTAATTTCTTCCCAGACATTTTTATCTTCTAAAATGTATATTTATTGCTTTTCAAAGGATAAATATCACTCTCTTTTTGACAATATATATCGAAACACGATATTTCTTCTTGGAAAAAGTTTGACTATAGTGATAAAATAATACTAGCAACCCAAAAACGTATACAGTGCGTCATGCATTTGACACCCTATCTTACGCTTTCACTGCTTACTTAGGGTTTTCACAAAAATCTATAAAATAAAGAGGGTATTTATGAGTATTAAATCTTTAACTCCGCTTGACGGGCGCTATGAATCTGTTACCAAACCATTAGGCGACTTTTTTTCAGAATGGGCATTAATGAAATATCGCACCCATATAGAAATTGAATGGCTGATTACCATGGCATCTAACCCCGCATTCAATCAAGTACGAACTTTTACATCTGACGAAGTACAGTTGCTGCGAAAGATTGTTACTTCTTTTGATGAAGAAGTTGCTTTAAAAATTAAGGCGATCGAAAAAATTACGAACCATGATGTGAAAGCTGTTGAATATTTCTTAAGAGATACACTGAGTACGACTTCATTATCGGATGTTCTTGAGTTTATTCATTTTTCTTGTACCTCTGAGGATATCAACAACTTATCCTATGCATTAATGCTAAAGGACGGCATCCATAAAGTTTGGCTGCCAGCGGCCAAAGAGCTTGCTGCCGAAGTGGCAAACAAAGCCGAAACCTTAAAAGACGTTGCAATGCTGGCACATACTCATGGACAATCTGCGTCTCCTACCACTATGGGAAAAGAGCTTGCAGTATTTGTATACAGATGGAATCGACAGTTGAAACAAATCCGCAGTCTTGAGTTTTTAGGAAAATTCAATGGGGCCGTTGGTAACTTTAATGCTCATCAAATTGCCTATCCTGAAATCGACTGGGAAAATGTTGCCAAGAATTTCGTCGAGGGACTGGGTCTGGAATACAATCCGCTGACAACCCAAATAGAATCTCATGATTATGTAGCAGAGTGCTTTCATGCCATCAACCGTTTTAATAATATTGTCCTAGATTTTGACCGAGATATGTGGCTGTATATCTCTTTGGGTTATTTTAAACAAAAAACCATAAGCGGTGAAGTTGGCTCATCAACCATGCCTCATAAGGTCAACCCTATCGATTTTGAGAACTCAGAGGCAAATCTGGGGCTTAGTAACGCGCTACTGGATCATCTGGCAAATAAACTGCCTATATCCCGCTTACAAAGAGATCTTAGCGACTCCTCGGCGCAGCGCAACATAGGAGCTGCCATTGGCTATTCTCATATAGCCTTGTCTTATGCTTTAAAAGGTTTTAGCAAAACCCTGGCTAATAATCAGGTTATTGAAAGTCACTTGACTGATGCTTGGGAGGTCCTATCAGAAGCTGTACAAACCGTGATGCGTAAGCATGGACATACGAATGCCTATGATAAGCTAAAAGAAATTACTCGAGGAAAAGCAATTGGCGAAGCAGAAATTCGTTCTTTTATCGAAAGCGTAGAGTTGCCAAAAGAAGATAAAACTCGCTTACTCGCTTTAACGCCGCAAAAGTATATCGGCTTGGCTGTAGAATTGGTTAAGCACATAAAGTAAGAAAACGTCAATACTCTAAAGTGAACTGCCGCCTTCAAATCCAGGCGGCAGTTCATTTTTTTCTTGCTACTCAATTGATCCTCTCTTCTGTCAAAACTAAACTGCCAACCTAAGAGTCTCACTTCCAGTAATTAAAACTGATGATCAAGCAACTATTCATGATTAATTCCTAAGATTATTGCCAATGATTTCATTAATAATTTGAACTTACCAACACAGAAAAGATATCTTCGGCCAAACGTAAGGCTCCATTATAGCCGATGTAGGTGCTATTTAATATAAATCGATCCGCAGCAGGAAAAGAGACACTTAACTGATATCCATTCAGCTCTTTCGCTATCATTTGATCCCAAGCACTTCCAAGAATTAGCGGTTTACCACGAAACTTCGTTTCTCTTAACTTCTCGCGAATGGTTCCACTGTCATTGGTAAATACGACGGGCGCAGAAATCGTTGGACTCAAATCTTTAAACTCTTCTTCTAAGTCTGCCTGGTATTTCGCAGGAATATTATCAATGATAAACTGGGTTCCTGGCAAAAGACCAAGATCATTCACTAAGAATTTAGAAATTCCCAGTGCGTAAAAACTATCAGAAATTGTGATAAAGCGGCTAGGTAATCCTACCCGTGCTTGTAGTAAATAATCAGCTGATCTTTCAATATAATAATCATAAGGTTTTTCCAATTCCGCAATAGAGGCTTCCACCTGCTCTGATGGCAGTCCTGCATATTTACCAACGGCTCGCAGAAACTTACTTGTCTCAGTCGGTCCAATTGGCAGAACTGGATAATGTAAATAAGGAGTTTTAAATTTTTCTTCTAATTGTTTAACATTAGTTAAACCAATCCAGGGTGACAATAACAAATTAAACTGTGCTTTAGGGACCTTGTTCAGTGCATCCACTCCGCCGCCAGGTCCAAAAATGATATTGGCTTTTAAGCCAATTGCTTCTAGTAACTTACGAATTTCCTCTAGATTCCCGGTCCAGAAAGCATCATAGTAAGGAACGATAGAAAAAACATTGACCAAACCAGGTTCTATCTCTTCTGACGGCTGCAAGTATTGATCAATGATAGCACCGAGTATTAATTCGTGTCCAACAAAATTATTACCGCTAAATCCTCCTGTCTGAGCGCAAACCACTGGTTTACCTTGTTTTTGGAAGCCTCTTGCCACTTCTGTGGAATCATCACCCACGATATCAGCTGTGCACCCAGTAAGAACCACATATAAATCCGCATCCATTACTTCTAGACTATGAGTGATTAACTCTTTTAATTTTTTTTCACCGCCAAATATAACTTCTGCTTCTGTACTGTTGGTGCAGGGCATAGCATGCCCCCCTGCATAGCCAGTACCTTGGTAACCATTCGTAGTGCTTAATGCTGTCGATAATCTTTGACCGCAGCCAGGACCAGCATGAAGAATGGGAACCGCCCTATCGATCGCCAAAACAGAATGCAGGGCAGCCAAAGCACAAGAGTATCGTACTTGTTCAATTACTTTAATCTTCTTAGCAGCTTTAGCCACTACACCACCGCCTTAGTAATTCTTTCTTTCTTCTTGGGAGGCGCCTCACCCAAAAATGTAAAGGCGTCTTGTTCTAACCACCAGTTCGTATAAGGCAGCTTAATTTTACTAGCAAGATATTGGACAAAAGTTGGATTGGCTAGAGTATCCGCAACGCGATTGCCAAAATTAATTAAACCTTGGTAACCGAAAGATTGATATTCATCATTAATAAAAATAGTAGGTATTCCTAGTTTCGCAGACCAAATTGCCATGCCAGGATGTCTGCAAACAAAAAGATCCGGTTTTAATTGCCTCAGTAGATTGTTGATTTCATGAACTTGAAGCTCACTGACACAAGCAGAAATATCTTTTTCATTTTTAGCAAGATCTAAAATCGTAGCCGGAATCTCACCATAATCATGACGCTGATCAAAATGCCAGCTTGCTGCCCATACCACTTCTAAGGCAAGCTCTTGCAACAGTCTCGTATAATTTTGGGAAAAACTTGGTCCCATACCGATTACCACTCGCTTCCCCTTCAGCTTCTCTCTTAATTCCTCTAACTCCGGAACGATGGCAGCGGTTTCTTCTGCAATGAGTTTTTCAACCTCTTCTTCTCTTCCCAGTACCTTCCCTAATTCTCTTAGCCAGCTATTGATACCAGCGACTCCATGTGGTTGTAAGGATTTGATGTAGGGAACACCAAAATGTTCTTCCAGACCGCTGGCTAAATAACTTCCCAAAGTTCCGCAAAAGCTGAGAGTCGCTGCCGCTTCTGATATTTTGCTTAGTTGGTCCACAGTAGTGAATTGAACAAGAAATTGTGGCACTAAACCTAAACGACCCAATAATCGTACAACCTCTTTTCTGCCAATACCGGAAAAGTTAATAATATTGATCAGATTCGGGTTCTTTTTTTCGGCTGGTTTAACAATATAAGTCAAGATAGCGTGAAACGCTGCATCAAACCCTGATGCCCATAGTTTAGAACGAAAACCTTCGCAGTGAACAGGAACTAAGGGCACTGGTATTTCTTCTGCTAATCCATCTAGTATCCCACTAACATTTTCTCCAATGATCCCGGAAACGCAGGATGTTGTCACAAATATTACTTTAGGGTTAAACCGTCGATAGGCTTCTCGTATCCCCTCTCTAAGTTTAGCAGCACCACCAAAGACAGTGGCTTCTTCCGTCATGTTGGTATTAATATAATTAATATTGGTATATTCCAGTTCTCTAGAAAATTGACCGCGGCGATTGTTTATATTGCTTTGTATCGTATCTGAGCCGCATCCAATGGCACTATGGCCAACTACTGCAGCATCTTTAATCAACACTAATTGCCCCTGAGCACAACCTAAGCTGCAAGCAGTCGTCTGCGTAAATCCTCGCTCCCCACTTTTTAAAGAGCATCCATTAGCTTGCGCTGCCAAATCTTTTATAGAGCCTTTGTAACCGGTTATGGAGGATAATCTGTTTTCTCTTATTTGAGCTTCTGGTGTCGTAAGATTAATTGACATAAAATTCAACCCCTTGTCATTTTTAATAAACTAATCATGAATACATGAAATATTTCTTTGGATTTAATACAGCCTATTTACTCTGTACAAAGAAAAAAGGCCAAAGAAATAATTCTTTAACCTTCAGTTTATTAGCTGACCAGTTCCTATCTGCCATATTCTGGCAGAGATAGGTAGAACTGTATTCAATTATTATGAGTAATGGTATCACTAAGATAATACACTGTCAATACTTATTTTTAAAAAAGTAACCACGTATCCACTGTGATTTTGCTATTATTTTCACTTGACACTCTTAATAAATGATGATACGATTCTGTTTGAAAGAATAATCATTATTTACCAGTTGTTAAAATTAGTATCTCTAATTTAGCAACTCATTTGGTAGCGCTGATCAGTAGGTAAACTGAAGGCTATGTAGATACTCCTATCTACATAGCCTTTTTTTGTTTTTCTATGTCTTCCTATTCAAATGATTCATCATTGAAAATCAGCTAATTTAAAGGGGGATTTTAGTTATGAGACAAATTGCAATATACGGGAAAGGTGGCATTGGTAAGTCCACTACTACACAAAATACGGTAGGTGCTTTAGCAGAAGCAGGCAAAAAAATCATGGTAGTTGGCTGCGATCCTAAGGCTGATTCTACCCGTCTGCTATTACATGGCCTATGTCAAAAAACCGTGTTAGATACCTTGCGTGATGAAGGCGATGACATTGATTTAGATGATATCTTAAAGCCTGGTTATCTTGGCACCATGTGCGTTGAGTCAGGTGGTCCTGAGCCTGGTGTGGGCTGCGCTGGCCGTGGTATCATTACTTCGATTAATATGCTGGAATCCTTAGGTGCTTATACACCAGAGCTTGATTATGTTTTCTACGATGTCCTTGGTGATGTTGTTTGTGGTGGGTTTGCTATGCCCATTCGTGAAGGCAAGGCAGAAGAAATTTATATTGTTGCCTCTGGTGAATTAATGGCCCTCTATGCTGCCAACAATATTGCAAAAGGTATTCAAAAATATGCAAATAATGGTAAAGTTCGATTAGGCGGTATTATTTGCAACAGCCGTAAAGTAGATAAAGAATATGAACTGCTAAAAGCATTTGCGGAAGAAATTGGTTCCCAATTAATTTACTTTGTGCCTCGGGACAACCTGGTACAACGGGCGGAAATTAATAAAAAGACAGTAGTTGACTTTGATCCGGAATCAGGTCAAGCTGATGAATATCGCGCATTAGCCCAAGCCATTGATAGGAATAAACTTTTTGTCATACCCAAACCAATGACACAAGATCGACTAGAAGAAATCATGATGGAACATGGTTTTATGGATGCCTGAAGGAGAGGTATGATCATCAGAAAAATTTTTCGCCATCTAAAAGAACAAAACATTTTGAATCCCAAAAACGCGAAGGACACAAAGGGAGAATGTACTAAATACTTATACTTAAGCAAAGCCACCTTTTATAGAGGCGGCTTTGCTTATTTTACCTGCTGATTTACTTTTTTTCTACTTTAATTAAATCGGGTAAGAACTACAGAATATATGTCCTCAAGCAGCTTAAGTCCGCCACCGTAACCTACATAGGAACTATTGATAACAAGTCGTTCATTTACTGGCCAAGAAACAGATAAATAATGTGCCTGTGTTTGCTCTGCAACTTTTTTATCCCATGAACTGCCGATGATTAAAGGGTAGCCGCTAAAATAAGTCTCTTTGATTTCATCTTGTATCAAGTGTCCATCGGATAGAAATGCCACCTCTGCTTCTATATTCCAATTCAATTCTTTAAAATATCCTTTTATCGCCTCTTGGTATTCTTCGGGAGCATTATCAGTAATGTATTGTTTGGAAGGGAACAAACCAACGTCATTTACCAGAAATTTAGTAATCGCCAAGGAATATTGCGCATCGGAAATCACAACAAATCGTTTTGCCATAATTCGTGTTTCCAGAAATACATCAGCAAATCGTTCAATAAAATAATAATATTTTTTTTCATTTTCTGTAATGATATCTTCTACTTTTTCTTTATCAATTCCAGCAAAATTTCCTACTTCCCGCAAAAATTTACTGGTTTCAAAGGCTCCAATGGGAAGAGTGGGAAGATGCAAATAAGGAGTCTGAAATTTTTCTTCTAATAATTTTACATTACTTAACCCCACCCAAGGCGATACAAGAAGGTTAAATTCAGCCTCTGGTATTTTATCAATATTTTTAATACCCCTATCATAGCCGAAAATCGTATTGGGTGTTAATCCAAGCTGCGTAATCAAATTTTCCAATTCGAATAAATTTCCATACCAAAAGGGATCGTGCTGAGGGACACTTGCCCAGATATTCACCAGCCCTTTTGTTTTTTTATCTGCCGGTTTTAAATATTGCTCGATAATTGCTTGAATGACCCACTCGTGCCCTAAAAAATTGTTTCCTTTAAACCCGGCTGTCGACGCAAAAACAACTGGCTTCTCCGCATTTTTAAAGGATCTGACTACTTCTTGCATATCATCACCAACAATTTCTGAAGAACAACCACTTAATACAACATATAGGTCCGCATTTACTATTTTTAAGGCATTTGCAATGACATCCCGCAGCCCTTCTTCCCCACCAAAAATCACATCTTTTTCGTTAAGATTTGTACAAGGAAAAATACGAGGTGCAAAATGCCCTGAACCACCTTGGCTGCCTGACAATTTGTCAGCGCAACCAGGTCC
Source organism: Pelosinus propionicus DSM 13327 (assembly GCF_900114615.1). Classification (GTDB taxonomy): domain Bacteria; phylum Bacillota; class Negativicutes; order DSM-13327; family DSM-13327; genus Pelosinus; species Pelosinus propionicus. The sequence goes on along the minus strand of NZ_FOTS01000001.1, from coordinate 70,262 downwards.
TGAATGCAAAATTGGCAGGGCTTTAGTAATGCTATGCACCGTTTGCATGGCTCCAAGGGCACATTTATATCTAGGCTGATCTAATATTTTTGGCATTTATTTTGAATCCTCCTTTAAAAAAGCTGCATGATTCTGTTGGTACCACCAATCTGTGTAAGGAAGAGTAATTCTAGCTGCTAAGTTTTTCTCAAAGCTTCGATTGCGAATCGTATCCAGTATCGTCTGAGCAAAATCCAACGTACCACGATACCCAAATGTCTTATATTCATCTGCTAAAAAGAAGGCTGCAATCCCTTGTTTAATCGCCCACACCGTCGTTCCGGGATGCCTCGCTAAATAAATATCAGGCTGATAAGTATTTAATATATTCAAAATTTCAAAATTCTGTTGATCGGAAACACTTACTTTAAAATTATAGGGACTTTCTTTTTCCAAATACTCTACATGAGGCGGAATTTCATTGTTATCATATTTCGTATCATAATGCCATGAAGCCACCCATACTACTTCTATCTCAAGCTCTTGCAAAACACGCGATATTTGGAAAGCATAGCTGGCTCCCATGCCTAAAACAGCACGCAGTCCTTTGAGTTCTTTTTTTATTTCTTCTATTTTAGGCAGATATTTTGCCCTCTCTCGTTCAATATAAGCTTCCACTTCTGTTTCTTGATGAATTACACGACCTATTTCTCGTAGCCAAATTTCAAAACCGGCAATGCCTAAAGGATTGATTGTTTTTATATAAGGAACCCCATATTTTTCTTCCAGGGCATTCCCTAAATACGTCCCTAATGTACCGCATATGGATACTGTAGCAAGCGCTTCAGCTATATGTGACAATTCCTCAACCGTTGAATTTGAATACAAGAAAAAAGGCTCTACACCGAAATTAGCAAATAGTTCAGTGATTTCTCCTCTAGCACTTTCATTAAAATTCTTAAAATTAATGAATTTTGTCTTTCTCTGCGGTGGTTTTACGAGGCTTGTAAGCACAGCATGATCTGCTGCATCAAAACCAGAAGCCCATACTCTCGATTTAAATCCTTCACAATGGACTGCTGCTAAAGGAATCGGAATTTCTGATGCAAGTTCGTTAATTATGCTATCCACATCTTCACCGATAATCCCAGATACACAAGAAGTTCCGACAAAAATGGCATTGGGTTTATATCTGTTATATGTCTCCAAGATGATTTCCCGAAGACCGATGGTTGCGCCAAAAATCGTATCATTCTCATCCATATCCGTTCCTAAAAAAATAGTATCATAAGTAAGCCCTCTCTTCGCTGCAAGCTGTGTATGAGCCACAACCGTTGCCGATGCCATTGCAGTGCAGCCTGAGGGCGCATGATTGATAATGGCAACATCCCGAATGTAGGCAAGCTGACTCAAGGCGCATCCCGCATCACAAGAACTTGACTGACTAAAGCACCTTTCCCTTTCTTTTAGCGTCCCACATCTGCTCTGGTTAACTAAATCATGAAGATCCCCTGCATATCCCGTAATCGATCCTAACCTATTTTCCCGGGTACCTGCTGAAGTTACATTTAAATTAATCGTCATTAAAATCCCTCCCTAATTTACTCAATCCTATGAATTTTCTACCATCTAGCCAATGACAACGCCCTGTAATAATAAATTAAAACGGCTGCATTCCAACTGTATGGAACGCAGCCTCTAGTAAATAACTAGTCAGTTGCTCACAACTCAACTTTTATTCAACCCGTTTAGTTAATGTCTTTGCTCATTCCTGTTTATCCTGTCGGTTAAACTGAAGACTGAGCAGATTTGACTGCTCAGCCTTCAGTTCCATCAGAATCAAATATTCGTTAGTCTTACTCGTCAATTCCATTCACGTATTTAAAAGGCAGGGACCACAGCAACTCCATATTTATCTTGGATGAATTTTTTAACATCAGGAGACGTTAAAACCTCTGCCAGTTTTTTAATTTCGGGTCGGCTTTCCTCGCCTTTTCTTACATACAAGTCATTTGCATAAGGAGAATTTGCATCCTCTCTAAAAATCGCGCTCTTAGGATCGATTTTCGCTTCTAGAATAAAATTAGTATTGATGATAGCACCATCAACATCAGGTAAGGATCTGGTAAGCTGAGCAGCTTCTACCTCTATGAATTTTATTTTTTTCGTATTTTCTACAATATCTCTAGGAGTAGCCGAAAAATTCACAATACCATCTTTTAATTTAATCAATCCATTTGCTTGTAAAAGTGCTAATGCTCTATATTCATTCGATGGATTATTAGGAATTGCGATGGTAGCCCCTTCTTTCAACTCATCTTTGCTTTTGATTTTTTGTGAATAAAAGCCAATAGGCTCCACATGTACTTTCGCAGCTACAACAAAACTATAGCCCTTTTCTTTTGCGACTGACTCGTAATAAGGAACATGCTGAAAATAATTGGCATCAATCTGTTTTGTTTGCAATGCAGGATTTAATTGTGCTTCATCATCCAGCACAACTACTTCTAGATTAACGCCCTCTTGTTTTAATTTTGGCTTAATAAAATTCAATATTTCCGCATGTGGTACTAATGCTGCTCCTACTTTGACTGTTACTTCTGTTTTTGCAGTGACAGCTGGAGCACTCTCTTTTTTACTTGATGAGCATGCCACCAATACACTGGCAGCTGTTACAACACCAATAATTCCGACTACCATTTTAAAGATAATACCTTTTTTCACCACGGGAATCACCCTTTCAAAAATAATTAGGCAAGTTACTCATAATTATAACTATCCTTGTATTGAACCGCCTCCCAATCATATACATTGACCGCTTTTACGATTGAAAATAAAAAAAGCTGCATCCCAAAATAAATGGGATACAGCCTCTGATTCTCAAACCAGCCAGCAATGTATTTACGCTAGATTATCTATTACAATAGTATATCTACGAAGATTTCTTGTCAATACCCATGCTATGTTTATTTTCAGAAAACACTATAACGACTAACAGAATTTTTTCTCATATAATCATGAAATTATTCTTTTAATCCACCGGTAAAGTACAATTTAATATCTTTCGTGCAAAGATCTCTTTCTTGTCAATGTTCATGATATGCTTATTCATCCAGAAATATACGATCTCTACTACTCACGATTCTTAGCTAGCAGTCTACTGTAGATGTCTTCTACAAGGTTAAGGCCCCCCTTGTAGCCTACATAGGTGTGATGCAAAATCAAACGGTCGATAATGGGTAAACTTACACTAAGATGCAGACCCGATATCTCTTTTGCAATATCAAATTCCCATGAACTAGCAAGCACTAAAGGAGAGGTTAATGCTTTTATCGAACGGATCTTATCTTCAATGGCTCCTCCGTCTTGGGTAAAGGTTATCTCGGAAGAAATCTCTGGTGAAAGTTCTTTAAAGTAGCCCTCAATGGCATCTTTGTATTCCTCAGGCACATCCTCGTTAATAAACTGATGAATAGGAAAATATCCCAGTTCATTCACTAAGAATTTACTAAAGCCAAGGGCGTAAGAAGCATCATTTATATTGTAAAAGCGTTTTGGCTGATTTAGTCTGTATTCTGTAAGCACATCTGCTGCACGAACAATATAATGATAGAATTCGTCTTCCTGCTGAACAACAAATTTCTCCGTCTGCTCCGATAAAGTACCTGCGAATTCAGCGACGGTTCTCAGAAATTTTGATGTTTCTATACCGCCAACTGGCAACACTGGATAATGAAGATAAGGAGTTTGAAATTTTTCTTCCAGCAGCTCCACTATCTTAAGGCCAATATAAGGAGAAACAACTAAATTGAATTGTGCTGCGGGAATCGCCTCCAATGCCTTAATACCTCCACTATTATAACCAAACAAGATATTTGCTTTGAGTCCTATGCCTGCAAGCAATTTCTTTATTTCGTTCAAATCACCTTCCCAAAATGGATCATGCCTGGGGACACTTGCAAATACATTGACAAGTCCTTCTTCAATTTGTGCAGCAGGCTTTAAATGCTGTTTGATAATAGCTTCCAGCACAAGTTCATGCCCTTTATAAGCATCTCCCTTGAACCCTGCCGTTTCCGCATGAACAATGGGTACGCCCTGTTCTCTGAACTCGCTGACTATACTGCCTACGTCATCGCCAATAATATCAGCAGTACAACCTGTCAAGACAACGAAGAAATCGCCATCCATGATTTTCAGCGTCCCCTCAATCACATCTCTTAATTTATCTGTACCACCGAAAACTACGTCTTTTTCAATCATGTTCGTGCATGGGATCGCATCCGCCCCAGCATACCCAGCACCTTGGTATCCTCCTGCAAGAGATAAGCCTCTATGCAGCTTGGAACCACACCCAGGTCCTGCGTGTAAAATAGGAATGGCTCTTTCAATTGCCACTACCGTCTGCTGGGCTCCTAATGCACAGCCGTGGCGTGGTCCTTGTATAATTTCAGACATTTTGTTCGCTCCTTAAAAATGAATAGGTACCTTGCTTGAGCCACCAGTCTGTATAGGGTAACTTGCTGTGCTTTGCTACATTTTTGATATAAGCAGGATTAGAAATAGCATCATCGATGGATTGTCCAAAACGGATTAGCCCATCATACAGCATTTCTGTGGGCTCGTTACCGGCAAAAATAGAGGGAACTCCCAATTTTGCCGCCCAAACTGTGGCAAGGTGTCTCGTAATTGCAATATCAGGTTTATATTTGTTGATCGCATTGGTCACTTCAAAAGCTTGTTTATTGCAGACCCCAACCTTAAAATTACCGTAGGTTTCCACGCCAAATCTAAGAAAATTGAGTCGTTCATCATCATTGTCATATCTTTGGTCATGATGCCAGACACTAGTTCCCACCACCTCCATGCCAAGATCTTTAACCAAGGCAATAATACTATAAGCAAGGGGACCGCCAGCAGCAATATAAGCTGTTTTTCCTGTTAATCGCCCACGTAATCTTTCAAGATCCTCAGCAATCTTTTCCTTTTCGGAAATAATTACTTTTTCAACCTCTTCTTCTTTATGAAAAATCCGCCCTATCTCTCTTAATAATTCATCGGAGGCCTTTATACCGAAAGGAGCAGGAGCTTTGATTTCCAGCACACCAAAATGCTCCTCCAACCCAGCAGCAAGATAACTCCCCAATGTTTCGCAGTATTGTACCGTTGCCACTGCTTCTGAAATACGCTCTAGTTCCTCCACAGTTGAAAGTGGCACAATATGATTCGCTCTAAGACCAAGCTGCCGAAAAACACTTTCATACAAAAATTTATGTTCAAAACTAATGACATTAATTAAATCCGGCTGTTTTTGGCGTGCTGGTTTGACAATTTTCCGTAAGATGCTATGATTGGCCGAGTCAAAGCCTGTCGCCCAGATATTGGTGCGGAAGCCTTCACACAAGGTGGCAATTACCGGGATGCCGAATTCTTCTTCCAGTTCATTGCAAATACCAGGAACATCATCACCAATGATGGCTGATGCACAAGTAGTGGTCACAAAAATCGCTTTGGGATTGAATCTACGCTTAGCTTCCCTGATTGCTTTTTCCAGCTTGGCGCCGCCGCCATAAATCGTATCTTTTTCATCAAGATTGGTATTGAGATATTTCACATTATGTACGTTATAGCCCATTCTCTTATTACCTGTCCGAAATACACCGTTACGCATAGGAATATCACCTGCGCAACCTGCAGGACCATGCTCCACAACAGCGGCATCCTGAATCTGAGTAAGCAGATTCATTACCTGGTCAGCACTGCATGAGCCACACTGGGTAAAGGACCTTTCCCTATTGGGAATATCATTTCTACTGAGTAATTCAGCAGCATCACCTTCATAGCCAGTGATTGTTTTCAATCTGGATTCTCTTAATTCCACTGCTGGTTGGCTTAAATTTATACTCATCACCTTTTCTCCTTTTGCAACCATTTTTAAATTAAATAAAAAAAGAAAAGCCAAAGACACGTACGTCTCCAGCTTTTCTTCTGGTCAACCCATATAATTTATCCATTATATCTACACACTCATGAAACGAACAAACTATCAGGATTACTTTATACAGCTTTGTTTAAATCCGTAATTAATGCATGGATGTCGATGCCATGAGCTGCCGCTCCTTGCTCAATGTTCTCAAATCTGGCAGCAGCGCAACCAAAGCACCCCATTCCATAATTACGAAATATTGCTATGGTGTTTGGGTATTGTTCAACCACTTCGTTAATACTTTGTTCTTTGGTAATTGCCATACTAACACCTCCTTTCATAAAGAAGTATGGACTTCTTTCTAAAATAAATAGAAATAAAATTAGAGGCAGAAGTTTTCAAAAATGAAAAAATCTGCCTCTAGTTTATCCAGTCAGCAAGTTCTTGTTATTAGCTTTTTAAAAGTACTATCTCTTTTTTCGAATTATAAACGACTATATACATTCTGTCAATAGATCTTTGCTTTTTATTTTACTTCTTCAGATATAGATTATACCTAACAATCAATATATACGATTTTGATTAACTATATGCAATCGATTTCAAAAATCTTCATCTACAGGTATCCCCTTAATTCTGGTATTCCAATATCTTGCGATAATGTTCTCATCTGCTTCAAAGGCCATTTGAGGCAGTACTCCTGAAAAAGGAAACCACTGGACTTCATCCAAATCATCACCAGGGCAAAGTTCTCCACCAATAACATGAGCTACTAAAACAACTACTAAGGTATGTAAATTAGGGGTTAAATAATTAGACATTACGCTAATAATTGATTCGATCTCACTAATAAGACCTGTTTCTTCCTGAACTTCCCGTCTTGCAGCTGTTAGAAAATCTTCATCAAATTCAATAAATCCACAAGGCAAACACCATAACCCTTCTTTAAAGCTGCCATGAGCTCGTTTGCCTAAAAGCACTTTTTCATCCTTTACCAACAAGACGGATACCGCTGGCGAAGGGTTCTCATAATGAACAAAGCCACATGCAGGGCAACTCTCTCTTTCTCTCCCACCCGCTTCTTTTTTTACACATTTTTCACCGCATGCTGAGCAATAACGATTACACAAAGAATTTCTTTCTTGAAAATTGTATGCTGAAAAAACTTGTTTTACTTTCATACTTTCAAATCCCCTTATTACTACTCCTGGTCATCTACTTTTTCTTTTTTATCATTTTGCAGTTTAGTCAGAAGAATTAATCCTCCAGCCCCCAATCCTACGATCAAACCAGCACAACCACCGCCACAAGAGCCGCATACACCGGTACAGACAGCACTGGCTGCGGGCACGAAACTGGGAACCATGGATATCGCCGCCGCACTCACCCCAACTCCTAAAGACTTGATCTTTTCCTTCATTTTACTAACTCCAGCTCTGGCTCTCCAGCATTCTCTTTTTGCCAGCCACTTTCGCCGGTGCCATAGGCAAGAGCGTTTTTTGCACAAACCCCAGCGCATTGTCCGCAAGTAATACAATTATATACTTCATAAGATAAAATACCATCCTTATGACTAAGAGCACCCATTGGACATTTTTTTACGCACTGTTTGCAATTCACACATTTGCTTGGGATAAAGCGTAATTTATAAGTAAATCGAAATCGAGCACCCACACTATGTACAGCACTTTGCAGCGCTCCAACAGGGCATAAATAACTGCAAAATCCCCGTCCTCCTTTAGCCATAACACCAAAGATCCCCAGCCATAAAATAGCTGTAATAATGGCAGTAGAGCCCAAAGGACCGATATCGCCTTGTACCCCGCCAACAATCAGCCTTTCCATAAAACTATAGTTACAAAGCGCACACGCTATCGAACCAGCCAAAAAAGGCGAAAGCAGATACCCTACAAAAAATCCATATCGTATGGGAACTGGATTTACTGAACGTTGCCAATCGATTTTAAACCGCTTTGGCATCAAACGGCTAAGATATTCAGGTAACGCACCACTCGCGCAAAGGTGGGCGCAAAAGAAAGGACCTAGGAAAAAAGCCGCGCTGACCAATAATAATAAAGAAATAATGCCGACATTGAATATCTCAATACTTTGTCCTGTTAACACATTCAATAACGGAATGCGCAAACAAAAACTATGAATATCAGATGCTTGAGAGCCGCCTAACCAAACAGAAAGTGTTTTCTGGTAATAAGCAAAAGGGGCAAAAAACAAGAATAATCCTGCAAAATATCCTAAAATACGTTTTATTTCTCGCTGATTCATCTTATGATCTCCTTACTTTTCTTCGTGTGATCCATGGGATTCATGTGTTTCATGAACAGTTGACGGTGTCACTGATTTCTGATCCTGATCCAATGATTGTGAGGAATTCATGGCATAAACAGATGTATTTCCAAGCAGAGCACCGGTTTGTATGTCCACAATCTGAAGCACACCGATCTGCTGCTTCGTTTGACTGAAATGTTGATCAGCAAGATCCATTTTGACTTTCACACGCAATGTTTTTCCTGATTCCACAGTACCCATATAGATAGCAGAAGGCTTTTTAATATCAGGAGAACCAACTTCTAAAACGACCTGCTTAACAAAATCAACAGCTTCTACTTGAATAGCTAATGGATTCTTACTTTCATTTTTAATCAAATAGCTTGCTATCAATATCTGATTAGGCTGCAGCCACTTTTTAGGCATCCCTTGATCCGCTATGTCAAAAACAATACTTTGGGTGGCTGCAATAGATTCACCATTAATAGCAACGGTCGCTGCTGCCTGCTCTTTGGCTACTGCATTTTTATAATAGCCAAAACCTAAAGCAAAGGAAATACCTACAATCAATAGCATTAAAGAACTTAAATAAGACTTTTTAATGAACACTACATTATCTCCTTTCAATTTCAATATACAATTTTTCATTATACTATCTGTAATTATTTTAAAAAGAAAAAGCTAGACTTATCCCTTTATGGACAAATCCAGCCTTTAGATGCATTAACTAATCAGCTAAGAATTCTTACTTGACCTTAAGATTACCCTATAATTGCAATTAATTCTCAGTTGAATTATAAAATATTTCGTGCTTCCTGTCTATTGACTAAAAGTACTATTCTTCTCTTAGTCTGCTTTATAAAGCAGACTAGTATCTTCTTCGTTTAGAAATTTATATAGAGAGAAGCTACGGTTTTCGCCAGTAGCTTCTAATTCTTAAATTTATATATACAAAAATAAATCCATACAGTAATCGTCAGCGCTAGAAAGCCAGGAAACCCTAATATCCTATACTTGACAGAATCATAAGTGAAGACCAAAATCACTCCTCAATATCTTTAATCAAATTTGTATCGTTTTCGGTTAATGTAAGTAGCTAAATAATCTCCAGCCAATTGTACACCTTGAACAAGAATAACTAGCGTTATAATGGTGGCTAGCATAATATCATCTCGGTATCTCATATACCCAAATCGTATAGCAAGACTCCCCAGACCTCCTGCACCAATCGCTCCTGCAACCGCCGTCATGCCAGTAATGCCGATAACAGCAATCGTTAGACCACGGATAAGAGATGGCAAAGCTTCTGGAATTAATACCTTTGTAATAATGGTTAAGGGATTTGCTCCTATAGCCATCGCAGCTTCAATCTTACCAAAGCTGACTTCTTTAAGGCTATTCTCAATAATTCTTGCAATAAAAGGCGCTGCACCAATGGATAAAGGAACAATAGCTGCTGTTGCCCCCAATGTCGTCCCCACAATAAATCGAGCCAATGGAAGCAGCACAACAATTAAAATAATAGAGGGAAAGGATCGTACCACATTAATAATGGTACCTAATACTTTATTAATTCTAGGCGATTCTAGAATGTTCCCCTTTTCAGTAGCAACTAATATAATTCCCAAGGGCAATCCAAGAATCAAGGCAATAAGAGTCGATAATAATACCATATAAAGAGTTTCGCCAAGGCCAGTAAACAATAGTTCTAATACATCATCATTCAAATGCCCTCTCCCTCCTTATATACTCTTTTTTCTTGGAACCCTTGAAGAATGCTGATAAAGCGTTTAGCAGTATCACTTTCAGGATTTAAAAAGAACTTTTCCACTACTCCTGTTTCAACTATTTTTCCATGCTCAATAACAGCCATATGATTGCAAATATGTTTTAAGACGTCTAATTCATGGGTAATTAAAACAATGGTTAAACCCAGTTTTTGATTGATATCTTTTAATAATTCTAAAATGGAATAGGTTGTTTGAGGATCAAGGGCCGAAGTAGCTTCATCACTAAGCAGCACACTCGGTTCATTAGAAAGAGCACGTGCAATACCGACTCTTTGCTTTTGTCCTCCACTGAGCTGCAATGGATATGCCTTGGACTTATTCGCTAAACCAACCAGCTCCAGAATCTCTTCTACTCGAGTTTTAATTTGTTTTTTAGGGTAATTCGAAACCTGTAACGGAAAAGCTACATTTTCAAATACTGTTTTCGCATCTAATAAGTTGAATTGCTGAAAAATCATCCCAATCTTTCTTCTTGCCAATTGTAATTCTTTTTTATTCATAGCCGTAATTTCTTGACCCGCAATTACTATTTTTCCGGAATCAGGTTCTTCTAAACGATTTAGGCAGCGAATTAGAGTTGATTTACCTGCACCACTAAAGCCAATAATACCAAAGATATCTCCCTGCTGAATTTGCAGATTTACATTTTCCAGTGCAACGATTTTGGAACTGGGTGTTATATACATCTTGCTCAATTCTTGAATCCTTATCACTTACATTCAACTCTCTTTACCAACGATGATGTATTCTCCATAATCTAAACCAAAAGCCAAGTTCCCCTAATTAGAAACTTGACCACTGATTCTTATCCATTCTTAGTATTAATTATCCTCAAACAGTGCCGTACTAATATATCTTTCACCTGTATCCGGGAGTACAGCAACGATCAGCTTACCTTGGTTTTCCTGACGACTGGCAATCTGCAATGCCGCAAAAGCGCTTGCTCCCGATGAAATGCCTACGAGAATCCCTTCTTCTCTTGCTAATCGCTGAGCAATTTCTAGTGCTTCCTCATTCTTGACTTTATAGATCTCATCTACAATATCCAGATTCAATACATTCGGTAAAAATCCAGCACCAATTCCTTGAATTTTATGAGGTCCTGGCTGGCCTCCCGAAAGAACAGGGGAACCAAACGGTTCTACAGCCACGATTTTAATATTGGGATTCCGTTTTTTTAGATTTTCACCTACACCAGTGATTGTACCGCCAGTGCCCACGCCTCCCACGACAATATCAACTTTACCATTCGTATCCTCCCAAATTTCTTCTGCTGTTGTAGCTCGATGAATTTCAGGATTTGCAGGATTATTAAATTGCTGAGGTACAAAAGAATTTGGAATTTGAGCTGCTAATTCTTCTGCTTTACGCACAGCACCTTTCATCCCCTCAGCACCAGGTGTCAGTACCAACTCAGCACCGTAAACCTTAAGTAAACTGCGTCTTTCCGTACTCATTGTTTCTGGCATGGTTAAGATTAGACGATATCCTCTGGCTGCTGCAATAAGGGCCAAAGCAATCCCTGTATTGCCACTGGTTGGTTCAATGATTACAGTATCTTTTTTTATTAGTCCTTTTTCTTCTGCATCTTTGATCATGCTAAAACCAATACGGTCTTTAATACTGCCACCTGGATTGAATAATTCAAGTTTCACGACAACCTCGGCTGCCGTCCCCTCTGCCAAACGATTCAACTTTAGCAAAGGTGTCTGACCGATTAAATCTGTTACGCTGTTTGCAATTTTGGACATATATAACACTCCTCTTTAATAAGTTTTGCAGAAAGAAATAAGCACTCCTCGTTATTCTAGGCCTGCAGCTCGCTTTCATCGATATAGGAAAAGGCATCCTTGTCATACCACTCTTCAAAGTAAGGAAGGTGAACATTATCTTTTAAATTACGATTAAAAGAAGGATTCCGCAGTATTCTGGCTAAACGTCTGGCAAATTCGTAAATTCCAGTGTAGCCCAAGAATAGTTGACTCTGGTGAAACAAGGGTATTACTGGAATTCCTTGTTTGGCAGCCCACACATTCGTATTCACATGACCAACATATAAGTCAGGCTTTAAATTGTGATTTAGATTTGCCTGTTCAAAAGGTTGACCTGTTGCAACATTAAAAGGAATTTGCTTAATAATATCTTGCTCACCGAGCATTTCATCGGCAAATTGATCATAATGATATGCTCTTAGCCCAATAATCTCAAATCCCAAATAATGTAACAGCTCCGCATTGGCAACAACGCGAATTTCACCACCGCCAATTAATACTCTCTTCCCTTTGAATATATCTCTAAAGGGAGCAATGGCTTCTTCTAGTTGCTTTACTTCTTGATCGATAAAACGCTGAGCAGCCTCTTCAGCTCCAAAAAATTTAGCGATATCTAAAATCCATCGATTGGTATATTGAACGCCAATGGGAATCGTACGAAGAATAAAAGGAATACCATACTTCTCTTTTAAATGTTCTACGAAATAATCATCATGAGTAGCACAAATACTTACATTTAAAGCAGCTTCAGTGGCTTTTTGAAAATCATCTGGATGAGCATAACAAGGAAGAATATTTAATTCCAAATCAATCGCTTTCAATAAGCGAACTAATTCATACTCATCAATACGGCTCATGGAAGAAACATTCAATACATTGACAGTACGACTCGCGCGGTACTTTTCTTGCAATGTTTCTAATTCAGTTTTTTCATCCTGAATGATCTTCTCATGAGGTATTAAGTTGCGAAGTATGCCATGATAGACAGCATCATAAGCACTGGCCATGATCTTCGTCTTAAATCCTTCGCAATGAACAGGGACGATTTTGGCTTTGACTTCTTTTTGTGCCTGCTCAACAACACCATCGATATCATCACCAATAATCGCTGGTACGCAGCTATTTACAATGATAATCGCACTGGGACGAAACTCCTTTTCTGCATGCAATATAGCGTCTCGTAGTCTAGACTCTCCCCCTTGAACAACCTCGTTTTCCCCCATATTTGTGTTCACCCATATGAGTCCTCGGGCATTGCTATCCCGCAATTTTTGAAACCCCTTATTCACACCGGCTTGGGCTAGACTAGCACCGCCGCAGCCAACCGGACCATGAACAATGACGACAGCATCCCGAATGGTATTGATAATTGCCAAACTTAGATTCAGTTGACACCCTTGAGTTTGAGAAAACTTTCTTTTAATCCCATTCAGGCATCCTTTTTTAGACTTCTCTACCAAATTTCCACAAGATCCACCATATGCATTACAAGCCCGCAATCGTTCTTCCCGCACAGGTGGTGCTTTTTCTTTAATATAATCCATATATAAAACCTCCTCTTATCTGCTACCTACTAATAATCCTATAACATCTTCAATTAAACGTAAGGACCCACTATAGCCTAAATAGGCACGATCCAAAACAACTCGGTTGGATATGGGATAGGATACACTTAAATGAGCAGCTCCTAGGCTATCGGAAAATTCTCTGTCCAAGCTGCTGCCAAAAACGAATGCGGGACTAAACGCATTAAAATAGCGATTATTATTATTACGCGGCCATGCTTTATTAAAATGTTTGCTCACATTGGAAGTATCCGTATCAAACACCACTTTGGGAATGACACCGGATGAAAACGTAGTAAATTTCTTTGCGACCAGCTTTTCCTCATCTTCGGAAAGAAGATCTGTAATTACAACTAATTCCGGCAGCCATCCTAAATCATCAGCAATAAATCTTGTTAGTGCTGGAGCATAATTTGCATCTGCAACCACTACGCTATAACGTTGAAAATCCAAATCATTATATACATCAGCCAATCGTTCTACATAGCTGTAATAACGGGCTTTTTCTTCTGCTATTACAGTTGAAATCAGCAGTTCATCAACCCCTAGCGCTTTGCCTACTGTCTCTAAGAATTCTTTTGTACCAGCAGGACCAATCGGCAAGTTTGCAACAATATAGGGAACGCCATGAACTTCTTCAAATATTTTCGCTGATTTAACACCATAGACATCGGACACCACAATATTTAAATGAGCTTCGCCAGCTTGTTTTAAATTTTCAATGGTTTCTCCTTCACCAAAAAAGGTATTTACTTTATAGCCTAATTTTTGAATTAAATCTTTTAATACATTTAAGTTTCCTTTCCAAAATACATCCTGGATGGGAACCAGACCGAATAAGTTTACGATCTTTTTATTTTTTACTGGTCTTTTTTCCACAAAATCTCTAAATAATGTACTCAGAACAATATCATATCCGGTGTAGGCATTTCCTTTAAATCCTCCTGTTTCAGCAGCAAAAACCGGCTTTCCCTGCTGATTAAATCTTCTAGCAACTGACACTGCATCATCGCCGATAATATCTACCATACACCCTGTAACAACAAAATATAGATCTCCATCAACAATTTCTAAGGTACTAGCGATTTGTTCCTCTAATCGCTCCTCACCACCAAATACAATGTCTCTTTCAAAAACATTGGAACTGGGTAATGCCTGCCCAGCACAATATCCGCTTCCCAAGTAGCCAGCAGCGCCATTTAATGCATTGCCAAAATTGCCGCCGCAGCCAGCAGCTGCATGAATAATTGAGATCGCTCTCGGTAGTGCTTTTAAAGTTGACACCGCCCCTCCCATAGTACATAAATAACGTGGTCTGTCGATAAAATTGCTCATATACTTGCCTCCATAATCATTACTCTCTGCAAATGGATTGCATCAATAAGTTAGAAAATATTATTTTCTAATTAATAAAAAAAGCAAAGAAAATTCCTTTCTATACAGAAAGAATTTTCTTTGCCTTCGGCATGGTCTGCCGATCAGTCAACTTCATTATAGATTAATATTCCTTATTATTCTTCTAGCTAATACCAATTTTAAAAAATAAAAAAGCTAAAGCATTCTGCTAGCAGCAAAATACTTTAGCCTTCAGCTTCTCTGATCAGCTAGAATATAATAACATTTACTTCATTATACAGCAATTTATTTTCTTGTCAAGAGCCTTCTTACTGGAAATCCGACAAAAGAAACATTAAATTACCCTACCTTATCAACTCTGCACTGTCCGCAATCGCGCACCTGCTGTCGTCCTAATTGACAACGCTTTCTCATTTCGTTAATTTCTTGTTCACTCACTTGAGGATTTTCTGCAAAGCTGCTTCCAGGAGCAGGAATAAGAGGAATAATATTAATAATGAAAGCCCCCAGCTCTTTCATTTTTTTTACAACATCTGGGATATGCTGATCGTTAATGCCTTTTAACATAACAACATTGATTTTTATTAATACACCATGATCAGCAAGATACTCAATACCTGCTAACTGCTGTTTATAAAGCAACTGTGCTGCTTCTAAGCCTTCATATTTCATCCCTTCGTAGAGTACAAATTTATAAATTTGCGCTCCGATCACGGGATTGACGGCATTTATGGTAACGGTTACATGATGAATTCCCAACTGAACAATCTCTGGTGCATATTTTGCTAATAATAAGCCATTTGTAGATAAACAAAATACAATGTCCGGATCTATCTTTTTAATTTGTTCTATCGTTTCTTTTGTCTGCTGCCAATCCGCTAAGGCATCTCCCGGACCTGCAATGCCTACCACGTCAAGTTCTGCGATTTTGCCTTTTACGCCACGATAATTTTCGATGGCAAGAGCAGGAGTTAAGTTTTCACTCGTTACACCAGGGCGGTTTTCATTGATGCAATCAAAGCTGCGATTACAATAATTGCACTGTATATTGCACGTCGGTGCCACTGGCAAATGCATAACAGCAAACTGTTGGTGCACTTCTACAGAATAGCAGGGATGTTTTTGTGTCTGTTCTAAAATAGAAAGAGGAATATTGCTAAAGCAAGAATTTCTCATTGTATCACCTCATTTACTTTTACTGTATATTTAACTAATATCAATTGTACCCGCATCATAAGCATAGTGATCCAAAATTGCCATTCCTGATAATACATGCTCATCTGTAATTTAACAATTAGATTCGGTGCTTTTTTTATCATTAGACACGTTACTCCCAACCTCCTAAAGCCGTCTCTCATGTCTATCCCAGAAAGCCTCCTTTATATGCCCGCTCCATCAATTCCTTCAAATTCATGGATGCGTCTTTTTTCTGTTTTCTCCAAATGATCCACTTGCCCACTATCTAAACGAATGATCAGCTGACCATAACGAATATCTTGCAGTTCTGTTAATATCCGTACGCAAAGAGGATGTTCCTCTTTAGGCTTCTCAATTTTCACATAACTTCCTTGGCGACTCTTGGCTGTAATTGTAAATCTTTCTGTTTTCTCCATTTTAACAACATATCCATCTTGTACCGATACGATCAAAAATCCAGTATAAGCCGTATGTAAAAAATAATTAATAATTTCTAATACTTGAATTGGTTGAGATTCGGTTGAATTAGGTTCCTTGCTAAGGCATTTCGACATGCAAATTCCTCCTAATTTAAGGGCAATTTTTATATTCATAAAATAAAAAAGGCAAAGAGCTTTCCCAAAAAGGAAACTTCTTTGCCTTTAGGTTTCACCTAATCAGCACTATGACCTACGATACAGCTGGAGAAAAAGATGTGTTATTTAAACACAAATTTAGCCGTATTAACATTTCTCTTCTATCGATTTACGATAATGGCACTAATTAGATCCTCAATCAGCCGCAAACCGCCCTGGTAGCCAGTATAACCTCTGTCAATTACGGCTCTATTGGATACTGGAAAACTAATACTCAAATGCGCAGCACCTAACTCCTGTGCCAATGGCCGATCTAATGAGCTGCCGACAACAAATGCAGGAGATAATGCATTTACATATTTTCCATATTGCGTTTTGCTACCTTCCCAATGATCTTTAATACATTTTGCAATATCTGTCGAATCACCTTTGAAGATAATTTTAGGTATACGTCCTGACTTCAGACTCGATAATCGATTTATGATGCGCTCCTGTTGTTCCTCGATTAATGTATCCGTAATAACAATCACCTGTGGCAACCATCCAAAATCATTTTCAAGAAAGGCAGTAATGGCCGTTGCATAATTAGAGTCTCCCACAACAGCTGCATATCGCTGCAGATCCATATCATTGTAGCAATCAGTAAGAGGTTCAAGCAGTTTATAATAGCGTTGATTTTCAGTAGTAATAACCTCTTCAATCAAAGCCTCCCTTAGACTTAACGCTTCACCAACCCTTCGCAGAAACAAATCACTCGCACTAGGTCCAATCGGCAAGGGACTCACTAGATAAGGTATTCCATGTAGTTCCTGGCTAATTTCGGCAGCTTGCCAGCCTAATACATCGGAAACAACGATATTGAGCTGGGCACTGCTTGCCTGACGAATTCCATCAAGATGATCATCCACTGTAAAGAATGTGTTTACTTCCAATCCCAATCTGCTTAAAAGCTGGCGTAATCCTTCTAAATTACCTCGCCAAAAGACATCAAAAGATGGAGCAATACCCCATAGATTGACCCTGCCTTTAACAGTTGCTTCACCACGAGTGACATAATTCTTTAAAATGCTTTCAAGAACAATTTCATATCCTAGGTATGAATTGCCCTTAAAGCCCCCTGTCTCAGCAGAGATAATTTGGGTTTCATCATTTTGAAAAGGAGCTATGACAGAATCCACATCATCACCAATAATCTCTGCCACACAGCTCGTTAAGACGACATACAAGTCAGCATCCATTACTTTCAGCGTATTTTGAATCTGTTCTTCAAGTCGATCTGAGCCACCAAAAACAACTTCTCGTTCTTGAACATTCGTCCCAGGTATACTAATACCGCCGCAATATCCGCCTACCTGAAGTCCACATCCTCCCATCTGCGTCCAAGCCGTGTTCCCAGCACAACCAGGAGGAGCATGTAATATATGTACTGCTCGCGGCAAAGCCGTAACTGTCGCGATGGCACCTCCTAAGGCACAAGTAAATCGTGGTCTTTCAATAAAATGTTTCATTAGACTTCCCCTTCCGATTGTTTGATATGTGCAAATGGATCTTGTTGATACCAATCTTCAGAATAGGGAAGCTGTACCCATTTACTAATATTTTGATTAAATCCCGGGTTGGTTAGTTGCCTGTATAAACGGCGGGCTAGCTGATAGGCTCCCTGATAACCAATGAACTGCAGTCCGACATTATAAATTACATTCGTTGCAATCCCCAATTTTGCGGCTGTAGAATTACCATTCATATGCCCAAGAAAAAGATCGGGTTTTACACGGCGTATGAGATTCGCCTCTTCAAAGGGCTGGCAGTTTGCAATATTTAAAGGGAAATCCTTTGCCGTAATCTTACTTAATTTCTCGTATTCGGAATCAGCAAATTCATCATGATGAAAAGACCGGACCGCCACTACTTCAAAGCCAAGTTCC
The DNA here is from genome assembly GCF_900114615.1 of Pelosinus propionicus DSM 13327. Lineage (GTDB taxonomy): Bacteria > Bacillota > Negativicutes > DSM-13327 > DSM-13327 > Pelosinus > Pelosinus propionicus. Next base: position 51,891 of record NZ_FOTS01000001.1, on the reverse strand, counting down.
GCTAATAAGATAGCAGTGGCCAATGCCCGGAATTCTCCAGCACTAACAAAAACTTTTTTACCTCTAAAAAATTCTTTAAATTCTTGCAGTGCTGTTTCTAACTCTGCTTCTTCTTCTGCAATAATTTTTTCTACCTGATTTTCTAGTTGAAAAAAGGCAGCTACATTTCTTAGCCATTCACTTGTATTGCCGATACCGATCGGCATATGTTTTAACACAAAAGGAATCCCATATTTTTCTTGCAAGTGTTTTAATAAGTAATCATCATGAGTGGGACATGTGCTAATCGAAAGATCTGCATGGGTCATGGCATACATTTTCTCAGGTTTAGAAAATACGGGAAAGATATTAACCTCTAATCCTAAAGCACGTAATAATCGTTCCAATTCAACTTCATCTACCCGACCCATAGAAGAAACATTCATAAGATTTACGGTAGGCTTTTCCGGCTTTTTTAAAGCTATATTTTTAGATGTATCCTGCAGCATGACCCTGCCAATAGCATGATACACCGCATCATAGGCTGTAGCCCAAATCTTTGTTTTAAATCCTTCACAATGTACTGGAAGAATATTAGCAGACACCTCAGATTGAATACGCTGAGCAACACCATCAACGTCATCACCGATAATCCCTGGAACACAGCCAGCTACAACAAAGATAATCATGGGCTTATAATGTTCATCAATTTCGCGAATAGCAGCTTCTAATTTCTCTTCACCCCCGCAGATTACATCGCTCTCATTTAAAGCTGTAGAAAGCCATGTGCCATCTTTAATCACACCCCAGCGGTGATTATTTCCAGCTCGAACCCCTACATTTCCACCATGAGAAGAAGATCCGCATCCCACTGCTCCATGCATTAGCACCACACTATTCGGTATGCTATTCATCATTCCTAAGGCTGGTAGCAATAAGCAGATATTATTTTGGGTAAATGTCCTCTCTCCATCTGGTACACAACATCTCATTTTCCGATTCTTCATATCCGATAAGGTCCCACCACTGGCAATGCATGCATTTAAGCGATGTTCCCGTCTTGGCGGTTCTTTCAGCAAAAAATAACTCATCATGTATCCTCCTCTTCTAAAATATTATTAAAAGTTCTATGGCCATCAGCAAATCTAATATGTAAATACAAGAAAAATACGGTTTGAATCAAATCTTTCTGATAAAAAAGACTGAAGACAAAGAAAATAATCCATTTTCTTTGCCTTCAGTCTCCTGATCAGCCACACGACACTAATTTTTGGTTTTACTCTAACATAAAACTTTCTAATAGTCAATTTTTTTATCTAAAGAACTAAACCGCTTTAAGACTTCCATCTACTGCTAAAAATAGTTGCTATATGCGATGAAGTAATTCATTTGCGAAATTACTGATACCAGGATTACCATGCTTTATAGCATCTGCCAGACAGTCCCTAAACTTAGGAAAAATCCATTCCTTTTGCATAGCCAATTTATGAAGAGAATCAATGGAATTCTTAACAATATCCTCATCTTCTTGTGTCTCAATCCATTGACTAAGCAATACAACCACTTGTTTCATCTCCCATGCGTCCCACATCATGCGCCCATAGAGCACAGCAACTTCCCGGCGTACTCCAGGCTGATTGATCTTCGAGAATTCATTAAGTAACACTCTTCTATAAGGCGTCAAAAATAAAGGACGAACACGTGTCACTTTTTCTACCATAGAAGCAGCTTGCATCTTAATACAAGGATCTTCGTACAATACCCCTCGCATAATTTCACTCAGAATAAGAGGATCGCTAGCCGCAACCTCCAATAAACTTTCTACAAAGTTACGTGCCTCTTCACTATCCTCCACTACAATTTCCCACGGTATCAACAAAACTAAATTCCTCCTTAAAAGTGGCTTTCTGCTTCTTTATAATCATACCTGCAAAATTTTAGCTAGCATGTTTACTATCTTCAAATAACAATGTAGAATAATGAAAGAAGAAGTTTAAATGAATACAATAATGATTCATATCATCATTTCTTTACTATTCGCAAATAAAAGAGAAGTATCCTGCATACCTTATGTCCGACCTTATATTTTTTTAGAATTGTTATTATACTAGACTCTACTCTTTATTCGATAGCTGCAAAAATATTGCAATATATAAAGATGGTAATATTCGTATCATTTATAATAAAAGAACCATTATAAAGAAGGAGAATTCATATTATGGAATTAAACCAGGGCAAAGAAAACGAGACTCTTTTATTGTGTGAAGCATCTTTAATTGAGGATATGAAATTAGCAGTTGATGCTGAAATGCTACCTACCCAATTTACTCTATCAGATATAAAAAAATGGATGGTAGATGATCAAATCAAAAGACCAGACGGTACACACTATCCTGAAATAACAACTGAATTGCTGTACAACTACTCTAAGCACACTCCAATAACCAAAAAGCGAAGACTGAAAGTTCTTTATACTAATTCAAATTCCAGCTTTTTTTCCTTTAATCCCTTTTGATAAATCTGAAATAAATAAGATACAATCAAAAAATAAAGTGGCTACCAATTGGCAGCCACTTTATTTTTTGATGGAAAAACATTGATTCGTTATTTGAAGGCAATACATAGAACCACAACGACACAAAAAGTCTCATCTTTAAAGAATGAACAGCGTTTTTCCTTAGGTTCTGGAAATATATTTTCGAATGTCCACTGCAACCGCTGAGACAATAATGAGACCTTTTATTATAAGCTGCCAATAAGGGTTCATTCCAACAAAGGTTAAACCATAGTTTATAACAGTAAAAATTACTACTCCTACCAATATGCCTGGCACTGTGCCAATACCGCCAGTTGTAGAAACACCACCTACTACACAAGCGGCAATTGCATCTAACTCATACATATTACCATAATTGTTAGTCGCACCACCTGTTCTTGCAGCTTCCAACACACCAGCAAAACCATAAAGGGCTCCGGCAATTGCATAGATCATAATCAGATTAAGACCAACATTAATTCCCGAAACTTTTGCAGCATTAATATTACCGCCAATGGCATACATATTTTTCCCCAGCTTTGTTTTGTTGAAGATTACCCAAACAACAAAAGCTACGATCAGGGCTATCAGCACGATATAGGGAATCGCATAGGGACCACTACCAATTGAACCCGAGCCGATGATTGTAAAATCAGGTCTTAAGCCACCAATTGGCTGTGATTCATTTGGCTTCATATCAAAATAAATCGAATTAACACCATAAACCATAACGTAGGTACCTAATGTTGCAATGAAGGGAGGTACACTAAATTTAGCTACAATCCACCCATTGAGTATACCTACAATAAGACCGCCGATAACAGCTACGAGAATGGGTATCCAAATTGGCAAATCAGGCAGATTTGGAAAAAACCTTCGCGAGTAGTCTGCAATTTGCAGCATGGAACCGGATAATACTGCAGCCAGACCTACTACACGTCCAGCGGAAAGATCAACCCCTGCAGTTATCAATACAAAGCCAGCACCAAGAGCAATGATTACCCGAGTGGAAGACTGCATTAGAATATCACGCAAGGTATTTATTGATAAAAAATTTGAATTATAGATGGCAATTGCTATGATAAGAACAATTAGAACACCATAGATTGCATATTGCAAAAAGAATTCATTCAATTTTTTCGTATCAAAGTTCATTTTTTAACCTCCTTTTTCACGCCAAATATAAGGTTGCATGACGCATAATTTCTCGTTCCGTAGCATTCTTTTGATCCAATATACCCGTAAGCCTTCCCTCACACATTACCATGATCCGATCAGACATACCTAAGATTTCAGGCATTTCAGAAGATATCATGATGATGCTCTTCCCTTGCTTGGCAAGCTCTGTAATAATCGTATAAATCTCAAATTTTGCACCAACATCGATACCGCGAGTTGGCTCATCAAGAAGCAATATATCCGGATCTGTAAGCAACCAGCGTCCAATTAAAACTTTTTGCTGATTCCCACCAGACAGATTCTTAATTAGTTCCTTTATCGAGGGAGTTTTTATTCTAAGCTTTTCAACACTCTTCACTGTATCTTCTTTCATCTTTTTCTCGTTAAGAAAGAAATAAGATGTTTGGTAAGCATTTAGATCAGCAATCGCTGTATTTTCAACCACAGGTAGGACCGGAAAAATCCCTGTAACACGACGTTCTTCCGTAAGTAAAGCAATTTTATATTTTTTTGCATCCGCAGGCGTCTTAATTGTAACCTCTTTTCCATTTAAAATAAATTTACCTTCTGCTATGGTACGCAGTCCAAAAATTGCTTCTACCAGCTCCGTACGCTGAGCACCTACAAGTCCGCTAATTCCAAGGACTTCGCCTTTTCGAAGATCAAATGTAATATTTTTAAAAGATCGAGGATTCGGTGATGTTAGATTTTCTACTCGCAAGACCACTTCACCCGGTACATTGCTGCGCTCTGGAAATCGTTGGGTGAGATCACGTCCCACCATCTTAGAGATAATCAAGTCTGTAGTCAGTTCTGAGGCATTCCAGGTACCAATATATTTGCCATCTCGCATAATCGTAACATCATCTGATATTTGGAGAATTTCTTCCATTTTATGAGATATATAAATGATCGAAACTCCTCTTTTTCGTAAGTCACGTATAATCTTAAATAACTGTTCCACCTCATTACCAGTCAAAGAAGATGTCGGTTCATCCATCACAATAATTTTCGAATTAAAGGATACAGCTTTAGCAATTTCGATAGACTGCACTTTCGATACCGATAAGGTTTTAACTAATGCATTAGGGTCAATATCAATTTCCAATTGTTGAAATAAGGCAGTAGTATCCGCATACATTTTTTTATGGTCTACAAATTGAAAGGGACCAAAACCAGTCATAGGAAAACGTCCTAACCATACATTTTCCATTACATCTCGATGAGGAACAGGATGCAATTCTTGATGAATCATGGATATACCATAATTCAATGCATCTTTAGAATTATGTATTTCTAGTTTTTGCTGATTTAAGATAATTTCACCAGCATCTTGCTGGTAAATTCCAAAAAGACATTTCATTAGCGTTGACTTGCCTGCACCATTTTCTCCCATAAGAGCGTGTACAGTACCAGGTCTAACTTTAAGTGTTACGTCATCAAGTGCTTTAACACCTGGAAACTCTTTAGAAATGTTATTCATCTCAAGTAAGAATTCAATTTCTGCCATTATTAAGCGCCTCTCTTTCTCTCAAAGGCAATTTTACTATCCATTAGTAAGTAAAATGGCAAGGGAAACTCAAAATACATTACCCCTTGCCATTTTTAAATTTTCCGATCCCAAAAGAAGATTTTTATTTGGCTTCGTTCATATTTTCTTTCGTAATTTTTTTATAATCAATCCAGACATACTTGCCATCTGTAATCGTATAACCAGTATTTTCTTTAGTCGGAGTCTGTCCTTGAGCTAATACATCAGTAAGATTGAAAGTAGCTTTTCCTTGATTATTTGCATCATTTAAAACCGTACCATAAAGTGTGCCCTCTTCCAAAGCTTTTAATGCAGGAGCAGTAGCATCAACACCAACTACAGGCATGAATTTTCCGTCTTTAAAATATCCCTTAGCTTTTAATGCCTCAATAGCACCTAAAGCCATATCATCATTATTTGCAAGTACAACATCAATTTTATCCCCATGAGCTGCTAGGAAAGCTGCCATTTTTTCTTGGCCTTTTACACGATCCCACATGGCGGTATCTTCAGCAACTTTTTCAACTTTTAAGCCAGCATCTTCAATTGCTTTAATAGCAAATTTAGTACGCATTTCAGCATCTTGGTGACCTGGCTCACCCTTTAACATAACATATCGGATGACTCCATCTTTGGTAGGGTGGGCTTTAAAATAGTCAACTACTAACTGACCTTCCATAATTCCAGACTGTTCAGCTTTAGCACCAACATAATATACCTTATCCCACTTTTTCATATCTTCTGGCAAAGGTTCACGATTCAAGAACACTACGGGGATATTTGCAGTTTTTGCTTTATCAATAATTACACCTGCCGCATTACGATCAACCGGATTAATGGCAAGAGCTTTTGCTTTTTTGTTAATAAATAAATCAACTTTATCGTTTTGGGTTGGTTGGGAGTTTTGGCTATCAACAATTTCCAATTGAGCTTTTCCTTCAGCAGCCTTGGAGATGGCACTTCGTACACCACTCATAAAAGTGTCATCAAATTTATAGATTGCGACACCAATTAAATTTTTACCACCTTTGTTTGCATCTGCAGCAGGTGGTGTCGAGCTAGAACATCCAGCTACCAATGCCCCTGCTAAGAGCGTTGCCATCATAAGTCCTTTCCAGTTTCTTTTCATAGATTAACCCTCCTCCAATAATTTAGTGTGGAATATTACAGATTATAACATCTAAGTACTTTTGATCTTATAATCGTACCACCATTAGCAATTACCGCTGCCCCAGCCATATTGATTCTGTAACTTCTGCAAATACAATATCGGCTACACCTTTTAGTGTATTTTCCGTTGTTGTAGTTAAAAAGTTAATTTCCAACACATCGCTAGAGCTTTCAAAAGAGCGATCTGTAACCGTTTGCCTAACTATATCTTCAATATATTGACGACCTCTTACTATGCCTCCGCCAATTATAAAAATTTCAGGATTAAACGTATTAACAAGATTTGCAATGCCAATACCCAAATATCTTGCTACCTGCCCTAACATACGAATCCCTAACTCGTCACCAGCATCTGCCGCTTCGTAAATAACCTCGGGAGTCAAATCTTCCAAATCACCATTCACCAAATCGCAAATAATAGAGCTTTGTCCTTCTTTAATCGCTTTTGCTACGGCATCCACTAACGCCTTCTCAGAAGCTAATGCTTCTAAACAACCATAATTTCCACAACTACATATAGGACCCGCAATATCAATTGTCGTGTGACCCACTTCACCTGCGCTGTCATTTACACCTCGATAAAGAGAACCATTAAAGATAATACCACCTCCAATACCATGACTTACTTTTAATAAAATCATACTATTGGCATCTTTTACTGAGCCATAATAATATTCACCATTACTTAATGCTTTTACATCATTTTCTATAAAGGCAGGCAAACCAATATGCTCCTCAATAATTTCTTTTAAGGGTGTATTCCGCCAGCCAATATTCGGGACAAATACCGCAATTCCATCTTTCCTTCTCACCGGACCGCGTACTACAACTCCAACGGCAAGCACAGGAACAGCAGCTTTTTTACGACAATCACTAATGATATCCAGCAGCATCTTTAAAATTTCATCTTCTTTTTTACCTTTAATATTTCTGCTGTCCTCTAATTGTATTTGAAATTCAGGATCTATCACATATCCGATCATTTTTTCAGATCGAATATATACAACAATCACGGTGGCCAATAGGCTATTAATTTTTAGTAACAATGGACGACGCCCACCGCTAGACTCTCCAATTCGGTCCTCCACTATCAAACTTAAATCTAGCAACTTTGTTGTAATATTGGTAACCGTCGGCGGAGTTAAACCTGTCAATTTAGAAATTTCCACCCTGGATAAGGGTCCCTGGCGTCGAATCACATTCAGCGTTAATGCATCATTACTGCTTCCAATTTTAAAACTATTTGCTATAATATTTTCCACTCTATCCCCTACCCTTTAGTGGCCTACACCATTAAAATCCTTCTGAACCAAGACTCCAAACGCAGTATCTAACGTTTATTTTATCTGCGAATACACACCTGATTTAACGTTTATTCAGATGCACGTATTCTGATCAGTATTATTTTTTATCAATTAGGAATATTAAGAATTTTTTTATGTAATCTACTATATACCAATTCTTACATTAATCAACAGCTTTTACACCGTCTGAAATGTTTGCTACATAAAAGTCTGGTTTTAACCCTGTTTTTTGTTCATAATTCTTACTTACTGACACTGTAAACAATTCTAATTGATCAGTTGCAACCAATGCAATAGCACAACCACCAAACCCAGCTCCTGTCATGCGGGCACCGATGCACCCAGCTCCCTTAAGAGCACACTCAACCATCGCATCTAATTCTAAACCTGTTACTTCATAATCATCTTTTAACGATAAATGAGACTGAATCATAAGATTAGCAAAGCCGGCAATATCCCCTTGACCAAGAAGCTCAACGGCTAATAAAACTCGCTGATTTTCCGATATAACATGACGCGCCCTGCGCTGCAATACATCATCCTTCACATACTTTTCTACATCCTCAAAAGACACTTGGCAAAGACTCGCCACTTGCCGATGCTCTCGTATCATCCGTAAGACTGCTTCGCATTCGCATCTGCGCTGATTATATTTGGATTCTGCCAACTCTCGTTTTTTATTGGTATTCATAATAACTAGACTATATACTCCTAATACAAAAGGAATATATTTATACTGCAATGTATCGCAATCCAATAATATAGCATGATCTTGTCTTCCCATCGCTACTGAAAATTGATCCATGATTCCACAATTAACACCCATGAATTGATTTTCTACCTGCTGACAGAACTTCGCCAATTCAACTTTATCTATAGTAGTTTCTCCGCATGCATATCGTAACATAAAGGTTATTAACACTAAGAGAGCTGCCGATGAAGAAAGACCTGCTCCATCAGGAAGGTTACCTGAAACTAAAATGTCACACCCTTTTAGCAAATATCCCTTATCCAGTAATTGCTTAATTACCCCCTTAGGATAATTAGCCCAACGTTCTTCTTGTTTAAACACAATTAGCTCTTTTAGATCTATAGAGACACTCGTCGATGCATTAGTAGATTTCAATTGAATTAGATTATCTGAACGAAAGCGTAATGCACCATAAATTCCTAAAGATAAAGCAGCTGGAAATACATAGCCACCATTATAGTCAATGTGCTCACCGATTAAATTCACCCTGCCAGGTGAAAAAAAGCAATGTATTGACTGTTTATTATTACTTCCATATTCTTTATTAAATCGATCCTTGAATTGAAGAATATTCATGATCAACCCCCCTAATGAATAGAGTTTATTTGTGCAAAACAGCTGATTTAACTGTAGACACGCAAAGAATGGGCATACTCTCTAAATCTCTTAAGGAAAAATACATCCTTTTTTATCGATGACTAGAATCAAAATACTTTTTTAAACATTTTATTAAGTCAAATATTGTATTCGCTATTATTTGGTAAATTCCTTTTTCATGGCCTTATTTTTCAGTTTTTTCCGATAACTTTTTTATAAATAAAAATAACTTAACAAAATGTTAAGTTATTCTACAATTTATTACAAGTACTTAATGAAATCTTTATGCACATACAATCATTTATCTACACGTATGAAATTAAATCTTCCCCTAGTTATTCTCTAAAATACGATCAATCGTCTCTAACTCTTCTACGGTGAAATCAAGATGCCGTAATGCTCCCACACAATCATCGATTTGGCTAGCCTTACTGGCACCAATTAATACAGAAGTCATTTGCTTCTTACGCAGAACCCAGGCCAAAGCCAACTGTGCCATACTTTGTTGTCTTTTTTCAGCAATCTTATTCAGCATGGTCACTTTCAAAATTAGATTTCCTGTAAGATCTTCTGATTTGAGAAAAGTACTGTGACCAGCAGCTCTGGAATCTTCTGGTACGCCATATAAATACCGGTTAGTCAGCACTCCCTTGCCTAAAGGAGAAAAAGCGATACAACCAACCCCTGCATCCTCTAATAAAGCAAGTAAACTTTCCTCAATCCACCGATCTAGCATGGAGTATCTAGGCTGATGAATCAGACAAGGTGTTCCCAACGCTTTAAGAATAGAAAAAGCCTTTTTCGCCTGAGCAGGTTTATAATTAGAAAGTCCAATATATAGTGCCTTGCCTTGGCGAACAATGTGGTCAAGTGCCCCCATTGTCTCCTCTAACGGAGTCATATCATCCGGACGATGATGGTAAAAAATATCCACATAATCTAACCCCATGCGTGTTAAACTTTGATCAATACTAGCAACCAGATATTTCTTAGAAGCAAAATCGCCATAAGGACCTGGCCACATTCTATACCCAGCTTTAGTAGATATCACCATCTCATCTCTATAGCTTTTAAAATCATCATGAAGAATTCTTCCAAAATTCTCTTCAGCAGATCCTGGAGGTGGACCATAGTTATTAGCAAGATCAAAGTGAGTAATCCCCAAATCAAAAGCTCGACGAACCATGGCACGGCTGTTCTCATAACGATCTACATCCCCAAAATTATGCCAAAGGCCTAGAGAAATCGCTGAAAGTTTCAATCCACTATTCCCACAATAATTGTATTTCATAGTATCATATCGTTCCGCGTGTGCCACATATGTCATTATGCTTCCCCTCACATCGTATCGTTGCTTTAACTACTCAACTCTTCTACAAGCTAGTGAACTTTAATCAACATCATGGAAACATCATCCATTACTTTTTCATCCGAAATGCCTGCAAATAATCGTAAAACTATATTAAAAAACTCTTCCGGATTCTCTTGAATAATATGCTTATAGTTCATAAAACAACCACTTAAATCCTGATAATTCATTTCCATATCATATTGCTCTCGAGTATTAAATAAGCCGTCTGTATAAAGAAAAATAATATCTTCATTACTCACTACAAACTTATGAGCATTATAATCTGCTGCCCCTTCCAAACCGACAGGTCTATCCTTGGAATAGAGAATATGCACTTGCTCTGTATCATGTGTATAAACCATAGGATAACTATGTCCAGCATTAGCGAATGTAAGAACATTTCCTTGCATTTTACCCACAATAGCAGTGAAAGAATAATCCCCTTGCATCATAGAATAAAAGGTGTTATTCATCTGATGCAAAACTTCTGCCGGACAAGCTAAGTACTTAATTGAGTTAGTAAAATCAACTTTAATCATCGAAGCAATCATTGCAGCTGCTACGCCATGACTTGACACATCTGCCATAATGAACCAGATACTATCTTCAAATTGTACACACTCATAGAAGTTTCCACCAATTTCGTCGCAAGCAAGATACTTACCGTACATGTCAGCCAGTGATCCTGTATTTGAGGTTGTCATTAATGTTTGCTGGAAAACACTTGCCAGCATCAGTTCCAACTTCATCTTTTCATGCATCCGCAGTAACATTTTGCGCTGAACATAGCTATCCAATGCATTTTTAACTTTTACAGGAACAACAAATTTTTTTTGCTCAATTGTCAGGGTTTTTGAAAAAAAATCATAAGCACCCAGTTCTAATGCTTGATTTACGCTATCAATATTATCCATTCCAGAATATACAATAACTGGAATATGCTTATATTTTTCATTAGCCTTTAGCTCTCTAAGTACATCAAATCCGTCTTTGCCCGGCATCATTAAGTCTAATATAATTAAATCTATATCATTGTCTTCAACTTCCTTAATAGCTTGAAAACCATCTTCCGCATCATAGAATTCAATTTGCTGCATGTCTTTTAACACTGCTTTAATTTGCTTTCGATTGAAGGCCATATCATCAACTATTAAAATACTATTTTTCATCAAACCACCTCCTAAAGTAATAAATAATCTCTTAAAATACAATTATTTAACTGTAGCAAACAAACTAAAATAAGTAAAATATACTAAATTTTACTTTACTGTCTTTTAGAAGAAAGTTTTTTTAGCTATAATAACTTCATTTTCTTGCTAATTAATCTCGTTATCTATGTGTTCTCTTCTACCTTAATGTAAATATTCCTTCCAGTACGATAATTACTCCAGTACTTTTTCCTTTATTCTCTAACTAAACTTTTAAGGTTGAAAATTAAACGTACTACAACTACGACTGAAATCCATCAAATCCTAAAAAAATTCCCAATACCCTTTGAATCAGATTGAAATATAACAATATACCGATGATAATGAGCATTATTCCTGATATTCCTTGTAAATACGGCAACCACTTCATAACAAATTTGATCCGAAAAAAATAGTTTTTAAAAAGAAAAGCCATTAATAAAAAAGGAACTGAAAATCCTAATGAATAGATAAACAACAAGAAAGCCCCCTGACCAAGAGTCGTAGCAGCACTTGCATACACTAAAATAGAAGCTAGAATTGGACCCGTGCAAGGCGTCCAGCCAGCTGTGAAAGCTACTCCCAATATAAATGCTCCAATTGGCCCTTGGAAGGTATTTTGTAATAACGGGCGATATTCTCGTTCTAGCCACTCTAATTTTATAATCCCTACTAAATGAATTCCCATAATCACCATAAAGATTGCACCTATCTGGCGAATGACGTTTTGATTGTCTAGAAAAATCTGTCCAAAATAAGAAGCTGTAGTTCCCATCATAACAAATACCAAGGTAAGCCCACTTAAAAAGCAACTTATCCGCAACACAAACGGCCATGTTATAACAAGATTATCAGCTTGTATTTTTTCAGATTCGACTCCTGTCAAAAAAGCCATATAAGTAGGCAATAAAGGTAATACGCAAGGAGATAAAAAAGAAAGAGTACCAGCAATAAATGCTGTTACTAAAGTAACTTCATTATAATCCATATTCATCCTCTATAAACTGTTTATTATGCCATCTAGCTGATTCATGGTCATTGCCCCCGATTGCCGATGCTTTATAAGACCATTTTTGTCCACTATAATCGTAGTAGGAATTGCAGTAATCTGAAATTGTTTAGCGACAATGCCATCTTTATCTAATAGAACAGGCATGGTATAATTATACCTATTCATAAAATCACTTACTTTTTCTTGAGACTCCTGCAAGTTAACAGCATAAAACTGTACCTTTTGTTGATTTTTCTTAGCAAACTTCTCTAATTCGGGCATTTCTTCCAAACAAGGCGGGCACCATGTAGCCCAGAAATTAATGACAGTAATCCTGCCCGTATTTCCAACTGTAACTTGATTGCCTGCCAAGCTATCAAGAGTAAAAGATGGTAAGTTTTTTCCCACCTTTACATCAATTTTTTCATCTGGTGGATGCGGAGTTGACTCTTTCTTTGATGACCCAATATACCAAACTCCTAGAAAGGCTAAAAGCACCACCAGCAGTGTAATAAATACTTTTCTTCTCATCATATCTGCCTCATCTCATTAATATTGTCTTATGATTTATTTAATATCCAAATTTTGTTATACTATTGATATAAGCTGAATGTACAAAAAGCATCTTACTAGGAGGACTTTATGCACCAATATCTTTTTTTTATAGGTGATTTCCCAATTCGGGCCTATGGTTTAATACTTAGTTTAAGCATTATTCTAGCAACAGGCACAGCATATTTTCTAGCAAAGCAAGATGGTCGCTGGCATGAACACGTTGTGGATATAGGGATTTATGGCGGCTTATCTGGCATTGTCGGCGCCCGCTTGTGGGATGTCTTTTTCTTTGATTGGGATTATTACCAGCATCATTTATTAGAAATTCCTTTCGTTTGGCAAGGTGGAATGGCAATACAAGGCGGCATCCTTTTCGGATTCCTTGCTGGATATATTTATACCAAACGTCATCACATTGATACTTGGGCCTTTGCTGATATTGTAGCCCCTGCAATCATCATGGGGCAGTCGATTGGACGCATGGCAAATTTATTAAATGGTGATGCTTTTGGACATCCTACAGGTGGTCCTTTTGGTATAATCTATCCTGCAACAACTTTAGCGTATCAAGTATATGGTGATAAACCTCTTTGGCCTGCAGAAATATGGGAAGGACAACTTGATATCATTATTTTTGTCCTATTACTTCTTTTTCGCACTACCAATCATGCTAAAGGTCAAGTATTCATTCTCTATGCAGTTCTATACTCTATCGCTCGTTTTTTCTTGGAATTTTTACGTGGTGACTATGGCACACTGCTTCTAGGCTTAAAATCTGCTCAGTTAACCAGCCTTGCCATAATCATTATCGGCAGTATCTTTTTTGTGTGGTGTGGTGTAAAGCAAAAATCACAACCTCCAGAACCTAAAAAAACAAAAGGGAAAAAATAATTTTCATTTATAGTATAACATTTAGGTCATTTCTCAATCTATTAAATATTAAAATTTTAAAAAATACAGCCTCAAAACCGAAAGGTTTGAGACTGTATTTTTTACTTTTCGCAGACGGCAATTACTTCAATTTCCACACTTACATCACGGGGCAACCTTGCAACTTGCACGCATGCTCTAGCTGGTGGCTCCGTTTTAAAATATTCTGCATACACTTTATTCATTGCAGCAAAATCTTCCATATCTTTTAAAAATACGCTTGTTTTTACTACATGCTCAAAAAGCAGTCCTTCTTTTTCTAAAATAGCCTTAAGATTGTTTAGCACCTGATAGGTTTGTGATTCAATTCCACCATAAACAATCTGTCCGGTCAACGGATCTAAAGGTATCTGTCCTGAAACAAATAAAAATCCATTGGCCTTAATTGCCTGTGAATATGGTCCAATCGCTTGAGGAGCAAAATCAGTATTAACTACAGTCTTCATATTCATTCTCCTTAAATTTTGACTTTAATATTTTATTATTTTCGTTATGAAGAAAAAAACTCCTGTAATTTTAGGCTGAAATTTACTTTTAATTGTAAATTTAATATCACACCTTATAGATCATATATACTATGATTCCACTTTGGCAAATAGCTTATTAGCTAGAAGAATTCCTGTGGGCGACACGGCCAGCCCACCTTGAGCAGTTTCTTTCAAGGTACAAGACATTGCATTTCCAACTGCCGCCATCGCATCAATGACTTCATCAACAGGTATAACACTACAAATTCCAGCTAATGCCATTTCAGCAGCTACCATCGCTTGAGCAGCAGCCCCTGCATTACGCTTTACGCAAGGCACCTCCACTAATCCAGCTACCGGGTCGCAAACTAATCCCAACATATTTTTCAAGGTAATCGCAACTGCTTGCCCCACTTGCTCAGGACTGCCCCCATATAGTTCTACAGCTGCACCCGCTGCCATGGCGGCGGCCGATCCGCACTCAGCTTGGCAGCCACCAGCTGCTCCTGACAAAGAAGCTCTGGAGGAAATCACCATGCCAATAGCACCAGCTACTATTAAAGCTTTCCCAAGTTCTCCCATGGAAAAGCCACGAGCTTCGGCCAAAGAAAATAAAACAGCCGGCAACGTACCGCTGGCTCCTGCTGTAGGAGCAGCCACGATACGCCCCATAGAAGCATTCGCTTCACCTACAGCCAGAGCAATCATTATGGCTTTAGACATCACACTTCCTACAACACTCTTATCAGTAGATTCGCTTCTGTATACCTCCACTTTTTTGCCATTACCACCAACCAGTCCTCCCATAGAAGCAATACCTGTAAGACCAATCGCAACAGATTGCTCCATTACATGTAACATGTCCTCCATGCGCTCGAGTAAAACTTTTTTATCTATCTCTAATTCTTTCGCTTGAAAGTCTATACAAAAATCACCAAAACTTATTTTTTTTGTTTCTGCCAGATCAATCCATTCTTGCAAAGATAACTTTTCTTCCATACTTTTTCCACCTCATCACTTTACCCTCTTATACTAATTGAATACGGCGCACCGATTGTATATGAGGCAACTTTCCAATAACCTCAAACGCTGCATCATCAATTGGCTGATCCGTCTCAACAATCATAGCAGCTAAACCACCTTTTTGTTTGCGAAATACTTTCATTTGTGCAACATTTACACCTTGTGTAGATAAAATACTTGTAACTAAGGCAATGGCACCAGGACGGTCACGATGCATTGTTAAAATGGCTGGGAAGTCACCATTAAATTCTACAGGAAAATCATCTATATTCGTTACCACAACACGGCCACCACCAATCGAAGCTCCGGTTACTATACACTTATTTCCATTCACACCAGTCAGCCAAAACCGAACCGAATTAGGATGAGACAAATCACCTAAGTTAATCGTGCTAAAAGAAATATCAAATTTCGCTTCTTTTGCTGAATCAAAAGATTTTGGAATTCGGGTATCATCTGTTGCCCACCCCTGCAGACCCGCTGACAAAGCTAAATCGGTACCATGTCCTCGATACGTTTGGGCAAAAGAGCCATGCAAACCAATCACAGCCTCTTTCACACCTTCTCCCAAAATAGCTAATGCTAAATTTCCTAAACGCACTGCACCAGCTGTATGAGAACTGGAAGGACCAATCATGACTGGACCAATTACATCAAAAATATTCATTCAAAAATTCATCTCCTTCAAGATGCGTATAACTCAAAATTCCCAAATGTACCCATCTGTTCATCTATAATCATATTAACATGTTTACTCTTCATGGACAATAACACTTATAACTAGATTTATGCAATATGCTATTCACTTTCTCAAAGCAGCATACTTTTATCTTACAATCTCCTTAATTCATTACCAAGTGAGCATTTAATCACGTATTTAGGTTTACGTGTTTTTTTTTATATGTTACAGTATAAGTAAATTTTCGATACTACAAAAAGGGGGTGTCATTATAAATAAGATACGTATTATTTTAGCTGATGATCACGCTGTTTTACGTTCAGGATTAAAAGCGCTGCTCAATAATGATCCTCAATTTGAAGTAGTAGGTGAGGCGGAAAATGGAATCGAAGCGATTGCTTTGGTTAAAGCTCTTGCTCCCGATGTTCTAATTCTTGACTTATCTATGCCAGATATGAATGGTATGGACTGTATTAAAGAAATTCGCTCCCGAGGACTAACATGTCCTATACTGGTTTTAAGTATGTACGATGATGAAGAATATATTAAGGAAGTGATGCGCTCCGGCGCCAATAGCTATGTGTTAAAAAAGTCAGCCGATACAGAGTTAATGGAAAGTATTATTAAGATCCATAAGGGTAAGCGATATTTAAATGAAAAGCTCTCCCAATCGTTATTGAACAATTTGCTTTATACCGACTCTGATACGTATGATCTGCAACATCCATATAAAGTGCTTAGTGTACGTGAGCGTGAGGTGCTTCGCTTTCTGGCGCTAGGCCATACCAACAGCGAAATTGCCACTACTCTTTCTCTCAGCCCAAAAACCATTGACACCTATCGCTCACGGATCATGAATAAATTAAATATCCATAAAAAGTCTGATCTAGTGAATTATGCAATTCAATATAAATTAATAACGATTTAATTTGCCATCGTGAATGTAGGACTACACCTTACATTCACGTAGGATATAGTCCTACGTTTTTTTACTGTATATACCTTATTTACTTTTTATCATATTTAAGTGAAAATACAAATAGTTTGTATTTTTCAAACATGTTACAATTAAGGTATTATTTTTATCATTAAGGTTCTAATTAAACGATAAAGGGGTTATTTAAAATGGAAAAACACCACATCAATGCGTTGAAAGAGATTGTTGGAGAAGAAAATGTGTTGACAAGTGCCGAGGACTTATACTGTTACTCCTACGATGCAACACCTGGTCATGCTCACATGCCAGATGCAGTTGTATCACCAGCTAATACTGCAGAAACTTCTAAAGTTTTAAAACTGGCTAATGAAAATCGTATCCCAGTATATACCCGAGGGTCAGGTACTAATCTTAGTGCAGGCTGTGTCCCTACAAAGGGCGGTATTGTATTATTAATGACTCGCCTAAATAAAATTTTAGAAATTGATTTAGAAAACCTAGTAGCTGTAGCAGAACCCGGCGTTATTGTGGCTGATTTAAATAAAGAAATAGCTTCATTGGGTCTTATTTATCCTCCTGACCCAGGTACTGTGGCAACTGCAACCTTAGGCGGCACTGTAGCTGAAAATGCAGGTGGTTTGCGCGGTCTAAAATACGGCGTTTCTAAACATTATGTCATGGGTTTGGAAGTTGTCTTAGCAAACGGGGATATTATGAATACAGGCGGAAAAAATGTTAAAGATGTTTCTGGTTATGATATGACCAAACTCTTTACTGGATCAGAAGGCACCTTATGTGTTATCACTAAAATTATTTCCAAACTGGTTCCTGCACCAGAAGCTAAAAAAGCAATGATGGCGATCTTTAAAGATCTTGATAATGCTGGCAAAGCAGTTTCTGCTATTATTGCAGCAAAAATCATTCCTGCTACTCTCGAAATTATGGATAATGCTACAATTCGTACCGTAGAAGATTATGCTAAAGTAGGACTGCCACTAGATGCAGAAGCGGTACTTTTAATTGAAGTCGATGGTAACCCCATTGTTGTAGAAAAAGAAGCTGAAAAAGTTATGGAAGCTCTTAAAGCAAATCATGCTGATTTTGTACAAATCGCTAAAGATGATGCTGAACGCGATAAGTTATGGGCTGCTCGTCGTGCTGCTTTGCCAGCCTTGGCTAAACTTCGTCCTACCACCTATGTAGAAGATGCAACTGTTCCGCGTAATAAAGTACCTGATTTCCTTCGTGAAGTAAGCAGCATTGCCAAAAAACATAACGTAACAATCGGTACTTTTGGTCACGCTGGCGATGGCAATATGCATCCTACAATTGTGTGTGACATTCGTATTCCAGAAGAAATGGAACGAGTTTACCAAGCGATGGATGAAATGTTTAAAGCAGCGATTGCTCTAGGCGGTACATTAAGTGGCGAACACGGCATTGGTCTTGGCAAACTGCCATGGATGGAACAGCAACACGGCCAGATAACCATGAATACAATGAGATCAATCAAGCGTGCACTTGATCCTAACTTGATTTTAAACCCAGGAAAATTAGTGGGAGAGTGTTAATATGACTGAAACAATAACAGCTAAGGATATAAACGAACAAGATAAAGCTTTATTATCAGACCTTCAAGATGCTCTTGCCAATTGTATGAAATGCGGCAACTGTATGGAAGTCTGCCCTGTATATAAAGAAGTTGGTAAGGAAGCTGCGGTAGCACGTGGTAAATTATCGCTAATGGAAGGTGTTCTTAAAGGTTCAATTCCTCTTTCTGCTGCCTTTGACACCGCCATGTCCAAATGCGTATCGTGCAAAGCTTGTACAGCAAAATGCCCTTGTGGCGTACCTGCTGATGAATTAATCTTACGTGGACGCCAAGCTGCTGTAAAAGCACGTGGTCTGCATCCTATTAAGAAAAAAGTATTTGCCCTCCTAAAAAATAGACATCTATTTGACTTTTCTCTACGAATGGCAGGTGTCTTTGGTCCACTATCTTTCAAAAAAATACCTGGCAAAATGGCAGCCTTAGCTCGTTTTCCAATGCCAGGAATGGATTATAAAAGAGTAACAGCTCCTTTTGCCTCCACTCCCCTTAGAAGCCAATATCCTGAAGTAATAAAAGTTGACAGACCGACGATGCGAGTTGGATTCTTTACTGGCTGTACAATCAACTATATTTATACTGATGTTGGACAGTCCGTCATCAATGTCTTAAAAGAAAATAATATTGAAGTAACACTGCCTAGTATGCAGCATTGCTGTGGTACACCAGTATATATGTCTGGTGACGTAGATTCTGCTAAAATACTAGCAAAGCACAATATCGAAACTTTTGACAGCTACAACTTTGACTACATTGTTTCTGCTTGCGGCTCCTGTACAGAAGCTTTTCGTATTGAATTTCCTCATCTTTTTCATGATGATCCAAAGATGAGTGCTATGACTGAAAAACTGGCTAAAAAAACCTATGAAATTAGTGAGTTTCTCATTGATATTGTGAAAATTGATAAAACCAAACTGGGGCCGGTAAATACAACTGTAACAATGCATGACCCATGCCATATGGCTCGAGGCATTAAAGTTACAAAACAGCCTCGAGAGGTTCTAAAATCAATCCCCGGCTTGACCTTTGTCGAAATGAAAGCACCTGACCGCTGCTGCGGTTCAGGAGGGTCCTTTAGTTTGGGTAATTATGAACTTTCACGTAAGATTAATGATAAAAAAATTGCTGATATTGCATCTACTAATGCTGATACTGTAGTAACTAGTTGCGGTACTTGCCGAATGCATTTAACGGATGGTTTATTCCAAAACAATATGAATCAAGATGCTCTTCATGTCGTTCAAGTTTTAGACAGATCCTATAAAGCAGGTCACAAAAAATAATAAGTGGACTCAAAGAAGAAGTAGAGTAAAAGCCTTAATTAAGCTTTTACTCTACTTCTTCTTTGTTTTATTATATTTGGAACTTATTAACTTCGCCCTGCAAATCCATTGCTAATTTAGCTAAAGCCTGACTAGACGATGCGATCTCTTCCATAGATGCTGATTGTTCCTCTGTTGCAGCCGATACTGCCTGTGCTTCACCAGACGCTCTTTTGCTCAAATCATCCATACGTTTAACAGAACTTACAATTTGCTGACTGCCAATTGCCATCTGCTCAATAGCGGAAGAAATCTCTTTTATCTGGGAGGATACATGTGTGACTAATTTTGCAATCTCTTGGAAAGCCAGACCAGAAGTATTCACAATCTCTGTTCCCAATTTTACTTCTCTAGTACCTTCCCCCATAGCAACGACTGCTTTATTTGTATCTCCTTGAATCTCACTAATAAGAGTAGCTATTTGCTTTGCTGCATCTTGTGATTGCTCAGCTAGTTTTCGAACCTCTTCTGCCACAACAGCAAAACCTCGCCCTTGCTCTCCAGCACGAGCAGCTTCAATAGCAGCATTTAGAGCCAGCAAATTGGTTTGACCGGCAATACCAGAAATCGTATCTACGATTTGTCCTATTTCAATTGACCGCTCACCAAGTTTCGCTACGACTTCTGCAGAAGTGCTTACCGTTTTTTCTATGTATACCATTTGTTTTACTGCTTTATCCACCGATATATTACCTTCATTTGCCTTGTCAGCTGCCAACGCTGATTGTTCTGATACTTCACTCGCATTAGCAGCAATTTGCTGAACGCTGGCGGACATCTGCTGCATTACAGCAGATGTATCATCAGCCGCAGCCATTTGTTCTTCCATTCCTTGTGCTACATCGGTAATAGAACCAGCAATCTGATTTGACGCTTGAGCAGATTGGTCTGCACTAGCTGTTAATTCTTCTGAAGAAGCTGCCACTTGCTCAACAGATACATTAACCTGCTTCATAAGAGAACGAAGACTACTCTGAATTTTAAACAAAGCATCCGATAATTGTCCAATTTCATCTTCTCTTACAATGGAACGAGGTTTATCACGAAAATCACCATCAGCTAATTCTCCGCAAACTAATACCATCTCATTTAAAGGCTTTGTTATAATTTTGGTGATATATAATCCACTCATCCCTAACATGATCAATGACAATACCAATATAGCAATCGTAATCTGCGTTGCTTTTTTAAACGATAGCTGATTTTCTTCATTCATTTCTTCTGATAATTTACTATAATAGTCAGATAAAGTATATAATTGGTCCATAAGTTGATTTGCTAGTGGATCTACACTCGTAATATATAATGCATATGCTTCTGCATTTTTATTTTGCATGGATAGTTCAGAAGTTTGTTTCCTCGCTTCACGGTATTTTTGCATGTTCGTTTTTATCTTATTTAATAAATCGCTACTTTTTGCATCCAAAGTTATTTTTTCGATTTCTGCAAGATTGGTAGTTGTTTTTTCTGCTGTATCAACCAACATCTTTCTTAATTCTTGGTTCTTACTTTCATTTGTTGTCAGCATTAATTCCAAGGTTGCAGCGTCGCCTTTTCGAACCTCTGCACGAGTCTCATTTAAGATTTTTACTGGAATTAATCGCTCCTTATACATGCTATTCATATCTGTGTTCGACTGTTGAAGAAAATGATACCCTGTGTAACCTGAAACACCTAAAGATAAAAGAGATATAATAATTAGAACGCTTAATTTTAATACTACTTTCATATTGTCAAAAATTTTCAAGTTATTAGCTCCTTTTCGCGTTTATTTGGTTTCCAGTTATTTTCAATTCCTTATCCGCAAAAAAACATCTACTAAATAAGGATCAAAATGACTTTCCTTTCCTTCATCAATAATCTTATTTGCTTCTTTTTGAGTCATTGCTGTATGATATACTCGATTAGACGTTATGGCCTCATATACATCTGTAATAGATAATATTCTTGCTACCAAAGGTATTTCATCACCTACCTTTCCGCAGGGATATCCGGTACCATCATATCTTTCATGATGAGAAAGGATAGCATCTGCTACATTTTCTAATTGATGTAATGGATCTATCTTTTGTAATAGATGATATCCATTTTCGGGATGCTGTTTTATAATCTCAAATTCATGGTTCGTTAGTTTATCTGGTTTATTTAGAATTTCTTTAGGAATTATTATTTTTCCAATGTCATGAAGTAAAGCTGCCATTGCAATTTGTTGAATAATTTGAAATGATAGACCAAGCTTTACTGCAAATCCAACTGCAATTTTTTGAACTCTACATGAATGTTTCGCTGTAGGGAGGTTATAATTGACTATTAATTGAAAGAGATAGGCTATTACCTCAGACTTTGGAAAAATAGTAGCATTAAAGGACATGCAGACCTCCTAAAAACACAAGGCTAATGTAACATAATTTACTTATGTTACATTAGCCTTGTGTTTTTAAGAGATAGATTTAGTATAATTCTCACTTATTTAGAAACAAATTCAAATATTTTCATAGAATCAGAAAAAAAATTTCATATTTTTAAATAAATAAAGTCATAAAAGAAGGAAAAAAGATGAAAAATGACGTAATATATCAAAATTAGGAATATCAAGGTAACATAAGTAAATTATGTTACCTAATTTGTTTAACTTTACTTCTTCAAAGAAGTCTTTTTTTATGCGTATTTGTTGACTTATGTAATTGGAGGCAACTATTTAGTCAGATATCTTTCTCCACGCTCTTAATGATTTGTTCACTTGACGCATTGAATCTTAAACAGAAAGACCTCATCTTTAAGAAGATGACTTGCTTACGCTACAATTTACTTGCTATTAAATTATCAATACTAGCTAAAAGATATAGATTGAGTTAGCGGCATGGTAATAAAAAGACACCTCTTATGTTGTATAGTATACAACATAAGAGGTGTCTCATTTTTATTATTACACTTCCATAATAATAGGTAAAATCATGGGACTGCGACGAGTCTTCTCATACACAAATTTGCTTAAAGCATCCCGCACGCTACCTTTTATAGAAGCCCATTCTATCACTTTATTGGCTTCACAATTAGCCAAAACCTGCTTGACTCTTTGTTTGGCTTCAACCATTAATTGACCCGACTCTCGCACATAAACAAATCCTCTAGAAACAAGATCCGGTCCTGCCACAACACATCCACTTGCTTTGTCCATGGTTATTACAACAATGAGTACACCGTCCTGAGATAATTTACTTCGATCTCTCATAACAATATTCCCCACGTCACCCACACCTAAACCATCAACAAATACTTTGCCTGAGGTTACCTTACCAGCCAATTTTCCTGTTATAGTGCCGGCATCTTTAGCAAACTCAAAAACCTGTCCATTACTGCCAATAAAAATATTCTCTTTAGCAACGCCTAAGTCTTGAGCGAGCTTCCCATGGCTCATCAGCATTCGATACTCTCCATGCACTGGAATGAAATATTGAGGTCTTACCAAAGTCAGCATCAACTTCAATTCTTCCTGACTGGCATGTCCAGAAACATGAATACCAGCAGAACGTTCGTGAATGACTTCTGCTCCCAAGCGCAATAAAGCATCAATCGTCTTTGATACTGATTTCTCATTTCCCGGAATCGGCGAAGCAGATATAATTACAGTATCACTTGGATATATTTCAACTTTCCGATGATCATTCATTGCCATGCGAGTCAAGGCAGACATAGGCTCTCCTTGGCTTCCTGTCGACAAAATTAAAATTTGATTGCCTGGATAATTTTTGATTTCATCAATATCAATCAGTACACCTTCAGGCACTGTCAAGTATCCAAGTTCTGTGGCAATATTTACAACATTGATCATACTTCGTCCAATAATCGCCACTTTTCGACCATATTTACAAGCAGATGTAATTGCTTGCTGCACCCTGAGAACATTAGATGCAAAAGTTGCCAAAAGAATTCGTCCTTTTGCTGTACTGAATGCTTCATCAAGAGCAAGCCCCACCTGACGCTCTGACTTTGTAAAACCAGGTCTTTCCGCATTCGTGCTGTCGGACATTAAAACCATTACACCTTCATCGCCCAGTTCAGCAAACTTATGAAGATCCATTACCTTACCATCAACTGGCGTATAATCAATTTTAAAATCACCAGTATGAACAACTGTGCCAACTGGGGTTTTAAAATACATTCCTACAGAATCAGGAATAGAATGACTTACCCGCATAAATCCCACTTGAATTTTGCCAAATGTTATTTGATCTCCAGGCTTTATGGAAATCAATTTATAATTTGCCACATTATTTTCCTTCAAGCGGCACTCGGCCAGTCCCATTGCAAGGCGCGTACCATAAACAGGTACATCGATCTGCTTGAGTAAATAAGATAATGATCCAATGTGATCTTCATGACCATGAGTAATGACAACTGCCCTTATCTTATCCTGGTTTTCAAGAAGATAGGATATATCGGGTATCACTAAATCAATCCCCAGCATATCATCTTCTGGGAATGCTAGCCCAGAATCTAAAATGACAATATCATCCTCATATTGAATAACCGTCATGTTCTTCCCTATTTCGCCCAATCCACCCAGTGGAATAATAGCGAGCTTATTTTGTTTTTCCAAAAAAAAATACCTCCATTATTTGAGTTTGTATATTTAACTTTGTTTTCACCAATAGACGTTCCGTAAGTCACCCTACCAAATAAACTGGCTGACTTCATCCAAATGTTCATAAATGAAAATATCCGCTCACAACCCATTACTTACATTGTACTTGATCTTTCTACAATATACAAGCATTCCCTCATTGATCACACAATATTTACTCATAATTAAACAAATTTAGAACTTCGCGGATTTGGTCCTAATCTACTATGTCCAAATTATTTATTTCCTCCAGGGGAATTTCTACAAAAAGTTTAGTTCCTTGGCCAATAACAGACGTAATCGTAAGATTACCTTCTACTAAGGCTACCCGTTCACCCATCCCGTAAATGCCTAAACAAGTACGACTATGAGTACTTTCAGCCATTTTAGTATCAAATCCTACACCATTATCTTGGACCATTAACATAAGTTTGTCCTGTCTTTTGTTTAATGATACCGAAACCTCTGTTGCCTGCGCATGTTTTACAATGTTCGTTAACGCCTCTTGTAAAATCCGATATAACGTAATCTCAACTTCTGGAGAAAACCGTTCCCTAGACAAATTACTAAAATCTACATGTAAAGAAATTTCATATTGCTTAGCATAATTTTCTATATATTTTTTAGCTGCTGCAACCAGTCCTAAATCATCCAATAATACAGGGCGCAGTTCAACTGCAATATGATGAACCGCTTCTAGAGTTGTTACAGCAAGGTCACGTATTTTTAATATTTTTTCTTTATCTTTGCTATCTTCTACCTGCTCAGCAAGCATACGTAAGCCGACAATAATCGAAGTAAGAGATTGACTTGTTTCATCATGCAGCTCACGAGAAATTCTTTTACGCTCTTCTTCTTGTACCATAATAATTTTATTTAAGAACACAGAACGTAATTCTTCTTTTTCATGTAATGCTCCGACTAGTTTTTCCTGCTGAGCATTCGATTGAACATTAGCCTCTACAAAACGTGCTGCCAATCGGGCATAAGGCCCTGCAGTTTTTTGATCCCCAGTGATACCAATTACACCTATACATCGATTTTCAAACATGATAGGTACATTGTATCCTTGCCGCATACCCTTTAAAGAACATTCCTCTTCTTTTGTAACATAAAATTCTTTTACAACTCCAGCACCAAGCATTTTAGCACCTGATTCATGCACTTGCCCAATCCGCTCCCTGCTAAAAGACGCAATAATTACACCTTTATCATCAAGAATATTCACATTTTTATTTAATTCAGCAGCAACGATATCAACTAAAGATTGAGCAAACGCTGCATCCATCCGCCCATATGTATTATTCATAATTCGATCTCTCCCATGACTTTAATATGTATTTACTTTGTAGACTCATTTCTTTCTTATCGTATAATTTTAATACAATCTAATGATTGACAACTAATCTGATATTTATTAAAATAAGCAAGAAATTAAATATGTTGTGATTATAGAGGCGCAATTATTATCAGTATATATAGTGAGCTGGCGGGCAATGAGCTATATAGAAAGGAATAGTTGCCGAAACAGCAGAAATGCCATTTTTTGTTGTTGGGCTTGTATTTAATAAATACAAGACTGTCATCTAAAAGGTTCTTTTAGATGAAGTGCTATCTCACGCAAGCGTTAGTTTATTCTTTGGAGTAAATTTGGGGTTGTGAGATAGATCACAACCCTTTTTATTTTAAATCAAATAGGAGGTCAACTATGTCAAATTCTACAGTAAATCTTAAAGATTTATGTCCCGAAAAAGAAGGACTCAAACGCGGAATGAACTCACGCCATCTCATGATGATATCCATTGGTGGCACAATTGGCACCGGACTTTTTCTAGGTTCAGGTGTAACCCTCAATCAAGCAGGTCCTTTAGGTGCTGTCCTTGCGTACTTAACTGGCGGCTTTATCATGTATCTGGTATTATTGTGCCTAGGAGAACTCACCTCAGCAATGCCCGTTTCTGGTTCCTTCCAAAGCTATGCTTCACGTTTCATTTCTCCCGGTGCCGGCTTCACTACCGGCTGGCTGTATTGGCTGAACTGGGCTATTTGCATTGCTGCCGACTTTACTGCGGCAGGCATTATCATGCATAATTGGTTTCCACAAATTGAAATTTGGATATGGTGCGGTTTTTTTGCTATTATGCTTGCTCTACTAAACATTATTTCTGTAAGAGCTTACGGTGAAGCTGAATTTTGGTTTGCTAGTATTAAAGTAACTGCTATCCTAGCTTTTATTGTTGCAGGTGCCGGTTTGCTCTTTGGCTTTTCCAGTCATTCCGTCCCTATTGTTGGCTTATCCAACTTTAATACGGAAGCAGGTTTATTTCCTAATGGATTTCAAGCTGTATTTTTAACTATGATTGCAGTTGTTTATTCCTTTCAAGGTGCTGAACTTGTCGGTATAGCAGCTGGCGAATGCCAAGATGCCAGTAAAAATGTTCCTCGTGTTATTAAAGGCATTACCTTTCGGATTATTTTTTTCTATGTGTTAGCCATGATCGTACTGGCAGGTATTATTCCTTGGCAAGAAGCAAGTGTTTTAGAAAGTCCTTTTGCTCATGTATTCGGCATCTTAGGTTTTCCTTTGGCTAAAGATATTATGAGTTTCGTTGTTATGACTTCAGCTTTATCGGCAGGCAATTCAGCCTTATATGCCTGTTCTCGTCTCCTTTGGTCTATGTCTAAAGAAGGTTTAGCACCAAAATGTTTAAGTACATTAAATTCTCGCGGTGTTCCTGTCAATGGAGTCTATATTACTGTTATCTTGGCGTGTATGTCGTTACTCACTAGTGAATATGCTGCTGATACAGTGTACCTTTGGCTTATGTCCAGTACAGGACTGACTGGCTGCTTAATATGGGTCATTATTGCCTGGTGTCAACTCAACTTCCGCAGAGAATTCTTCCGTCTAGGGGGGAAAATAGAGCAGCTAAAATTTCGGACTCCTTTTTACCCTTTGGTTCCAATATTAGCTTTAACCTTAAATCTTGGAGTTATATGCAGTTTATATTTTGACGAATCCCAACGAATTGTTTTATATACAGGCATTCCTGCATTATTGGGCGTTTATTTATACTACATTTTGTTCTTGGACAAGAAAATTAGCGCAGCCAAAATTGAACAAAAAATGAACTAATAAATTAGTGCATAAAGCTTATATATTAAAAAAATGGTGGTCTCTGCTATGAGGTCACCACTTTTTTTATGCATCTCTTGAGATAAGTGTATATTGAAAGGCAAAACTTACTATAGAAGTGTACCTGTACTTTTGTGTTATAATATTATGTAAACAAAATAGAAAGTTGAGGCACATTCATTATGGATTCTTTCTCTCATGCACTTGTTGGCATCGCGATTGCAGGGTTGTCTGGTCATCCGTTATCCATTTCTGATCCGATCTATCTAGCTACTATTCTTGGCGCGCAAGCACCGGATTTTGATATCATTGCCCAAATAAAAGGAAAATTCTCTTATCTTAGGCAACATCGCGCTTTTTCTCATTCTATCCCGGGCTTAGTTCTATGGTCGTTGCTGATCAGTGCTGTTTTAGTTATTATTATGCCACAAGCTAATTTTCTATCCTTATTGGGATGGGCTTTCTCTGGCAGTTTATCTCATATCGTCATGGATTACTTTAATACCCATGGCGCTGCTATCTTATGGCCAATTCAGAAAGAACGTAAAAGTGTGCAGCTTTTAAATGTATTTGATCCAATGCTGTTCGCACTATTACTTAGTCTCTATGCTTTTGAAATTACAATGTTCACATTATCGTGCTTTACGTTTGCAATTCTTGCAGCATATATCTTATTTAGAATTGCTTTGCGCAAAAAAGCAGCAAAGCAGCTTTATCAATTATTTTCCCATCAAGATATCTTGCAAATCACTGTCATGCCATCATTAAGACGCATATTGTTCTGGGATTTTGTTTTAGAAACGAAAACCGCTTACTTGGTCGGAGAATTAGGAAGCATTTCGCCAGCATTAAAACTTCATGCTGACTTAGTAAAGGAAAAGGACATATCGAAATTTACACTACAAGCAAAAAAAACAAAAATAGGAGACTTCTTTGCTACCTTTACCCCCTTTATTTATTTTACAGTACAGGAGCATCCTCATTCTATCTCGGTTACAATTTACGATCTTCGCTATGTTTTAAATAAACAATTTCTTCATCGAGCTACTATTATTTTTGATCATGCCGCTAACCATCCTACTACTTCATATCTTCATACTTATGGCAGCACTACTCAAATTCCTTGTGACTTACACTAATAATTACTATTTGCGCCGTAGGAGTTCACGATTTTAGAGAATGTTTTTCTATCGAATTCCTTTATCATTAAAAAATTGTCCATATTCCTTATCACGCACTAAGATATGTTTAGCAATCCATTCTTTAAGAAACATAAAGGTTGGAAAAGATAATGCCGCCGCACCTTTTTTATGCTGATCTAAGAATTTATTCACTTCGGCTATATAAGAACCATGTTCTTTCTTGTGCTCTAAGAATTGTGGATAACCAAACTGCATCATTAATTCCTCTTCTGCAGAAAAATGATACGTAACATAATTTAATAACTCAACTAAAGTCTCTTGTGTTAACTCTCTTTCCTCTTCCAAATTCTCACATTCAAATACACGATGATACACATTATTGAATAAAATTAGTAATTTCTTATGATCATCATCAAATCTTTGAATTTTTGTTGAAAAGCTTTCATCCCATTCAAAAAACTCCATATTTAGTTCCTCCATTTTCTTGCATTCTTTTTATCATTTTCTTAAAAGAGACAAGTTCCTACCTGCTCATTATATAATTTATCTATTAAAATATAAACATTTTTTCTAGAAAAGAGATCTAAACGATATCTTATTCTCTTACATTTATAAGCAAAATGATCAATTAATTGATAAGTGAAAACTATTTTTATAATTTTTATAATTTTTTTTAAAATTTAATAAAAATCCTCTTTACTTTTGTACCAATTCAGCGTATGATTTAGAAGCACTTAAATAGATCGATTGAATTTCTCATTTATCTTGTTAAACATAACTTAACGAGATACAATGAACATTCTTATTACCTATTTTAGTAACAGATTTTAGGAGGCTATACAACACATGAACCAAGACAAAACTTTAACTTGCCGCGATTGCGCAGACCAATTCGTATTCTCAGCTTCAGAACAAGATTTCTTTGCTGAAAAAGGCTTTACTAACGAGCCAGGACGTTGCCCTTCATGCAGAGCAGCTCACAAACAAAGAAACGGTGGCGGTCGCAACAGCAGCTTCCAACAACGTGAAATGCATGATGCAACTTGTGCAGCATGTGGCGTTGAAACACAAGTTCCTTTCCGTCCAAGTGGCGATCGTCCTGTTTATTGCAGAGATTGCTTTAGCCAGAACCGCTAGGATGTCAGAGTCCCTGTCTATGACAGGGACTTTTTTATTTTCTTAAAAAACTTAACTTTCATTTGATCTTGTCGCTAAGTAAACGCCTGTAACTATCCCTAAAGCCCCTATAGATTTAAAGAATGTAAAAGATTCGCCTAAGATGAAAACAGATTGAACAATTGTGAAAATAGGTACCAAATTAACAAATACTGCGGCCCGCGATGCACCAATTTTTTCGATGGCAAACAATTGGATTAAGTATCCTAATACAGACGCAAATATGCTCATATATGCAATTGATAACCAGCCACCAACACTAGTTTTAGATAAATAAGAGCCAGGATTTTCTGCTATTACAAAGGGTATGGATAGGACTACACAAACTAAAAATGTGTAGGCTGTTACCATTAATGGTGATAAACAATACTTCTGCATATAGGAACGGCTTAAAAGCGCATATAATGCCCAATTAAAAACAGCGCTAAACATGAGTATGTCCCCAAGATTAAAATTAAACGTAGAAATCAGCAGCCAATCTGCATTCGTTACAATAAGAAAAACACCTGAAAAAGAAAAGATAATACCAACTAAACGTTTGAGTGTCATATGTTCCTTAAAAAATAAAACCGCCATAAGAGTAGTCAATACTGGATTGGTCGCACCAATCAAGGAAGAATTAATTGCCGTGGTATAGCGTAACGCACTAAAAAATAAAACATGATAAAAAAAGGTACCTATAATGCCTAATACAATCAGAGGCAGCCACTGCTCTCTTTTAGGCAGCCATTTTTCCTTCTCCCTACTATATAGCAAGAAGAATATAAACGGCAATGCCAGCAGGAAACGGAAAAAAGTCAGTGCAAAGGGCGGAAATTGCAGTACTGCGATTTTCCCTGTTATAAATGCACCTGACCAGAAAAGAGCTGTAAAGACCATTAGTAGGCAAACTTTATTTTCAGACATATATAGCCTCCTTATCGTATTTTTAATAAAATTATTTCATTCCCCTTAACAAAGGGTTTTACTCTCTCCTGACTTTATACTAAAATAGTAATAAAAGAATATAGGGGGCTTTTTTATGGCTGGCTGTAATGAACAAAATTGTACCTGTCCAAAGACAGATTGTGAACGTCACGGTAAATGCTGTGAGTGTATCAATTTCCATCGTAAAAAAGAAAATCTTGTATATTGTTTACGAGATTTAGGATCCAAGAACTAATTATATTGTATGTAAAGAATAAGAAGACTTTTACTCAAGACTGTAAAAGCCTTCTTATTCTTTATATGTATGAACTGCCGGCTAATAATCCAGCCCCTTTTCTTCTTAGCAATTCCCATATCTTAATCTTATTTGCAAAATATTATAACCATTATTTTAAATGACCAGAAGAATTAATGGAAAATGTACCTACCCCTTCCATTCCTTTAACCGTAAAACCTTTACTAATGATATTACGCAAGGCCACTCTACCGCGATAAAGTCGAGATTTCACCGCATTGATATTAATATTTAAAATTTGTGCAATTTCTGAACTTGAAATTCCTTCAATATCATGTAAAACAAGGAGTATGCGCTGGTTTTCGGGCAATTTTAAAATTGCCTGCTGAACCAAGTACTGCTTATATTTAACCTCACACATTCTATCGGGATCTTCATTTGGCTGTTCAATAGGCAACATCATTGAATAATATAAGCTCTCATCCCATTCCAACTGATTAACGGTTTGATTTCTTTTTTTACGAAAATTAAAGCAGACATTTGAACCCAAACGATATACCCAAGTGTATAGACTAGACTTTTCCTTAAAACTCTGCAAAGAACGATTTACCTGATATAAAATTTCCTGCAAAGCATCCATCGCATCATCGTGATTTCCCAGCATTTTATATGCTAAAGCATATAATCTAGCTTGATATTGATTTATAAACAGCTTTAACGCCTGTTCCTGATCGCCTTGCCGATAGAATGAAAGGATTTCTTGGTCAATAGACTGTACAATCTCACTCATAATTCAATTCCTTTCTTGAGATTTTTACTAATTATATCACTATGTGAGAAAGAAGTCAGCACTAAACCGCTCTATGACTCCCCTCCTTTACAAGAGAGAGACTTAGAGCGGTTAAATCCCAAAAAACTAAGATTAAATGAATTTAAATTTCCATTCGAATCAAATTTTCCTTATAGCGCATTTCCCGCAGCAATAAGATCCCTGAAAAGACTAAAGCCAGTACTAATGCAAGAGCAATAACACTAACGACTCCCTCCCACTCATACCAAAGCAAGAATTTTCCTCCGATTGTTCCAATTGTGCTAGCACCCAAATAGAAAAAAAGCAGATATAAAGAAGCAGCCTGCGCTTTGTCAGAACGAGCACATTTCCCTACCCAACTGCTTGCAACAGAATGACTGCCAAAAAAACCAAAGGTAAATAATGCTACGCCTAAAATTTTAATGGACAAACTGCCATTTACGGTAATCAAGCAACCTAGTAACATAATCGTAATGGATAAACACAGCACTTTTGAACTGCCATTACTATCCGCCAGCTTTCCCATAAACGTAGAACTAAAGGTTCCAATCAAATAAACAATAAAGATACATCCAACTAAGGTTTGACTTAAATTGTAGGGCGGAGCCATTAAAGAGTAACCAATATAATTATATAAAGTTACAAATCCCCCCATAATTAAAAAACTAATACTATATAGCATAAGTAATTCTATATTTTGCAATTTTTTAGTAAATGCAGTTAGCATCTCTCTCAAATCCCTTTTCTTGGGGGAGAAATTTTTAGATTTGGGTAAAGCAATCCAAAACCAAATACTCAATAACAGCCCAATTGTGCTAATACCAGCCACTGCAATATGCCATGTTGAAAAATCCGCCAGTGTACTAACCATAATACGCCCAGCTAAACCACCAACAGAATTGCCACTAATATAAATCCCCATTACCATACCTACTATTTTAGGATCAAATTCCTCATTTACATATGCCATAGCAATCGCAGGAAATCCTGCCAGCATAATTCCTTGCAATATCCGTAATATGAGTAATACTGAAAAGTTATTGCAAAAAGCAATTATAAGTCCTAATATCGCAGAAACAGATAACGATATTGCCATCACGATTTTCCTTCCCCTTGCATCAGAAAACCAAGATACTAACAGCATAAAAAATGCCATAATCCCTGTAGTAAGAGATATTGACAAACTGGCATAAGCTGGTGCTATATGAAACTCTTCTGAAAAAACAGGAATTAAGGGCTGCATGCAATAAAGCAAAGCAAACGTAACAAAACTTCCTAAAAACATAGCTGATATTCCTCGCCAATATGCTGTACTATTCTTTTGTATATAGGTCTTCATAATATCCACCACAGTCCTTCCTAATCAACGATCATTCTCTTTTTATCATAGTAACCTCCAAAGTATCATCTGTCCAATGCATCATTTTTATATAATTAATGTGTTATAATTATATAAAGACATTTCCCACCATATCTAAACTTAGATATTAAAATACGACATAACAAAAGGTGGTCAACATAATGGAGTGGAATCAACTGGAATATTTTAAATTAGTTGCCCAATTGCAGCACATTACTCATGCCGCAGAACAATTATCGATTTCTCAGCCCGCCCTAAGCCGTTCTATTGCTAAGCTTGAAGAGGAACTAGGATTTCCACTATTTGAACGTCGCGGTAAACACATTGTGCTCAATCGATATGGAGTCATCTTTCTACAGTATGTAGAACGGTCGATACAAGAAATCGATGCAGGAAAGCAAGTTATACACGATTTAATACATCCTGACTATGGCAGCGTGTCCTTATCTTTTCTTCACTCTCTTGGTTCGAATCTTGTGCCAAGTCTCTTAAGTAAATTCCGCTCTAAATTCCCAAATATACAATTTAAGCTTTATCAAAATGCTACCACTCTCCTCTTAGATCAACTAGAAGCAGGAGAAGTAGATTTATGTCTTTGTTCACCTGTAACAACAAAAGATTATATGGAGTGGGAGCCACTCTTTACTGAAGAGTTATTTGTTGTAGTTCCTTTTGGACATCGACTTGCTGAACGAAAATCCATTGAGCTTAAAGAAATTGCTCATGATCCAATTGTTACTTTCAAAAAAGATTATGGTTTACGTATTTTAACTGACCATTTCTTTAAAGAAGTAAATTTAAAGCCATTTATCACTTTTGAAGGTGAGGAAATTCTGACCGTCGCCGGCCTCGTCGAAGCTAAATTAGGAGTGGCACTCATTCCTCATGTCTTTGGTCTAGATAAAACCAATGTGTCCTTTCTACCTGTTTCTAAGCCGCAATGCCAGCGAGTCATTGGAATCGCCTGGACTAAAGAACGTTATTTATCTCCCGCCGCTCAACGATTCAAAAACTTTGTAATACAATCTTTTTCTTAATCTCTACCTCAATCAAATAAACAAACGGCTTCTTCATCCATTGGTGAAGAAGCCGTTCCGCTTTAAAAATATAACTTTTGTATCTCCTTGATAACTTCTTCCCCACGGCTTGACACCTGAGGAATTGAGTAACCAATAAATATAGGCGAAGTAACAAGTCTAGGCATAATTTTAGCAGAAATTTTACCTTCCAGCTGATAAAAAAATATATTATAACTATTACAGCGTTTATGAAAATGATTCAATAAGTAATGCGCTACTACTTGTATATAATCCGCCATCTTATCTACTGATGATGGATCCTTTAGCTTCACATTAAACTCGCAAAATCCAATTTTCGGTTCTTTCGCAAGATTTAACTCCGCCCCTCTGCTTTGATGAATCACAGTTCCATCCATCGTTTCCACTGGGATCCGCGGAACATAATCAATCGTTCTTAAACCTACAATCTGCATATGAGGATGCCGGATCGTGCCTCCAGAAAAAGGACCATGATTCTTAAAAAAGAGTACCGATGCAAATTCTCTGCTTGCTATCATAGCCTGCCACTTTTCCATACTGAAGTGAAATAACCGATGCAAATGTTCTTTTGGATAAAGCGACAATTCTGAGTGGCATTGATCCGTTTCAATAATGACCGTTTGCAAGGTATCCCGCAAAACAGGGTATTTATTTTTTAAAAGTATAATAGTACCATCTTCTGCTAATACATGTTCTAACTTCTCCCTACAGCAAAATGGACATTTCACTTCTGTATTCACAATATTCTCTGGTTTAGAACTTCCAATCGCAGAATCAAAAATTAAATGCTTTGCCATGTCTACCATATCTATCTCCTATCGATAATCTTAAATAGTTATTATATATATGATTATTATTTCAAGATTATCGATAAATTCCCTCTAAAATTAAATAGATTATCTTATATGATGCTCCATTAAATCCTTTTTCATTCTAACATGCCAGATACCAGCATCTAAAAACGGTACTGCCGATACGGTCACATAACCCAAGTTAGCATAAAATGCTTCTGCACTACATTGGGCGTCAAGCAGCACATTGGAAAATTGACTAGCAATCGCCTGTTGTTCTAACAATTTCATAATTTCTCGCCCTACTCCACTGCCACGCAGCTCCTTACGTACAGCGATACGCTGCAGTTTGCCGCTATTTTCTCCGTAGGCTATTAACCGTCCTGTAGCAGCTGCCTCGCCATCCTCAGCAATAATCAGCCCATGTACACATTCATGAGGAGCCGCATCATAATGATCCATTTCAAGATCAACTGAAATGCCTTGCTCAATCACAAATACTTTCCGACGTAAGTCTAAACATAATTGCAATTCATAATCTGTATTTACAATACTATATTGCATATCTATTTCCTCTAATCCCTTCCTACAACGCGCATATAGGATATGAGCCAAAACTCTTAAACCATAGGCTCTTTTCTTTTACAGCCTCTACTGCACTGCGAACATTATTCTTTTCCATACTACCATCCATATCAAAGAAAAATATATAATTTCCCATACCTGTCCGTGCAGGTCTGGATTCGATTCTTGTAAGATTAACGTTCCTCGTAGAAAACTCCTGCAGAATCTCACATAAACTACCTGGACGTTCTCCATTCATTTTGCAAACAACAGAAGTTTTACAGGGATCTGACAACAAATAAGCATCTATCGGGCTATCGCCCAAGACAATAAACCGTGTACAATTGGTAGAACTATCCTGAATATCACCAGCTATGGTTTGCAGCTTATAAAGAGCGCCAGCACTTTGACTCCCTACAGCTGCATAGTTTTCTATACCACTAGCAACAAGAGTCGCAGCATCAGCAGTACTATTCATAGCTCTTAACTCAGCGTCAGGATAAAGCCGTCTCAAATTATGACGACACTGGGCCAGGGCCTGAGGATGAGAAACGATGACCTTAACATCCTCCCAATGCTTTTTGACTAAAAGATTATGCCGTACTGGCCAAATCACCTCTTTCCTAATATATAAATTCACTTCGTGAGCTAAGATATCCAACGTAACATTTACTGAACCTTCAAGGGAGTTTTCCACAGGAACAATCCCTTGAGATACTTCACCAGACTCGACCGCTTTGATGGCCACATCAATGCTGGAATAAGATTTAAAACTGACTTGATCCTTATTATATAGACGAAACGCCACTTCTTCACTGTACGTACCATGGGGACCAAGATAACCTATGATCGCCTCTTTCTCACACCAACTGCTAAGCTCCATGCTGCTCCTCCTGTGCCTTTCTCGTCTATTTATTTAAAAAGTGTTCAAGCAAGCTCATTCCTTCTGGCGTTAACACCGATTCGGGATGAAATTGCACGCCTTCAACCTGGTATTCTTTGTGCCTAATTCCCATTATTAAGCCGTCTGCTGTTCTGGCTGTTATTTCTAAGCAATCAGGTATGCTCTCCTCTTCCACCAGCAGGGAATGATAGCGCCCTGCAACAAAAGGCTGAGACAAGCCTTGGTAAATCCCATCCTCTTTATGATAGACATCAGCTACCTTACCATGTATAGGCTTAGGAGCACGCACTACCTTCCCACCAAAGACTTCACCAATTGCCTGATGACCAAGACAGATGCCTAAAATCGGCAATTCACCAGCAAAGGCTGCGATGACCTCTTTACTAATTCCAGCATCACTCGGTGTACCCGGACCTGGTGAAATAATAATGGCATTATATCTTCTTGCCCTAATTTCATCTACGGTGACAGCATCGTTACGGACAACTTCTACTTCATACCCTAAGCTAGCAACGTATTGATAAACATTATACGTAAAGGAATCATAATTATCAATAATTAAAATCATAATTTTCATCCTCCATAATCACTTTAAACAAAACTTTAGCTTTATTTAAGATCTCCTGATATTCTGTTTCTGGCACTGAATCTGCTACGATGCCAGCACCTGTTTGAATTCCCACTTGATCACCATCAATGACCATCGTACGTATTGTAATACAAGTATCCATATTATTTCTAAAGTCAAAGTAACCGACTGCCCCTCCATAAGGTCCGCGGGGTAACTGTTCCAATTCATTAATAATTTCCATAGCCCGAACTTTTGGTGCACCACTTAACGTACCCGCTGGAAAACAAGCCGCCAATACATCCATCGGAGTATATTTGGGATTCAGAACACCAGATATTTCAGAAACTAAATGCATCACATGAGAAAATTTTTCTACTTCAAGTATGCGGTTTACCTTTACAGTCCCTGGCAGACTTACACGACCAACATCATTACGCCCTAAATCAACCAGCATATAGTGCTCTGCTCTTTCCTTCTCGTCAGCAATTAATTCTGCCGCTAATTTCTCGTCCTCTTCCGGGCTTTTCCCCCGCGGCCTAGTGCCAGCAATAGGACAAGTAAATACATTCCCGCCTTCTAATTTCACAAGCATCTCTGGCGATGCGCCAACAATTTGTCTTTTACCAACATTAATATAAAACATATAGGGTGAAGGATTGACTTGACGTAAGCGGCGATATAAATTAAATGGGGTTTTAGTCGTTGTTAAGTGAAAAGGTTTGGAAAGCACAACTTGAAAAACATCTCCTGCAGCAATATATTCCTTGGCCTTTTCTACCATGGTTAAATAATTTTGTTTAATCTCTTCATCATCTAGCCCTGCAGAAGTTCCTTGTACTTCTATTTTACGCTCTGCATTTTGGACTATAGCAACTGACTGCTGTATTTTATTTATTAAGCCACGCAAATGTCCAATGGCTTTTTCGTATTCTACACGAGTGTCGATACCTTCCTCAATACTAGCCAGGTATAATAATTTTGCTGAATGGGTGAGATGGTCCATTACAATAATGATGCGGCAAAACATAAATTCGCCTAAAATCTCATCTTCAGGAATATTCATTCCTCTAATTTTTTCCCATGTGCCAACGGTTTCATAATTAAAATACCCGACAGCCCCGCCGCTAAAAGGGGGTAATTCAGGGATATTAGGGAAAGAGAACTGTCCTAATATCCTTTGCAATGCAGCAAGTGGTGGAGCTTCTACCGTAGTAACATCCTGCCCTTTTCTGACCTCAGTCTTTTTACTTCTCCCCAATACCGTAATAAAAGGATCCGCTCCAATAAATGAATATCGTCCAAAAGCTTTACTCGTATCTGCACTTTCTAAAATAAACCCAGGGTTATCGCCTGTAATCTTAGAATAAATGGACACAGGAGTATCCAGATCAACAGATAAATCAGTAAAAATAGGAATCAGATTATATTCTTTTGCTAATTTAGAAAAATCAGCTAAGCTGGGAATGATTTTCATCCTATTCACTCTCCTCATCTAAAGTCTCACGAATGGACCTGACCAAGCTGCGAGCACCAGCGACTCCCTCATTCGTAAGTTTTTCAAGAATCGCACTGCCAACAATAACAGCATCAGCATAGCGAGCTGCGGCAGAGGCCCCTTGAGAATTGCCAATTCCAAAGCCAATTGCCATAGGTATCTGACTGACCTGGCGAGCATTCTCTATCACTGCGCCAATTTGATCATAATTATTTTGCCGACCACCTGTCACACCAGTATTGGAAACACAATATAAGAAGCCCTCTGCTTTTTGCGCAATGCATTTGATCCGATCGGCTGTCGATGTTGGTGCAATAAGCCCAATAAGAGGAATATTTTGCTTCTTGCAAATATCTTCTAATAAATCTGCTTCTTCAAGAGGTAAATCAGGTACAATAAGCCCATCGATTCCTGCCTTAACAAAATCAGAAATAAACTTTTCTTTTCCATACCCTAATATACTATTGACATAGGTCATAACCACTAGGGGAACACTAGAAGTTTTACGTATTTGAGTAACTAATTCGATGGACTTAGCAGTAGTTGCGCCCGCCTTTAGTGCTAAGGTAGCGGCATGCTGAATCACAGGTCCATCGGCAATGGGATCAGAAAAAGGAATACCAATTTCAATCACATCAGCTCCTTCTGCTTCCATCGCCAAAACAGTTTCTAATGTTGTGGCATAATCAGGATAACCAGCTGTTAGATAGACAATAAGCCCCTTACGTCCTGACGCTTTTAATTTTTGCAACGTTTCCGACAAATTTGACATTATAATTCCCCCATTACTTTTATTGCCATATCTACATCTTTGTCACCTCGACCAGAAAGGCAAATAATTACCGTTTCATCCATTTGCGTCTTCGGCATAATTTCCTCTAAATATGCCAGCGCATGGGAGCTTTCTAAAGCTGGAATAATTCCTTCTACACGTGCAAGGCGTTTAAATGCTTGTAATGCTTCTTCATCGGAAACTGCTTTATATTCAACAATTCCACTATCTTTAAAAAAGGAATGCTCGGGACCAACGCCAGGATAATCAAGTCCAGCAGAGATAGAGTACGGTTCAATAATCTGCCCATCATCATCTTGCAATAAATAACTAAATGCCCCATGCAGTACACCTGGCCGCCCTTTCGTTAAAGATGCCGCATGCTCATTGGTAGTGATGCCCTTACCCGCCGCCTCGACACCAATTTTGATAATCTCTTTATCATTACGAAAGGAGTAAAACATCCCCATGGCATTACTGCCTCCACCAATACAAGCAACAATATACTTTAATTTTTCTATATTATAATTTAGAATTTGTTCTTTTACTTCTTCACCAATGATCTTTTGAAAATCCCGCACAATCATAGGATAAGGATGAGGTCCTACAACAGAGCCAATAATATAATGGGTATCTTCTACATTTGTTACCCAGTAGCGAATGGCCTCGCTTGTAGCATCCTTTAACGTACCCGTGCCACTAGTCACGGGTATAACTTCCGTTCCCAAGAGCCGCATACGAAAGACATTTAAAGCCTGCCGTTCAATATCTTCTTTTCCCATATATACACAGCATTCTAGCCCAAAGAGAGCTGCAACAGTAGCGCAAGCCACACCGTGCTGCCCAGCGCCCGTCTCAGCCACAATTTTCTTTTTTCCCATACGACGTGCCAGCAGGGCCTGCCCGATAGCATTATTGATTTTATGAGCTCCTGTATGCAGTAAATCTTCCCGTTTTAGATAGATTTTCCCCCGCCCATAATGTGCTGTCAAATTCTTCGCAAAATATAAGGTCGTGGGGCGGCCTGCATACTCCTGCAAATAAAAGTGCAGTTCCTCCTGAAACGATGCATCACTCTTTAATGCGTCATAATGCTCTTCCAGTTCAATCAAAGCTGGCATCACTGTCTCTGGTACAAATCGACCACCAAAATCCCCAAATTTCCCATTTTTATCTGGCATACTCTATTCCTCCTATTCTTTCAACTGCTTCACTCACCCTTGGCACAATGCCATTTCCTGCGTCATCCTACCAATATCATGAGCACAAACTAATCCTTCTCCTACCAAAATCCCTTTTATTCCTGCTTCTTGCAATCTTTTCGCATCTTCTTGATTTTTGATGCCGCTTTCACTAATTAGTACAATCTTCGAAGAACAATAAGGCAATAAAGCAAACGTATTACTAATGTCAGTAGTAAAGGTTTTCAAATCGCGATTATTAATCCCTACTAACACCGCCGAAGTCCTTTGCACCCGCAGGAGTTCTTCCAATGTATGAACCTCGACCAAGCAATCCAGACCAAGCGTAGCGGCAACTTCTAGGTACTCGTTCAGCTCTTCATCACTTAATACTGCTGCAATCAGCAATATGGCATCTGCCCCTGCCCATCTGGATTCATAAATCTGGTATGCATCAATAATAAAATCTTTACGCAAGATGGGCAAATGAGTAACAGCCTTTACCATTTTTATATTCTCCAGCTTCCCTTTAAAGTGTTGATCTGTGTGTACTGAAAGAGCTGTTGCTCCATTTGCCGTATAGATCTGCGCTAATTCACATTCTGTATATGCATTACACAGCTCTCCTTTAGCCGGGGACGCCAGCTTACACTCTGCAATAAGTGCCCATGGGTTTTTCTTAATCCCTTTACTAAAACGAAAATCTCCTCTTGTAATCTCTTTGTCAAATTGGTCAAGAGGTCTTTTACTTTTTTGCATTGCTATCTCTCGGCGTTTTTTCGTTATAATTTCATTTAGCATTGGTTTTGCCTCCTTCTGCCCTGCGAGCAGCAATCATAAATTCTTGGATTTTTTTTATGTCTTTCTTTCCATTGGTTTCGACACCTCCTGAAACATCGATCCCACTAGGAGATAATAGAGAAATAGCTGCTCCAACATTTTCAGGAGTAAGACCACCAGCTACCATTACGGGAATGTGGCTCTGAGAAGTAAAATCCTGCAGAGACTGCCAATCAAAAGTAATCCCCGTCCCGCCGTATTGCCCAGGAGTAAAACTGTCTAATAGAATCCAATCAGCAGGATATTCCTGGCTTCTTTCAAAATTAAAACCAGGAGCTACCCGAAATGCTTTAATAACGGGTCTGCCAACAGACCGGCAATACTCAGGAGTCTCTTCGCCATGCAACTGAACATAGTCTAACTGACAATACTCTGCAATCTCTTGTACCTCTTGTAGAGGTGAATTCACAAAAACACCAACCTTGCTGATTCCTTTCACTTCCTGCCCAATTCGATGAGCCTTTTTTATATCAATCTGACGCTTACTTTCTGCAAATACAAAGCCGATCAAATCAGCCCCCTGCTCTTTAGCTCCTTGGGCTATTTCCACTGATGTGATGCCACAGATTTTTATGATAATATCAATTCCTCCTTATATTCTTGACTAAAGCGCCGTACCTCTTCTAATTTGGAATAGGCCGCTCCATCGTCAATGCTCTTTGCCGCAATGTTCAATCCCTCTTTTATACTTTCTGCCTTACCGGCGACTACTAATGCAGCAGCGGCATTTAGCAAAACGATATCACGCTTTGGACCGAGCAGCTTCCCTTGAAAAATATCCAAAATAAGTTTTCCATTTTCCTCTGGTGTACCACCGCGGTACGCCTCTAGACCACTGCCACTAAACCCGTATACAGCAGGATCAATCATATAGGTTCGAGTTTCTGAACCATTGACTTCTGTTACCTGTGTCAGCGAAGTAGTGGATATTTCATCCAGACCATCCAAACCATGTACTACCATGGCTCGCTTCACGCCTAACATGGCAAGCGCCTCTGCTAATTTTGTAGTTAAAGAAGGATCATATACACCGATTAACTGATAATTAGCCTCTGCAGGATTGGTTAATGGTCCCAGCATATTAAAAACAGTTCGAAATCCCAATTCTTTACGCGGTTTCGCAGCATATCTCATCGCTTTATGAAAAGCAGGAGCATACAAAAAACCAACTTTCGTCATTTCAATGGATTTACTTACTCCTTGAGGCGGTAAATTCATTGAAATTCCTAAAGCATTAAGAACGTCTGCGCTGCCGCAAGAACTGGATAAGCCATGATTGCCATGTTTAGCTACAACAAGCCCAGCACCTGCTACCACAAAAGCTACCGCTGTCGATACATTGAAGGTACCTGTTTTATCCCCGCCCGTACCACAGGTATCAATCATTTCCCTACTGCTAAATTGTGCCTTTAATGAATGATTACGCATGGTTTGGGCAAAACCAGCAATTTCATTAATGGTTTCACCCTTTATTCGTAAAGCTGTAATAAAAGCACCAATTTGTGCTTCGGTCCCGCCCCCAGACATAATGATATCCATGGACAATTGTGCATCTTCTCGCGATAAATTTTCTCCCGCTACTACGTGAGATAAAAATTCCTTGAACATAGCCATTCCTCCTTATAAATTAAGCTTATAAAAATAAAAAAATCACTCCACCCCTTGAAAGGGGCGAAATGATTCGCGATACCACCCTAATTTAGAAAGCTAATGCTTTCCCTCTACTCAGGTACGAGATGTTACATCTGATACCCTAGCCCAATAACGGTGGCAACCGGCTCATCCTACTAACATATGATATGCGTTCGGTGAGCTGCTCACAGGCCCATTCCATAGACTCTTTGGGCCGGTCATCACACCTCCAGTTGCCTGGTCACCGACTCGCTGATCCAAAGTTCGTATATGTACTTCTCCTGCTCATAGCGGATTACACATTCTATTAAGGCACATTTTATTCAAATTTTGCTACACTGTCAAGAGTTTTTTTGTTTTTGTTTATCTCTATTATACAAATGTTTTTATTCTTTCATTAACATGTAACATTTATTTATTTTAATTTTATTTTAAAACTATTACTTGACACTTTTTAATACTTTGATATAATGGAAAACAGTTACTGGAAAATCAATTATTATCGGAGGATGTTTTTTATGACACATCTCACCTATAAAGCCATTGAACAAAAACAATATTTTTACTTTTTTGGTTGGAGCTACTTTTTTAGCTTCGACTTTTTCGGATGGAAAAAAGTGAATATATGTTTTTTAAATGAGCATTATAGATGGAAATGTCAACTAACAGCAATCTGATAAGAACAATTTATTTCCACCATCTCTACAAGACTCATTGGAGTCTTATTTTTTTTACCCGATGGATAAATCGCTCTTAAATTCCCATCTTTACAAGCAGGATTTCATCGCGCTTCTCCATCACCAAAGACTCACTTTTAAGTTATAAAGTAAAATAATAGGGGGCATTTATTATGGTTATCGTATTACATCCATCTGTAACAGCAGAACAAATTGAAGAGTTAAAAGCAGAACTAGAAAAAGGCGGCTGCAGTGCTTGGCCCACGTATGGAGAGTTTCAGACGATTATCGGCGTAGTTGGCAGCACTCATAAACTTGATAAAGATAAGCTGGCAAGTAAAAACTATGTAGAAAAAGTACTATCTGTACAGGAACCTTATAAGAAGGCC
Source organism: Pelosinus propionicus DSM 13327 (assembly GCF_900114615.1). Lineage (GTDB taxonomy): Bacteria > Bacillota > Negativicutes > DSM-13327 > DSM-13327 > Pelosinus > Pelosinus propionicus. The sequence goes on along the minus strand of NZ_FOTS01000001.1, from coordinate 7,508 downwards.
AATCGAGTCTTTCATCCAGAAGATACAGTCATTCCAATTGGAAATCAAACGATCGGCGGTAATAAATTAACAATCATTGCCGGTCCCTGCTCGGTTGAAAACGAGAATCAAATTTTGTCTGTAGCAAATCAAGTCAAAGCTGCAGGGGCTGGCTTCTTGCGTGGCGGAGCTTACAAACCAAGAACATCACCTTATAGTTTCCAGGGGTTAAAGGAAGAAGGACTGGAATTATTGAAAATTGCCAGAGCAGCAACAGGACTGCCCATTGTCTCTGAAATTATGTCCGTGAGCAAACTGGATAAATTCGTTGAAGATGTTGACATCATTCAAATTGGTGCAAGAAACATGCAAAACTTTGATCTGTTGAAGGCAGTAGGACAAACTAATAAACCAATTTTATTAAAACGAGGATTAAGTGCTACCATTGAAGAATTACTTATGTCAGCAGAATATATTATGGCTGAAGGTAATGACAATGTTATTTTATGCGAAAGGGGCATTCGCACTTTTGAAACCTATACTCGTAATACTCTAGATTTGAGTGCCGTACTCGCCATAAAAAAATTAAGTCATCTTCCTGTTATTATTGATCCTAGCCATGCTGCGGGCAAATGGTGGATGGTAGAGGCTCTATCAAAGGCATCGATTGCCGTTGGTGCTGATGGATTGATTATTGAAGTACACAACGATCCTGCCAATGCAAGCTGCGATGGACCACAATCCATCACACCTGAACGCTTCGCCTCATTAATGGGGTCCTTAGCGCAGATTGCTAAAATTGAAAATCGCACGATCTAATTTTACACTTCAGGAGGTTAACAAATGAGTGGCTCATGGGGTAAAAAGGTTCAGTATTCTATTTTTGGCGAAAGTCACGGAAAAGGAATCGGTATTACCATTGACGGATTACCGCCCGGCTTTGAAATTGACTTAGCAGAAGTAACTCGGGAGCTGGAGCGTCGCGCTCCTGGGAAAAGTCCTTTATCAACAGCACGTAATGAAAAAGACGCATTTACGATTTGGAGTGGCTTTTTAAATGGCAAAACAACAGGAAGTCCACTGTGTTCCAGCATTGAAAATAAAGATCAAAGGTCTGCAGATTATGAATCCTTAGCTTGGAAATTTCGCCCTGGGCATGCGGATTATACTGGTTCAATAAAATATAAGCACTTTAATGACTTGCGAGGCGGTGGGCACTTCTCCGGCCGCCTCACAGCTCCTCTCGTGTTTGCCGGTGCGATTGCTAAGCAGCTTTTGAGACAGCAAAACATTCATATTGGTTCTCATATCCAACGTATCTCTTCTATTTCAGAATCTCAATTTGATGCAGTAACAATTGACCAAGCAACACTAGAACAATTAAAAGCAAAATCATTTCCTGTACTCGACCCTGCTGTGGGAGAATCAATGCAGGAGTGCATTCTCTCCGCCAAGACTGCAGGCGACTCCGTAGGCGGTATCATTGAAGCAGCTGTAATCCACCTGCCTGCCGGCCTAGGTGATCCTTTCTTTGATTCCCTAGAAAGTACACTGGCACATCTGTTATTTTCTATTCCTGCCGTTAAAGGTGTGGAATTTGGTGCCGGATTTACGTTTGCCCAAATGCGCGGCAGTCAGGCCAATGATGCGATGTATAGTAAAGATAATGTGGTTGTGACCTCCACCAATCATAATGGAGGAATCCTAGGAGGAATCTCCAATGGCATGCCTCTCATTTTTCGTGTAGCCATAAAACCAACCCCCTCGATTTCTGTAGAGCAGGATACAGTGAATGCAAAAGGTGAAAATGTCTCTATTAGGGTAGAAGGCCGTCATGATCCTTGTATTGTCCATCGTGCGATACCTGTTGTCGAAGCTGCAGCAGCAATGGCTATTTGGGATGTATTATAGGCAACTTTAAATTTAAGATCCTTTGGATTTTTTGAACACAAAAAATCAGCGTCTAGGTATTTGCCTTAGACGCTGATTTTTATTAAAAAGAAGCTTGGTCAGAAACAACTGATTGCTCATCATCCTGACTTTTTACAATTACTTTTAGAATCTGATCGACTGCAGAGTGTAATGATAATCCATTGGTAATTCGATAATGACAACACGCCTCATATAAATGCTTTCTCTGTTGATATAAGCTGTAAATCCTCTTCACATTATCTTCCAGCAACGGGCGAGCTGCAGCATCAATCGTTTCTATTATCATTTCGATTGGTCGGTCAATATAAAAGATGGTACCTCTTTGCTGTAATACAGCAATATTCTCGGGACGTGTTACTACACCGCCTCCAGTAGCAATAACAATTGACTTCTTACTGCTGACTTCGAGAACTGCATTGCTTTCAATCTGACGAAAATGTGACTCTCCTAATAAAAAAAGCTCAGAAATAGTCTTATTCTCTTTTTCCTGTATATATTGATCAATATCACAGAACTCAAGCTCTAATCGTTCTGCAATAATCGAACCTAGAGACGTCTTACCACTCCCCGGCATACCAATCAACACAATATTATTATGAAATTTCATTACAATACACCGCCTACTATTTTTTATCAGAAAAACGACTCGCGTCCTTTTATCATTGCGAGCAGAGTAAAGCAATCTCTTAAAAGAATTCGATTTATGTTCACTATTTTCCTCCGTTACCGAGAAAACGGCATTTTAATACGATAAAACAAAAAATAAGACTCTACTGAGTCTCCTTTTTATCACAAAAACAGTTGCCTGCTCGTGTTTAAGCTCTCATTTAGCAGCCTATTATTTGCTATATCAATATCCTCTGCTCAACCCAACATAATACTTTTTTCATTATACCAAACAAACAATACTTGTCAAGCATCTGTCAAAATACAATAACATTATCAATCAATTGTTATGTTTTTATATTTAAAAAACACAATTGTACTTTCGGAAAGTAAAAATGTACTATTATTGTTGTCTGTAAGATAGCTATTTTTTATTTTAAATTGCAACAAATAAAAAAACTTCTTAATCAGCACATTGTACATTGATATTATACATTGTGTTTATAAGAAGTCATCATACTTAAGATTCCTGTCTAAGCTAGAAGTATCACCAGTAAAGCGCACAATGCCTTTTCTCAGATCAGTATATCTGCTATACCAAATTCATGATCGAGAGAACTTTTCCCCTTAGCAAGCCCAGTACCATGTAAGCCAAAATCTTTATATCTACATTCCCATAGATTTTTTTACAATCTGGAACACTGTTTTTAAATCATCAATAGGTACTTGCCCAGGTGCAGAACTATTTTCTCCTACTGCAAAGCTAACAGTCGATCCAAAGACTCCTCCAAACATACGGGTTAGGGCACCTAGCCCTCCCATTGACATACTAATTACAGGAATCTTCAACTTCTTTTTTGCTTCTAATGTTGCACTCAACAACGTAAGGACATCTTCCACTGATGTTGGCATAACTGCCACTTTTGCAACATCGGCACCATATTCTTCTGCTTGTCTGAACTTTTGTTCTAATATTTCTTTACGCGGCGTACAAGTAAAGTTATGAAAGGATGCAATTACTTTGGTACTATTTTGCTTCGCTATTTTACATAACTTTTGAAAATGTTCTGGCAGGTTGCTTAATTCACAATCCACATATTCGACACTTGTATTCTTACAAATGGCTGCACTTAATTCAATCGCTTCGCGATCTGACAATGAAATGATTTGGCCTCCTTCCCGAATCGAACGAATTGTGAAAATAATCGGCACATCACCCGCAATCTTTTTCATTGCATTCGTTAAGGCAATCACTTCATCTGTATTGGCAATTCGTTCAAAAAAATCAGCACGCCATTCAATAATATCCGGCATCTTCTCTAAAATAATTGCTAATTCAGCTAATACAATTTCTTGATTTCTTCCCACTAGAGGAGTACAGATCAATGGCTGTGTTCCTTCTCCAATTACCTTACCCAATTTAAATTTACCTCCCGATTCTATGGAATTTATTCTCCGTCATTTTTCACTCAAGATTTATTTATGATTTACTAACAGCAATACATTCTATATTGCTATTTTACTACGAAAAATACTTCATTTTATATAATACAGTACATGCCTTTAAAAAATAATCATAACGTTTATGGGTTGCATTTGCAATAGATTCTTTTCACATACCTGCTTAAATTTTACATTGCAATTTTTCAGGATTAAAGAGGGTTTACTATATGAACAAAGTGAAACTGACTAGAACTTTGCACCTATAAAGATTCCAGTCAGTTTCACTTTATTTCTCTATTATTGTTTTTTCCACGAGAAATCCACTTTAGCAATTTTACGAATTGCTGTTAAAAGAATCTCAGTACCCGCTACGATATCATCCATACTTGCCGACTCTGCTGGATTATGGCTAATGCCTCCCTGGCAGGGAATAAATATAATACCTGTAGGTGCCAGAGAAGCTAAATGCATTGCATCATGTCCTGCGCCACTAGGCATCAACATATTGGGATAAGGATGCTGCTTGCAGACATCTTGCAACACTTCAACCATTTCTTCTAAAAGCTCAACCGGAGTTTCATCAGTAAGCGTAGTCATTTCAATCTCTACACTGCGCTGCGCTTTAATTTTATCGATTCCTGCAATTAGCTCATCAACTACCCACTGTTTACTTGCTAATTGAATTGCACGAATATCAATTCCAAGTTCCACACGCCCAGGAATTACATTCATGGCACCTGGCTCTGCTTTAATGACTCCTGTTGTTCCTACCACTCCCAGATGGGCAACTTTTCTTGCCAATTGCTCTACCAATAAAATCACTTCTGCTGCAGCTGTTAAGGCATCCTGACGCATATTCATCGGAGTAGCTCCTGAGTGATCCGCCTGACCTGTTACGATTGCTTTGAAACGAGTAGGCGCTGCAATGCCGGTTACAATTCCAATTTGGTGTTTTGTAGTTTCTAAAACTTTTCCCTGCTCAATATGTAACTCTAAAAATGCTTTAATATCCCCCTGATATTGGGCTTGGCGGATGTTCGCCGGATTAAGTTCTCTTTGCTGCATTGCGTCACCTAGAGATATACCATCTTTATCCTTATACTGAACTAACTTCTCAGGAGAAAGCTTCCCGCAAAACGCCTTGCTGCCCAATGTCGCAACTCCAAACCGACTCGATTCCTCAGCCATAAATACCACAACTTCAATAGGATGTTCATTTTGCTCTTGCTGCTCCTCTAAACATTGCAATGCTTCTATCGCCCCTAGAACACCAAGAACTCCATCAAAATTTCCTCCATTCGGAACCGTATCAATATGGGACCCAAGCATTACTACTGGCTTCTCGGAATATAACCCCTCCCGACGTCCAATGACATTGCCAAAAGCATCAACGCGAATCGTTAGTCCTGCCGTCTTCATAAGTTCTATAATAACGTTTCTTGCTTCCCAGTCAGCATCACCGAAAGCAAGACGCGTAAATCCACCCCCATCTTGCTTTCCAATTGTCGATAATCGTTGAAAATTTTCTTCCAATCGTTTAAAACAAACCATCTAACCATCTCACTTTTAGAAATTTTTAAGAAAAAAGAAAACACCTAAGCTGTCTATGCAACCTAGGCGCCATTGCCAGTTTCTTAAATCCTATATTTATCTTAAACCATTACTATATGCATGTCAATATAACGCCATTTTAGACCGAGTCCTATCATTCCTATGACTTTTCTTGTTTTGATATATACCAATACGGCAAGGCCACAAATATGATACCGCCTATCATATTACCTAAGGTAACCCAACTAATATTATAGATAAAACCGGAAAGAGAAACCGCATCTGCTCCAGGCATCATCAACACTGCTGACAGCAATGTCATATTTGCAACACTGTGTTCAAAACCAGTTGTAATAAAAGCAAAAAGACACCAAAAGATCATGATGAGCTTTCCAGCTTCTTCTTTCATTTTAAAAGAGCACCAAATCGCAAGGCAAACCAAGATGTTACACAGCATTCCCCTTGCTAAAAGCTCTATCCATGGCAAAGATACTTTGCTCTGTGCAATTTTTGCCATTAACAGCGCCGTACTGCCTTGCCCAAGCCCAGATACAAGGAATAAAGAAGCTAATAAAAAAGAGCCTAGTAAATTCCCAATAAAACTAAGAATGTGAATAGCAACTACTTCACCTATTGTTACTTTCTTTTCCATCTTGCCAATGGTCATAATCAGATTATTACCTGTAAAAAGCTCTGATCCGGCCATAATCACTAAACTCAACGCAATACCAAAAGAGGTTCCCATAATAATTCTCATTGCCGGAGATTCAGACTGAAATAAAATTCCGCCAATCGTAAATATAAGTACTATACCAAGACCAACATACATACCTGCCAGAGCAGATGATACTAAATATTTGACGGGACTTCCATTTAGAAGTGCGCTCTTTGCCTGCGCTGCACTTGAAACTTTTTTTATTTCTTCGTAATACATCTAATGCCTCCAAAACGAATCGATCTAGCTTACTATTCAATAGAAATCATAAATAATTATTGTTTTTTTTATTTCCAAGCAGGAAATGAAGGTAATCAATCGAAGATAGTATGCAATACTAAGGAGGTGTGTCATGACAATTGAATTTACCTGCTTGTCCTGTACTCGAACCTTTGCCATCCCAATTTCTGACTTATTCAAAACAGATTATTTATCTTGCATTTGCTGCGGAAAACCAGTACCCATTGACCTGATCAACTCACTGCAACATGTATGCAGAAGTTTTTCTTTAGATGCAGAGAACTTAAAAAATGAATCCCTTTGGCATATTCGCTTTATAGAAAAGAGTTAGTTTTTCTTTTTATATTTGGTATAATACGATAGGAACCACTGGCGCAATAACATAAAACTCTCAATTGCCACAAACATGGTGTAAAGGAGTAAAACTAAAATACATACACTTTTTGCAACTTCATTCCCAAGAACTGACTGAAGCATAAATTTCCCAGCATCTATGATTGAACTGTCTATAGGTTTGTCTGTGGGGAGCGGTACACGCTGTATCAAATAAACAAGTCTCCCTAAAATTAATAAATATAAATATAGCTTTCCAAGTTTTATGATTGGCAGATATTTTTCCTTTGCTGATTCTTTGGAATTTTCCATCATTTACCTCTCTTAATTTAATTAAGTTAATTTATGATATAGTATAACATAATCGAATGATAAAATAAAAGGGGCTGTCTCAATAAGAAATTGAGATAGTCCCTTATATGTATTAAAAATACAAGAGGCAGGTTCCGAAGAACCTGCCTCTTGGTGTAGAATTAAACTGCTATGAAAAACTTTACACATATAAATCCTACAACAAAAACAAATTCATATCAACTAGTTTTACCGCTTCCTATCGAAATCCTCATACCAGAAAACGATTCGGTCAGGCTGTTAAGTAAGATAATGGATCAACTTGATTATTCGCTGTTATACAAAGCGTATTCTCGTAAAGGCAGAAAATCAGTAGTCTCACCTAAAATGCTTTTCAAAATTATCGTTTATGGTTATA